>JAXGQX010000093.1:0-1264 GCA_040766225.1 Bacillota bacterium | reverse complement strand
ACCTCTTCTGGCGCTCCTTCTTAGCCATGCGCTAACCCTTCAGATCAAAAGAACCTTATTACATGGAAACCGACTACCCCGTAAGGAATAGTCGGTGGAATTGCTGGCAGGCCAGGAAGGACTCGAACCCTCAACAAACGGTTTTGGAGACCGCCGCTCTACCATTGGAGCTACTGGCCTATGACTAACCCTATTTTAGCGGGTTTCCTTGTGCAGCGTGTGCTTGCGGCACCACGGGCAATATTTCTTCATCTCAAGTCGATCAGGGTTGTTCGACTTGTTCTTCTTCGTGGTGTAGTTGCGGCGCTTGCACTCAGTGCATGCAAGGGTAACCAAAGTACGCATTGATCCTCCTGAATACTTGTCATAGCCGAGACGCCCTCGACCATGACGCGGTGGACTACGATACCATCCCTAGGTCGATTCTGTCAACTACCGATAGGAACTCTCAGACCGCTGCACAGAATGTGCATATAACTGGGTCTGATGGTGCTTGCATGAAAAGACCCGGCACCCCGAGGGGCACCGGGTCAGAAAGCCTCGTCAGTTAGATCTACTCAACGATCTTGACGACACGGCCATCGGCAACGGTGTGACCACCCTCGCGGACTGCGAAGCGGTCGCCCTCCTCCATTGCGATGTGGTGGATGAGCTCGACGTTGATCGTCGTGTGGTCACCCGGCATAGCCATCTCGACGCCCTCGGGGAGCGTGATGGTGCCCGTGATGTCGGTCGTACGGAAGTAGAACTGCGGACGATAGTTGGAGAAGAACGGCGTGTGACGGCCACCCTCGTCCTTGGTCAGAACGTAGACCTCAGCAGAGAACTTGGAGTGCGGCTGGACGGAGCCCGGCTTGCAGATGACCTGGCCACGCTCAATGTCCTCGCGCTTGATGCCGCGGAGCAGGATGCCCACGTTGTCGCCAGCCTCGCAGAAGTCCATGGTCTTACGGAACATCTCGATGCCGGTTGCGATAGACTTCTGGGTCGGCTTGATGCCGACGATCTCGACTGGCTCGTTGAGCTTGAGCTCGCCACGCTCGACACGGCCGGTTGCGACGGTACCACGGCCAGAGATGGTCATGACGTCCTCGATAGCCATAAGGAACGGCTTCTCGTTGTCACGCTTCGGCGTCGGGATGTACTCGTCGACGGTGCGCATAAGCTCGCGGACAGACTCGACCCACTTCGGATCGCCGTTGAGGGCGCCAAGTGCAGAGCCACGGATGATAGGAATATCGTCTCCGGGGTAGTCGTACTCGGA
>JAXGQX010000092.1:0-1060 GCA_040766225.1 Bacillota bacterium | reverse complement strand
AGGCTTGACCATGGTCTCCGGCGGGGATTGGGAACAGGTGAAGAACAGATACTGGGCGCTAACGCGAAAGAGCGTCTTCATCGGCCAAACGCAGGACGACAAACAGAACATTTACGCCCAGAACCAGGGGCCGGTGAACCATGATACCATGGGGAAGTTGGCCTGCCTGAAAATGGTTGGGGGACGCAATAGTTTCTGCCGCGTTCAGGACGGGGAAGGGAAGGACGAGGGGATTCTGGTACCCAGAGAGAACTTCGCAGTCTATCAGCGTCTGTACAACATCTACGACGGTCCCGTCTATCAGGAAGCCAACGCTTATGTCCACATCAAGAAACGGGAAGTGACCGGCTGCAATGATCTCGGGGAGGTCTGCGACGGCACCCCGAATTTCCTCTACTGGCGAACCCCCGGCATTCCGAAGGCTACCGAGAATCCCCTTAAAGATAAATGTGTCATGCCCAATGCGGCGATCGGCTGGAAGCAGCCTAACGGTTTCTACTACCCGCCGGCCTTCCATTCCAGGAATCTCTTTTTCGATGATGTGGACCTTCGCCACTTTGTGATCGTGCCGCTTTTCAAGCCCGGCACCTTTGAGGTGGATGTGCCCGCCCTCAAGAAGAGCTACTGCACCCGTCCCGGAAATGCCGAGGAGCTTTTCAGCACGACTTTTACCGATATCGACCGGCAGACCGAGCTCAACGATGACGATGGGTCGCTGAGCGGACTGAAGGGGGCCGACCCGATCCAGATCAGCGAGACCAACGGGACCGTCTCGGTCAACAAGGACCAGTTCTACTATGCTCCCAAGTCACCCTATGAATGTCTCTCGGAACAGTCGTGCTATCAGTCACCCTACGACTATATGTCGTTCGTGGTCTATCCGGGACTCAGTGATAAGGGAGAACACGATCCTAATAATCCCCGCAATCATTGGTCTTTGAACGCTGACGGGGTTCTCTGCCACGGGGTGCCCCTCTACCGGCAGTACCTGAATGATGGTGAAGACCCCGGCGTGGCGCAAGGGATCAAGATGATGGGGGCCGCCACCGGCCAGCGGAGC
>JAXGQX010000091.1:0-1406 GCA_040766225.1 Bacillota bacterium | reverse complement strand
TTCGTTGGGGCAATTCGAAAGAACCACTGTGCCGAAACGCGAGAGTAAGAAGGTTGCCTTTTCTTTTTGGATTGAACATCGCGTGCAAGGTCAGAAGGCAGTGTTGGTCAAAGTGAAGCTGTCGGTTGCCTGCTCGCAAGCGACGTCGTGCAGTTGCTTCAAGAGCGGCACCGGCTTGTCAAGGTACTTTAAGCCCGTAAAGCGATAGTGGTATGATGCGACGCTTTTGACCCGCATGAACACGGGTGTTTTAAGAGCCGGGAGGTTTTCATGCCAGCTTATGTGTGTAAGGAGACCGTATCGCACTGGAACTACCGGCGAGGGGATGGATCAGTTTGTGCATTGCTCCTGAAGAGTCCTTGCCGCAACGCGTCGAGCCGCTTCCACGGCCGAGGGTGAAAGACGTTATCCCTCGCTTTGCCGCTCCGCTCGTTCCCATCGGGCGCGGATTCGGCCAAGTTTGCGTTCGATCGAGCGGACCGTGCAACCCTGTTGGACGGCGATCTCCTCGTTGGTAAAGCCGTCCATTTTCAAGGCGGCAACCTGCCGGAGAGATGGGTCGTTCAGCGTTTCAAAGAGTCGTTGGCAATTCTCAGCGACCATGGCGGCCAGTTCAGGCGAAGGCTCGGAACCAAGAAACTGCTGGAGGCCTGCCATAGCTCCCTGATCCCGGCTGCCCAGAAACACCGATTCCCCGCGAACATTCCCCTCGCCACGTTTCCGGGCGCGATGCGACCGAGCCTGCATCAGCGCCTTGTGGACCGTGATGGTAACGAGCACCTTCCAAAGATCATGCCGGTCGTCGAGCTTTGGATAGCGGCCGGCAGCCACGCCGGCGAAAAAGCTATTCATAGCGCTCAAAGCAATGTCTTCTTCATCGACTGCGCGGCGCGGCATTCCTTCGAGCTTGGTGCGTGCCAGCCGCATGAGCTTCTCGAAATAATTCTCCCAGATCACCTGAATGGCGACAGGGTCCTTTTCCCCAAGTCCCTGAAGCCAATACGTGATTTCATCGGCAGGCGGCATGGAGTTGACTCGTGAAGACCATCGAAGTGGCTATAGCATAATGTGACGATAAACGATGTGCACAGTCGGGGCAAGCTCGCGAAGGACTTTTGGTGTGTTCTCTCCCTCTCCCGCCAAACGGAGACCAGCACATTTCGTGTAGAGCGGCGAAGCCGCCGATTACGCGGAACTGGTACGGCTGGAACGAGTCGGCAAGGCGACGATCAGACGTACACCTCCTCAGGGCCCATCACTCCCACCAGGCAAATATCTGGTCGACGTCGTTGATGTCGTCAAGCTTACTGCCGCTGGTGCTGTCCCATCGCTCGACCGTTTCAAAGCCGTCGAGCCAAAGGATCCGGGCCAGGTCGTCCTGCACGACAGCTCCCGGCAGGCCGTAA
>JAXGQX010000090.1:0-1009 GCA_040766225.1 Bacillota bacterium | reverse complement strand
CTTTACCCACGCTTCACTCTGGCCATGCATAGCTCACCCGGCTTCGGGTCTATGCCCCGCAACTTTGTCGCGCTATTCGCACTCGGTTTCCCTGCGGCTCCGGACCTTAAGCCCTTAACCTTGCTGCGGAACATAAGTCGCCGGTTCATTCTTCAATAGGCACGCCCTCAGCCCGAGCATTACTGCTCATGGGCCTTGAACTGCTTGTAGGCACACGGTTTCAGGTACTATTTCACTCCCCTAACAGGGGTACTTTTCACCTTTCCCTCACGGTACTGGTTCACTATCGGTCGTCAGGGAGTATTTAGCCTTAGGAGGTGGGCCTCCCGGATTCCCACGGGGTTAGCGTGCCCCGCGGTACTTGGGTGCCTTCCTAGGAGTCTCAAGCCTTTCGCCTACAGGGCTGTTACCTTCTTTGGCTCGCCGTTCCAGGCATATTCGACTAGACTTGAGATTTGTAACTCCTTTAGACCACTGCCGTAGTCCTCGGAAGGTCCCGCTACCCCTTACCGGCAACGCCGGCAGGCTATCACGCCGGTAAGGTTTAGGCTGTTCCCCGTTCGCTCGCCACTACTTGGGGAATCACTTTTGTTTTCTCTTCCTGGGGGTACTTGGATGTTTCGGTTCCCCCCGTTCTCCACGCCGCCCTATGGATTCAGACGGCGTTGGCACACTCTTCGCATGCCGGGTTTCCCCATTCGGAAATCTCCGGATCAAAACCTGCTAGCGGTTCCCCGGAGCTTATCGCAGCTGACCACGTCCTTCATAAACTCCTGACGCCAAGGCATCCACCATGTGCCCTTACTACCTCGACCCTTGCGGCTTAAATCAATGCCGCATAGGGCCATTCACTCTACGGTGAAGCTCGCGCTTCATCCAAGACGAAGTCAAACTTCGCCATTTGCGTCATGAATGATCCTAATACGCGCTTAAATTACTCTGCGTATTACTACCCTCTCTTCAGTTGTCAAGGATCAGACGTCAGTCCCTGAAGACCGAACAGCGTATC
>JAXGQX010000009.1:0-62971 GCA_040766225.1 Bacillota bacterium | reverse complement strand
TAACCTGGTGGACCGCATTTTAAGCAAGGCTCCGTACCCGGTGCTCCGGCATCACTTCGGCTTGCCTTCTATGGGCGCTACCGTGGACGGCATCAAGCAGATCGCTGAATCCGGGGTATTGGACGTCATATCCCTGGGTCCTGACCAGAACTTCCAAGCCAACTATTTCCGGCCTGAGAACATGGATAGGGACCAGGATGGCGCAGGCGGAGTTCCGATACGTTCGGCGTCTGACCTTCGAAGTCTGTTTGACGCAAGCAGACGGGGCAACTATCCGTTGATGAGGTGCTACAGCGGGACTCAGGACGTCACCCGGATGGCCGAGCTTTTGAGAGACACCATCCACAACGCGTGGGGAGCCATTCCGCTGTTTTGGTACAACGTCTTGGACGGAAGAGGGCCAAGGGAGGTCGAGCAATCCATTACGGAAGCGCTCTTGGCCATCAGGTGGCATGCCGAGCAGGGTATCCCCGTCGAGGTCAACGAGTCGCATCATTGGAGCCTAAGAGACGCGCCGGATGTGGTCGCGGTGGCCGCCGCCTACTTGGCGGCTTACAACGCAAAGCAAGCAGGAGTCAGGGAGTACGTATCCCAGTACATGCTGAATACACCGCCGGGGACCTCGGCTGCCATGGATCTTGGGAAGATGTTGGCTAAGGACGAACTCATAGGGAGCCTCGCGGACGAGAACTTCCGGGTCTGGCGGCAGGTTCGGGCGGGACTGTCCAGCTTTCCGACAGACCTATCCCTGGCTAAGGGGCAATTGGCTACTTCGACCCTGGTCGGCATGAACTTGCGGCCCCATATCGTGCACGTCGTGGGGTTCTGCGAGGGAGACCACATAGCCAATCCTGAGGACGTCATCGAAAGCTGCCGCATCGCGCGGGGAGTTATACGGAACTGCCTTGACGGCATGCCCGACATGACCAAGGACCCCAGCGTGCAATCTCGCAAGCGCGAGTTGATCAGGGATGCTAAGACATTGTTGGCAGCACTGTCGGAGGTAGCTCATCTTCTGCATAAGAAGGGACTTTCCGGCGAACGGACTGCTATCGCAGGTGCGCTTACGCAGCCCGACCCTTATACCGATCCGCATGTCCTTGCAGCCGCCGTCAAGTGCGGGCTCTTCGATGCCCCTCACTTGGCAGGGAACCCTGCGGCGTGCGGTCAGGTCGAGACCGCCATAATCGGAGGGGCTTGCCTTCCCATAGACCCGGTTTCAAAGGAGCCGATACCGGAGCCGGTCAGGGTGGAGATGGCCCTAGATAGACTCAAGAAGATGACAGGCAGGAGGACTGCCTAGCTGTGCTGTTGCCGGGCAGACTGGTATCGCCGGCTGCTCTGGTCCATTAGTTTCGGTTGTTGTTGATAGCCCGGATGGGCGCCGTGACCTGCGAAGTATGTTGCGAGACTACCGGCACGTAGGTCACGGCGCCGACTCCTTATCTCCCAAGATTCACCTTGCGCCATGAGACCCACCTGCCTGGAAGCGGCTAGCCGTCTCCCACAGAGCAACAACGCGCTTACTGTTCGTCACAGAGCAACAACGCGCTTACCGCTCGTCACAGAGCAACAACGCGCTTACTGCTCGCCACAGAGCAACAAGCATTGCTCGTCACAGAGCAACAACGCGCTTACTGCTCGCCACAGAGCAACAACGCGCTTACTGCTCGCCACAGAGCAACAACGCTTACTGCCTCCCATGAACAACAACGCCCCCCGGGGCTCAGTGTTTCTACTACTCGGGCTCTAGAGTAAAGACTGTGGGATCTTTTCGAGATGAGCCGAGGGATCGGCTCGTAGGGAAAAAGTGAGGGCACATCCAACGGTGGTTTGTGACGAGCAAAACACGCGGGTGCCTCATGAAGGAAAGTATCATGCTCGCGGTAGCTCGGACAACTGGAAAAAGCAGGATTCGCAAAGATCTCTGAACTGCAAGTTAAGGTAAGAATGCGTCGTAGGCGTCAGCGGTGCGATCAACACAGCATACTGCGCCCACAGGCACCAATTGATGCCAAACGGAAAGTACGTCACATGTTCGTTGCCGGTCGATGGGTGTATCTGAGCCTGGACGCCCATCCGTCTTCGATGTCCGAAGTGCGGCAAGGACCGTCAGCCTGCGGAGCAGAGCGGGCGTGAGGCGCTGGGCGAGGCTCAGCGATGAAGCCGTCGAGATGCTGGTCAAATACTGAGACGGATGAACTACGGGTCAGTGGCTGAACTCCTCGACCTGAAAGCACACCGGGTAGGCGGTGCTGATGAAGTGTGGGGACGGGCATCCTGCCGGAAACTGGAGAACTGGTGGTGCTTTACGCTGGACGAACTTTCTACAGACATCAGGACTTACGTGCGCGGTAGGTGAACTGGCACCTACCAAAAGGATCCTGACTCTGTTGACACGACCTGGTCCGTACCATCGAGGGCTACCTAAGGGCTCTCAAAGACTCCGAGCACTGGTTTTCGTGATCGACATGAAGGACGCATGGCGCAAACTGGTTAAGAGGGTGTTCCCGGAGGTCAAGGTCATCGATCCGTTCCACGTCATCCAGGACGCTACAACAGGCGGGGTCGACCAGGCGCGGTTGATAGAGCAGGATGGCTCCGGGTATTCGATTTCCAAGTACGGCAGGCCTGGAGAGAAACTAACACCTAAACAGGTAAAAGAACTGGAAAGTGGATTCGGCGGAGGTTCTCCGCCCTTTACGAGATCTACTTGCTCAAGGAAGACCGGCGAAATATCGTGCGGCTCAAGAACGAGAACGAGGCCAGGCAGGAACTGTCGCGATGGCTTATCAACGCGGGAGAGCGCCGCCAACGCGCGGAAGGGCAAGTCTGGGTAAACACAGTCCGCAACTGGCGTGAAGAACTCAAACCTGGCCTATCACACGGGCAGGGCCGGCGATACACAAACGGGTACATTGAAGGCAAGATCACCTTAGTCAAGATGATCAAGAGGCTCGGCTCGGGTTCAGGAACCGAGAAAAGCTTCCTGAAAGAAAGCGTTCGTTGGGTGCTGCCCTAAGGAGCAGATCCCACAGTTATTGACCTAGAACCTACTACTCGTTGACTACCGTTCATTTCCTGCAGAATTTTGCTGGTTACAAAAGCCGGACTCCGTACTCCGACTCTGCGTACATATGCTCGGGTTCGCGGATCGTTCAGGGCGGGATACGGGTCCCGTGCAAGCAGCCTACGACAACCGGAAGGAGAGATCAGAAACACGCTGCGCGTGCTCGCGTTTGGCGGCAAGGGCCGAACTAACACTGTCCGCTGATCCTCCAGTCCGGATTTGCCATCCTCCTGACTAATGGAGCCGCGGGCGGTTTGCCTGTGGCTCGATTCTGACCTCGATTGAGACAAACCCGTAGAAGCATAGTCCGTGCAGCTTGCCGGCCACCGCTTACGGACTCAACACGGGAACCCCGACGCCACAGGTCTCCAGTGAACGAAGTCTGTTGGCACAAAAGTGAGGGGAATACCATGTTCTTGATTCTACGCGAGTACAGGCGAGTTTATGGGGGACTCAATAGGAACGCCCGGCTAATGCTCCTGTATTGCGCTCTACCGCGCTGGGAAACGGGATTTCTGGCGTGCTTCTCAATCTATACCTTCTCAAAGCCGGCTTGGATGAGGCGTTCTTAGGCACTCTTACCTCAGTTCAGTACACGGTTATGGCGTTAGCGGTTGTTCCCATGGGGCTCGCTGCTGACCGAGTCAGAAAGCACTTGCAGGTAAAGACCGGCTTTTGATCCTCAACGCCGGTATGACCGGGATATTGCTTGTTGCTGAACCCAGCTCTGATATCGCGTACTGCTTCAGGCATTGGCTGGGCCATAGCGGTGGCGTCTGAGTACCCTATCTCAGCGAGAACACCTAAGCGTCTGAAAGGACGCATGTTTTCTCCATAGCGGTACTTTACGCGATAATGCCTTCCATAGGCACACTGACAGGCGGCTATCTCCTGGCTATAGCAGGCGGAATCTTGGGCCTCTGGCGCGGCTCATTGGCCGCTTTCCGAGGCGCATTGTCTATCGCTGTGCTGGCGTCGAAGCCATAGGGTTTGGAGTTCTTAGGCTTACAGCAAGTCCTGGGGACAAAGCAGGTCAACGCGGTTCTTGAGGTGCCATCGAGAGCCGATGCGCCGGCGAATGCGGCCGGGGCTCGAAATCTGGACGCCTAAAATCAGATGAACCGGCGGTTCAAGCAACCCCCAAGAAGCTGTCACTTAAGGCATCGCTAAGACCGGCAGTTGTGTTTGGTCTGGCCATGAACGCGCTTCTGTAGGCCTGGGCGCAGCTATGTTTGTCCCGTACATGAACGTGTTCTTCAGTTCCAAGTTCCTGCTGGAAACCCACGTGATTGGGTGGATCATGACAGCAGAATATATTGTTGGCCTCGGTACTTTGGTCGTTCCCAGATTCTCGGAAAGGAGAGGCCCGGCCGTAACCATGGCCTTAAGCTTCAGGGGCTCAGCGTTCCGATGCTCCTGGTCATGGGCTTTTCCACAAGGCTTCCGCTCTTTGTGGCCGCCTTCATCTTGAGAGGCTGCCTTATGAACATGGCCGTCCCGCTGCTTCTTGATACGTTCTCCGGAGCGGTGCGCAGCGAGGAGAGAGGCGTGGTGAAAACGCGACCTTGAACTTGGCTAGAAACGCCACGTGGGCCATTGGAGGAAAGGTGGGTGGGAACCTTCTACGAGACAAGATGTTCGCGAGCCCGATGCTGTTGGCTTCAAAAGCACCGTGCGCATTTTGGCGCTGTTTTACATGAGGAACTGAAGCCAATCGGTGTCGGCCAAGTGGAGAGTGAGAACGGGGAGACACGGTGGAAGGAAGGAGCTAAGGCTATTCAGCTAAGGCTAACGCCTTCTCAGTTCCGGGTTCGGGCGAAAGACCCTCGCTGATGCGCCGCCTATACTTGGTGACCAGTTCAAGCGCACTGGCGGTCTTTCAGCACGTGGCATTCTCCACTTCCTCGTCCACCATCACGCCCAGATGCGGGTCCGCCGGGGAGGTTCATGAGCACTACGTCGTCTGCCTGCGGAAACTCGACTTGTTCCTATCTTCCGTAGAGCTTCCATCGCCCTGGCCGGGTAGTCTTCTTGTTTAATCTTCTAGCATCGAGGCCGTCGGAGTCCGGGATGGCATAGCCCCCGGACCTGAGTGTAGAGCCAGATCAGGCCGAGGCAGTCGACACCACCGTGGTCGGTGGCCCAGGAACTTGAAGGGATTCCTAGAACTCATGGTAGGACACGTGGACGGCCTCCTCGTCGCGGCCAATCCTCACACTCGCCCGCTGAAAAGGTCGCTAAGCAGGTCGGCTTTCGTGATGGAGGGGCCGCGTTTTCATCTTGCAGGTCATTGTATGTGGGGAGGTTCCACTTGGTAACATACTGACTGAAGGCCCTGGCAAACGGCCCGCGCCGGCGGGAACTTCGCGCAAACAGTACCAACGGCTACCGGTTGACAGATGGAAGCCCAGACGGGTGGTGCAGACTACCGGCGTTGTCGTCCGACAGCCTGGGGACCGGGCCGCGCCCCATCCCGATGACTATGCCTGAGCCGGTCTGAACTATGTTCCCGAGGATTTCTGCCCGTTACTGCGCCGAGCAGCTCTGGCCGTACCGCGCGTACCCCAATTATTATCCACACAGCAGCAGCAATCATACCTGCGATGTGGGACCTGTGTGTGCGTGCGTTCCCGGCTAGTCCCACAATGACTCCCGCGCCGCCTTTGATGAAGAACGTCCAGGGCGCCCACATTGCGTAGGCCGAGAGGATGTCGGCAAGGGTCGAACCGATAGCGGCGGAAAGCCCTCCCAGAGTGGGACCCAAGGCCAGGGACGCGGCAAAGATGACCCCATCGCCCAGATGGACGTAGCCGGTAAGAGTAGGCACCTTCAGGAACATGGTTGCTACAAGGACCACGGATGCGATGACGGCGGCCAGAGTGATCCGCCTAAGCGTATTGTCTTGCATAGAGTCCACCTCAATCTTCTCCCATTCGGACTGTATCCGTCGGCGCCGGGATCTCACCGGACTCAACTGCTGGGGCTGTCGGGCTCGCAGGTAGGTTGTCCTGCATTACCGCCGGTCGGGAATCACACCCTGCCCCGAAGACTGGCGAAAACATTATATCACTACAGTTGAGGCGGGTGAGGGTGCCAAATGCTAGAATAGGCGGAGTAGGAGGTTTTCCCTTTAGAGCGAGGGTTGAGACAGTGGGATACATAGATTCCGCGTTGGTGCGAGAGACCGTGCGTGACCTCTGCATTAAGGCAAACACCGTTTTGCCTGATGATGTCCTCCAATCTATCAGGGAGAAAAGAGAAGCCGAGGGAAATACTCTAGCCGGCGATGTTCTGGACATGCTCCTGGAGAACACCTGGATAGCCGCCAAAGAAGGGGTTCCCATCTGTCAGGATACCGGGGTCGCCCACGTGTTTCTTGACGTGGGTCAGGAAGCCGTTATCCGCGGGGACCTGAACCAAGCGGTGGTCGAAGGGGTCGCCCTAGGGTACAAAGAAGGTTACTTGCGGAAATCGGTAGTGGGAGACCCGCTCTTTGACCGCGTCAACACCGGGGATAACGCGCCCCCGGTAATTCATGTAGAGCTGGTTCCAGGCACGGACCTAACCATTACGGTGATGCCCAAGGGGACGGGCAGCGAGAACATGAGCGCGTTGGCCATGTTGACTCCCGCCAAAGGGCCGGAGGGCGTCAAGCGGTTTGTGTTGGATACCGTCAAGAACGCGGGAGCAAACGCGTGTCCTCCGATGATCGTAGGAGTCGGAGTGGGCGGCATGATGGACAAGGCTGCGCAACTTGCCAAGAAGGCGTTGCTTAGGAAAGTCGGCGAACGAAACCCTGATGAAGGGGTGGCGGCGCTGGAGGCAGAGCTCTTACAAGAGATCAACTCGACGGGCATAGGCCCGGGAGGACTGGGCGGCCTGACCACGGCTTTGTGGGTGGCGATCGAAACTTATCCAACTCACATCGGCGCTCTTCCCGTGGCCGTAAACCTTCAATGTCACGCCGCGAGACGGGCGAGCGCGGTTCTGCACTCAAGTACGCCGACTGCCGGGTCCGGGGGTGTTGTTCCATGAAACCCGAGGAAGCCGCGCCCCGGTTCGCCTCTTGGACCGGAGCCAAAGAGGTCGAAATGCCCTTGGATGACGAAGGTCTCAGAGCGGTCAGTGGGCTTCACGCGGGCGACAAGGTTTTGCTGTACGGGATCATGTACACCGCTCGCGACGCCGCCCACAAACGCATAGCCCTATCCCTCGCGGAAGGCAAGATGCCTCCCTTCGAGTTGGAGGGCCAGGTGATCTACTACGCCGGACCTTGTCCGCCGGCTCCGGGCCGGATCATAGGCTCTCTTGGGCCAACGACCAGCGGTAGGATGGACCCGTACGCCCCATCCCTCATTGCCGGAGGCCTCAGAGGGATGGTCGGGAAGGGACAGAGGACATCCGAGGTGAAGGATGCGATTGTGAAGTACGGGGCCGTGTACTTTGTGGCGGTGGGCGGCGCCGGAGCTCTTCTGAGCCTCACGGTAAGGGAATCTAGGATAGTGGCTTACCCCGAACTGGGTCCCGAGGCGGTATACCGGCTCCGCGTCGAGGGATTCCCGGTTGTCGTCGGGATCGATTCCTACGGGAACGACGTGTATGATGCCAACCGTCGAACCTGAGTCAAGGGTTTACGTGTGCCTACATTGGGAGCCGGGGATTGGTTCTTTGTCGTTGAGATTCTTGCAGGATAGATCAGGGAGGAATGAGCCTAATGACACTACGAGACCAAGCACTGGAACTGCATCGCTCCAACAAAGGTAAGCTGGAAGTAAAGAGCAAAGTCCCCCTGGGCACGAGACAAGACCTGTCCCTCGCTTATACGCCTGGAGTGGCCGAAGCTTGCTTGGAGATCGCCAAGGACCCTTTGGCGGCCTACGAGTACACCCTGAAGGGCAATCTGGTGGCAGTTGTGTCCGACGGGACCGCCGTTCTGGGGTTGGGGAATATCGGGCCGGCGGGAGCCCTTCCCGTGATGGAGGGCAAGTGCCTTTTGTTCAAGGGCTTTGCCGGTGTCGACGCGTTCCCGATTTGCATTTCAGCGAAGACCACCGACGAGATAGTCCAGCTGGTGAAGTGGCTGGAACCAACCATCGGCGCGGTGAACTTGGAGGACATATCCGCTCCCAGATGTTTCGAGATAGAGCGAAGGCTCAAGAAAGAGACGTCTATCCCCATTTTCCACGACGATCAGCACGGGACCGCGGTTGTGGTCCTCGCGGCTCTCTTTAACGCCCTAAAGGTGGTAAAGAAGGATCTCCAAAGCGCCCGCATAGTCATAAACGGAGCCGGCGCCGCCGGTATCGCCACCGCCACTCTCCTCCTCGATTCCGGAGCGAGAGACGTTCTTGTCTGCGACACCAAGGGGATTATGTACGACGGTAGGCCCGAAGGCATGAACTCGTTCAAAGCAGAAGTAGCTCGACGAGGGAACGTCAGGGGAGTCAAAGGTCGCCTCTCCGACGCTTTGGACGGCGCAGACGTATGCATCGGCCTGTCCGGCCCTAGGACTATTACCGGCGAAATGGTGAGCGCCATGGCTCCTGGCGCTATTGTGATCGCCATGGCCAATCCTACGCCCGAGATATTCCCGGATGAGGCCAAAGCCGGAGGAGCGGCCGTGGTTGGCACAGGCCGGTCCGATTATCCCAACCAGGTTAACAACGTTCTGGCGTTCCCGGGAATCCTCAGGGGCGCGCTTGACGCGAGAGCCTCCGACATAAACGAGGCCATGAAGACGGCAGCCGCCAAGGCCGTTGCCGGACTCGTGTCGTCTGAGGAATTGACGCCCGAGTACGTTATCCCCGACCCGTTTGACCCCAGAGTCGGCCCGGCGGTAGCTAGAGCTGTCGCGCAAGCGGCCCTGGAGTCCGGGGTAGCAGGAGTTGCCGTTGACCCCGAAGAGGTTTATAGAAAGACAGAAGAGCTGGGAAGAAGCAGGAGGTAGTTACATGGGTGAAGCGTCCAACGTGGCGTGTACGCAGGAAGAACTGGATAGGGGAGAGCGGTTTTTGGCCGCGTTTGCCTAATAGAGCAAACACTCAGGCGCAAGTGGGGCGGAGAGTCCGGGCGTGAGAGCGTACGGCGCATGGTGGATGTCTTGTCGAAAAGTGACCGCGGTCCGGCAGTTTAAACATGATTTGGAGGAGTTCTCCGAGCTTCGCAACGCGATAGTCCATGAGAGAGTGAGCCCAGACTATCTCATAGCGGTGCCGCTTTGCCCGTTGTTCAGAGGATTGAATCTATCGCCCAGGCGTTGGTAGACGCCCCGGGTTTACCCGTACTTTGCCGCCCAAGGTAGCCAGGTTCAGCCCCAGCGACACTTTATGACACGTCTTCGAAGTGATGTACGAAGGACAGACTATACCCAGTTCCTGTCTATAATGGCAGGGACTACGTGGGGCTCCTGACAGACGGAGCGATAGCGCGCTGGGTCGCTCGTCTGGCTTTCCGACATGAGGGCAGAGCTGCTCAAGCGACAGTTTCAACCGTGCTGGGCTTCGAGAAGAACGTGAACAGGGCCAAGTTTCTTTGTCGTCGGGCAACTGTCTATGAAGCCGAGGACATCTTGCGCGACGGCACTGATAGGAACGGCAAGTGGCGCGTCTCCGCCATTTTGATTACCGATTCGGGGCACCCTTCAGAGGAGCCGATTGGGATCATCACCCCTTCTGACATGCTAAGGACATGGAGTGAGACGCCAAGGTGAAACCTTATGTGAACCGGGTCTACCTCATCGGGCACGAGAACCCGGACACGGACTCGGTTGTTCCGCCATCGCCTACGCTTATCTAAAAGCCAGGCTTGAGCCGGATGTGGAGTTTGTCCCCGTGCAGGTCCGGTCAACCGGGAGACCCAGTTTGTCTTGGACTACTTCGGACTGCCTACGCCGTCATTAATCGAAAACGTGTTTGCCCAGGTGTCCGATTTGGCGTTCGACGAGTCCGTAAACGTGACCGGTGAAACCTCGATGCGGGAAGCTGGCGCCAGATGACATCCCACGGAGTTAAGACCATAAGCGTGACGGGTCCCAGGGGCGAGCTGGTGGGCGTGGTGACTCTGGGCGACATCGCGGAAGCGCATCTTGATCAGGGGTCAGGCTTGGGCTTCTAGGAGTCCCTTTGGCGAACGTAGTGGATACCCTTGGAGGCACGGTGCTAGTGAGGCGCCACGATTTCGTGGGCGGGACTGTGTCGGTGGACGGAGCGTCGGCGGGGGATAAGGGGGACGGAGGGTGGGTCTCCGGCATAGGGGTCTGTCGCCAAAGTGACCCTGTTTCCCTGGAGCGAGCCATCTTTGGAGGGGCCGGAGTGGTACTGGCGACATCGGGAACCTTCCTTACTGAGGAAGCCCTTGGCCGTTGCCAGAGCCAAAGGGGTGACCGTAATCGGGGTTTCGCTCACAACCTTCGAAGCGGCCAACCTCATAAGCCAAGTTTTAGACCTGTGAGGGAGATAATGTCCGGGGATAACCTGGTCGCTTTCGACCTAGACGACTACCTCGACGATGTCAAAGAGACCATGCTCCATTACAAATATAGGAATTTCCCGGTCATGGACGCGTCCGGGAAGCCTGTAGGCATGCTTGCCCGCCGGCACATTTTGGACTATTCGGGCAAGCACGTCATTCTCGTGGACCACAATGAGAAGTCCCAGTCTGCCGAGGGGATCGAACAAGCCAGGGTCCTGGAGATCATCGATCATCACAGGATAAGCAGCGTAGAAACTGACCAGCCCATAGTGTTCATCAACCGGCCGGTTGGCTCCACAGCGACCATTGTGAACTGGTTGTTTGACCAAAGAGGCATAGCTCCCCCCAGGGAGATAGCCGGGATCATGTGCGCCGCCATGCTATCGGATACCCTTGCCATGAAGTCACCGACCACCACAGAAGAGGATAGACGCGCGATAACGGCCCTCTCGGATATCGCCGGGCTGGACATAGAGGAATTCACGCGGTTCATGTTCGAAGCGGGCACGTCTCTAGAGGGCAAGACCGAATCCGATATCCTCATGAGCGACCTGAAGGAGTTCCATGTGGCCGGGTTCAAGATCGGTGTCAGCCAGGTCGCCATCTACAAACAGAACCTAGATCAATTGAAAGACCGTCTTGTAAATGCCATGGAACGGGTTAGGGACGAAAGAGAGTACAGTCTGTATCTCATGATGCTAACCGACATCATAAACGAAGGCTCCGAGATCCTCTTCGTGGGAAACCGGTCCGAGCTGGTCGAAAGGGCGTTTGACGTCGACGTCAAGGGCAATAGCATTGTCCTCCCGGGCGTCATCTCCCGAAAGAAGCAGGTCATCCCGAGGATTATCCGGGCCATCAACTCTCTGTAGCCGATTAGAAAGGGAGTGCGAGAAGTGACCGATCGGAAGAACGGCGAGACTACGTTCCTTGAAGATGGACTTCGGCAAATCCGCGGCATGGAAGAGGAACTCCTGACCCTCATTACCAAGATAACGGAAATCCCGGCTCCGAGCCACGATGAAGCGGAACGCGGCGCGTTCGTCAAGGAAGTCATGGAAAGCTACGGGTTTCCGGTCGTCTCATTCGACGAAGTCGGCAACGTGCTTGGCTTATTGCCGGGCAAGGACCCGTCCCGGACCATCGTTAGCATGGCCCACTTGGACACGGTCTTCCCCAAAGGGACCGATCTCACGGTAAGGAGAGAGGGCAAGACCCTTCACGCTCCGGGCGTTAGCGACAACTCTGCCTCTGTCGCCCAGATGCTGCTCTTGGGCAAGTTGATGGCCAAGACACTACCGCTTCCTCATCCGGTCCTATTGGTGGCCAACGTGGGAGAGGAAGGGCTGGGGGACCTGAAAGGGGCCCGCTACTTCTGTGACCACGTCCGAGAGTACGACTTTGACGGGTTCAAGCTGGACCCGGCCAACCTTGTGTTCATCAATATCGACGGCGGGTTGGACCACATCGTGAACGCGGGAGTTGGAAGCCGCAGGCTCAAGATCACCTTCTCGGGAGAAGGCGGGCACAGTTGGGGCGCTTTTGGGAAGTCCAGCGCCATACACGGCATGGGGACCGCTATCGCGGGCATAGCCAAGATAGAAGTGCCGGCTGATCCCAAGACTACGTACAACGTGGGAGTGGTATCCGGCGGGCACTCGGTGAACTCCATCGCGCAGTCCGCGGAAATGCTCCTGGACATGAGGTCTGTGAGCGGCGTGGAGCTAGCTAGACTCGAGCGTGAAGTTCGGGCCGTGCTGGATTCGGCCGCCGCCCAAACGAACACCTCGTATACCGCCCAAGTCGTTGGGGATAGGCCCACAGGTTCGCTATCCGCCGACTCTCCGTTTGTGCAAGGCTTGGTCAAACTTGGAGCTGAAAACGGATTCAAGCTCCTTTTGGACGCTTCCAGCACAGATTCGAACATACCGTTGTCCAGGGGATGGCCGGCGGTCACCATGGGTTTCAAGAGGTCCGAGAACACCCACAGGGTGACCGAATACCTGTATATAGGCTCTCTAATTCCCGGACTGGAGTTTGCCTGGCGAGTGTACTCGGCCTTGCTGTTTGACAGGTTCTAGAACTCCCAGCGCATCTTCACAGCTGAGACCGCGACTTCGAAGAACTCGGTTTCCGCAAGACAAGAAAAGACCTCGAAGAGGTCTGTCAGCTTGACTTTGGATGCCAGAGAACCCGCAAGGCTCACCAATGCGGCCTGTTGGCAAGTCCAAGACTTGCTGGCCTCAATCAAGCCGTAGAAGTCAATGGCCCGGGGACCCACGAATCGAAGGACCTCCGGGCCAAGGGCCGCCAGGGTGTATAACGGCACGAACAGGTCGTGAGCCGTATCCTGTACGTCGGCTCTTTCGAGGAGCTTTAGCAGCAGTTCGGCGTGCCGGGCGCCATGGAAGTAGAGGCTCCTGATCTCTCGAGCCAAGCTGGTAGTCCCGTTACGGCACTGCGCGTTTTGCCTATGGCCAGTCACACTATCCACCGTCCCCTCCACTTTTTCCCGCCCAAAGCCTAGGTCGAAGAAGAACTCCAGAGATTTCTCGGGAAAGACTGCTTTCAGGGAGGCGATGAACTTTGACCCAGGTGATCGAAGTCCCCTTAGCACCCTGGATACCAAGGAGGGGGACACTCCGGTCGCTTTCGCTAGCTCCGCTTGGGTCATGCCTTTCTCCTGCATCGCTTGCAGGAGGCGGTAGGGCGAAAAACTATCCAATCGGACCGACCCCCGTTGCTTAAGAGTGACACTCTAAGTATACATCGGGCGTTGCTTACGGTCAACGGGGCACGGGGAAGAACTCGATAATGTTGCCAAAAGGCAACTGAGGGTGTAGACTTGGAGCAAACCCATCAAGGACGATGACTTATGGCACTTGCGGACTATCTACGAAAAACGAGAGAGGCGAAGGGCTTAAGCCAAAGACAGCTGTCCATGTTGTCCGGCGTAAGCAACAGCGAGATTTCCAGGATAGAGGCGGGAAGCCGGAAGGGCACATCCCCTGAAGTCCTGCGGGCGCTGGCAAATCCATTAGGCGTATCCTACGAAGACCTGATGGTTGAAGCCGGCTACTTGGCACCGGGTATTCGGCATGATGATGTGGTGGCCGACTCCGAATCTCGCGGGGGAGACCCTGAACGCGCGACAGAGATTTGGCCATACGAGATACCTCAGGATATCAGGGAGTTCCTCAGGGACGAGGCAGGACGAGGGTGGCCATACCTGAAGATGGCGCGGCGATTCAGTCAAGAAGAGCTGAAGCCTTCGGAGTTGGAGGCCCCGGTACACATGGCTTGCCGCGAGAAGGCGTTACGAGGAAGAGAACCCGCACGCGAAGTGACGTCCTACTTGGCTGGAGGAATTGGTTCCACCCGCTTCGAACACTTACTGAAGGGAGGCGCTGCTTGTGGAAAACGAAAACAGAATGGCCGGTTCGCTCTTGGCAAAGACGGGGATGGTGGCTTCCGCGCATCCGTTATCTTCCTTGGCAGGCATAGAAGCTTTGAGGCAGGGCGGCACGGCGATGGACGCGTGCCTGGCCATGGCCGCCGTCACTGCGGTGGTGCTTCCTCACATGTGCGGTCTTGGCGGGGATGCCTTCTTCATTTATCGTGAAGGGTCATCAGGGGAGGTCACCGCTCTAAACGGTAGCGGGCCGGGTGGAGACGGCCTCACCTTGGAACGATACGGCAAACACGGCGGCATCTTGCCTCAGGACGGAATGCTCTCTGTGGCTGTCCCCGGTGCGCCTCTGGTGTACGAAATGGCGGCTAAGCGATTCGGCCGACTGGGGCTCAAGAGGTGTTTTCAGGCCGGCATAGACATAGCCAGGGAAGGTTACCCCGTGACTCCTGAGTTCTCCCGGTCCGTCTGGGCAGACAGGGAGAAACTGAGCAAGTTTGAGGCGTCCAGAGAGACGTTCTTGGCAGACGGAAGGTCCCCCCAACCCGGTTCCGTCATGGTCCGAAGTGACATGGCCGCCACTCTGGAGGCCTTTGCCTCCGAAGGCGCTCATTACATCTACAAAGGGCCGTTCTACCGGGCTTTCCAAAAAGCCCAGGCAGAAATGGGAGGGGCCTTCACGGGCGAGGAGTTTCCACGGTTCTTGGATGAACCTCCCCGGTTCTACAGCCCGTTGCTCACCGACTACAGAGGGTTCGCCATTCTGCAAACCGCTCCGGTGTCTCAAGGCTTCATCGTGTTGGAAGAGATGAACATCCTTGAGGCTTTCGAGATGGGCAAGATGGACCCCTTGGGAGCGGAGAGCATGCACCTCATGATAGAAGCCAAGAAACTGGCTTTCGCCGATCGAAACGCCTATGCGGGAGATCCCCTTGTGTCCGGCTTCGACGTGACCAAGTTCATCTCAAAGGAGTACGCAAAAGAGCTCAGCGCGAGAATATCCTTGACCGGAACTCTGGATCACGGCTCGCCTGGGAGCGAAGGCGGTTCAGACACCACTTCCTTCGTTGCTTGGGACGGAGAGGGAAATGTCTGCTCATTTATCCACTCCAACGCTTTCGCATTTGGGTCCGGCGTGACGGTGCCGGGGACGGGCGTCCTCCTGAACAACAGGGCGGGACGGTCATTTGTGCTGCGTCCCGGTCACCCCAACGCATTGGAGCCGGGGAAGAGGCCGATGCACACTCTGAACTGCTACATGGTGCTAAAAGACGGCGAGCCTTTTATTGCCGGAGGCACTCCCGGAGGCGACGGTCAGCCGCAGTGGAACATGCAGATGTTGTTCCTCATGCTTGACCACGGAATGGGGCCCCAGGCCGCGGCGGATTTTCCAAGGTGGATCTCCTCGCCGGGAACGGACGTGATTAGTCTCGGCAAGCCGTTCGAGGTCCGGATGGAATCGCGATTCCCTGAAGAGACGGCGAAAGCCCTGCGGGAGAAAGGACACACGGTTCATATGTCCGGAGCCTGGGCGGGGGGCGGCGGCGCTCAGATCATCATGAGAGACCCAGAAACAGGGGTGCTTCTTGGCGGTTCTGACCGAAGGCTAAGAGGCATGGCGCTTGGCTACTAGGGGAGCCGTCCACAAGCCTACCCGAAGTTGGGCAGTAACGGTCCTGGTCTGAAGGCCGGCTGGCTTCTTCTGTACGCTACGCGAACGGTCTTGTCCTCAGCCGTCAAGGAAATAGGCGAGTATTGGGGCTTATCTCAGGGATGGCTCGGAGTGCTAGCTCGGCCTTCTTTATGAGTTACACGTTTTTGCAGGTGCCGGGAGGAGTACTGGCCGGAGGTATTAGGCCTGAAACGCATGCTAATGGCAGGCTTCGGGATCCAAGCGTTCGGGCTCATCTTAGGCGCCTTGTCAAACAACCACTTCCAGTTCCCGTTTTCCCGGCTTGTCACCGGAGCGCAGACAGGTTACTTACTTCGCCTGCCAGCAGTCTATAGTGAGTCGCCTGTGCCGCTTCCAAAGAGGTCTTTGGGCGTTTCCATCACCACAAGTGCGCGTCTGGGTAGTGCCGCCGGCTTTATGCTAGGCAGATTCTTCAGAAGTGTGATGTCGGGTGGAGGATGCCCTTTACAGTTCTGGGGATTATCTCGCTTGCGTTCATTGGCGCGGTTTTCGCCTTGCGTTCGAATCCGGGGGCGAGAACGACTACGATAGGGCCGGCCGTCAACCGGAGAGTTCCTCAAGGCTCACTACCGTGTCCCTAGGCCTCCTCTGTGCCGCCCACTTCCTGACAATGTACGGTTTCTACCTGATGCTCACTTGGCTGCCGTATTACCTGGAGACCGTGAGAGGACTAGTTGGCAGCCTTCCCGCCCTGATACCTGTTGGGATGGCTTTGGCGATGGCTCCCGCCACCGTCGTAGGCGGCATCGTTGCCGGAAAACACCAGGATAAGACAGCCGTTTCCCAGGTGGCGATCCCGCTGTCGGCCATCGCCATCTTGGCGGTGCCCATGGCAAGGAGCACTGCGGTTCTAGCCTTGGTGGTGGCTCTCTACGGCGCTACCGGCAAACTGGTCATCGATCCAGGGCTTGTCTCCACGATTGCAGATAACGCCGCGCCGGAGAGAAGAGCCACGACGTTGGCGGTATTCAACTTCGCGGGGTCCATAGCGATGGCCACAGCACCGGCGATTACCGGCTTTGTCGCCCAGGCCACCGGATCCTTTAACGTCAGCTTCTATCTGGCCGGGGCCTTCAACCTCCTTGGGCTCATCGCGTTCATCGCCGGATCTCGTTCCATAGGTAGTGCCGTACGAGATGCAGAGAGAGAGGGTCTCAGTGCCTCGGAAGGCAAGTAACCCTAGTCGTTTGCTTTTCCCGTCACCCGTTCTACCTTGACTCTAACCACAGTCGTCCTTTCCACGCCCGGGTCATGGCAAGGGAAGGGGAGTCCGGGGGCAAGACGGCTCATGAGGCCGACCAGCAGTTCCTTCTTGAGGGAGAGGTCGGTCACGATTTCCGCCTTTCCGAAGGCTACGGCGCTCTCATACTCAGTGGTGGTCTTCTCGGGTATGAGGCGGTTGTGTGTGGTCACCGCGTAACAAACCGCTGCGTTCTCCCGGATGTTATCGAGCTTCTGCCCGTCACGAGCGCAGTGGAACACCAGATATCCATCCATATAGACGTGGTTTATCGGCACAACGTAGGGAGTATTGTCGGGGCAGGTTGTGGCCAGGTACCCGAACTCCGCCTTCTCCAGGACCTCTTTCGCCTGGGCCTCCGTAAGCTGCCTATCCTTACGTCTCATTTCTCTGTACAATGCGAATCCCCCTCCCTGGGTTGGTCCTCTATAGGTTCTAAGGACTTCGCAATGACCCCCTAGGACTCCTTTGTTATACTTGGACATGGTTCGGTGCGCTATGCGCGTCCATCTATGTCTATCTGTGTCTATCTGTAAGGATAATCATCGCCGGCATAAGACGGGGGTCTCGAATTGAAGAAACTAATGGTTGGCATTTTGGTCTTAGGGCTACTAGCGGGGACGCTATCCACTCTTTTCTTCGCCCTTCGAGGGGCCGGGAATGTTCCCGACCCTTGGGAAGGTGTGCCTCTACCCAAAGTGAAGTCGCCCAAGTGGGCGGACTGGGCCGGCAAAGACGCTTCCGGCGTTGACTTTTCAGGCCTAGATTTCCTGCTGCCAACCATGACATTTGATGGGGATACCCAGTGGCCCGATAACGAGAAGATGCCGCGGGAAATTACGCCGGACGATGTGCTTGAGCGGGGAAGATATCTTGGACTGGGACTGCGTGCCCTTCACGAGCAGGGGGTTACCGGCGAAGGAGTCTCGGTCGCGATCATGAAGTGACCTTGATCCCAAGTCATGAGGCATTCGCCGCCAACGCGACCACCATCATTAAGCGAACCCGGAAATGAGCAAGGAATCTACCAGCGACTCTCACGGAGCTGCCTGCGGGGCATCTTGGCAGGCAAGGACGGGGTGGCGCCCGGGCGCGTTTGTACTACTTTGCCATCGCAGACGACGGCCAGCCGTATCCGAGACTGATCGAGGCCATGGATAGGCTTTTGGAACTGCAAGAGGACCTACGGAGCAGGCCAAGATCAGGGTGTTGTCCGTCTCTTTGGGCGTGGATCCCCAGGCAGTGGAGGGCAATGTCGGGGGCGCCGCCGACTGGGTCGACGCCATAGCGAAGGCCGAGAAGTCCGGGATCATAGTGGTCTATCCGGGCATGCCAGGACTGCAGTACACCGGGGCCGGTTGCCGTCCCGGAAACGACAGGGACGATCCGGACAAGTACGAGTTGTGGTCGTGGAACGCCGTGAAAGCCGAGATCGTCGCCAAGTTGGATAACGCCAAGGCTAACACCTGGGATAAGGCGCGCGGGGAACTCATCCGCCTTCTGACGGAAGACCCAACGCTAGACTCTCTAGAAGCCGAGGCCATCGAGACGTTCATCTACCTATTGAGCATGTACCGGGGCGCCATGACTTACGGTAAGTGGAAGGAAGCCATGGCTAACACGCTCCCGGAAGCTTTGGCCGTTCCGGCGGACTTCATCACCGTTCCAAGCGTGTCCTCTGATAACGCCTACGCCTACTTGGGAGCGGGAGGCACCAACTGGTCTACGCCTTATCTGGCGGGGCTTCTTGCTTTGGGACTACAAGTGCGGCCGGATTCTACCGGGCCGGAAATGTACGCGTCCCTGATTGAGACCTCAACCTCGGTGGCGGTGCAGGTCGACGCTCCCAACGGGCCGTCGCTAACCATGAAACTGGTGAACCCGGCGGGATTCATCCAGCGTCTGCAGTGACTACTGGTACGCGCTCGAAGTTAACCACAAGCGATCGTGCACAGCGACCGGCTAGGAAGGCCGCTATCGCATTCGCCTGTCTGGGGATTCCCGTCTCAAAGTGCGTTCCGGCGGCGGGTTTTGAGGACGATGGCCGATGACTCCGTTCCCAGGCCGGCTTGAAATGAACGAAGGTTTGGAGAGACCTTCCTCGTTGGCTTGGGTACCGGTACCCGCAGGTCTAGGCATGGTCGGCCTTTCTTCTGATAACCCTGTGGATGCTCCCGGTTGGGTCGTCCCCAAAGGTGTAGCTCCAGGCGAACCGGCTCCGCCCGCGAGCGGGCCTCCTCCTTCAAACATCCTCATGTAGTCTTGTATGGATAGCCTAACTTCTCTCGGCTTGGATCCTTCGTAGGGGCCCACGTAACCTTTGACTTCCATCGCGTCTATCAGCCTGGCAGCCCGGCTGTAGCCGATGGGCAGTTTTCTTTGGAGCAGTGAGACCGAGGCTTGCTTAGCCTCGACCACTATCCGCAACGCTTGAGAGAAGAAGGGATCGTCTGACACCTCTGTCTCTCTCTCCGTGGTTTCGGGCTGCGCGAGTATGCCCTCCGCAAATTGCGGCCTGGCCTGGCTGGAGACGAATGAGACCAGTTCGTCTATTTCGCGCTCGGAAATGTAGCACCCCTGAGCTCGGAGAGGCTTAGACGCGCCGACGGGGTAGAAGAGCATGTCGCCCCTGCCGAGGAGCTTTTCGGCGCCGGCCATGTCCAATATGGTTCTGGAGTCGATCTGGGATGCTACGGCGAAGGCGAGTCGCGACGGGATGTTGGCCTTGATGGTGCCCGTAATGACGTCCACCGACGGCCTCTGAGTCGCCACTACCAGGTATATGCCTGAAGCGCGCGCCATCTGGGCCAAGCGGAAGATGGCGTCTTCCACTTCCGCCGGAGCCACCATCATCAGGTCCGACAGCTCGTCTATGATTACCACGATGTACGGCATCGCGGGCTTCACGCTGTCAGGCGGGGTGGCTACCTGGTTGTAACGCTCGATATCACGTGTACCGACCTTGGTGAACTTCTCGTACCTGGCTTCCATCTCTTTGCATGCCCAGCGCAGGGCGCCCGATGCCTTCTTCGGGTCGGAAACCACGGGGGCTATCAAGTGCGGAATTCTTGACCAGACGGATAGTTCGACTCGTTTGGGATCGATCAAGACCAGCTTCACTTGGTCGGGCCGGGCCTTAAAGAGGATGCTGGCTATGAGAGTGTTGATGCATACACTTTTGCCAGCGCCCGTCGCTCCGGCTATCAGCAAGTGGAGGCTGTGGTCCAGCGTAGTCACCACCGGCCGTCCGGAGATGTCCTTGCCGAAAGCCACCGTCAAAGGCGACTTGGAGTTGCGGAACTCCTTGGTCTCCAGGACATCTCGCAGGTGCACCAGAGACACCTCTTTGTTGGGGACCTCAAGGCCGACTGCGCTTTTCCCCGGTATCGGGGCTTCGATGCGGACATCCTGAGCTGCCATGGCTAACGCCAAGTCCTGAGACAGGTTCACTATGCTGGCAACTTTCACGCCCGGGCCCGGCTGGAGTTCGTACCTGGTTACAGTCGGTCCTTGGGCATATTCCACTACTTTGGCCACAACGCCAAAGGACAAGAGAGTCTTTTCGATGACGCGCGCTCTCGCTTCCAGGTCTTGGGTTGAGCGCTGACGTCTAGGCGGGTCTGATTTCTGTAGGACGTCCAAGGTCGGGAACTCGTAGAACAGTTCGTTGTGCAAGGCCGGTTGTTCTATGGTGGCCGTGAAGTCCTCATCGGATTCGGGAGATAGCGGCAAAGGTCGGGCTTGTCCGGCCGGTCCCGATGCCTGGGAGGCTTCGCCCTGCTGTGAAAGCCTCTCCCTTAGGCTTTGAGCGGCCGAAACGAGACTAGTGGCGGTCGCTGCCGCCTCATCATCCTCTTCATCTTCTCTAGACCGCCTCCCGCGCCCCGGCGTTTCGCCGTCTAGGAGCGCGGTGAGGTCAATCCCCTCCTCTTGCGAGGTCCTCGCCACCGTCCCAAACTCAGGGTCGGATTCGTCTACGGACGGGCCTTCCGCCCTAAAGAAGTGGGCGATGAAGCCGCGGAACCATTGCCATAGCGATACCGCGCCCATCCAGATGTACGAGAAAGGAGCCCAGGGCGACCGGTTTAGCACTAGGCTTACCCCTGACGACGCTCCCAGGGTCAAGGCGATTATGGCGATCACTCTGCCCAACGCTACTCTGAAGAACCAGTCCGCCGACGCGCCGATGACTCCGCCTCCGCCGCCGGTCCTGGCGAATGCGAAGGTGCCTTCCCAAGGAGCCTTGAAGTCGTGGTAAATGGCGGAAGCAAAGACCAGAAGGGTCCACAGGCCCCAGGCCAACCTCGGCAACGGCTCGTCTGGACCGAACAGTTTGAGAACAGAGGTAAGGATAATCATGAAGCACAAAAACATGGCAAAGGAACCAGATAGGGCGGTGACTCGCCTCGCGGTCCACGCCGCGACGGTGATGACGAGCCCTCCACCTTCAGGTTTGGAACTGGAAATGCCTATGGCCACGATCAAGGCCATCCCCAAGAGGCACAATATGACCCAGGGCCAGCGCACGGGCCTCTTCTTGCGTCTCTGCCTGGCCGGTGGCTCTTTCCCGTTTTCGTCGTTTGAGTCAGCCGATCGTCTCACGCGGTAAGTTTTGCTCAAGTCTCGACACCCTCCATCGAGGGGTTTCTATCCCGGAAACCCTTTTCCCTCTGTCATGCGCCCGCAAATCCCTGCTACCTTATTGGACGTGCCGTACGGGCGAGAGGTTCTCGACGCCGATCTTTCCTGCAACGCGCGATAACCGGCTCTAGGGATATGCGGTCGGCAGGATATTCGGAAAGGCGCAAAGAACCGAATTCGGAGCACATATTCGCGATAGGCGTTTTGGATTGGGGGGCTCAACATGGATTTGGCGGGTGCGGAGGATTCGTCCAGGGGACTGGTGATGGTCTACACCGGCAACGGAAAAGGAAAAACCACCGCGGCGTTGGGGCTGGCTCTTCGTCAAATAGGGTGGGGAAGGCGCGTCTTGTTCATCCAGTTTATGAAGGGGAAGGGCAACGTCTACGGCGAACGGATGGCGGCCGAGAGGCACTTGCCGCTTCTCGAGATTGAGCAGTACGGACAGGACGAATTCGTGGACCTGTCCCGTCCAAGTGACCGGGATGGTGACCTAGCTGCTTTGGCCATGAAACGGGCTTCGGAAGCCCTGTCCACGGGAGATTACGGCTTGATAGTCTTGGACGAAATCAATGTGGCCGTGGCCTGCGGTCTGGTGGAGATCGAGGATGTTCTCGCGCTCTTGGCGAAAAGGCCGCGCCAAGTGGATCTGGTGCTGACGGGACGCTATTGTCCGGAAGCCATCATGGCTAAGGCCGACATGGTGTCAGAGGTAAGAGAGCTGAAGCACCACTATGCCAAAGGGGTTCCGGCCAGGAAGGGCATTGAGTACTAGCCGGACTACGCAAAACGAAAGGAGAGTGCACGCCTTGTTGAAGCCCGACTTCGCCAAATACCTGGATTACGCCGAGCTAACCGCATCCCTCAATGAGCTGGCCGAGAGCAATCCGGATCTGGTTAAGATGTATTCCATCGGAAAGACCTACGAAGGCCGCGACATGTGGATGGTCGAGATTACAAACCGGAAAAAGGGTTGTCCGGACAAGAAGCCAGGCATGTATATAGACGGCAACCATCACGCGGGCGAAGTCACCGGGTCCGCCGTTGCCCTGTATACGGTGTGGTACCTCCTGTCCAACTACAAGAAAGACCAGTTTGTAACCAATTTGGTGGATGACAAGGTATTCTACATTCTGCCGAGGATATCGATTGACGGCGCGGAAATGTTCCTGCACACCCCGTACCAGATGCGCTCAAGCGTGCGGCCGTATCCGCCGGTGGAAAGCGAAGACGGTCTCCACTTGGAGGACATCGACGGCGACGGATGGATCCTCCAAATGAGATTGAAGGACCCCGACGGGGATTGGCGCGTGTCGGACAAAGACCCCAGGTTGATGGTGCGCCGGGAGCCATGGGACGCGGATGGGCCTTTCTACAAAATGTACCCTGAAGGAATACTCAAGAACTATCACGGCGGTCCGGTGAAGATGGCGCAGTCCAAGTGGGGGCTGGATATTAACCGCAATTACCCAGCCAACTGGGAGCCGGATGTCAGGCAGAAGGGCGCCGGACCCTATCCCTTGTCCGAGCCCGAAACCCGCAACGTGGCCGAATTCCTGCTTTCGCACCCTAACATAGGCGCCGGGATGTCGTACCACACCACAATGGGGGCTATCCTGCGGCCGTCGTGCACCCGGCCGGATAGCAAACTGCCGCCTTTGGATGTAGCCATCTACAATACCCTAGGCCGGAAGGGGACGGAACTGACCGGGTATCCCGCGGTATCCACTTTCGAGGAGTATACCGCGGACAAGGAGCATCCGATGAAGGGTGTCTTCATGGACTGGTTGTACGAGCATCTAGGCATCATCACCTTCTCCACCGAGTTGTGGGATGCTTCGGTGCGAGCCGGTAACAAGCTTTTCGACAGGCGAGGCAGAAGCGCTGAGGAAAGCCAGTTGGCTTTATTGAAATGGAACGACCGGGAGATAGCCGGCCAAGGGTTTGTCAAGTGGCACGCGTTCACCCATCCCCAGCTCGGAGAGGTAGAAATAGGAGGCTGGAAGACCAAGTTTGTGACCAACCCTCCGCCCCCAGTTCTTGGAAGGAGAGTGCCACAAGAACTGCATGTTCACGTTGTATCACGCGGCGTGCTTACCCCAGGTCCTAGTAGAGAGCCTGAGGCCCGGAAGCTGGCCGAGGGCTTCTACAAGGTAACCGCCACTGTAACAAACAAGAGCTTCCTGCCCACCAATACCTGCCAGCAAGCGGTCTTGGCCGGGAGGGCGAAGCCCGTATCGGTCGGATTGGCTGCGAGGAAGGCACTATGGAACTAATAGCAGGCAAGGGCAAGACCGAGATAGGCCACCTCCCGGGATTAGCCGGTCCTCTGGCCGCAAGCGGCCGTTTCGTGGCCAGCCCCAATGACAACAAGAGGCATCTGGAGTGGGTAATAAGGGGCGAGAAAGGCTTGCGTGTCACCGTAACCGCGGATTCGGAACGGGCAGGCACTCATGAAGTCGAGATTACTTTGGAGTAAAACTAGGCGAACAGGTCGTCGTGTAGGCCAAGATAACCCAAATCGGAGGGACAGCTAGTGAGCGTCAACGGAGCGCGCAACGACATTCCGGACATCGAGTACATGACCGACAGGCTTCTTACCTTATGCAGGACCCCCAGCCCCAGCGGCGATACAGAGGAAGCCGTGTTGTGGACCAAAGCGCAGTTTGAGGAGATTGGCTACACTGCGAGCATCACCAACAAGGGCGGCCTCCTCGTAACAGTGCCGGGAAGGCTTCAGGGGGATGGAGAGGTGCCTTTCGGCTCATATAGACACCCTCGGAGCGATGGTCTTCGAGGTTAAGAGCAACGGACGCCTCAAGTTGACCAACATCGGCGGACCTCCGTGGACTAGCGTCGAGGGTGAGCGCGTCATCATTAAGGCCGGTTCGGGTAAGAGGTACACGGGGACGATCCTGGTGACCAAGGCCGCGAGCCACGTTTACGGCAAGAGACCAACAAGATGGAGCGGACAGCCGACAACATGGAGGTCCGTATAGACGAGAAGGTCAAGACCAAGGACGACGTCCTCGAACTGGGCATTAAGCCCGGCGATTTCGTGGTGTTTGATCCTGAGGCGAAGTGACGCCGTCCGGCTTCATCAAGTCCCGACATCTGGATGACAAAGCCTCCGTAGCCGCTATCCTGGGATGCGCTAAGCACCTAGCGGACAGAGGTCTGAAACCCGCTTACACCACTCACTTCTTCATAACCAACTACGAGGAAGTGGGGCATGGCGGTTCTTATGGGATTCCCGAGGCTACCAGGGAATTCGTAGCCGTGGATATGGGATGCGTGGGCAACGGGCTCTTAGGCAGCGAGTATACCGTGTCCATTTGCGCCAAGGACTCAGGCGGGCCATACGACCTGAAGCTCCGCAAGAAGCTGGAAGAACTATGCGAGAAGGATAACATCCCTTACGTGGTGGATATCTTCCCGTTCTGCGGCTCTGACGCGGTGCAGCGCTTAGGGGCGGGGCTGAATGTGCGGACTGCCTGTATAGGCACGGGCGTGGACGTCTCATTCACATGAGCGCACGCACAAAGAGAGCCTGTTGGCTACGGCCAGGCTGGTCACGTCATACGTCCTAAGCGAGTAGACAAGTACCGGGCGCGGCTGGCTCCTACCTGGGGTCGGCCGCGCCTCAGTCGGCTTCCGCAAGACGCTTCATCTGGCGGTTCAACTCTTCCATCTCCCGGCTGAGTTTCTTCATCTGTGCCTCGGCGGTCCTCATGTAGAACTGGAGTTCTCGTCTACGTTCCGGGCTTTGATCTTTGAGGAGACTCCTGCACTCTCTATAGACGTCCAGAGTGTGGTCCATTTCCTTCCACAAGCTCCGGACTCCTCCTGAAGGGCTTTGTCCGCGTCCTTGACGTAAGACGCCGATGGAAGAAGGACTTCCTGATACCAGGTAGCCTCTTCCGCGTGGTCGAAGTCGAAGGACACGCAGATCGGGGTCCTCTCCGAGCTGATTGCCCGGACCAGGGTGTGGGTATTTGGCATTGAGACGCGCCCCTGACGGTTGCCTTGAAAGGATCATGAGGCCACAGGGCGGTTTGCCTGGCCGATACTTTGATAGCGATCTCGGCTTCCCGTAGGTCGCGCACGAAGTTCACCCGGTCCACTTGTCCCGCCAGGAAGCCTATAAGAAAGGCGAACCACGGGTTTGGCCGACCATCATGCCGAAGTTGAAGATTGCCTCAAGTTTTTTGGTCCGGTTTGGCATCCATGACACCTCAGTGCTTATTGTAACGCAGCGGAAGAACCGCGTGTCCGAATTGTTGGTTCCTCATCGCTGTCTTGGCAGGATTCCCTAGGGGCTGCGACGAACAGTACAGGCATATTAGGCAGAATTTGTAATGTTTTTCACTTTGTTTGCAGCATACCTCGTTTGTCGGCAAAGACGGTTATAGTCGAGCAGGCTTACTCCGATTTGTTGTCCCAAGTCGTTCCTCCGGTTTCTTGGAAGGGGTGTGGGTGAATCGGGACGGGTGTGAACCTTTCGGGCCTGCTCTTGCCGATCTTCCAACGGAATCGCCCGGTTTTTGCACCCATCTCTCGGCCGAGAAGACGCGCTTTAGAAGCCCAAAGAAGTGGATACCGCGGTGTGTTGTTCCCATTGTTCTCTCATTCTCATGGAGGTGGGCACGTGTTGCAAGCACTGCATTCCAAAAGTCTCTTTGGCATCACGGTGAAAGCGTTACTTGTGGCTTTGCTTCTAGCGGGGATGGTTTTCGGCGTTGTCGGTTGTACTCCCAAGACTCCCGAGACCGGCGAACCGGAGCCCGAGCCCCCAGGGACAATCAAGATCGGCTGTTTCTACCCCATCACCGGCGCGAACGCCGCCAAGGGTGAATTGAACAAGAACGGTACGGAACTGGCGATTAAGGACATCAACGATGCCGGCGGAGTCCTTGGCATGAAACTCGAGCCGGTCTACGAAGACACCCAGTCCAAGAAGGAAATCGTCCCCAACGTCGTCCGCAAACTTATCGAGCAGGATAAGGTCGTCGCTCTTGTGGGAGAGATCGCGAGCTCCAACTCCATAGCCGCCGGGCCCGTAGTGATGGAACTAAAGGTCCCGGCTATTGCTCCAACCAGCACCAACCCCAAGGTTGTGACGGACCCCAACGATGACACCAAGCTCAACCCCTACTACTTCAGAGCTTGCTTTATCGACTCGGTACAGGGCACCTTTATGGCGAACTTCACCTACAACCCGCTGAAGTTCACAAAAGCGGCCCTGATCTATAACATCGCCGAGGACTACAACAAGGGTCTAGCCGAGTACTTCAAGACCAGGTTCACCGAGTTGGGCGGCACGGTTGTCATAGAGGAGACCTATCCCAAGGACACTCAGGACTTCAAACCGCAGCTGACCAAGATCAAGGCAGCCAACCCTGAGATCATCATCACGCCCAACACCTACGCCGAGTCCGGGCTTATCCTGAGGCAGGCTAAGGAACTGGGCATCGATTGCGTGTTCATGGCCGGCGACTCGACCCACGCTCCCAAGGTCATAGAAATCGCCGGAGAGGACGCGGTGCAGAAACTATACCTCACGACTCTGTATGTCGGCGACGACCCAGATCCTGCCGCCGCCGATTTTGCCAGCAAGTATCGCGAAGCCTACAACTCCGAGCCCAACTCCAACGCCTGTTTCTCGTATGAGACCATCATGGTGTTGGCCGAAGCCATAAAGAAGGCCGGAAAGGCCGAACCAAAGGCTATTAGGGATGCCATAGAGACCATCAAGGACGTCCCTGTGCCATCGGGCAAGTTCTCCATGGATCCCAATACCCATAACCCCTTGAACAAGCCCGTTGTGGTCCATAAAGGTTGAGGGTAGCGACTTCACCTTCGTGTCAAGGTGACGCCGGAATAGGAAGTTAGTCACTCCGCGAGGGTCTCGCGGTCGCCTGGCAATAGTGCCTGGGAGTAGTGCCCGGGAGTAGTGAGCGGCGGAAGTCCGCCGCGGCGTTGTGTCGCGAGACCCGGTTTTCTACGCTGAGTAGGCCTTGAGAGGATGATCTCATTGCAGGAGCTATTTCAGCAATTGTGGAATGGCCTCGCCATCGGCAGTGTGTACGCGTTGGTCGCCGTCGGATATACTCTGGTGTTCGGGGTCCTGAAGTTCATCAATTTCTCCCATAGTTCCATCCTTACATTTGGAGCTTACGTGGCGCTTTACACTCTCTTTTCCAAACTTGCGCCTTTCCCTGTGGCCTTGGCCCTCAGTATGGTTTTGTCCGGGGTTTTCGCCATGCAGACGGAACTTAGGGCATTTCGCCCCCTTCGTGAGAAGGGCGCGCCGAAACTAAACCTTCTAATCACCTCCATCGGGATTACCCTACTAGTCGAAAACGCTATCGTGGTGTTTGTTTCGCCCGACTTTCACGTCTTTCCCCGGGTACTGCCGTTAGCCCCCATAAATCTGTCCGGGGTCGTTTTTCCTCCGGTGGACCTCTTTCTCGTTGTCGGGTCCTGCGTTCTCATGCTGGCGCTCTCCTATTTTGTGAACAGGACGCTGACCGGCTTGTCAATCAAGGCTGTCGCCTTGGACAGGGACGCGGCGGCGCTCATGGGCATAAACGTCGGGCGGACCATCTCTATCACCTTCTTTATTGCCGGGCTGATGGCGAGCATGGCCGGAGTCCTTATCGGCATGAAGTTCAGCGTGAACCCTGCCTTGGGTGGCCTATTTGGGCTGAAGTCCTTCGCTGCGTCGGTTGTTGGGGGGATCGGGAGCGTGCCGGGCGCTTACCTTGGTGGGTACCTGATAGGCTTCTTGGAGACTTTGGGTGCCGGTTATGTCTCCTCCAACTACAAGGACGCGATAGCTTTCGTACTACTGGTGCTGGTCCTGCTGTTCAAGCCCTCGGGGCTCCTCGGCAAGGGCACCCAAGAAAAGGTGTGATAAGCGGATGACAGCCAAGAACGCCCAGGTCAGAAAGTACGCTGGTTTTTGCCTGATGGTACTGGGGGTGTGGGCGGCGGCTACGTTCCTCAAGGGACGCTTGGCGGCGTACCCTACCGGCATCCTCACGTATTTTTGTATCAACGCCGTGCTTGCTTTGAGCTGGAACTTAGTCTCGGGATTCACCGGCCAGTTCAGCCTGGGGCACGCCGGGTTCATGGCGGTGGGCGCGTACACGTCCGCCCTTCTCATGATGAGGCTAAAGTTGCCCTTCCTCTTGGCCTTCTTGGGTGGGGGATTGGCATCCGGACTGGTCGGTTTCCTGGTCGGGTTTCCTTCCCTAAGGCTGGTCGGTGACTACTTGTCCGTGGTCACGCCAGGTTTTCAATACATCGTAACGGCCATCTTGAACAACACCACCTTAACGGGAGGCGGACTTGGCCTGGCGGGTGTGCCCTGAACCACTCTCAACCTTGCCCAGCCGTTACGATTGGCCTGCCTTCGTCTGGGTGTTGTCAAACTTGGTCAACTCCAAGCAAGGACGCTGTTTTGTAGCTGTCGCGAGGACGAGATCGCAGCCCAATCCGTGGGCGTCGACATTTCTACTACAAGGTATTGGCCTTCATAATCTCGTCGTTTTTCGCAGGCGCCTCGGAAGTGCGTAACCGCCCACTATACCATGTACGCACCTTCATCCGGACATCTTCAACTATTTGAAGACCATCGACTCGGTGTCCATGGTGATCCTCGGCGGGTTGGGCAGCCTCACCGGAATCCTGTTGGGGGCCATAGGCATAACCCTCTTACCGAGATCTTCGAAGCGCTGACCTGTTCGCTTCATTTGGGTTGATGGCCATCAGCAACTTCGTGCAAGCGCGGTGGATGGTATTTTACGCCATGTTCTTAGCCATCATGCTGACCAGGCCGCAAGGGCTCTTAGGTGGCGCGAACTGACTTAGGCCGGCGTGAAGACGTGGTTCCTTAAGCGTACCGGGAAGGGGGTGAGACCGTGGCGCTCTTCGAAGTGAAGAACCTAACAATCAAGTTCGGCGGCCTTACTGCCGTGGACAACGTGGACCTCAATGTAGATAAGGGCGAGATCGTAGGTCTGATCGGCCCGAACGGCGCGGGGAAGACTACGGTGTTTAACCTGGTCACCGTGATGTACGCCTACGGCGGACAGGTCTTCTTCCAAGATCAGGCCTTGTGGGCCTAAAGCCCGGCCAGATCCTGCAAAGCTTAACAGGACTAGTGAGGACGTTCCAAAACGTATCTCTTCAAGCAGCTGACCGTTTACGAAAATGTTCGGACGTCGGGGCATCTCCGGGTGCCCTATCTCTGGCCGACGCATTCCTGCGGCACAGGCAGAATTGCGAGAAGTGCGAGAGGGAGATGCGAGGATACCCTGAGCCTCTTGGGCATGGTCGGTCTACTAGACCGAAAGGACGGAGTGTCGTCAAGTCTTCCCTACGAGCTTCAAGAGCGACTGGAAATAGCCGGGGCGCTAGCGCTCCGTCCACTCTTTGCTTCTCGACGAGCCGCGGCCGGCACGTGGATCCCCAAAGGTGTGTCCAGTACAATCGAGTTCATCCGCAACGTGCGGACCACCTTCGACACCACGATTCTCATCATTGAGCACCATGGACGTAATCATGAGCATCTGCGAGCGAATGTACGTCCTGAACTTCGGGAAGCTCTTGGCGGTACGGATGAGATCAGGAGCAACCATAGGGTGATCGAGGCCTATCTGGGGGAAGGCTGGAAGCAGATGTTGAACCGGTTTGAACGTCTATTACGGCGGAATCCACGCTCTGAACTCGGCCTCGGTGGACGTGAACGACGGTGAAATCGTCACCATTATCGGCGCCAACGGGCGGAAAGTCAACTCTCTTGAGACGATTTCCCGGCTTGGTCAGGGCGAAGTCGGGGACCATGACCTTTGACGGTAAGGACCTGGGGAAGATGCCTCCACACGAGATAGTTTCGTTGGGAATCGCCCATGCCCCGGAAGGACGCAGGGTCTTCTCTGAACTAACCGTGGCGCAGAACCTGCGGCTCGGGGCGTTCCTTAGGACCGACAACGAGCAGATGGAACAGGACTTGGAGAGGGTCTTCCGTATGTTTGAACGGCTGCGCGAACGTAGGGAGCAGCCGGCGGGGACCTGTCCGGCGGCGAGCAGCAGATGCTCTGCATTGGCCGAGCCCTTATGTCCAAGCCGAGACTCTTGCTGCTTGACGAGCCGTCCATGGGCCTTGCCCCGGTGCTCGTCCAGGAGATCTATAAGGAAATCGAGGAGATCCGCAAGTACACGACTATCTTACTTGTGGAGCAAAACGCATACCAGGCTTTGAAGACCGCGGATAGGGGGTACGTCTTGGAGACGGGCCGGATCGTGATGGTAGCGCCTTGCCGCCAGACTCATCAACGATCCATAGTCAAGAAGGCGTATTTGGGGAAGTGAGCAGGTCGGCCTCAGAGGACTTCACGGCCACCGTAGCATCTCCAAAGCGGGTTCCACGCGCCGACAGGATATTGTCGCGGCACATCCTGTCGGCGTTTCTCTCTGTGTCCAGGCGACACGCGCATTCAAGGAACGCCTGCCATTTCGAATACCGTCACTCCAGCTCCTCGACCGCAATCAGGTTCGGGATCTCCAGATACGCCGAGACGAAGGAGTCATCGACCAACAAAGTGCTTTGCCGATGTTGTCCCCGTGGAAGATCCCGCATGAGGTCATGAGGAGCCCCTCGCCCTTCCTCGTCTAGAAGGACCAAGGTGGCATTTTTGAGCCTTAAGCCGTCTCCTTGAAGCCGGATGGTCACCTCTATCGCTCCGTGTAGGTTGGCGACTCTCTCGACTCCCAGAACCGCTCTTCCGCCAAAGCAGGGAGCATCGGTCCCTTCCTGGAGAGGCAAGCGTATCGTTTCAGGTTCTAGTACAGGCGCGTTGAACACGACTGCCAAGTCCTGGCTTTCGGTCGCTTGGAAGTACACCTTTCCCAGGCCTTTACGAAGACTCACCTCAGATCCGCTTTCGGATTCGGATTCAGGGCTTACGTCGGGGAACCGGCCGGTGTCCCAGAGCGGGTCGCCATCCGCGGTGAGGACTGAGAAACACTCCCCAAGGACACTCCAAGTGGGGATCTGCCAGTCTTCCGGCGATACGTAATCCGGCAGCGCATCCCAAGGCAGCGTGCTCTCGACCGTGTACTTCAGTATGGTATGCAGCGGGGTAAAGACCAGCTCGTCGACGGTGATCAGGTCGTCGCCCGCGGTTACCTCCTTGCCAATGTGCACGACTTCAGACTGAACTCCTGTCGTCTGAACGGGAAACGATATCTCCCATGATGTTAGCAACCTGCCTGCGGTCCGTGGACCGCCTGTGAAAGACGTCTCATGGATCGGCTCGCGCTCGTAAGCCCCAATGGAGAGGTCTAGGCCCGTGCCGAAAAGGCCGTATATGCGGTGCATACCTCGCGGCATTTCGGCGCTGACCATTCCGTACACCGTGTCTTCCTCTTGATTGAAGGTGTGGAAGCATGTCGCGTCTAGATTTCGTCCGAATAGTCCCCGGACCTTCAAGCGAACACTCAAGACAGAGTTGTCGGGAATCCGTTCCCACAAGTCGTTTGATTCACGGTCCTCAGCCCGCGATAGGGAGAAGGAGACGAATACTCTATCCTCGTATGCCAATGCGTCAATGACCGTAAGGGCTATTCCATCCGCAACGGCGGTTCTATCCAGCCTTGTCATTAGCCCCGCTTGATAGGCGGAGTCGAGGCTCACTTGCTGGAGGAACGCGGTGTACGCTCTACCCACTACGGGAAACGAAGCTAACGCCCGCGTAACCGCGGGTATATTGAGCAGTATCAAGGATATGAAGACCGCAACGAGGACAATGGTCGCCGGGCGGACACGCGTACGGTTGCCTGGGGAGGAGTGCGAATGAGGGCGAAGGCGAAGGAGCGACCGTAGGCGCGGATACGATCGAGTGTTACTGACCGCCATCGCCCTCGTCGCCACGAACTGCCTGACCCCCATTTCTGGCTTCGCGCCGGACAAGGCCAGAGACAGAAACTCCCTAACGATTCGCCCGTCGTCTGATCTGGCGTCCAACTCACTTACCAATCCTTCATCGTTCTTGTTCTCATTGGCCATGTGCTCGCTCACTTTCGGACACCTCCCGGGTGATCAGACGCTTTAGAGCTTCGATACCCCTATACAACCTTGTTTTCGCGGTGTTAGTCGGGACGCCGGTGACCGCGGCTACTTCATCAAGGGTCAAATCAAGCCAGAATCTGAGGATTACTGCCTCACGCTGCTCCTCCGGAAGGCGCCGCAAGTACGAGAGCACGGTTAACCGTCTGGTCAGATCGTTGGCCAAGTCTTGGGTCGAGTCGTGCGCCATGCCGTGTACCAAATCCTGCGTCAAGTCGTCTTGAGGTAGCGGGGTGAGGAATCGTTCGTTGCGTGTTTTCCCGCGCGTCAGGCGCCGGGATTCGTTAACCACGATTTTGGTCATCCAGGTCCCAAACGAGGCCGGGTCCCTCATGCGCCCAATGCCTTTCCAGGCGCGAAGCATGGCGTTTTGCCAAGCGTCCTCGGCATCCTCGCGATTGCCGGTGACGCCCAACGCCAACTGGTACAGGCGTGCTTCGAGGGGTTCAAGCAGTCGAGCAAAGGCTTCGCCGTCGCCCGCCTGTGCCGCCCTTATATCGGAGATGGCGATCGTCTGTCCCACTTGCTCCCACCCTCCACTACCGTTCGGCTGCTTTAGCCACGGTGGGCAGACTTACGGCATCATTCTGTCCCACTTGCCACCACTCGCCACTACTATTCGGCCGCTTTGGCGACCGTTGGGCAGACGACCGACAGAGCCTCGCCCACCTGCCGCCACCCTCCACTACTATAGACCCTTAAGGAGAGATGCGGAGTTTCACCTGTGTACGCTTTTCGTCTACGCAACATAACGTAGAGGGATGACTATTGCGGAGATGGAGTGTGATTGAAATGGAGACTACTTCAGCCCAGTGGGGCCGTCACCGGAGATGCATAAGTCAAGCGCACCTAGACTTGAACAACCAAATAAGAACTCTATGGGAGCAGCATATTTTCTGGACTCGAATGCTCATTAACAGCGCCGTGTTTAACACGCCCGATCTGCCATTCGTGACCCAAAGGCTTCTTCGGAACCCTCTTGATTTCCAAGCCTTGCTGGAACCCGTCTATGGGCGTCAAATCGCGTCTGGCTTCGCGACTCTGTTCACCGCGCACCTGACTATCGCCGCCGAACTTGTTCAAGCCGCGATAGCGGGTAATGCCGCGGCAGCCGCCGACGCCGAAAGGCGCTGGTATCAAAATGCGGAACAAATCGCGGCCTTCCTGGCGCATATAAACCCGTTCTGGTCTGAGGCGGAGTGGCGCCGGATGCTCTTCATCCACTTGGCACTGACCAAAGATGAGGCCGTTGCCGTGATAACCGGTAACTACGCCGAGAGCATAGCTTTGCTCGATCGGATCGAGGCGGAGGCTCTGGAAATGGCCGACATGATGACGGAAGGCCTGGTTAAGCAGTTCCCGAGGTTATTCGGGTAGGCGTGGGGAGGATAGGCGGGGCATACAGATAAGTCTCCATGCGAGATTGATCCCTTAGAGCCCTATGTCTCCGCTACATTGGGGCTTAGAGCCCTACGTCTCGGCTATATTGGGGCTTAGAGCCCTACGTCTTCGCTACATTGGGGCTTAGAGCCCTACGTCTTCGCTACATTGGGGCTTGAAGCCCTACGTCTCGGCTATATTGGGGCTTAGAGCCCTACGTCTCGGCTATATTGGGGCTTGAAGCCCTACGTCTCGGCTATATTGGGGCTTAGAGCCCTACGTCTCGGCTATATTGGGGCTTAGAGCCCTATGTCTTCCTACATTGGGGCCTAGAGCCCTACGTCTTCGCTACATTGGGGCTTAGAGCCCTATGTCTCCGCTACATTGGGGCTAGGGCCCCATACTCGTCGCCCTCGTGCGTCCGGCAACAACATAGCACGAAGATCGCGGTTGACAGGCGCATTCGGGGGTATAACATCTACCCAATTTAGTCTCATCCTGGTGCCTACGTAGTATGACGAAAGGAATGGTATCATGTCCGTAACAAATCCCCAGAGATGTTCCAATGAGAACGCCGCAAATGCCGGCATAACGTGCTTTGTGTCCGCATCGTCGCTCTCAGTTCTTAACTCGAACCTTTCCTCCTCTGTTTCCTCAATCGCTCATCCTCATCATCACCACCACCATCACCACCATCACCATCACGCCTAACCCATCTTACTTTCCTAATCTCGTTCTCTGATTCGATTTCCAACTGAATACTGAGGTCCACCGCTCGAAAGCGCCTTGCCATATGTGTCCCGCCACGTGTCGCCACAGGTGTCCTGCCACATATGTCCAGCCACGTGCGACCCCTGCGCGGCAATCCAGTTTGTCGCAGAGCCGTTCTGCACTGGTGTGTGGAGGGTTCGGTACCTAACCCAGGCGATTCAGCCCTGGCGGTTGACCTCGGATGACTGAGTCCGGGTGACTGAGCTCAAGTCAGTGAGTCCAGGTGATCAAGTCCAGTGAGCGAGTCCACATGATCGAGTCCAGGTGACTGGTCCGAGCAACTAAGGAGGTAACATATATGCTTCGTGCAGGCAGTATAGCAGACTTGGCTGTATTGATCTTGATGACCGCGTCCGGAATCTACTATTACCGCAAGTTCGCATCCGACAAAGTCGTGCCGATTCGACGTATCGGTGGGCTTGACACCATCGACGAGGCCATAGGCCGTGCCACTGAAATGGGGAGGCCGGTCCACTTCACCACCGGCTTCGGAGGCCTGGTAGCGGACACTTTCGCTGCGTTTGCCGTCCTCGACTACGTCGCCAGGCAATGCGCGCGATACAACGCTCGTCTTATCGTGTCCAACTCCCAGCCTGTGGTGCACCCCATAACCGAGAACATCGTGAAGACGGCCTACACCGTTGAAGGACGACCTGACTCCTTCAAGCCCTCCAACATTCGGTACTTGTCCGATACCCAGCAGGCCTACGTGAGCGGCGTCTGGGGGATCATGGAGCGGGAAAAAGCGGCCGCCAACATCATGATGGGGTACTTCTTCGCCGAATCCCTGCTCTTGGCCGAATGCGGAAACCGCGTAGGCGCGTTTCAGGTCGCAGGCACCGCCAGCGCCGCAGCTCCCGTTTTTTGTGGCCGCCTGCGATTACACCCTGGTCGGCGAGGAACTGTTCGCCGCAGGTGCCTATCTGACTCAGGACCCGGTGAGGATCGGAGGAGTCATGGCCCAGGATATAGCCAAACTCCTCGCCATCGCGCTCATCGCTTTGGGTGCGGTGATGTTCACCGCAGGCTCGACATTCCTGTCCGGGCTTTGTGACCTGTAGAGAGGAGAAACGACTGTGAAAACCTTACTTCCCATGATAATCACCTTCGTTGGCGGAGCAGTGGTCTTGCTGGACTACTTTGTGGAAGGTTCCTGGACCGCGACGACTTCCAACGCTTTCTTGTCGTGGTCGGTTCTGCTGGCCGCCTTCAGCACGTTTCTAGGAGGAGCCAATATCCTGTTCATCCACGCTAGAAACGTAAAGGACAAACGGACCAATTGGGGCCTGAGCGTGGTATTGGCCTTGTCTCTTGTGGCTTGGTTCGTCGTCGGGGTTGTCGGGACGACCGAGTCTGACGTCTACAAGTTCGTCTGGCAAAACGTCTACAGCACGTTGTCCGCCACAATGTTCGCATTGAACGCGTTTTTCATCGCGTCTGCGGCCTACCGCTCCTTCCGGTTGAGGGGGGCCGAAAGCGCGATCCTGATGTTCGCGGCACTTTTGGTGATGCTGGGCAGGGTCGGAATCGGAGAAGCCATCTCATCCAGACTCCCGATGCTGGCCGATTGGCTAATGGCCATCCCGGGAACCGCAGGTATGAGGGGAATCACAATCGGCGGAGCTCTAGGCGCTGTCACCGTCGGCCTGAGGGTCATCCTCGGGCTTGAGCGTGGCGGCACCGGAATGTCCGCTTAACGGTCAAAGAGGAGGGAAGACAAGATGGCTCGACTAGAGAAAATCGATTCCAGGTACATTTACCTGGCAGTGTTCCTCGCGGTGCTGATTCCGTTGTTCCGCCCGATAGGGCTGCCCATAACCATTGGCGAGCAGACAAGAGACGCCTTCGAACTAGTGGACGCTCTCCCACAAGGGGCTCTGGTGATCATGTCTCCCAGCTTCGCGCCCAGCTCGGACGCGGAAGTCGTGCCTCAGATGACGGCGTTACTCAAACACCTCATGTCCAAGGACGCCAGGTTCTTGTGGGTGAACCTGACTGTAGAAGGGTCCATGTACGCGACTAGGGCAATGGATTCCTTGAAGGACGAATTCGGATACGAATATGGCAGGGACTACGTCATCACTCCGTACCTGCCTGGGCAGCAGACCGCCATCGCGTCCATCGCGTCGGACATTCGAAAGACGCTTACCGTCGACGTGTCCGGCAAGTCGGTGTGGGATATGGAGGCCATGAAGGGCGTGGACTCGGTTTCCGACTTCGACCTGCTCATAGACTTCAACACCGGCGACACCTGCATCTACTACTTGCAGCAGGTCCAGCCCAAGGGCGTCACTGTTGTCGCCGGAGCGTCCGGTGTGACCGTCCCTTACCTCATGCCGTACCTGGGAAGCGGCCAACTGGCGGCGCTCTTGGGAGGACTCCGCGGAGCAGCCGAGTACGAGATGGTATCCAGGACGCCCGGCCTAGCGCTTAGTGGGATGGACGCCCAGTCCTTGTCTCACGCCGCCATCGTGCTTTTCATCATCCTCGGGAACGCCGCTCAGTTCGCGGCCAAGTCAAAGCGTGGTCGACCGGACGGAGGACCGGGCGACGGAGCCCGTAACTCTGCCGGCGGGGCCCGCAACCTCGATGACCGTGCCTGCAATCGGGGAGCCGAGAGCGGAAACCAGAACGGAGACGAGAGCGGAGACGACAATCGGGGAGGTACGTCCAGATGAGCAGAGATCCCGGAGTGTGGATCGCGGCATTGCTGACCTTAGCCGCATGGTCTTACTTGTTCAAGCAGAACCTGGTCTTTCAGGTGGTCGAACACGTCTTTATCGGGATTTCGGCTGCCCACGCTATGACTATGGCATACTTCACCATCCAGGGCAAAGGCATTCAGCCGCTACTGTCGGGCGACCTATCGCTTCTCTTTCCCCTGGTCGGAGGCCTTCTGCTGTACAGCCGTTTCCTCCCCAAGACCACCTGGCTATCCAGGATACCGTTGGGTTTCACCATGGGGACGGCAGCGGCGGTGGTAATCAGGGGTTCCGTGGACGCGAGCTTCGTGAAGCAAATCCAGGCCACTATGTTGCCGCTCAAGTCTATGGACAACGTGCTGTTGGTCGTGGGGACCATCGCCACCGTGACCTACTTCCTGTTCAACCTCAAGAGCCGGAACGGGGCCGGCGGCTATCTGGCCACGTTCGGCCGCTATATGATGATGGCTGCTTTCGGCGCCGCATACGGGAACACGGTGATGATGAGGATGTCTTTGTTGATTCCCAGGGTGAGGTTTGTGTTTGGGGATTGGCTGGGGCTGATAAAGTAGGGCACACCGCCTTCCGTTAATTTGGCAAACGAACACAAACAGGCAGACATGCCACGATAATAGACAGACAACATCGAGGAAAGGCCGGAGAAATCCGGCCTTCACCTTACTGCCGAGATGACGAACCGACATCGAAGAGCCGGCAGCTTTTGCCTCCTCCATCGCCGTGGCAATAGCGAACCAGATCTCCTTGACACCTAGAAATCCGATGGCTAGAGTAAGAAAAAGCTCCCATACGGTGATGCATATGGCAATTGTCACCCGGGCTCTCAAGAAGACCTTCATCACGAAGGCCGAGAACCAGGCCTCCGCGGATCCCTCCGCGCCATCATGCGCCCCAACTTGGTCGAGGTCAGGCGGTTAGGGGCATTGACCTCGAAGTGTCCCGAAGGCGAAGTCGTCGCCTTCATCGGCCCCAACGGAGCCGGCAAGTCCACGACTATCAAGATGCTCACCGGCATTTTGCACCCGACCTCAGGGAGGCCACTGTACTCGGCTACGTGCCCTGGAGGACCGCGAGAAACTTTCGTATAAGATAGGCTCTGTCTTCGGGCAGAAGTCCCAGCTGTGGTATCACTTGCCCCCGGTGGACACCTTCAACCTGTTGTCAAAGATCTACGGATGGACCCGTCGGAGCACCTGCGGCGCGGAGAATTCCTCGTAGACGCCTTCGAAATCGGCGAGTTCATGAACATCCCTGTACGCAAGCTCTCTTTGGGACAAAGGATGCGCTGCGAGATTGCAGCTTCGCTCCTTCATAAACCGGAAGTCGTCTTCCTGGACGAGCCGACTATCGGCTTGGATGTGGTCGCGCGCCAGAACGTCCGAAAGACACTGAAGAAGTGGAACGACCAGGAGAATATGACTGTGTTCCTCACCTCCCACGACGTCGGGGACATCGAGTACCTGGCCGACAGGGTCATCATCATCAACAACGGACAGGTCGTCCTGGATGATCTGGTCAAGAACCTGAAGTACCGGTACCTGCATAAAAAGGTGATAGACCTCAGGATCTCCGCCGTCAAGGACTTCGCCGTAGCCGGAGTCCAGGTGCTGAAGGCCAAGGAGACCGGCATGAAACTGGAAGTAGATACAAGGGTCCAGGGCATCGACGAAGTCATCGCGGCCATCTTGAAGGAATGCGAGGTGCAGGACATCTCCATTTCGGACCCGCCGCTGGAGGACATCATCACGGCCATCTACACCGGCAAGACGGGCCAGGTTGCTCAGGGCGGCAAAGCAAGCCAGAACGGTAAGGTCGATCAGGACAGCCACGACAGTCATGACGGTGGAGTAGGCGAGGCCGGCGAGGGTGGCCAAGTTGGTGAGAGCGGTCGGGACTGCCAGGACGGCGAAAGCTGGCGAAATCGGCAAGGGGAGGCGGTCTAGGTGGCTAGCCCTGCGCAGCCGGAATGGTCAGACGCAGGATCTGTCGGACCTGCTGGATCTGTCGGACACTGGATCGGCTCGACCTACCGAACCCGGGCGCCGCTCGGAGCGTTTTGTCCTTAAGGTGGAGAAATACCTCGAGATGTTCAAGGTGACGCTGCTTTCTAACACCGCGTACGTCTACGGCATACTTTTCCGCCAATTGTTCATATCGTCATCATGTACGTGTTCATCAACTTTGGAAGACCACCTACAGCTGGGAGGGCGCCGTCGAGATTTCCGGCTTCACCATCCGGCAGATGATCTGGTGCTTGGCGGTGTCCGAGAGCATGGCCATGAGGATGCCCAGGATCGGCGCCACCATAGATGAAGAGGTCAAATCGGGTTCGCTGGCCTACAGGCTCAACAAGCCGGCTGGCTACCCGTTATTCCACTACGCCGGGTACATGGCTGAGGGGACGCTGCGATTCGCCTTGAACTAGCCATCGCGGGAACTGTAACCTGGATAGCCGTGGGTCCGCCCGCTTTCACGCCCATTTCGTTCCTGGCGGGCATGGTTGGAGTCTTCATCGGGTTTTCCATAGATTACGCCGCCCAATTCGGACTCGGCCTCCTAGCCTTTTGGACGGAGGATACCTGGGCGTTCCGGTTTCTGTACCAGCGGCTGGTGATGATTTTGGCGGGATGATGCTCCCTCTGGACGTGTTCCCGGAGGTTCTGAGAAAGATCGCGTCGGCTATGCCAACCTGGCCTCATCATCTACGGGCCAGTCAAGACGTTCGTTTCGTTTTGGGTTTCTATGCTTGCCGTCAGGATTTGGCTTGCGGCTTGCTCATTGGTCGTTTCGGCCGTCTACAGGATGGGGGTGAAGAGGGTCAATGTTCAGGGCGGTTAAGAAGTATTCGGCGTTCGTCTTCGAGTATCTCAAGGCGAATCTGGCTGGAGATGGAGTACCGCGGAGCGTTCATCGCGCATGTTCGGCATGATCGTGAACGACGCCATGGCGGTCACCTTCTGGATCCTCTATTTCACCAGGTTTCCTGTGGTACAGGGCTGGGGGAAGAACGATATCATCACGCTTTGGGGCGTCAGCCTTGGGATACGGCCTCGGACATGGAATCTTCGGGAACGCTCTGGGCTTGGCAACCACCATTCAAAGCGGCAACTTGGACTTCTACCTGGTGTATCCGAAGAACGTCCTGCTTCACTCCATATGCAGCAGGATCAACAGCACCGCGATGGGGGACGTCATCTTTGGGCCGCTGGTATACCGTTATTCTGGTCAAGCCTTCGTTCGTGTCGACCTGCGTGTTCCTCATCTCCGGGGTGCTCGTCGCCGCGATCTTTGTCGGGTTCAGCGTGTTGGCCGGGTCTTTGGCCTTCTTCATAGGAACTCGGAGGGCGTCGCCGGTCAGATGACCAACTCTGATCCACTTTTCCACTTATCCGTCGGCCATCTTCAACGGCACTATCAAGGCGATTCTGTTCACCTTGATGCCCCGCCGGTTTCATCAACTCGGTACCGGTGAAACCGTCAGGGACTTCGACGCTCTTCTTCGCTGCCTGTTCGCCGCGTCCGGTCTTCTTCCTTTAGGCGGGGCGACCGGGTCTTCAAAGCCGGGTTGAAGCGATACGAGTCGGGCAATTTGGTGCAGGCGAGAACATAGACCCGACGCGGAGACGGATAAGGAAAGGTCTAGCCAGACGAAGGGTCGTCGACACAGGGACTCTGGACAGAGACAGCCCCCGCTCATTCCTGGGCGGGGGCTGTATGACGCTACAGAAGGATCATCCGTGTTGGTGGCGATTTACTAAGGAGTTTCCACCTTTGCATATACGTACGTGCAGGTGGTAATGGTGAAGTGCGCGTAGAAATCGATCACGGCTTCATCCGTCTCAAAAGTGACTCCATCCAACGTTCCTGCAAGGTTTTGGCCGGGGGCTTTGTTAAATGCCGTGCCTGAACCTGTGTAGTTCCGGTGGACTGTGGGGTCTGCCACAACCTATCTCAAGTCGATGGGACCTGCTCTTCACTGCCACAACTGACCTAGTCCGCAATCATGCCGGTGTGTTTGCTAGCCAACAACCACCTCCCTACAGACAAATGAGGGTCCCACAGAGTAGAAGAACTCGCAAAACACAAAAACCGACCGGAACCGGTCGGTTACGCCATTGACTCATCTGCAGGGGATTAGGCGTCCAGATGGACCCCACAGAATCATTGTCCCCAATTACCATTTATAGGCTATCTGCCTTTCACATTAACACGCCGTTATCGTATAATCAATACTCGGGAGTACCCCATCCAATAACCTTCCGACGCAGCACCATCGGCACCAATTCCTGTCAGCGTTCCCTATTGGGTCTCCCAGGACAATCGAGGCTAACACTGATTTGGAAGGACGCGGAGGACTGTTGTCAAGAACGGCTAAGGTTGCCTTCGTGCGAGGAATGCTCCTCCCATGCATTGCCGCAGTCATATTTGCTGTACTGCCGGGTTGCGCGGGACCGTTGTCCGAAGAACAACGGCTTGCCGATCTGGACTACCTCATCGAGGTTTTCTCTGAAAGCCATCCCTACGTTTCTCTGAAGAAGCGCGCAGAAGGTTACGATTGGTCCGCGCACCGCGATGAGTTCGAATCCATAGTCGCAGGCTGCAAGACCGACGGGGAGTTCGCCCTCGCGATAAATCGCGTGGTGGGACTTGTCAATAACATGCACACAAGATTAGTAGGTGGGTCAGAGCTGTCCGTATGGTTTCGTAGTGACGTCCGCGCGTACGATGACCTCGCTCCTTGGTTCACCATCATGGATGACGTTAGCCTCAAGAGAGCGCAGTACTGGTTTGACTTAGCTCAGGAACCCGAGTACGGCAACCTACCGGTGGTGTACTCTGCGGGAGAGTACGTCGTTGCAGGGTCGGTGACAGGCGCCAACGGACTGTCACTTCCGCTTGGCTCAGTGATAACATCGGTCAACGGGGTGGAGGTCGACGATTTCGTCCACTCTCACAGAGGTGCGGGTTGGCAGCCCTACGATCCAATATGAAAGAAGACATACGATCCGGTCCTAAGACTGCCAGTGGGAAGCACTACCGTTACCGCGATCGCTCCCAACGGCAGCAGCATCACTGAGACGTTCAGCGTAAGCGCCTCCAGGCGCGCGCAGACCCCCTTGACACCGGAGGAGTCAACGGCACCTTCGACATGAAGACGGTCTGCTTCTCCGGGTGTGTTCTAGACGGCGAGGTCGGCTTACCTGGCCATCAGTCAAATGGGGGCTGAGCGCGGAGCAGTACCGGAAAGTGAACTCCGTCCGTTGAGGGAGTTCCTATCGAACGTATCGGACTTGCCTGCTCTGATCATAGATATCCGAAGGTAACCCCGGTGGAGAGACCATTCTCTGGTACCACTTGGTGAGCATGCTAATATCAGAACCCCTTCAGATGGACCGGACCGTAGCCCTAAGGGACAGCGACTACATCGCGCCGTTCTACCGCGGGATGATCGATGATTATGGGTTTCTGCCGCTGGACGGAGAGGGAGCTTCCCAACGCCTGCCCATCGAGGTCTTGGGCGAGGAGTTCAGAACGCCCCTCACACTTACCCAGACGATCCCGCCTGCTGAGGACTCCATCAAGTACGCCGGCAAGGTGTATCTCCTGGTGGACGGCCGGGTGGGATCCGCCGCGGAGGAGTTCGCCGCCTTCTCGAAGGCGACCGGTTTTGCGACCTTAGTTGGGGGAGTAACCGGTGGCGATGGTTTGGGGTTTCGGATCTGCTATGCGGTACTCCCCCAATAGCAAAATGGTTGTCTCTTTTCCTCTGTCCATGGGGATTAACCCGGATGGATCGGCCAACGAAGAGGATCACACTGTTCCCGACCATCTTGTGGAATGGTCCCCGGCAGCTATAGCCAAGTGGGTCCTGGACCCAGGCAGGGCAAACGACGTTGTTCTTCAAGGATGCCTGAAGCTAACTGCAGGTAAGCCCGACTGACTGGACTTCTCCTTGATTCCAGCCTCCCGCGGGCCAACGTGACGCAGGTTGACGCACGCGGATAGCCAGAACGCAGCCAGCATCCGATCCCTGATCCCGCATCCGCATCTCGTCTCCAGCATCCTGCATCTCGTCTCCCGTGTCCCGCATCCTGTCTCCCGCTCCCGCGTCCTGCATCCAGCATCCGCATCCTGTCTCCCGCTCCCTGCGTCCCGCTTCCCGCATCCTGCCTCCCTTAAGTCACATCAATCGCTGTCGCGGCAGTCCTGGGACGCTGTGACTAGTCTGCCCAGCTCGTCGAACACGCGGGCGACGGGTCTCTGTCGATCGTAGCTTCTTCGCGATATCTCCGGCGGCATCTCCGGCGGAATCATGGCGTCGATCGCATCCATTGTCAGGTCCGCCTTGCATCTTCCAAAGTCCACCTTCTGCCGACGCTTTCCTTCAGCTCCCGCGCGATTTGTCGTTCCGGTCGTCGGGCGAATGCGAGGGTTGCGATGCAGTATCCTACGTTCCGGGGAGGTTGGGGCTTGGAACCCTAGGTTCCGGGGTGATTGGGGTTTATAGCCCTAGTTTCCGGGGCGATTGGGGTTTATAGCCCTAGGTTCCGGGGCGATTGGGGCTTAAAGCCCTACGTGGCAGCAAACCTAGTCCCATCGCTGCGCTTCGCCGGATGGAACTCCCGTTTCCTCGCTGACGTCTTCGAAGATAGAGCTTGCGAGGCACTCATCGCGAGGCATTCATGCGGGGTTTGTTCGCGACTCCCTGGCAACACACTCGCAACTCACTCGGAACTAACGGGGCTCTCATGTGGTACTCTATGAAATAGTAGACGAGCGTGGGCGTGGGGGAGATCCGCACGGAGAACGCAGACCGAGGAAGAGCCCGGGAAGACTACGGGAACACTGCGGAAAGACCGCGGGAAGACTCCAGATAGCTGGACGAAGCCTGCAGGAAGAATGCAGGAAGCCTGCACGCGGAACTCGCATTGCCCAACCCAACAGGAGTGGTTGAACCCATGTCCAGACTTATCGTTCTCATAGGATGGTTGTTCGACATACTCAGCCTTAGAGGGCTGTCTGAACCGATATTCCAGAAGTATGCTACAGCAGCTGATCCCGCTTATCCGGTCCACCGGGCCATCTGGCGGATGATCCTCGCCGGAGACGTGAACCCAGCCATGGCTCTGGCCGAAGCGCACTGGCAGAGGAACAGGTCACCTAGGGTCGGGCGGGATCTGGTCAACCTCTACATTAGAAAGAAGCAGTACGACAAGGCTTTCGACGTGGCGGGGCAGATGGTTCAGGATCATCCCGATTCCGTCTGGTTCAGATTCCTTCAGGCGGACGTCGCCGAGTTCTTCATGAAAGACCACGAGAAGGCGCTGGAGTTGTACCAGGCCGCGGACCCGATTTGCGAGAAGCATCCTCGCCGAAGATACACTCTGGCCATCTTGTTCAAGCGCCTCGGCCGGCTCTACCGGGACATGGGCGACGCCGAGAGCCTCGAGGAAACCCTGGAGAGACACTTCGCCATCACGCCATCAAACTTCAGGGATAAGGAGTTCCTCGAATTGGCCCAGATGCGGCTCAACAGGGGTAACCGAGATGGCGCTAAGGAAGTCTTGGAAGCGGGCTTCCAGGCGTCCAAACGGAGCGTGGCGCTGCGCCAAGCTTACGAGCGGATGGGGTTTGGGACTCCGCCTCCGATTCCTCCTAGAAAAGCCAAGATCCCCGACATGACGGGCGTAACCAAAATCCCTGTGAAAACGCGGGTATTCAGAGAAGGCGACGACCCGGTGGAAGCGGTCAAGGAGTATGCAGGAGACAAAGTGCAAACCGGGGACGTTGTCGCGCTGTCTTCTTGCGTCGCCGCCATTATGGAGGGACGCATTGTAATGGAAGGCGCCGCTCCTGATTCAGCTATCGCTACCCTGGTCGGCAAACTTGTAGCCCGCCGGCACGCTGTAGCAGGCTGGGGAGCCTCGGCTCCCATGGCCAACCCCCTCTCAGTGCAGGCTGCTCTGGAGGAAATAGGCACATTGCGCCTCCTAGTCGCGACAGTCATCGGTGGAATCGGTCAGTTGCTCGGGAAGAGCGGATGGTTCTACTCCATTTGCGGGCCGCAGGCCGGTCAAATTGACGACATCCTTGGAGCTCTCCCGCCGTACGATTACTATGTGATTATGGGCGTATCCGACCCCAACGATCTATCCAACAGGATGGCGACGGCTTTGGGGGAAGGCATCAAGGCAGCTATCATTGACGCCAACGACCTGGGGATCGCCTGGGCAGTGGGCTATTCGGATGGAGCCGACCCCAAGGATATCGAGCGGATGATGGCCGATAACCCTGCCGGTAACGGCGAGGAGCAGACGCCCGTGGTCATCGTAAGGCGAGAGACCCAGGTACTGGATGTGAAAAAACTCGAAGAAACGGTCAATCTTGCACGACTCTGAAGGAAAAGTCTAGGCCTATGTAGAAATCGAAGCACGTTGAGTAGTTCTTTACGATAATCCGTGACGATGGTTTTCGCAGCGACATCTGAATAGGGCGCGGATGATGGCAGCGGGAGAGCCCCGGGACACCGGGCGCCGAAGGAGCAAGGGCCACGGGCCCGAACCTCTCAGGTACAAACACTGTTGCCGGACGCATCTCTGGAGAGCCGACGGTGCGCCAAACAGGCCACTTCCGGCACCAAAGGGGTTAACCTTCCGGCGCGGTTGACCGGCTGGGAATCTCTCAGGTACAAAGGACAGGGAACCGAACTCCCTGTCCTTATTTGATTTGTTGGGGCATCGGAAGGAAACCCTTCTGTCATGAGGAACTAACTCAATTGGTGCCGACGGGGACGTGGCAAGAAACCGTCGCGGCAAGGAGCCAGCGCGGCAAGAAACCGGCGCGGCAAGGAGCCAGCGCGGCAAGAAACCGTCGCGGCAAGGAGCCAGCGCGGCAAGATGCCGGCGGTACGCGACGAGCGGGGCACGGCAATCAAGAAGCGGCAAGCGGAAGGGGAGCAGGAGGCAGGAAGCAGGGAGAAGCCAGAAGTCAGCAGTTCGAAGCGAGAGGGAAGAAGTCAGCAGTCCAGTGATCAGCAGTTCTAGTGGTCACCAGTTCAGCGGTCAGTAGCTAGTAGTAAGTAGCTAGTGGTCAGTGGCAGTAGTTAGTAGTCAGTAGCTAGTAGTCAGCAGTTAGTAGTCAGTAATCAGTAGTCAGCAGTCAGCACCAAGGTTTCGGCGACAAAATCTGCAGGAGGTGAACGGCTTAAGGTGGCAGAGGAACTTAAAAAACACCGTTGTACGAGACCCACCTGAAGTACGGAGGAAGGATCATCGACTTTGAGGGATGGGCTCTTCCGGTGCACTTCACGAGCATAAAGGAAGAGCACCACGCCTGCCGCAAGACGGCTGCTCTGTGGGATGTCTCGGACATGGGCGAGCTCCTAATCGAAGGACCGCAGGCGCTGGATCTTCTCCAGATGGTGTTGGTCAACGACATCAGCAAGGGGTATCCGGGCAAGGTCATCTACAGCCCCATGTGCTACCCGAACGGAGGAGTCGTTGACGACATGATGGTGATCTGCCTGAAAAACGGCGGATACCTGCTGTGCATCAACGCCGGCAACATCGACAAAGACTTCGAATGGATATCGGGAGCAGCCAAGTACTTCCAGGACGTTACCGTCAAGAACCTCTCCAAGGAGACCGCCGAGGTCGCGCTTCAGGGACCCAACTCGGAGCGGATCCTGCAGCGCCTGACCAAATACCCTCTCTCGGAGATTAGGTACTACCACGGCGCTGAAGACGTATATGTGGACGGAATCAAGACCCTTGTCACGCGCACGGGCTACACCGGCGAAGACGGCTTCGAAGTATACTGCGACGCAGCCGACGGACCGGCTTTGTTCGAGGCGATAATGGAAGCCGACGACGGTGACGGGCTCGTTCCCGCCGGGCTCGGTTGCCGGGACACCCTCCGTTTCGAGGCGTCAATGCCTCTGTACGGCCAGGAGCTGGACTCGGAACACGGACCGCTCGGAGCCGGCTTGGGCAAGTTCGTGGCGTTCGGCAAGGGCACCTACTTCGTGGGCGCCAAGGCCCTCATGGAGGAAAGGGAGCACGGGCTTAAGGCGAAGCTGGTAGGCCTCGAGATGTTGGACAGGGGCATCGCTCGTACGGGATACAAGGTCTTTGACGAGTCCGGCACAAAGGAGATCGGTTACATAACCACCGGGTCCTACGCGCCGACTCTGGATAAGAACCTGGCCATGGCCTATGTCCCCGTGGATATGAGCCAGCTGGGAACCAAGGTTACGGTCGATATCAGGGGCAAGAAGGTCTTGGCGGAAACCGTCAAGATGCCATTTTACCGCAGGGAGGCCAAAAAGAAATGACGTATCCGGCAGATCTGAAGTACACCAAGACCCACGAGTACGCTAAAGTGAAAGGCAACATCGCTTACCTTGGGATCACCCACTACGCCCAGGACCAGCTCGGCGACATAGTTTTCGTCGAGGCCCCCGAAGTAGGAAGAGAGTTTAAGGCCGGCGAAGTGTTCGCGACTGTCGAGTCGGTGAAGGCCGTTTCTGACTGCTATTGCCCGGTATCGGGCACGGTCGTTGAGGTCAACGAGAAGACCGCCGATTCTCCCGAAATCCTGAATCAGGACCCCCACGGCGAGGGATGGATCTGCGCGGTGGAGCTCTCCGATCCGGCTGAGCTAGATGCCCTGATGGACAGCGCGACTTACGAGAAGCACGCCGCAGAGGGTGGCGGTCATCACTAATGAACTTCATACCAACCACAAAGAAAGATAGGGATGAAATGCTGAAGACCATCGGCGTAAGCTCGGTGGAAGACCTCTTCAGCGATATCCCTGAAAGCCTTCGTTTGAAGGGTGAGTTGGACGTCCCTCCGGCTTTGAGCGAGTACGGAGTGGCCAAGCATCTTCGGGAGTTGTCCGAGAAGGACACCGCCCATGGCTTTGCCACCTTTATCGGCGCCGGTTCCTACGACCACCATGTGCCTTCGGTGGTCCGTCACGTCCTCGGCCGCTCTGAGTTCTATACCGCTTACACGCCCTATCAGCCCGAGGTGAGCCAGGCTGTTCTTCAGTCCATCTTCGAGTATCAGACCATGATCTGTGAACTCACCGGGATGGACGCCGCTAACGCTTCGATGTACGACGGTCCGTCGGCGGCAGCCGAAGCCGTGACCATAGCCTCGGGTCTCCTTAGGAAGAAGAAGGCGTTGGTCTCTCGCACGGTCCATCCTGAGACCCGTACGGTGACCAAAACTTACGCCCAAGGCCACAGCATTGACGTTGGCGAGGTCCACATGTCGGACGGGGTGACCTGCCTGAATTCTCTGAAAGAGCTCCTAACCAACGACGTGGCCAGCGTGCTGATTCAGCAGCCCAACTTCCTCGGAAACCTTGAGCCCGTCGACAAGATATCCGAGATGGTCAAAGCCGCAGGCGCCACCCTGATCGTCTCCGTGAACCCCATGACGCTCGGTGTGCTGAGGCCTCCGGCAGAGTACGGCGCCGAGATAGTGGTAGGCGAAGGCCAAGTGTTTGGGAACCCGATGGCCTTCGGAGGACCCTACCTGGGAATCCTGGCAGTCGGCTCCAAGTACCTTAGGCGCATGCCCGGCCGTCTGGTCGGCATGACCAACGACGTCAGGGGACAGCGCGGGTTCGTGCTGACCCTGCAGACGCGTGAGCAGCACATCAGGCGCGACAAAGCGACTTCCAACATCTGCTCAAACGAAGCCTTGAACGCTCTCGCGGCCACCGTGTATCTCAGCTGGCTCGGCAAGGAAGGCATCAGCGAGCTAGGGAAGCACTGCGTGAAGAAGGCCCATTACCTGGCCGACGGCATATCCAAGATCAAGGGCTTCAGCCTTGCGTGGAACGCGCCGTTCTTCAACGAGTTCGCGGTGAAGTGCCCGGTATGCCCGCACAAGATCGTGGACGCTCTGATGGAGAAGAAGATTCTGGCAGGCTATCCGCTTGGCGACGCGTATCCAGAGCTCAAGGACCACCTCCTCATCGCGGTCACCGAGAAGAGGAGCAAGAAGGAAATGGATGATCTTCTGTCAGGACTGGAGGGATTGTCATGAGGGGTTTGGAACCCTTGATCTTCGAGGTCTCAAGCCCGGGCCGAAAGGCGTATTCCTTGCCCGACCTCGAAGTGCCCGATACCTGCGTATGCAACTTCCTTCCTGAGGGAGAGATCCGGAAAGATGCCCGGAGCTTCCAGAAGTGGCCGAGGTCGATCTGGTTCGCCACTTTACCAGGCTAAGTCAGTTGAACCACGGCGTGGACATCGGCTTCTACCCGCTCGGTTCATGCACCATGAAGTACAACCCTAGGTCAACGAGGAAGTCGCGAACCTTCCGGGGTTCACCGACATCCATCCGTACGCTCCTGCCGAGACCGTCCAGGGCGCCCTGGAGCTTATGTACAACCTCCAGAACTACCTGTGTGAAATCGGCGGCATGGATGAGATGAGCTTTGCAGCCCGCCGCGGGTGCCCACGGTGAGCTCACCGGCATCAACATCATCCGCGCTTACCACAAGTCCAGAAACGATGTCGCCCGGACCAAGATCTTGATTCAGGACGCCGCACATGGAACCAACCCCGCCTCAGGCGTCTTGGCAGGTTTCCAGACCGTGCAGATCCCGTCGGATTCACGGGGCGGAGTGGACGTGGAAGCGTTGGAGAAGGTGATGGATGAGACCGTCGCCGGCTTGATGCTGACCAACCCCAACACCTTGGGATTGTTCGACGAGAACATCGAGAGGATCACCAAGATAGTCCACGATAAGGGCGGCCTCCTGTACTACGACGGAGCCAACGCCAACGCGATCCTGGGCATTTGCCGCCCCGGCGACATGGGCTTCGATGTGATGCACTTCAACCTCCACAAGACTTTCGCGACTCCGCACGGCGGCGGCGGCCCGGGTTCAGGCCCGGTCGGAGTGAAGAAGCACCTCGCTCCGTTCCTCCCCGTGCCCGTCGTGAAGTTTGACGGCCAAAAGTACTACCTGGATTACGACAGGCCCCAGTCCATCGGCCAGATGAAGTCCTTCTACGGCAACTTCCTGGTCATGGTGAAGGCTTACGCGTACATCAGGTCATTAGGCCCCGACGGGCTTAAGGACGTATCCCTGAACGCGGTGCTGAACGCCAACTACATCCTGCGCAGGATCGTCGAGTACTACGACCTGCCGTATGACAGGCACTGCAAGCACGAGTTCGTGGTCTCGCCCCAGAGGATCAAGAAGGAGACCGGCATCCACACGATGGACATCTCAAAGGGACTCTTGGACTACGGCGTGCATCCGCCGACCAACTACTTCCCGCTCATCGTGGACGAAGCCATCATGGTCGAGCCGACCGAAACCGAGTCCAAGGACTCCTTGGACTACTTCGCGGACGCGCTCATCGAGATAGCTAAGCTGGCCTACACGGATCCCGAGAAGCTTCATCAAGCGCCGCACACCACCGTGGTCGGGCGTCTCGATGAGGCCGGCGCGGCCAAGAACCCGAGGATCCGGTACAAGAAAGAAGGCTAATAGGAACCCCGAGATGTCCTACGGGGCTTTGCGGGGCTCAAAGGGCGCTTCTCATGCAAGAGGAGCGCCGTGAAGAAAAGCGAAACCGGGAGGAGCCAGTCTCCTCCCGGCTTGTGAGAGGAGACCGTGACGGTAGAGGATATGCCCATTCCCCCGGAAGCCCAACACACAGACCTAGACGTTCTGCTGAACTCAGCGTGGGACAAGTTCGTTTCGGAATCGGAAAGGGACCGGGACTCTCGCCCGAGGCGTCTTACCACCGTGTATCCCAGAAATACCATGGCGGTCAGCGTGACGGGTAAGGCCTGTCCCTTAAGTTGTTCCCACTGCGGAGGCCACTACCTTGAACACATGGTAGATATCCGGGACCTTTCCATTGAACTTGAGAGACAAAACCCGTCAAGTATTCTGCTGTCGGGCGGATGCGGTCTGGATGGTGCGGTCCCCCTATCTTCGTGTATCGAGCGCGTGAGGAGGCGGCTTGGACCGGGCGTCCGGATCAATGCCCACCCCGGTGTGGCAAGGGAAGAAGACGCCGCGATTATTGCGGAACACGCTTCTACTGTCTCTTTTGACGTGGTGCTCGATGACGTCGCCATCAAACAAGCCTTCAAAGGGCAATGGACGAGAGATGACTACGTAAAGACATTTCGGGCTCTCTCAAAGGGGAAGGCCCAGGTTGTCCCCCACATCCTTGTCGGGATTCGAAAAGGCGTGATCGCCGGCGAGTACGACGCCTTGGATTTTCTACTGGAAGAAGGCGTCAAGAAGGTCATTTTCATCGTGTTTATCCCCACTAGAGGGACGGATTGGGAGGACGTAGCGCCGCCTTCGCCGGCCGAAGTAGCCCGTCTCCTAGCGTGGGCGAGGCTCAGGAAGCCGGCTTTGGATGTTTCCCTGGGGTGCATGCGCCCAGGCGGACGTTACCGGAGAGAGCTGGACGTTTTGGCAGTGAAAGCCGGCGTGGACCGCATAGTCTTGCCCCACCCTGACGCCGTGGCGGAGGCGACATCCAGAGGGCTGGTCATCGACAAAAAGGGAGAGTGCTGCGCCTTTGAGTGACAACGCCGGAGTATCCTTGGGGACCGCGTGCGTCCTGGGGCTTGCCAAAGCCAAACTGTTTGAGATGCCTACGACCGCGCACTTTCTCTTCGGTTCGGGATGCGTCAACGATTGCGCTTTTTGCGCCCAAGCAAGATCGAGCCACAGTGGGCCGCACCAACTGTCCAGGGTGACGTGGCCCGAGTTTGGGTGGAAAGAGATCGAAGGACCGCTATCTCAGGCCATCGGGGCAGGCACTTTCAAGAGAGTATGCGCCCAAGCTGTCGAGTGCCCGGATGGCACCGGGGCCGTCCTCCGGTTCGTGAGGAGAGTGCGGGCACTGTCCCCGGAGGTCGACATCAGCGCCTGCGTTACCCCGTATTCCGTCTCCCGAGTGACGGCTCTCCTGGACGCGGGCGCGTCCAACATCGGATTGCCAATAGACGCAGCTACTCCCGAAGCCTACAGGCGGGTCAAGAAAGGGTCTTTGGACAGGGCATGGGAGGTCCTTCTCAGATCTAGCCGCAAACACCCCGGGAAAGTCACGACCCACCTGATCGTGGGCCTGGGCGAAACCGAGCAGGAGATGGTGGGAGCTTTAGTGAAGGCAAGAGACAACGGGATCCGAGTGGGGCTGTTTTCTTTCACCCCTGTGAGGGGAGCGGCGATGCAGGAATGGCCTCAACCGGATGTCTCTCACTATAGGCGGGTTCAACTTGCGGCGTTCTACCTGAAAAGAGGTGGGGATGCGGGCGGGATCGAATTCCTGCACGGAAAGATCAGTGGGATTCAAATTCCATCGGATATGAGAGACGACGTTGTGAAAGGACGTCCTTTTCAAACGTCAGGATGCCCGGGCTGCAACAGGCCTTACTACAATGAACGGCCCGGCCAGACTATGATGAACTTCCCGCGGGACCTGTCTTCCGAAGAAGCGCGAAAAGCGTTGGACGAGACGGGCCTCGCAGTCTGACCCGGCGGAAGAAGAAGTCAAGGGGGGTTAGGCTAGTGAAAGTCCGACTGCTGTCAGAAGGCCATTTTAGAGGCAAACACAACATGGCGGTGGACGAGGCCATCCTGAGGGCTTGCGAACGCGGAGAGGTCCCTACGACCCTAAGATTCTACCAGTGGGATCCACCATGTCTTTCGTTGGGATATTTCCAAGACGTGCAGAAGGAAGTCAACATGGACGGCCTAAAAGAAGCCGGATTCGACCTCGTGAGGAGGGCGACCGGCGGCAAGGCGGTGTTGCACGACGACGAGCTGACCTACAGCGTGGTTGTTTCCGAGAAGGACCTGCCTGGGTCGGTCCTTGAGACCTACCACAGGATCTCCGAGGCCTTGGTGCTTGGGCTCACGAACCTTGGCATACCCGCCACAATAGCCGCGTTGGAGCGCGGCGTAACCTCCCGCGATCCCAGGTTTCGGCAGGCTGCTTGCTTTTCCGCCCCGTCGTGGTACGAGATCGTCGCTCATGGCAAGAAGGTCATCGGGTCCGCTCAAAACCGCAAGAACGGGGTCATTCTCCAACACGGTTCCATCCCTTTCAAGTTTGACGCCAAAAGGGTGGTTATGTGCCTAAACACTTCATCTACTGAGCACGCCAAGAGGATGGAGACGATGCTCGCCAAGAAGGCGACAGGCGTATCCCAGGCGCTTGGAAGGGATGTCAGTAGGGAAGAACTGGAGAGGGAGCTCGTAAAGGGGTTCCGAGACGCTTTGGGCTGGGAGCTTGAACCCGGAGAACTAACTTGTGCCGAAGATACTGAAGCCAGAGAGCTTGCGGAAGAAAAATACGGAAGAGACCGTTGGAATTTGGAGAGAGGACGGCTTGAAGGAGACATCTACTAGAATTCCCTAGGTGGGAGGAAGAAAACGTGTTTGATGTTGTGGTGATCGGAAGCGGTCCCGGTGGATATGTGGCGGCAATAAAGGGCGCCCAGTTGGGAGGAAAGGTTGCCCTGGTAGAAGGGCACAAGATAGGAGGGTGCTGCCTAAACGTGGGCTGCATCCCCACAAAGGCCCTGGTACATGCGGCGCACACCTATATAAACGCGCAGCACTCCGAGAGGTTCGGAGTCAAGCAACAAGGCGTGGAGTTGGATCTTACCGGAGTCATGGCGCATAAGGAGAGGACCGTCAACCAGTTGGTAGGCGGCGTGGACATGCTCCTAAAAGGGAACGGGGTCACCGTCTACAGAGGTTGGGCCCAAGTGCCGGCTCCGGGCAAAGTGGAAGTTACCATGCCAGACGGGTCCAAAGAGACCTTAGAGACCAAGAGCATCATTTTGGCTACCGGTTCGTCGCCTCAGTTGCCGCCCGTGTCAGAGGAGAGCCTGTCACACACCATTTCGTCTGATGAAGCTCTCTGTCTCGATAAGGTGCCTGAGCGTCTCTTGGTTATCGGCGGGGGCGTCTTGGGCGTGGAGTTCGCCTGCATTTGGAACGCTTTTGGAGCCAAGGTGGAGATGGTGAAAAGGTCGCCTCTGATTCTGCCTCCGGTGGACGAGGAGATCTCCCGCAGGCTAATGCCCATCTTCAAGAAAAAGGGCATCAACGTGAACTCGGGCATCTACATCAAGGAAATCCGAGACGAAGGCGGAGAAAAAGTACTAATCGCCGACACCAAAGACGGCGGGACCAAGGAGTTTCGCGCCGACTTGGTCCTGGTAGCCATGGGACGGGTTCCGAGTTTTGGCGGGATCGACCTCCAGTCTCTAGGGATAGCCCACGACAAGCGCGGTATCAAGACAGACGACCGTATGGAGACAAATGTCCCCGGTATCTACGCCATCGGAGACGTGGTCGGCAAGACGTTCCTCGCTCCGGTAGCGTCGGTAGAAGGCATAGTCGCTATGGAGAACATTTTCGGACACCCGAAGACTATGGACTACTCGGTCGTCCCGTCTTGCGTGTTCTCGATTCCTGAGTGCGCTTCCGTGGGTCTCAAAGAGAGCCAGGCCAAAGAGCAGGGCTTTAACGTCAAGGTGTCCAAGTTCCCCTTCAGCGCCAACGGAAGGGCTCTTAGCATTGGGGAGACCGACGGTCTCGTGAAGGTGGTCGGAGATGCCGACACAGGCAAGATTCTTGGGATGCACATCCTAGGCGCTCATGCCGACGACCTCATCCATGAGGGCGCCTTGGCGATGAAGGCGGGTCTCACCGCAAGAGAAGTCGCGGAGATGATCCATGCCCATCCGACGCTTCCCGAGGCGGTGCTCGAGGCGCTTCACGGAGTGCAGGACAAACCGCTGCACTTACTAACCAGATGAAAGGCGGAGGCCAAATGAAACCCTTAGCTCAATCGGATCCGGAAATCTTCGAGGCTATACAGGCCGAGAAGGCCAGGCAGATGGAAGTCATTGAACTTATCGCTTCTGAGAACCTGGTGTCTACGGCGGTCTTGGAGGCAGCCGGGTCCATAATGACCAACAAGTACGCCGAAGGATACCCCGCTCACCGGTACTACGGCGGTTGCCAGTGCGTGGACGTCGCCGAAGATCTGGCCAGGGACCGCGCCAAGCAGATATTTGGAGCGGACCATGCCAACGTTCAGCCTCACTCAGGTTCCCAGGCCAACACAGGTGTGTATTTTGCCTGCTTGAAGCCGGGCGATACTGTGTTGGGGATGAACTTGTCCCACGGCGGCCACCTGACTCACGGGAGCCCGGTCAACTTGTCGGGCAAGTATTTCAATTTTGTCGCATACGGGGTCGACAGGAAGACTGAGCTCATCGACTTTGACGTGGTACGAAAGGCGGCTTTGGAGCATAAGCCCAAGCTGATAGTGGCAGGTGCCAGCGCTTATCCCAGAACCTTGGACTTCGCGGCTTTCCGCTCCATCGCCGACGAGGTAGGCGCTTTGTTCATGGTGGATATGGCCCATATCGCCGGGCTGATCGCAGCGGGACTCCATCCCAATCCGGTCCCCCACGCTCAATTTGTCACCACCACCACTCACAAGACTTTGCGCGGCCCCAGGGGCGGAATGATCCTTTGCACCGCCGAGTGGGCGAACGCGATTGATAAGGCGATCTTCCCCGGGATTCAGGGCGGGCCGCTAATGCACATCATCGCTGCCAAGGCCGTGGCCTTTAAGGAAGCGCTTGAGCCTTCTTTCAAGGATTACCAGGGACAGATCCTGAAGAACGCCAAGGTTTTGGCGGAAGAACTAATGGCGCGGGGATTCCGTCTGGTATCGGGCGGCACCGACAACCATCTCATCCTAGTCGACCTGACCCCGAAGGGGATCACCGGCCGCGAGGCGGAGGTCCTTCTGGATGAAGTGGGGATAACCGTCAACAAGAACGGGATTCCGTTTGATACCAAGAAACCTACGGTTACCAGCGGCATAAGGATCGGCACTCCCGCGGTGACCACTAGGGGCATGAAAGAAGACGAGATGAAGGTCATAGCTCGCCTCATAGATGAGACCTTGACTTCTCGGGGCGACGAGCAGGCAAAGAAGAAGGCGGCCATGGAAGTGAAGGAGCTGACCGGAAGGTTCCCGTTCTACAGGGATTAGTTCCCCGCGGTAGTATTGTGCAATCGGAGGTGGGCGAAAGTGAGCGTCGTGTTATCGCGTCTGGAAAAAATCCGCGCCAAGATGCATGATGAGTCGGTCGAAGGCTTCCTTGTTACCTCAATGACAAATTGGCGGTACGTTTCAGGCTTTACCGGTGATGCGGGTTGCCTCTTGATTACTCTGGACAAAGTTTTCCTCTTGACCGACTCGCGCTACGTTGAGCAGGCCCAAGATCAGTGCCCGGAGTTTTCGGTTCGAAAGACCTCCCACGACGATGACGTCTTGAAGGAGCTGGTTCAGTCTAGCGGAGTGAAGCGTCTGGCCTTTGAGAAGCGTCACACCACTTATGAGGAGTGGGAAAAGCTCAAAGAGCGCCTCTCTGACGTGGAACTTACAGGCGTTCTGGGTTGGGTCGAGGAACAGAGGATGGTCAAGACCGCGGAAGAGATCAACCTGATCGCGAGGGCGCAAGAGATAGCCGACGACGCGTTTGCCCTGTTGTTCCAGTCCATCAAGAGAGGGGCAAAGGAAAGAGACCTTGCGTTGGAGTTGGAGTTCACCATGCGAAAGATGGGGGCCGAGTCGGTAAGTTTCCCTATCATCGCTGTGTCGGGTGAGCGGTCCTCTTTGCCTCACGGAACGCCCACCGGAAGGGCCCTGCAAGACGGGGATTTCGTCACTTTCGACTTCGGAGCGACTTATCAAGGATACCACTCTGACGAGACCCGAACTTTCGTCATAGGGCACCTGGACAAGAAACACGAGGAAGTTTATGGTATAGTGCTGGAGGCGCAGGAAGCGGCCCTATCTTCCGTGAAGCCCGGCGTCTTGGCCAAGGATGTTGACCTGGCGGGTAGAAAGGTCATTGAGGACGCGGGCTACGGCGAGTACTTTGGACACGGCATTGGCCACGGTGTGGGCTTGGACATCCATGAGGGCCCCTCGGTATCAAGGAAATCCGACACGGTGTTGGCGCCGGGTATGGTCATTACGGTGGAACCGGGAATATACATACCCGGTTTTGGCGGTGTAAGGATTGAGGAATTGGTTGTAGTGACCGATGATGGTATGCGCGTGCTCACCGCCAGTCCGAAAGATCTGACCGTCATCAAGGTATGATAGCTTTCAGAGTCGAGTCTTTTTGATTGAGAGGGATGTCACATGATATCAACCAATGACTTTCATACAGGTGTCACGGTGCAGATTGACGGGCAGCCGTGGGTTGTGGTTGACTTTCAACACGTGAAACCGGGGAAAGGCTCGGCTTTTGTCAGGGCCAAGATCAAGAACGTGATTACCGGGGCCGTCTTGGAGAGAACGTTCAACGCCGGTGACAAGCTTCCCAAGGCCCATATCGAGAAGCGGGAGGCCCAGTTTCTCTACGCGGTGGGCGACGACATGACGTTCATGGACACTGAGACCTACGAGCAGACTATGGTAACGCGGCAGCAGGTGGGTCCGGGTGCCTTGTACCTCAAAGAGAACATGAACGTCTACATTTTGAGTTATGATAACAGGGTTATAGGCGTTGAAGTCCCAAACTTTGTTGAGCTTGCGGTCGTTGAAACCGATCCCGGGTTCAAGGGGGACACGGCTACCGGCGGCACTAAGCCTGCCAAGTTGGAGACGGGGGCCGTAATCAAGGTGCCGTTGTTCGTCAACGTCGGAGATGTTATCAAGGTAGACACTCGCACGGCCGGCTACATAGAACGGGTATAGGTGATTGGGAGGTAGGCGGTGTAGGCGGATTTCGCTTCGGGATGGATCCAGTAGAGTCCAAGGTAAAAGGAGGAAGAAGAGATGTCTGACCTAAAGGAAAGGGTTTCGTATCTACAAGGTTTGGTGGAAGGCCTGGAAATTAGCGAGGCCACCAAGGAAGGCAAGGCCATCAAGGTCGTAGCCGAAGTTTTGAAGGAGATGGCCCAAGCCATCGAGGAACTCACTGAGAGCCAGGACGATCTGCAAGACTACGTAGATTCCCTGGACGAGGACCTCGCCGATCTCGAGGAAGAGGTGTTCGGAGACGATTTTGTTGAGGTTACGTGCCCCAACTGCGGCGAGCATATTGAGGTCGAGGCATCCGTCCTAGACGACGAGGACACAGACATTGTATGTCCCGAGTGCGGCGAAGCCTTCTCATGCGACGAGATCGAGTGGCCAGATGACGAAGACGACGACGAAGATGACGATGATGATGAGTGCTGCTGCTGCGAGAAGGAGCCCAAGGAGTAGGCGAACTGAAGCCTACGGCAGTTGGCGAGCCCTAGCAGAGAGTTCTAGAGCACAAGCGGATCGGAGTTGGGTATGAGAAAAGCCAGGCGGGATTGACCGCCTGGCTTAGTTGTTTTCCACGTCGCGCAGGGCATGGCTACGATACGCCTAACTTGATGACCCTCACTATGTAGGAGATAGCCGCCAGCATCCCGTCGGACGCGTTGTGGATCAGAAGGGGACCAAGCAGACTCTTTGTGCGATCGTACATCACCGCGTAGAGAATGCCGAAGGCGAACGCTATGACCATCTGCATCGGATCCAGGTAAGTGATCTTGAACGGGACTAGCGTGAACCCTACGTGTGCCAGCGAGAACATGATGGCTCTATGATGCCCGCGGACGGCACTTCCAGACCGGCCAGACGTACCTTCTCTTTCCAGGACCTGGACAGGACCGTTACAATAAGGGCCCTGAACAGCAACTCTTCGGCAATGCCCGGCATGGTGGACATGAACAAGAGGTTGCCTATGACGTTTCGTGCCGTCATCTCATGGCCTATGGCGGAAGGGACTCCTGATGGGGACACGCTGAGCCATGCGACTATGAGACTGTAGATGGCGCAGCCGATACAGAACTTCCAGGACACCTCAAGGGACCACGCTTTTTCATTGAGGTTAAGGCCCCACTCTGAAGCCGGACGTTTCCACAAGACCGATAGTATGAAGATGACTATGCCCGCAAGCAATGCCTGGACAATGTGGTGCAGGAAACGCCACGCGAAAACGCCATCCGGATCGATGCCTTGAAATGCACCGATTGCTGCATCGGCGAATATGGAAGAGACCTTGGGGATGAAGTAGGCCAAAAGCAAGACAAAGACGAGGTCACGTAGTTTTTTCATGGTTTACGGGTCTCTCCTCCAAATGAATATCAACAAAAGGTCGCCCTAGGCGATGGCATAGCCGCATGATCGTGTCGCGGCCGGTCGTGAGCGCTACAGGCAGCCCACCGGGCGGTTGTAGCCACTGACCGCTCAGGCAAATGTTGTCCAGACCCTTGATGCGGCCCGTGTGCGCCATCCCCCGTCCGCGAATGGTGGGGAGGAACGGCATAAACGCTCCCCTGTAAGCGTTGCAGTGATGCTCGTATGTCTTGGGAGTGGTGACGTCCAGGACCTTAAGCCTTCCTCTCATCACAGGGAAGCGAAATTCCAGCTGACGGATCACATCCGCGCCGATCCTCGCCCTTTCCCGGCGGTACGCTTCCTTGTCTTTGTACAAGGCGTCCCAAGCGTCGTAATCGTCGTGGAACTGGTTTATGTCGCAGGTTATGAGCGTTTCTCCCTTTGGGGCGAAGTCCGGCTCATGTCCGTAGTGAGTGATGATAATCCTATGAACCGACCTGCTACCGACCTTGAAAGGCTCCGTCGGGAACGAGAACCTTCGCGGGAGCCCATCGATAACGCCTTCGTAACCCAACGCCAGAAAGACTTGGGAGGCCAAAGGGTAATCGGCCGCATTCTCGTACCGTTCCTCGAAGGCTTTGTCCGGGTATGCCCCCTTAAGCAGCCGCTCGTAAAGCACTTTGGCATCACATGCGGCGATGAAATAGTCCGCTTCGAAGAAGTTCCCGTCCCTTGCTATGGCCTTTCGAACGTTCCTACCGTCTATGATCAGGTCCGTAATCTCGCAGGGCGCCTCTACCTTGCCGCCCAAGCTCCGATAGCGCTGGACCATCCGTTCCGCCATGGCTTTTGAACCGCCAAACGGAATTCCGGCCCCTCCCTTGGTGAAAGCGGCAAGCGCAAAGAAAACGGAAGATGCGCTGTAGCCGTCAGGCAAGAACGATGCCAGCAGCGCTCTCAGCGCCGGATGTTTGAAGGTCTTGGCATAGTCCGTGAGGCTAATCTTGCCGTACTTCCGCATGATTTCTCCCGCGACTTTCATGGAACTAAACATGCGGATCTTCTCCAAGAACGTCATCATGTCAGCGGGCTTTCCTACGGGAGGCTCGTAGGACTGCAATTGCCGGATATCCCTGCAGAAGGTCTCGATGGCGTCTTTATCAGGCGGCGACAACTCCATCCAAGTCGCTCTCAGGCGGTCTAGGTCGCGATAGAGGTGTACGGTCACTCCGTTGTGCTCGAACGCCAGAAAACTCTCCGGGTGGTAGATCCGGACCCCGTCCAACGCGCCAACTCTGGACCAGAGAAGGTGCATTGGTGTGCCTTCCTTGGTGCCTACCAGCCAATGAATGCATCCGTCGATATGATAGCCGTACCGGTCCCATCCGGTGCATTCGCCGCCCAGAACACGGTGCTTTTCCAAGATGATGCTCGCAAAACCGTTCTTTTGGGCGAAAATCCCCGCGGTCAGTCCCGCGATCCCTCCACCGATGATGGCAACTGTCTTCAAGATACTTCCTCCTACGCATTTCTCAAGGGCACGTGAGGTTGTACGTATCGAGTTGAGGGAAGTAACGCCGGTTGGCCGTGTCGCCATCTTTCAGGGGGCACCTCTCGTGTTTGGTAGCCTTCGCCTTAGTCATATACGCTCGTCCACCTCAATAGTGTTATGACAACGGGGAGGGACGAGGATGGCTGTGGCGAACGCGGTACTGGAACGATTGGACCGCCAGGTGCTTTCGCTCTTTTCGGGTCCGGTGCGTTCCGGCCTCCTGAACTACTTTGAAAGCCGCCCTGATGCCGCTTCCACCGTGCAAGAGGTGAGACTCCGAAAAGGCCGCCCCCTCTGCATAGTGACGCCTGGCGGCGACTGCCTAATCTCCCCTTCGGTGTCCCAGGAAGACATCGAGAAGACCCTGTCCCTCATAACCGACTGCTCTTACTACGCTTTGGAAAACGAGCTGGCTAACGGTTACATAACCATCCCGGGCGGGCACAGGGTAGGGCTATCCGGGCAGGCGGCCACTTGGGCAGACGGCTCATTCCGCATTCGGGAAGTTACCGGATTCTGCTTCCGCATAGCCAGAGAGGTAAAAGGCGTGGCGGACAAGGTCGTCCGCCAGTTGATGGGGCCACCGGGCTCAGGCAGATTGGCGTCGACTTTGATTGTTTCCCCGCCGGGGTGCGGCAAGACCACGCTCTTAAGAGACCTCTGCCGCTTGGCCGGGGAAGGGGTTTCGCACATAGGCTTGCGCCCGTCTCAGGTCGGCATCGTTGACGAACGCTCGGAAATAGCGGCGTGCCACCGGGGCGTCCCCCAACACGACGTTGGTCCTCGCGCCGACGTCTTGGACAGGTGCCCGAAGGCTCGCGGGATGATGATGCTGCAGCGGTCCATGGGCCCCGACGTCATCGCCACAGACGAAATCGGGAGCGAGGAGGACGCCAGGGCAGTGGCGGCAGTCTTGTCCGGCGGGGCGTCCGTTTTGGCGACCTGCCACGGCGAGAACTTGCTTCAGGTCAAAAAGCAGCCCCATTCGGCGTGGCTCATAGACAAGGGGTATTTCCAAAAGGCCGTGGTCCTTTCCAGAAGACGCGGACCCGGAACGGTGGAATACGTGGGAGAGGTAAGCGAAGGATGATTGAACTGCCCTTAAGCCTTATAAGAGGGGCTGGAGCCCTGGGTGTTGTAGTAGCAGGTTCCCTCATGGGTTTTTCGCTGGCCAGCAGGCTGGAAGAGGATCTGCGGGAGATGGAGAGGTTGGAATCCCTGCTGCTAGGGCTCAGCTCGGAGATTTCGTACGCCTTGGTCCCGCTGCCTGAAGCTCTCCAGAAACACGGGGCGAGGGTAGGAGGGACCGTCGGGAAGGTAGCCTCGCGGATGGGAGAGCTGTCCGGCTTGGAACGCCGCACAACGTTGCCCGAAGCGGCGGTCCTAGCGCTGGACGAGGCTGCAGATACCGGGGATGGGAGATTACCTACCTTTCACGCTGCCCTTCTCTTGGACCTGGCGCGAGTCTTGGGAACCACCGGTCATAGGGAACAGGTGGCGTACCTGGACCAGGCTTTGGAGACGGCCCGGAGCCACCGGAAGTCCGTGGAGGACGAGTTTCGGAAGAGAGCCCGGGTGTACCGGTATCTCGGAGTTTTGTCATCGGTGTCTCTTGTAATAGTCATGCTGTAGACGTTCTTCTTGGGAGGGCTCTCCATGTTGAGCGCGGACCTCATTTTCAAGATCG
>JAXGQX010000089.1:0-1012 GCA_040766225.1 Bacillota bacterium | reverse complement strand
AGCGTCCTGCCAACCGCGGTCGCCGTGCCGTTTAGGGTGTGGACGTACTCGGGCTTTCCGCCCGCAGCGGGGCGATACCTGATATTTAGGCCCCTAGCTTGGAAATCCGTGCAGTTGCTGCAGGAAGTGATTTCGCGGAAGAGACTATCCGCGGGTTTCCAGAACTCGAGGTCGTACTTCTTGTACGCTACGGGTCCAAGGTCCCCTGTGCACATCAGGACAACCCTGTGCGGAATGCCGAGCCCCTGGTAGATACGCTCCTCAAGAGACACCATGTACTCATGGGTTTTGGCTGAGTTCTCGGGGCGGTCGAATATGAACATCTCTACCTTTTCGAAGTGGTGGGTGCGAATGAGGCCCCGGATGTCCCTTCCGCCCGAGCCCAACTCTGTCCTGTAGCAGGGGGAATAGCCCGCGTACTTCAGGGGGAGGTCCGTCTCCTCAAGGATATCTCCGGCGTGCATGGCGGCGAGCGGTATCTCGGAGGTCCCTACCAGACCCAGGTCTTCTCCCTCTATCCGATAGATCTGGTCTTTGAAGAACGGGTAGTGCCGGGTTCCCTCCAAAACGTCTGACCTGACCATTACCGGAGGGATGACCGCCTTGAACCCTTCCGAGGTAAGCAGCTCAAGACAGTACCTGACGAGAGCGAACTCCAGGAAGACCGCCTCGTTCAGGAGGTAGTAAGTCCGGGTTCCCCAGGTCTTAGCCCCCATGGCCATGCTTAGGATGTTCAGTTTCTCGCCCAATTCAACATGGTCTTTGACCGGAAAGTCAAACGCGCGCGGCTCACCCCACGAACGCACCACGACGTTGCCCGACTCGTCAGGGCCGTAAGGCACCTCAGGCGCTATCAAGTTGGGCACCCAGATGACTAACTCGCGCAGTTCCTTCTCGATCTCAGCAAGCTTGGCCTCGGCCTCTGATACCTCAGTGCGGATAGCCCTGTTAGACTCGATAAGCCGCTCCCTGGCCTGCGGGTCCTTGCACGCCTTCACCTCTTGGGAGATGC
>JAXGQX010000088.1:0-1029 GCA_040766225.1 Bacillota bacterium | reverse complement strand
GTCCCTCGGCCACACTTGTAGTGATGAGGCTGCTGTTGCCCCCCACCAGACCGCCCACGTCAGCACCCTGGCATACAACCTTGAAGTCGAACGCCAGACAGTGGCGTATGGAACCGCCGTTTCCGCCGCACAGCGCCCCAACGCTTTGTCCATTATTCTCGGCGGCAATGTCTACTCCTTCGCAGTAGCTGCTGATCACAACTCCGCGATCATTGAGACCGATAAGACCCCCTCCGACGTATAGCGGCTGCTTCGCGACGATACGGCATCTGGCGGAACAACCGTCGACAACGCCGCGTATACTTGAGGCCACCAGCCCGCCGACCACATTGAACTTCCTGGAATGCTCGTACGTCCGTAGCGTCACATCACACGTGGAGTTCTTGATGAGGCCGCCCTCCAGCGAAGCGACCACCCCGCCCACGACGTAGATGCCGGCCACCTCGCCCGTGACCGAACAGTCTTCGGCAAGGCCCTCCAGGCGGGCGATGAGACAGGAGGCCATGTTGTCTCCCTTGACGTCGGCATTCACCAGATGCAGGTTCCTGACGACGGCGGTCTTTCCACAATTCCCAAACAGGGCCAGATAGTCCGTCATCCCGTTCACGGCCGTGAAGTTCGAGATCGCGTGGCCGCCGCCGTCGAATACCCCGCCAAACACTTCGCCCTGAGGCCCCCACTCCGTACGATTCACATCCGGGGCGATGACGGCCCGTCTATAGACCGTTCCGGCCATGTCCAGATCGGCCACAAGCAGAAAATGGGACTCATAGTCGGACGGAGTCTTGCCAAGTTCGATCAGATGTTCAACGCTGGCGATCAGGTAAGGATTATCCGCCGTTCCATCGCCGCCCGCGTATGGACCGCAGAGAGCAGGCGAGGCACACAGACTAAGGAAGCTCAGAACGGTCCAGGCGGTATGACGCATAATAGCCTCCATACATGGCCAGAAAAACCTCACTTCCTATCTATAGTACCGAAACCACTCTCGGACTGTCAATACGATTTGGAGAAAGGCGTAAGAGGGGA
>JAXGQX010000087.1:0-1052 GCA_040766225.1 Bacillota bacterium | reverse complement strand
GCAGGATTGCTTCGTCCGCGGTCTGGACGTGGGTGTGAGTCCCGAAAAACGCGCTCGCTCTGCCGTCCACGTAGTAGCCGGCGGCCACCTTCTCGGAAGTCGCCTCGGCGTGGAAGTCCACCACTATGACGGGGGTAGTCTGGCGGAGTCTCATGATCTCCAGGTCCATGGCCCTGAAAGGACAGTCTAGGTTTTGGGGTGAAAAGACTCGACCGCAGACGTTGAGGACGCCAACGGTGTTTCCGTCTCGAGCCAAGAATAGGCCCGACCCCTTGCCCGGGACGCCTTGAGGATAGTTGATCGGCCGCAAAATGCGGCGTTCTGAATCTAGAGCGGGGAGAATCTCTTTCTTGTTCCATATGTGGTTCCCGGAGGTTATGACATCTACGCCTGCGGAGAACAGCTCCTGGGCCACTTCGGGCGTAAGCCCGGCGCCGCCGGCAGCGTTCTCGCCGTTGGCTATTACCAGGTCGGCTTGGTGGCGCTTAATGAGAGAGGGCAAGTGCGCCGAAAGAAACTCCCTGCCCGGTGACCCAAAGATGTCACCTATGAAGATCAGGTTCAATGTCGGTCACCTGCCCTCTCCATCCTCACTTATCGAAGACCAAGACCCTTTCTCCCTCGCGTAAGGCTACAAGTTTCTTGGTGCTTTTCAAAGTCCGTACTTGGTCTAGCATTTCCTGAAGGAACAGCCTTGCCGACCATGAGTACTCTTCCCCATCGTCGATACCGTCGCCGTCCTCGGTTGCCATGACCAGCTTTACCCTGTCGGATATGAGGTCCACCGTGAGACTCAGTTCGCCTGGGGTGAGAGACGACACGTCCCGCTCCACCAGAAACGCATGAAAGCGGTCCATTCTCTCCCACGACGCGTTGGCGTAGGTTTTGTCTTGCCCGATAAGCGAGCCATACACGTCGATTGAGTCAAGATACAACTCGCATAGGCTATCCCTCTTGGGCTTCCCAAGAGGCCCCCTGCACAAAAACACCATGCCCAAAGTCTTCTTGTCCGGGTCGTACGTCGCCCTGGACACCTGGGGATAAGCCACCAA
>JAXGQX010000086.1:0-1062 GCA_040766225.1 Bacillota bacterium | reverse complement strand
GAAATGAGCCGGAGCACTATCTTAGTTGCCGGCGTGCTTACGGGCATTTTGGTCTGGGCTATAGGGCCGCTATACTTGATTCCCGTCCTCATCGGGCTGCCTCCACAGTTCGGCCTCATGGATAGATGGCTGGAAGTAGGCTTCGCTTACGTGCTGTACGGGCTCTGTCTCGGAGCCTTCTACATCCTCATCTCGAACAAGTCCGAAAGGAGGGCTTGAACTTGGGTCGACGGCTTTTTCTCATGGTCCTTCTCGCCATCTTCGTGGTGGTTTCAGTTCTAACGCTGGCCGCTGAACCTGCTAGAGCGGACATTAACATCCACCTGCCGTCAGGATACCAAATCGAGGCGGTCGTTACCGGCCTGACGTTCCCCACCTCAGTTGCTTGGGATTCGGAAGGGCGAATGTACGTCACCGAGGCCGGTTACGCATACGGCCCGAAGGAAGTGGGCCCCGGACGCGTCCTTAGGATAGACCCTGACAAGTACGAAGTGGTCCAGGACGGCTTGAGCTCGCCCGCCACCGACGTCAAGTTTTACGGCGACGACATGTACGTAGCCCACCGGGGGTTCCTATCGGTGGTGCGAAACGGCGTGCGGCAAGACCTTATACAGGACCTTCCTTCAGGTGACCACTACACCGGAGAAATCGCCGTAGACGTGGAGGACGGCTGGATCTACCTCGGGAACGGCACAACGACCAACTCCGGCGTCGTCGGCGATGACAACTTCCGGTTCGGTTGGGTCCCCCAACACCCCGACTGGCGAGACATCCCGGCCAAGACGGTCACTCTTACCGGAGTCAACCTGTCTTCCCCCGACCTTAGGACAGCGAGCCCCACCGACCGGGTAGAGACAGGCGCATTCGTCCCCTTCGGCACTCCGACCCGAGAGGGTCAGACCATCCCCGGCCAAACGAAAGCCAGCGGAGTCGTTCTCAGGACCCGATCCGACGGCACTGACACCGAGGTCTACGCCTGGGGACTCAGAAACCCGTTTGGACTGGGCTTCGATCGCAACGGCCGGCTTCTCGCCGTGGACCAGGGATACGACGACAGAGGAG
>JAXGQX010000085.1:0-1079 GCA_040766225.1 Bacillota bacterium | reverse complement strand
GTGCTACGCGCAAGGCGCGATTTATGTCTCGCGTCCAAACCGCCCCTGCCAAACCGTAGTCGCTATCATTGGCAATCCTGATAGCGTCTTCTTCGTCTCTGAATGGAATAACTGAGAGGACCGGTCCGAATATCTCTTCCTGAGATATTCGCATACCATTGCGCGCATCAGCGAAGACAGTTGGGCTCATGAAGAAGCCTTTGTCGAGCCCGTGATCGGTAATTCGGTAACCTCCACAGGCCAGCCTCGCGCCTTCTTTCTTGCCGATTTCCACATAACGCAGCACTTTTCCCAGCTGAGAGGCACTGATCAAGGGCCCCATGACAGTATCAGCGTTCCACGGTAGACCCACTTTGATCTTTTTAAAGAGGCTCACAGCGTCGGCCACGAAGGCCTCGTAGATGCTTTCATGAACCAGAGCCCGCGAACCTGCTGAACAGGATTGACCCTGGTTTCGCAAGATCCCGTTGGCTGCTCCTTCAATGGCTTTCTCCCAGTCGCAGTCAGCGAAGAAAATGTTCGCGGACTTGCCTCCCAGTTCCAAGGTGGCCGGAATCAGTTTACGCGCGGCTGCCTCTGCTACCGTGTATCCAACTTCAGTGGAACCTGTAAAGGCCAGTTTTGCGATCCCGGGATGGTCTAGCAAAGCCTGACCTGCGATCGAGCCTCGGCCGGTGATTATGTTGACCACTCCCGGCTGCAGCACCTCCGAAATGATCTTGCCGAGTTCAAGCAGAGTTATTGGCGTTTCGGACGATGGCTTTATTACGGTCGCATTCCCGGCCGCGATAGCGGGAGCGATCTTCCATGCCGCCAGAGCCAATGGGAAATTCCACGGTACAATCTGGCCTACTACGCCTATGGGCTCACGAATGATGAGGCTCAGGGTCTCGTGGTCCAGGTATGTCGCTCCTCCTTCTTCGGCTCGGATAACAGATGCGAAGTATCGGAACATGTCCACTACCCGAGGTAGATCGCCCTCCGTCGTGTCCCGGATTGGCTTACCGTTATCCAGGGTCTCGATCATGGCCAATCGTGGAATGTCTCTTTCTATAAGGTCAGCGATCTTCAGGAGAAGC
>JAXGQX010000084.1:0-1085 GCA_040766225.1 Bacillota bacterium | reverse complement strand
GCCTGAGCCTTAGCTATGGCCGCGTTGCGTTCTTGGACCCACAGTTCTTGCTGTCTCATGAACTCCTCGGTGTTCATGGGCTCCTTCATGACCTTCTGATACTTATAGCGCGAACCCGACGCTCCGAAAGGAGCGAACTGGGACTCAAACGGGTTCATGTAGGACGATACATAGTAAGTGGCTCCCAAGCGGCCTAAGGGCACGACGAACGCGTTATCGATTAGCCATGCTTCCGCGTTGGCGAGGTCCGTGTAGCGCTTATCGAGGTCGACGACCTCTTTGGCAGCCGTGTTTACCATGTCGTCGTACAGGACGTTCTTCCAGAAGCCTCCGTCGAAACCCTTACGGGCTTCCGGATCGTCTGCCGTGGACTTCTCGCCGTACCCTTCAGCCATGTAGCAGTACCCGTACTTTTGACCAATGGCGAACGGATCGGTGTAAGTCTCCGGGTCCGCGTAGTCCGGACCCCAGTAAGACATCATGAAGCAGTAGTTGCCGGCCCGACGGGTAACGTTTAGGAAGTCGGTGTTCGGGTAGCCTTCGATGGTGATATCGATATAGTCGGTACCCAAATCCCGCTCTAGCTGCTGCTCGTGAACTTGGGCCAACTGAATCTGGCTGTTCGAACCCGTGTTGTAGGGCATGTAGATCTTGATAGGGAAGGTCGCCCCCGCCGCCTGCAGTTCCTTCATGGCCTGGGCCTTGTACTCCAGTGCCTTCTCGAGGTTGTGCTGGTCGGTGTTGCTGATGGCAGCCAAATTCCCAAGCTGCGTGAAGTCCTTGCCGCCCGCGGCCACAAAGTCGGTCGGCGTGATGGTGCGCATCAGGAAGTTCTCCGGAGTGTACGGGTCATAGCAGGTGATCCCCGCAATCCTGTCCAGCGCGTAGTAAAGGGACTTGCGGAACGCGAGGTTGTTCACCGCTTTCATCCAGTTGTCCCTGTCGTACTGCTCGGGGAAGTTTGGCCAGAAGTTGAACAGGTAGAAATAGCTATAGGAAGAACCGCGCTGGGGACGAATGAGTTTCGCCTTCGCCGGGTCGTTCATCCATTCGTCTAACTGCGAGGAAGGTATGTCGGCGTAGGT
>JAXGQX010000083.1:0-1096 GCA_040766225.1 Bacillota bacterium | reverse complement strand
CCTTCACGCGTTTTATGAATGTCACCGGGCCGAACACTTCCGAGTCGCCGGCTGACATGCCCGGTTTCACATGGTCAAAGACAGTCGGACCGACGAAAAAGCCTCCTTCGTAGCCTTCAACGACCGCTTTGCGGCCGTCGAGAATCAGCTCGGCTCCTTCCTCGATGGCCTTCTCGATCCATCCGAGTACAAACTGCTTGTGTTCCGCCGACACCAGAGGGCCCAATTCGGTAGCGGGGTCCCAAGCCGGACCCAACTTGCGCTTCTTGGCCGCATCCACAAGCAATGAGGCGAATTCGTCTGCTACGCACTCTTCGACGCACACCACCGGAAGCGCCATACACCGCTGTCCCGCACACCCGAAAGTGGAGTTTATGATCGCGGCAACGCTATTGGGCAGGTCCGCGTCCCTTAGCACCAGGGCGTGGTTCTTGGCCTCGCAAAGGGCTTGAACCCTCTTCCCGTGAGCGGCGGCTGTCTTGTAGACCTGTCTTCCGGTTGATGTTGAACCGACGAAGGATACGCCGTTCACGTCGGGGTGAGTGAGCAGTATCTCCGCTTCGTTTCTGCTGCAAGTAACTAGGTTGACGACGCCTTTCGGCAGACCGGCCTCGATGAGAAGCTCAAGCATCCGAATGGCAGTCATCGGGGTCATGCTGGCGGCTTTGAGGACGAACGTGTTGCCCGTGGTTATGCACAGGGGGATCATCCATCCAAACGGTATCATCGCCGGGAAGTTGAACGGGACTATGCCGGCGAAGACTCCAACCGGCTCCCGGTACATAGTCGTGTCGAATCCACGGGAGACGTTGAACAGGGCGTCCCCTTGCATCAACACCGGCGTGGCACATGCCAGGTCAACCGCTTCGATGGCCTTCAGTACGTCGCCCCTCGCCTCGTCTAGGTTCTTGCCTAACTCTGTGGCGACCAACAAGGTGAGCTCCTCAAGATGCCTATCAAGCACAGTTCTAAAGCGAAACATCAGGTCCGCCCGGCGAGGAACCGGGGTCGACGCCCAGGCCGGGAACGCCGATTTTGCTGCCTCGATCGCTTCGTTCACTTCGTCGGAAGTGCAACAAGGCGCTTCCGCTATCAA
>JAXGQX010000082.1:0-1113 GCA_040766225.1 Bacillota bacterium | reverse complement strand
GAGCCCTAGATTGTCGGGCGATTGGGGTTTATAGCCCTAGGTTTCGCGGTGATTGGGGTTTAGAGCCCTAGGTTCCGGGTTGATTGGGGCTTAGAGCCCTAGGTTTCGCGGTGATTGGGGCTTAGAGCCCCAGGTTGGGGCATGGAGTCCGTCATCGTGGCGCTACATCGATGCGACGCCGGTGTCCTACGGCAGCACATTCCTCCAGCCACACAGTCCTCCAGCCACACAGTCCTCCAGCCACGCAGTCCTCCAGCCACGCAGTCCTCCAGCCACGCAGTCCTGCGACATCGGGGTTCTCCGACAACGTCGTCCTACGATAACGTTGTCCTACGATAACACCGCTACGCAGGGACATTGCAGCACGTGGCGAATATAGTGGGATAACTGATTCTGCTGTTGAGTAGGAAGTTGGTGCCCGAGCGTCAGGAGCCAAGGCTCAAACCCGACGCCGATACCCAAGCATCGTTGCCCAAACGTCAGACGTCAAAAGGTGATGTGATTGCCGATAATCGTACGAGAGGTATCGGGACGTCGTGACATCCGGCGTTTCGTCGACTTTCCGTGGTCAATCTACAAGGACGACCCAAACTGGGTGCCCCCTCTGAAGTCCGAAATCTGGGCTACCGTCACCGGCGAAGACAACCCCCTGCTTAGCCTCGGGCCTCACGCTCTCTTCATCGCTTTGGATGGCGACGTGGTCAAAGGGCGCGTAATGGCCTGCATAGACGAGGAACTGAACGCGGCGAGGGACCGGGGGTGGGGCTACTTCACGCTCTTTGAAGCTGCCAACATAGAGGCGGCCGCGGCCCTGTTAGAGACCTGCGAGAACTGGCTTGGCGTTCGGGGATGCAGGGTCTGCCGCGGTCCGGTGTCCCCCGACAATGGGGACGATTACCGGGGTATGCTGGTCGAGGGCTTCGACTCGCCTCCGGTCTTCATGGACTCCTACAACCCGCCGGAATACATGGACTATATGGACATCTGCGGCTACCGAGGTGATGGCGACGACCGGTTGGCTTACTACTACGAGGTGCCCAAGACGGTCTCCGACAAGTTGGAGTCGGTGGTGCGGTACGCTCAGGACCGGTGGGGCTATCGCGTCGACAAGGC
>JAXGQX010000081.1:0-1139 GCA_040766225.1 Bacillota bacterium | reverse complement strand
CGATCTCCGCGGGGGACTCGAGCTTGCCGAAGCTCTTAGACTCGCCGGGTACAAAGGGATGCTTGTTGCCGGTGGTATGGCCGCAACGTTCCTAGCCGCGGATCTAATCCAAACCGGTCATTTCGATGTAGTTGTCAAGGGCGAAGGCGAGGTCACGTTCCCACAAGTTGTGGAAGCTGCCAGTGCCGGGAAGAGACTGAGTAGAATACCCGGACTACTGATCTCGTCGGAGGCAGGACCGATCGACACCGGCCCTTCGGCATGTCCGGAGTTCGACCGGATTCCTACTCCCGATCGCGTCCTCCTTGGCAAACTTGACCCACGTCAGGCCACGTCCGGAGTTCCCCTAGAGACAAGCAGAGGGTGTCCCGGACACTGCTCGTTTTGCGTGGTCCCTCGCTTTCACGGTTTCACTTGGAGACCCCGCCAACTCTCACAAGTTGTTGATGAGATGAAGTCTCTCAAGGACTCCCTGGGGGCAAATCACTTCGAGTTCGTTGACGACAACTTCTTTGGCCCTACGTCGTCACCTGACAGAGCACACGAACTGGCCAGTCTCATGGGCAGGAGACACGTCGATGTCAGGTTTGCTTTGAGCTGCAGAGCCGATTGTGTAACCAAGGAGAGCATACAACCGTTAGTGGATTGCGGCCTAGAGCGGCTACATGTCGGCATCGAGAGTGGGTCGCCGAGTATGCTGCGAAGGCTGGCAAAGGGTATCTCTGTGGAAGAGAACAGACGAGCGGTCGACCTGCTGGCAAGCTTCGACATCCCCGTAGACTGCTGTTTCATCATGTTCGACCCTTACACGACCCTTCAGGAACTGAGAGAAACCCTATTCTTTTTGGGAGAGACTGGAGCACATACGCTGGGCATGCGACCACACAATCTTCTCAACTCGCTGTTAGTAATCAGGGGCACTCCGGTCTATGAGAATCTGAAGGACTCTGGACTGCTCATCCCTAACGGGCGAACGTTCTGCACGTTTAGGTTCGCAGATCCCCAAGTGGAGTTCGTCCACAAGGTAGTTGCTTCGATGGACGCAATCATCTCACCTATGGAGCTTCGGTTCCGGAAGGTGTACCATCCGTACTCGAGATTGTTGTCCTGGCTTCGCCGCAAGTACGGGATGGACAACG
>JAXGQX010000080.1:0-1141 GCA_040766225.1 Bacillota bacterium | reverse complement strand
CGAATCTGGGCTCTGAAAGCTACGGCGTTATCCTAACGTCCGAGATAGCGGGGATCGTCTCCGGAGCAGGAGACCTGGCCCTCATCGACCCAAACGCCCCACACACTCAGGGGGATCTGGTTGCCCTAAAAGTCGAGGGAACGCTCAAACTCGCAAGACGCTACTCGCTTCCGGGCCGGGCCAACGTGTACGTGGACGCATCCAACGACAGGGAGCTTATATCGCCGGATTATGTGGCCGGTAAGGTTGTATTCATACTGAGGCGCTTGCCTTAGCCGTAGAGGAACTTTTGGGCGGCGTCTTCCTCGGCTTCCTTCTTAGACCCGCCTTTTCCCCTGGAAACCTCAATGCCGTTAACCAGACAGACCACTGTGTAGGTTGGCTTATGGTCAGGTCCCGCCACTTCCACGACCTTGTACTCGATGGATCCGCCACTTTCTGCCTGGACTTTTTCTTGGGCCAAAGTCTTTGCGTCCACCGGTACGGTGAGGATGCCTTCGGGGATGACGGTTTCGCGGACGAACTCCATGCTTTCTTGAAACCCTTTTTGGATGAAGAGCGCTCCGACCAGAGCCTCAAAGGCGCCTGCCAAGACCCGTGGCCTAGTCCGTCCGCCGCTGAACTTTTCACCCCTGCCCAGTTTCAGGTGGCGCCCCAAGCCGCCTTTTAAGGCGAGGTCGCTAAGGGCGCTCCCGGAAACGAGGTGGGCGCGCATCCGCGTAAGATCTCCCTCCGAGGCGTCCGGGTAGGTTTGAAACAGAATACTTCCAACGCAAAGATGGAGCACCGCGTCGCCCAGGTACTCAAGTCGTTCGTTTGGGCGGCGGTTCCCCATCTCATTGGCGTACGAGACATGGGTCAAAGCCTCCTCACGGAGTTTTGGAGACAAGGACTCCAAGACCCTGTCCAGTTTCCCTTTCAGCTCACGTACCTTCGGAGCGCTAAGCACGCGTTTTGCCCTCCGAACCCAAAGGAATTCTTCAAAGCGACGTCTATAGCATCCTTCCTCGGCTCGTTTGGCACATAGTCCAAATCGCAGCCGGGGTCGGGTTCTTCGTAGTTTATGGTCGGAGGAAGGATCTGATTGTGTAGGGCGAGAGCCGTAGCAACCGTCTCCACCGCTCCCGCTGCCCCCAGCAAG
>JAXGQX010000008.1:0-71707 GCA_040766225.1 Bacillota bacterium | reverse complement strand
GGAAGTATGTGACGGAAAATCAGGGTCTTGTCAGGCACCCCCAAAGTTCTCGCGGCGAGCACGTACTCCCTACCTTTGAAGCGGTAGAACTGAGCCCTTATGAGCCTGGCGGTCCCTATCCACCCAGTTATCGTAAGAGCGAGGATAATTGAGATCATACCTGTGCCAAACAGGAGTATGAACATCATCACTACGACCAGGTACGGTATCCCCGATAGTACCTCCGCCAACCTCATCATCAACATGTCTGTCTTGCCGCCGTAATAGCCGGCAATAGACCCGTAGATTATGCCAATGAAGACGTTGGTTATGACCGCGAAAAACGCTATAAGCAACGAGATCCGCGAACCCCAGAAAAGCCTCGTGAAAAGGTCCCGGCCAAGATAGTCCGAACCAAACCAGAAGTACATATCTTTGGCGTCGCGGTATGCGTAAAAGTCGACCACTACGTCGGCGATGGCAATACCGTTAATGACTCTTTCGTTACGGACCTCAATGACCGAACCCGGAGGGTACTCACTAACGCTCGTTAGCTTCCTGTTTGTGAGGACTCTGGTCCCGTCGGCTATTCCGTACTTCTCCAATACGGGTATTCTCGGCGGCATGTCTCTAAGACTGGTGTGTTGTTGGACGTACGTGTAGGGAGTCAAGTACGGCGCGAAAATCGAAAAGACGATGATGACGATGATCGTCCAAAAGGAGATTACGGACAACCTGTTCTTCGTGAAGCGGATGAGAGCGTCCTTGAAGAAGCCAATGGGCTTGGTCTGGAATCTCTCGTCGCCAACCAGCGCTTCCGAAGCCGACTCAAAGCAGGAATCCGGCAGACTGAGGACGTCTTCAGGCAGAGTGTGTCTATCCATCATCAACGTCCGCCTCCCATCCGAATGCGAGGATCCAGCAGACCGTAGGATATGTCGACGATTAGGATCGTCATCAAGGACACGATGGAATAGAAAATGAGTATCGCTATGGTAAGCGGATGATCGCCTGCGTTGATTGAGTTGATCATCATCCCTCCCATTCCGGGAATAGAGAAGATGCTCTCAATCACCAACGACCCGCCCATGATCCCGGTAAACATCGGAATGATTATATTCGCCAAAGGCACACAAGAATTTCTAAACGCATGCCTTACAATCGCCTGTGTTCGGGTCAACCCCTTTGTCCTGGCCAAGAGTAGGAACTCTGAGTTCATGGTCTCTATTAGTTCGCCCCTAAGATATCTCGTAACCGTAGCTATGGGGTTCAACGACAAGGCGACGACCGGAAGCACTAACGAGATAGCCATCTGCTTTAGCGTGGTAGCAGCGGGGTTGTACAGGGTTGGAAAGATCGGGAACCTGAACGTTAGGAAATACTGCATCAGCGAAGCGAAGACAAAAGAGGGAATGGATATACACAAAATGACCATCACCGAAATAAGGTGGTCAGGCAGTTTGTTCTTGCGGAGCGCAGCGACTGTACCCGCGGTTATCCCCAACGGAAGAGAGATGAACAAAGACGCTACATTTACCAGCATCGTTAACGGCAGCCTGTTGGTGATTACCCTAAAGACAGGCAAGCTTGGTCTGATTTTGACCGAGGTCCCCCAGTCCCCTTCGAGCAAGACCCCGCGCACGAAGTAGAAATACTGAACGTAAAGCGGCTTGTCCAGATGCATCTTTCTCTCCAGGATCTCGACCACATAGGGAGGCAATTCCGGATTATCGAAGATGTTTTGAGGCATAAGCCTAATGACGAAAAACGATAGGCTCACGATGATATACAACGTGATCACCATTGCGACGATACGACCGGCTATGTATTTTGCCATGGTCACCCTCCCACAACTATCCACAAGTGGGGAATAACAACTCGACAGGTTTATTGGAGCCTTTGTGGAGGCCGTTGTTAGGGCGCTGCCGCGCAACAACCCTAACAACGGCGATAGTTGAGCCTCTACTAGCTCACCTTACTCGACGATATCCGCGAACATGGTTCCGTAACCAAACCCTGGGATGTACTCACTGCAGGGTAACACCATTCTCTCGCTGTACATTGTGTAGTAGGTGTTCTCGTACAGAGGCACGTTGACCACATCTCTCAAGTAGAGGCGCTCCAGTTCGGCGGTCATCTGGACCATCAACTCGGGATTCAGCCTAACCTCCTCCGCCTGACAAGCCGCGAACTGCGCATCGAACTCGGGGCTTATGAAGGAGTTCGGCCTAGCGGCATACGCGTCCACGAAGTACGTAAAGGCGGCATAGGGGTAGACCCGTGAAAGCGAAGAGGCCCAACCGCTGAAGGCCAACTCAAAGCAGTCCGGACCGTTTGTCCTGAAGTTTCTAACAGCCGAATAAGACGCGCTGGGAACGGCTTTCAAGGTCAGCGTGAATTTATCGGCTCCGAAAATCTCGGGGAGCGCCTGCTGCAAGTACTCGCCGACGGCCTTTAGACCAACGCTCGTATCGCTGTACATAAGTTCAACAGTGACGCTGGTCTGATTCACCTCGGCCAAAGCGGCGTCGAAGTACTCCTTGGCCTTTACCGGATCGTACCCGTTGTTGGGAGGAACCACCGCTTTTGCTTCATCGGTCATGCGGTAGGTTATGCCGCGCTCGGGATAAGCGCCGGCCTGCGCTGACGTAATAAGGGGCGGGTCTGGCTCCCACTATCTGGGCAATGGTCTCTCTGTCCATAGCCCAATACATCGCTCGCCTAAAGTTCATGGTCTGAAGTATCGGTTCTGCGTGTGAAGCGAGTTGATGTCTATGTGCTGAGTGGTGATACCGGTGTATTCCTCGTCCGCGGGTCGTCGCGGTAGGTCTCAAGGGTTACGCTATCCAGACCCATTACGTCGATTTCGCCGTTCTCCCACATCTGGACGCGCGCGTTTCTGTCGGGCGTTATCCTGACTTCGACCCGGTCATAGTGGAAGTAGTCGGCTAACCAGTGATCCGGATTTTTCACATACACGCGGTTCGCGTCAGGATTCCAGCTATCGAAGAAATACGGCCCGCAGCCCATGTACTCCTTGAGCGAGGAACCGTAGGTAGTGAGAGTCCTGGAATCGTTCATCCCCGCTTCGTACAGCGGCTCATACACGGGGAACAAGGACCTGTCTGTAAAGTGACGCTTGACGTCTTCCGCTCGATACCTCTGGATAGTGTGGAGCTCGATGGTGTAATCGTCAATCTTCTTGATTCCGACATCTTCCCAATCCACAGCCGGTTTGCCTTCTTGGGCCTGGGTATAGTACTCAAACCCGTTGACGATCTTTATCTCCCGGTCATACAGGAAGTTTGCCATTGAGTTGCCCAAAAGTGGGTCTATCAGCATCTTCCAGGAGTAGATAATCGTGTCGGCATTGATCGGTTCGCCGTTCTGCCACTTTGCATCCTTCCGCAGTTTTATCCGCCAGGTGTACCCATCGTCCAGGGTGACGGGATCGCCATCAGCAAGGTCGCCGATGTAGATGGCCGCCTTACCGTCCTCTGTGGGGACACGACGATACAAAGAGGAGTGGGTGTAGGCTAAAATGTCGCCCACTAAGGTATCGGTATCATTGTGGCCGTTGATCGACTTCACATCATATGTGTCGGAAAACCTGAAAACTTTTTCCTTGGGCGGTTCCGGAGGCGTTACCTTTGGGGTGCATGCAGACACAAGAATCACTAAGAGGGTCGCCAGCAACAGAAGCGATGATCTCTTCCTCATTATGGTCCTCCTTCTGTGTATACTCCAAAACCCGGGGCCGTCCAACCTGTCTGTGCGGGCTCACCTCCTGAGTAGTGTGGAATAGTCCGATTACCGCAATATCGATTCTATTGTTATATACCGCGCAAGCCCGTTTTTCCCTTCTTCTTCCGATAATTCCGTGGATGGCGTGCATAGATAGACAAACCGTCCCTGCTGGCCTGCATCGCGCCCGGAAAATGGGTTGCCGATAGCGCGGACAAAGCGCAGATAGGGCCCGGGATAAGGCATAACGAATACGGAGCCATCGTGGACTTTCTTGCGGACTTACTTGTGGAGGGCTGACAACCTTCTAACAGTGGTGCGAGGGAGGGGATTTGAACCCCTACGCCTGTGAGGGCACTGGATCCTAAGTCCAGCTCGTCTGCCAGTTCCGACACCCTCGCATTTCTTGAACACGCATTTGTATGCATTGAGATCTATGGTGGGCCATGATGGACTCGAACCATCGACTCCCCGCTTAAAAGGCGGGTGCTCTTCCGCTGAGCTAATGGCCCAACTGGCTGGGGCGGCAGGATTCGAACCTGCGTTTGTCAGCTCCAAAGGCTGATGCCTTACCGCTTGGCGACGCCCCAGCGTCATGGCGCGCCCGGCAGGACTCGAACCTGCAACCTTCAGATCCGAAGTCTGTAACTCTATCCATTGAGCTACGGGCGCGTACTACGCAAAAAAGACTTGGGGTGAATGACGGGACTTGAACCCGCGACCCCCAGGGCCACAACCTGGTGCTCTGCCAGCTGAGCTACATCCACCGCAAAGTTTCTTTTCCTGATTTGGCGCGCCTGGCAGGAATCGAACCTGCGACTCCCTGCTTAGAAGGCAGGTGCTCTATCCCCTGAGCTACAGGCGCGCTGGAGCGGGTGATGGGAATCGAACCCACGTGACCAGCTTGGAAGGCTGGAGCTCTACCATTGAGCTACACCCGCTTGCGACACAGAACCGACCTTTCGGACGAACCTTCTACATGAGATGGGACTCCGCTCAGGCCGCATGAGACATTCTACTAGAAAAGGGCTGGTCGGGTCAAGAAGAGCGCCTCAACATCCTCGAACCGGCCAAGGCGGCCCAAGGCTTTTCGCTTCCATCTTTGAAAAAGAACCGGACCACCATCTGCTGGCCCATGGCCTCGTAGAACATCGTAGTCTCGTCGGCTATCTTGAGCGCGAACTCCTGCTCCACATTCAGGATCTTGGCAGACCGTCCGTCGACTGTAATCGTTATTTTGCCCCCCTCGTCGCACCGGTACGTACCGGCGAAACGGTCCAGGTAGCCTTCGGGAACGTCGATCCATTCGGTCTCGACGTTTCGTTTTTCGTCCATCGGCAATCCGAGTGCGTGACGTTCACCGCCGAAAGCCAAATGGCTCCCGCGGGACGCCGCCCACGTTGGTGAGCACCGCCGCGGCGATCCCCTTTATCCGGCACAAATCCAAAGTTTGATGAGACGCCGGGCTGACCGCCCCGTGCTCCATAAGAGTCACTCCGTGGTAGTCGGGGGTTGTCTGCAGTCCCAGGCAGTAGAAAGACCGTCTCCGGTCCTCACCACCGGGGTACATGGCTTTGACGGACTCCCTCTGAAATGATCCGTTTACCATTAGCTGCCGCACCTTGTTGAGGTAGACCTGGGCGTACTTCATCAGGTCCAGGACGTTGGACCGGACTCCTCCGCCGACTTCGAAAGTGCCCAGGGTAGGCCACTTTTTGCGTTCGAGGATACCTTTCTCCCTGTTGAAATCATACGGGACGGTGACGTTTCCCATCTTGGGAAGCTCCTCAAGATTGTAGGTGGTACGGTTCATCCCGATAGGATCCAACACGTGATGAGTCATGTAGCGGCGATAAAGTTGGCCCGTCAAACGCTCTATGATGAGCCCGTTCAGAAGGAAGGTGTCGTTTGCGTAGCTGAAGTACTCCTCTGGTTTGCCCAGCAACTCATAGGTTTCACCGTTTAGGAACTCCACATGGTCTTGAAAGCGGATGATGTCCTCTCGCCTGGTCATGGGCGGCAGGCCCGTGCTGTGGGAAAGGATGTTCCGGACCTTCACCGTCGACATGTCGGCCCCGTGAAAGCGGAGTTCTGGGATGTACTTCGTCACCGGATCATCCAGACATACCAGCCCGCGGTCCACCAGTTGGGAGATCGCCATCGCGGTAAAGGACTTACTTACCGAAGCCACGCCGAAGATGGACTCGGGCGTGACGGGGTCTTTCTTTGTGATATCGCGGACTCCGAACCCTTTCGCATAGACCACATCTCCACCACACGATACCGCTACCGCGGCTCCCGCGATGTGGTTCTCCTTCATTACCTGTTCTACGTATTCCTCAAAAGCGTTCCATTTGGCATTTGCGATGCTGGTCGCGCTCGTCAAGGTGAAGCCCCCTCGTGTCATTCCGTAATGCTTATCGGCACTCCGTCACTTACTACTTCCATATCGGCACAGGCAAATCCCCCTAGAGACGTCAACGACACCATGGTTCCCCCTGAAGTCCAACGCCGCATACACTGCAGAAAGGAGGTGAGCTCAAGTGTCCAGCAAAGACGGGGGGTTTCGCACGTTCCGCGGGTACTCCCTTAAGGAAGACCAGTCTCTAACGCCCAGCATGGAGGATTACTTGGAGATGCTGTACCGATTGACCGGGGGGACCAAATCCATCCGTCTGGCCGACCTGGGTGCCGCCTTGAACGTGCAGCCGCCCTCGGTCACCCACATGATCCGGAGACTTGACGAAGCCGGTTTAGTCAGTTACCGCAAGTATGGGATCTTGACCTTGACCGATGCGGGACAAGAGCAGGGACTGCGCCTCTTAAAGCGCCACGAGCTCCTAGAAGAGTTCCTTCATCTCTTAGGCGTGAGGGAAAACGCTTTGAAGGACACCGAGCGCACCGAACATATCATCAGCGAAGAGATGGTATCGCGAATCGCGTCTATCGTAACGTACATCCGCGACAACGCGTCGTGGTGGCAGGCATTTCTGGACGCGTTCCCCCCAGAAGCTGTTGCCGGCCAGGAGCCCGGAGCTACAGAAGACGGAATAGGGCGTTGAGCACGGTCAACACTCCCGCCGCCAGCAGTGTGGGCAGGACCAGCGAGACTAGGGCCCATTTCCTGCTCCCGGTCTCCTTGAAGATAGTGAAGACCGTAGTCCCGCACGGGTAGTGAAGCAGGGAGAAGAGCATTACCGAGAGGGCCGTCATCCAGGTCCAGCCATTGACTCGCAGGATCTCCCCCATCGTCGTCAAGGATCCGACCTCAGCCATACCGATGTAACTCATCATGGCTATTGGGATGACGATCTCGTTTGCGAAAACCCCAGGACAAACGCTGTGAGGATGGCTCCGTCCATCCCCAGGACGGGCCGGGCTTAGAAACGACGCGGCTCTGGCAAGCAGGCTCACTCCTCGCACGGTCAGGTTAGCGGAAAACCCAGGTGATGGCTCCGGCGCCGCTACCGCCGCCGCCCTCTTGAGCACCCACACTGTGCGCTCCATGACCGGGCAATAAATGTTTACGAGGTCCGGTTTTCTGTATGGGGGCAGTTCCAGAACGAAGGACGACGGAGTACCCTAGAGAGTCACGTCGACAGAGTGTGAGACGAAGAACGTCGCCGCAACACCGGTGACGATGGCCCCGATCACTATCAAGGCAGGCAAAAGACTTCATCAGAAGCCCGCCCGGCGAAGAACACCGTGGACAGCATGATCAGAGTGGGAAACCCACCGTTGCACGGAACAAAGCTGTTGGTGAGGATGGCGATAAGCCTCTCGCGCGGTGGACTCGACATCCTGCACGCGACGACTTCGCAGCGTTGCATCCGAAGCCCATGCCTGCGTCAACGCCTGCTTGCCGTGGCCGCCGCTTCGGTGAAAGAGGTGGTCCAGGTTGAACGCCACTTCCTCGGGAGGTACCTGAAGTCCTCCAGCAACGTAAACAGGGGAAAAGATAGCCATGGCGGCAGCATCACCGCCGTGACCCAGGCCATGGCCCGGTAGACGCCGGTCACCAGCATAGAATGCAGCCAGTCGGGAGCCCCAAGGAAGAGGACGAGCCTGCCGAAATGCGGCTCAAAGGAGAAAAGAGCCGCAGACAAAAACTGCGTGACGGGTAATTGGCCAGGTACAGGGTAATCGAAAAAACCATCCCCAAAAGGAGCAGCATGGTTGCATGCCCACCTTCTTGACGTGAGGATCGCGTCGAAGCGGTCGGTCACCGTATGCTCAGCCTCGCCCGACGAATGCACGCATAGCGCCACGATCCTCGGCCCTCGCGTAGGCTTCCTCGACAGCGTGATCTGAAATCGGGACGGCGTCGCCTGATTGGGTCTCGCTGCGTAGCCTGGCGTCACTTAGCCCGACATCGCCGACCGCAAAGTCGTCGGATGTCAGGTTGGTCCGCGAGTTTGGGCACCGTTATTGCCGAAAGGGACGTGCGGTCTCGGCACGCTGGCGCCGTCGCAGCGTCGTACACTGCGTCCAGCAATTCGGCCATGCCCGTTCTTCCGCAACGATGCCGGAACCACTGGCACACCTAGCTCCTGAGAGAGGACGCCGGCATCGATAACAATGCCTCGCTCCGAAGCCTCATCCATGAGGTTCAAACAGACGACGCACTTCCTGGCAAGGGGGATGATCTGGAGCACGAGGTTCAGGTTTCGTTCTGCGGCTCGCGTCGCGTCCACAACGCACACCACGACGTCCGGATCCTCGTTGACGATGAAGTCGCGAGCGACTTCTTCCTCTTTTGAGTTGGCCCTAAGAGAATAGGTACCTGGGAGATCCACTAGCCGGTAGCTCTTGCCCCCAGTGCCAGAGCGGCGCCTCGAACAGGGCCACCGTCTTGCCCGGCCAGTTGCCATGCTGGCTGGAGACCTGTTGCCGAAAACCGTGCTCTTCTCCCACGTTTGGATTGCCGCCAGAGCTACCAGATAAGCGCCTTCGTCCAAAGGACCTCCTCCTCTTCGGCTAACCTTGTCGGGGGAGCGCCTACCTCCCTAGATTCGGATACTATGATGGACTTCGCCTCGCTGCTCCCACCCGCGATGACGGTGCTCCTTATGGAGACCGCTATGAGGCTCTCGGCAGGTCCTTTTTCTGACGAGGCGCATTTGGGCTCCCGCGAGGTCCGAGGTCCACCAGGCGTGACGACCCGTGCTTCCCAAGGCCTTGGGAGACGAGGTACACGAAACGTCCTATCGGCCTCAGTTAACGGGTAACTGGGTGGAACCGGGCAGCGTATCTGCTCCGACCAGGTCTGAGCGTCTCTTTCCTCGGCGTGCCTATCGGCAGCGCGCTTATCCACAGTGCGCTTATCCGTCGCATGCCCATCCATAACACGCGCATAAGGCCAGCCTGCGCTCGCGCTGACGTCGGACCCTACACCTCCGGTCAAAACGCCGACGGATTCGTCGTTATCCACACTATCAGCCCCGCTTCCGCCTGTAGGCCCTTCCGCGCCGACGCATGTGATGCGCCTGATGCGCTCGGTGCGCTTGACGTGCCTGACGCCAACGCCAGTCGAAAGATCCTATGTAAAGTAGGGTGGTTTTGTCACGTTTTCAATCATGTTTCACGGGGTTAACACTTGAGCGCCCGGTTCCGGTTGTCCTCGACGGGATCCGCGACTATGTCGCAACTTTATAAAGATTTATAAAGAAAAGAAGGGAAGACCTCGTTGGAGGTCTTCCCTATCGCTCTTCTCTATCGTTCCGCTACTTAGAAAAGGCAGTTGAACAGCAACTTGAACGTCCCGTGAGTCTGCGCCCTGAACTGCGGACGGAATCCAACCAGCACTACCTCGCCGTCCCCACAGGACACGGCTATCATGCAGGGTTTTCCCGCAATCCTTTCTTCCCCTATCAGCCACCCGCTTTGGAGCAGGCCTTTTCCCGGATACTCCGCTACTACGCGATAGGCGTCAGTCAGAAACATTTCCGTCACATCGAAAGTGGGGCTGTCCATGTTGAGCACCAAGGCCTCGGCGGGCATGCCGTAGCCGAGCGGGTCCGAATTGTCGACCTTCGCGTGGAGGGTCGAGCCGTGACAATAGAAGTCCTTGAAGCTGGCGTTGGCGACAACGTTGCGGACTTTGAGGTCCAAAGCCTCTATGACGAAGTCCGAGGACCCGTCGAGCGCAACCAGACGCCCGCCGGCCTTGACGAATTCCTGCAGCGCTTTGGTCCCTTCCTTGCCCAGCCCGCTCCGATACTCGGGCGGCATTGGCGGAACCGGGCGCTGTCGCGTACGGACCTCTCTCGGAGCAGCTTCCATGCCCACTATCGCCTGAGGTCGATCGCTCGGCAACACGATAACGTCGTACCGGTCGATGAGGTTGCCACGCTTCACGTCGGCGTCCATCAGCGTCGCATAGGGGAACTCGAACTTCTCCAAGACTAGCCGGGCCCAACCTTCATCGGCATTTCCGCCGTAATACCTTTGGTACATTCCGACACGCAGGTTGGCTAACGCCGTCCTCGGCAGGTCGGGAGCCTCTGTCACTCCGAAGAAAGCCAGGCCCAACTCGACGGCCGTTTCGCGAAGGAGAGCTTCCGCGCTCTTGTCGCTCGCGACGTAGAACGCACCAGGTGGAAGCGTCAAGCCGCCGTCCCCCGTGGAAACCTCCCCGGAGTACCGCCACACTTTCGCTCCTGTCTTAAGCAGGCGATTGACAGCAGTGTAGGAGTCGTTGAGACGAGGATCCAGGAGATATCCGACGGCCTGGCCGCTTGCCAGATCTTTCTCCGCGATTCCCCCTGCGCCCGATGCTTCCCCGCCCGTAGTCTGGGGATGACTGCCTCCCTCACAAAGACACAACTTCAGGTCATCCTGCCCGATAACCGGGAACTCGCCTCCGAAGGCCTCGGTCACCGGCTCGACTTTCACGCCCATAAACTCGGCTATTGTGTCGGTGGCCGTATCGTACATGATGGGCGAACCGTCGGGATTCCGGGTCCAGTAGTTGTCGGGGTAGAACGTCCTCCCTAAGAGGTTCCGTATCACGCCCATCTTGGGCTGGTCAAGGAACACGATGTACGAACCGGCCTCGTACAGACGTCCTCCGGCGACGAAGGACTGTCCGGCCTTCCTCACCTCGACGCCCTGAGAGAGTATCAGGCCGACCAGCTTCTTCACGGTCAATGGGTCGTGTTGGCCGGGTTGGATAACATACGCCTTCACATCCCCACAAGCGCCCCGCTCGGTCTGCCTTTTGGCTTTTAGGTAAGCGTTCCAGAGCACCTTGTCCTTGAACTTGGCGCAGATGTCCAAGAGCGCCCATGCCGATATCTTCTGCTGCTCCACGATATCCCGAAGACGCCACCACCCGCCCGGCCAAGGATGCGGGAAGTTGGTCTGAGCCTCGTACGTAGGCATGTTCTTGGGACTGGCTCCGCGGAGCTGGTGCGGATGAATATACAAGGGGGTTGCCAGTTTCGCGCTGGCGGACTCCGTAAGCATACCTGCGATGTTGTGGTGGGTAGCTATCCAATGGAAGCCGAAGTGCCCCCATCCGGGGAACTGGGCGCCGTTGAGAATCCCCGTCTTCCCCTGCTCTTCTAGGGTATACGCCATGTGGGCGCCGAACCAGGAGTCCTCCCGCCAGACCAAGGGGTCGGCGAAAGGCCTGATGGCGTCAGAATAAGGCGCCAGGAAGAGGCGTGCGCCGGTGCTCCCCATGTGATGATGGTCCTGGAAAGCCTGGGGATGCCAGTCGGTGAACAGCAGCTTAGCCATGTATTGCGACTCAACCAGGTTAAGGGCGAAAGCATCCCTGTTGTTGTCGTGCCCGGCGTACTTGTGGTACAGCCACGGGAGCATGGTGCCCTCGTACTCCGTCCCAACCCACCTGTTGTACCAATCTGTGACCATTACCTGGCCGTCGGGATTGAAGCAAGGGACCATCAAGAACACAACGTTTTGGAGGATTAGAGCATTCTCGGGGGTATCGATGGCCAGCAGGTCGTACGCCAGTTCAGGAGCCATTTGAGTGCCGCCAATCTCGCTGGCGTGAAGGCTCATGCTCTGGCACACCACCGATTTCCCTTCGCTGATGAGGGCTTTGACGGCGTCTTCGGAAAGTCCCCTCGGGTCCGCGATCTTCCCGTTGATCTCCCTTAGGCGCTCTAGGTTCGCGAGATTATCGGGCGACGAGATGATGGTGACCAGAAACGGATGGCCTTCAGTGGACTTCCCCATTTCTATGACCTTGATCTTGTCCGATTCTTTCTCCAGCCTGTAGAAGTATTCAACGATCTTGTCCCACCGGGCCATCTTGCGGTCGCTTCCTAGTCGAAAGCCAAAGAACTCCTCTGGGGATGTGACTTGCGAACGCGGAGCTTCCTTCGTCATTAGCTGCCCTGGTTTACCCGCCGGATGAGCCGGTCGGGCGGCCCCCGCAACCAGGTTCACTCCTTTCGGGATGGATTCGCCTAGCTGAAGGCGACAACGCCATGAAGGGAGCCTGGATAGTAAGTTCTTCGCCATTGAGGTTCCATTTCCTACCGCACAGCGGATGCGCTCCATAGGAAGCCATTGACCTTTCGCCGAACTTGAGGGTATGATAAAGTGCGATACTTAGAGTATCGAAGGATTATTATCAAGGGTGAAATTGTGGACAATCCAGCAGAAGTCACAGTCGAAGACGAGCCCATCGTAGACTCGCAAGAAGCTAAGTCCGGTGACAGCGCGGCACTAGCGGCTAAACGCCCCCGGTTCAAGGGACTCGACCTCGCAGGCCATACCATCGAGCAAAACCTGTGGATTCTAGCGGGTCCTCTCATTGCTGAACGCCTGCTGCAATCGGTGGTGGACGCCGCCGATATGGCCATGTGCGGAAGGGTCGGCGCCGCCGCGGTAACGGCCGTCGGGTTGTCCAACCAGATCTCCATGATAGCCACAGGGTTCTTTGATGCCATCCGCGTCGGGACCACGTCGATCGTCGCGAGACGAATCGGCGCGGGCGACTACGAGGACGCGCAGAGGACCTTGAGGCAGTCGCTGCTCATCGCGGCCGCCATCGGCGTTGTGGCGTTTTTAGTCTTCTCTGTCTACTCGGCCAACGCTCTGAAACTTATGGGGGCCGAACAAGACGTCATAAAGCAGGGCGTCCCCTACTTCTGGTGGAAAGGCCTTTCCTTATGCTTTGAGTTTGTGACCATGACTTTCGCGGCGTCATTGCGAGGATCGGGCAACACACGCCTTCCTATGTATGTAGGAACGGTCGTCAACTTACTTAACCTAACCGGCAACTACCTGCTCATCGGCGGAAACCTCGGTTTCCCCGCGTTCGGCGCGGAAGGTGCCGGGATCGCCACCGCTTTCGCCAGACTTGTCGGCATGGGAATGATAGTGGTCCTAACCGGCGTGGGGCGCACGCCACTGAAGGGCTGGTTCAAGGGGTCGTTTAGGCCCGATCGCCAGGCATTGGGAGCCGTCCTGAATGTCGGCCTTCCCGCGTCAGGTGAACGGTTGACGCTGAGAGGCGCCCAGATGCTATACACCCGAGCCATAGCGGGTCTGGGGACGAATGCCTACGCGGCGCACCAGATCGCGCTGAGGCTGGAGTCCATTTCGCTCACCGTCGGGTTTAGTTTTGGAGCTGCCACGACCACCCTCGTAGGTCAATACCTCGGATATGGCGATTCCTCCAAGTCTGAGGAAGCCGCTTGGAAGGCCCAAAAGATAGCTTCGACCGCTATGGGGTGCTTAGGTATAGTCATCTTTTTCACAGCCCCGATGGTTGTTAAGTTAATGGTCCCGGGTAACGCGGAGGTCACTGAGCTCGGCTCGACCGTCCTGCGGATCATCGCCGTGGCCCAACCCTTCATGGCCATAAACCACGTTCTCGCAGGAGGCCTCCGAGGCGCCGGAGACACCAAGTGGGTCATGTACATCACCGGTGCCAGCGCTTGGGCTGCTAGAGTGTCGCTGACCTACCTGTTCGTAGTGGTCATGCAGATGGGTCTGCCGGGCGCCTGGTACGCTATGGTAACCGACCTCATCCTGCGCTCGATGCTGTTCAGGTGGCGGTTTAAGGCAGGGCATTGGAAGGAGATATCGGTGTAGGTGGGTCCATCGCGGTTAGCACCCGCCTAAAGAACTTCCTGAACCCCTCATATGTGGTCGTGACGCGTAATGCGGCCCTGTCCAGGTAATACTCTCCGCTGCCTATATGTATCGACAGGCTATCCAGCGGAAACCCCGGCCTCCGGCTCTGGTGTGGAGTTGACGTGATGATGAACCGCTCGCCGGAGATATCATCGCCCTCATGCTCGTAGATCGTGTCTTCGTCTAGGAGCAGGCATATCGCGTTCTTGTACCGGGCGACGCACCGACCGCCGCATTGGCGGGCTATCCCGGAGTAGTACCTGATCATTTCCTCATCGTCCAGGTAACGGCCGTCTACATTTCGGACGTGCACTCCCGGCTGCCTGCTGTCGTCCAAGCCTTCGATGTAAAGGCCTGAATCGCACGAGAACACGGGCATTCGAGCTACTCGATAGTAGGCGTGTGCCTTGAGGCGCGCGTTTTCCAGCGGGTCCCTCCCGGTCTCATCGACTGCCGGATGTCGGACGCCCACTTCAGCGGGGGCGACGATCTCGATCCCCAAGTCTAGCAGGGCTCTTCTCATGGCCTCGATTTTGCCTGGATTCCCGGTTCCATAGAGAAGTCTCATTGACCGGGCCCCCTTTCCCCAACATACCAACGTGGAACGCAACTCTGGAACCCATCGTACCAATCCAACACGCTCTCAGCCTGCTTCAGCATCACGTCTACCTCACCCTGCCCAAACGGAATAGCCCATGGCACAGAAGCAAGCATATTGTTTGCGATGTAGAGGGACATCAGTTGGAAGAACTCATGTGGGACGCGCCCCGGGAGACTGCGTTCAGAGACACCTTCGGGGCAGCTCTTCGACTCTCCTTCTGATTCTCCTTCGTGCGCGAAATACCCGTTGATCCGCCCGGACGCAAATGCCCCGCTCACCGCCGCGCACCACACCACCCGGTTGAACTCTTCCCACGGATCGCCGTAGTCCACACGGTTGAAGTCAATGACGCCGACTTGCCCGTCACAGGTGATGATCATGTTACCGCAATGGTAATCGCCGTGCTGGAAGACCTGGGGTCTGCCCTCTAGGAGGTGTCGCAACGAGTTGACGTGACGGATCGCCTTGTCAGCGCCCGGGACCTCGATGCCGCAAGCCTCATAATTGCGGATGTTGCGGTCGATCTTTCGGTTGAAGCGCTCGGCCCAGTCGGGTTGTTCAGGAGGAGCGGGAATCCGGTGAATACACCGGAGGACCCTACCGGCCTCCCATCCCAGGTCATACTGCTCCTTGATGCTCAGTCCAGGGAGAGCGCTCTCAGCGTCGGTGCCCTCAATCCAGGTGGTTATGGTATAGACTTTGGATGCACCAGGTCCACCAGGTCCACCAGGTCCGGCGGATCCATCGTTGAACGTGCCGAAGTCCACGGGCCGGGTCATCACGATGGGAACCCCGTCCAGCTTGCACAGAGCGTCGTATTCGAGCTTCTTGCGAGGGTACTCCCCAATGTCCGATATCCTGACCAGCAGGCTGTCGCCGCCCTCAGTCTCCACCCGATACTTGATGTCCTTTGACCAGCCCTTTTGGACCGGCTCTATGCTCGTCCACCGGTCGGAGCCTGGGATCCCCTCAAACATGCCACTCACTCTGCCACCCCGCTAACGGTACTAGATCTACCGAAGTCACTTGGCCACATGGTCGCTTAACCACTTGGTCACTTGCGCCGAGCTCACGTCGGGCCGATTGCCCCGACCTATGCTCCTACCGAGCTGAGGAACTCCGAAACGCGCCGGAACAGATGTGGCTGGATTTCTGGATAGGTCAAGTCCTCCGGCAGCGAATCGAAAAGACGCAGCTCTCCGATCTCTGAATCCGGCAGCGGACCAATCTGGCTCACCTCGGCGAAAAAGAGCCGGCCATGGGAATCGCCGCTGCTTGAGGTCACCCGGTAGTCACACACCGGCGTGATGGAGAACCGTGTCGCTCCCGTCTCTTCCATCAGCTCTCTTGCTGCTGTCGCATCGACCCGCTCACCGACTTCGCGGCGGCCGCCGGGTATCTCCCAGGTTGTCCGGCTTTTGTGCCTAACCAGCACCCACTCCCCCGAAGACCGGGCCGCGATAACGGCATACCGGTACTGGTCCTCCGAAACGTGCCCGACCTCATGGAAACTCACTTGCAGCATGCCGCTGCTCCTCGCTTTCGCGGATTCGTGTGCGTGAACTGCTGACTCCATTTCGTCCCCCCGGCCCACTATCACGCCTTCTTCCGAACTTCCGAACCCTAAAGGCAGAATCAGAGGCGGTGAACCTCTATATGCACGATCCGACTGATTTTGAGCCCAAAAGGGAGACTATCATAGGGGAAGAACACTAACAATACAGGGTTCTCTGGCGTATCAGAAAGGAGTGGGCCGCATGGACGACGATAGGCGCAATGCCGGTGACGACAACCGCGTGGACGCAAACGACTGTGCTTGCAGGGACGGCCGCCCTGGCGAGGACTACCGCAAGAATATCCACAACGGCAATGCGGATGCAGGGAAAACCGCCTTCGCCACCTTCGCGGGCGGATGCTTTTGGTGCATGGTGCAACCCTTCGCCCAGGTAGACGGAGTCCGTGAAGTCATAGCCGGGTACACGGGGGGGCATACGGAGAACCCCACTTATGAAGAGGTATGCTCCGGAAGGACCGGTCACTATGAGGCGGTCCGTGTCGAATACGACCCGGAGGTGGTTTCTTACGACACGCTCCTTGACGTCTTCTGGCGGCAAATAGACCCGACGGACCCTCACGGTCAGTTTGCCGACAAAGGGACTCAATACAAGACAGCCATCTTCTACGAAGACGAGGAGCAGAAGCGGGCGGCAGAGGAGTCGAAACGGCGGCTAGAGGAATCGGGCAAGTTCAGGGGGCCTGTCGCGACCGCGATACTGCCCGCGTGCCGGTTCTACCCTGCGGAGCACTATCACCAAGACTACTACTTGAAGAACCCGGAGCACTACAAGCGGTACAAAGCCGGGTCGGGGCGTGAGCGGTACATAAGGGAAACGTGGGGGAACGACGTGGGCGCGGCCGTCAGGCCGCACACTCCGGCTAAGCCAGCCCCCCGTGCCGAGGAAACCGACCGGGAACTGCGACAACGGCTCTCTCCTCTTCAGTACAAGGTGACGCGAGAGAACGCGACCGAGCCGCCGTTTCGCAACGAGTACTGGGACAACAAACGACCCGGACTATACGTAGATGTTGTGTCCGGCGAACCGCTCTTCAGTTCCCTCGACAAGTTCGATTCCGGATGCGGGTGGCCGAGCTTCACAAAGCCGCTTGAGGACAAGAGCATCATCGAGAAGGAAGACCGGAGCCACTTCATGGTCCGGACAGAGGTGCGGAGCAAGGGTGCCGATTCTCATCTCGGCCACGTATTCGATGACGGACCGGGACCGACCGGCCTCCGCTACTGCATCAACTCGGCGGCAATCCGGTTCATCCCGGTGGAAGAGTTGGAAGAACAGGGATACGGGGAGTATCTGCGGTTGTTCGAGCGTCCGCAGTAACCAAGCAGCAGTCAAAGCGAAGGCGGGCCGGTTGCGCAGACGATTGTGTCTTGCGGCTGTTCGTGCTCTCGCAGTAGTCAAAGGGGATCGTATGGCTCCCGTAGAAAGTGTGACAACACGAATCGGATTGGGAGGGATAACCATGCTGTTTGTCTGCTATCCCCAATGTTCCACTTGCCGTAAAGCGGGGCAATGGCTTGACGATCAGGGTGTCAAGTACGAGTTTCGCAACATCAAGACGCACAACCCGACTTTGGACGAGCTCCGCGAATGGCACGCCAAAAGCGGCATCCCTCTGCGGAAGTTTTTCAACACCAGCGGCCTGCAATACAGGTCGCTCAACCTGAAGGATAGGTTGCCGGGGATGTCCGATGACGAGCAGTACGCGCTTCTGGCCACCGACGGCATGCTGGTGAAACGGCCTATCCTCGTTAGCCCTGACTTTGTGTTGGTAGGGTTCAAAGAGGATGAGTGGAGGGGCCGCTTGCTCCAACCATGACGCATGTACGGGGCGCTGGACTAGTCACCTAGGAGGGATCACTCGCATGGACTTCTCCATCTTGATATGGGCGTTCTTCCTCTTGACCACGATAATGCCGGTCTTTCAACGGAAAATGCTGGAATCGGCAAGAATCAACATCATGCGCAGCCTAGAGAAAAAGCGCAGCTCGCGGCTCATTACTCTGATCCACAGGCAGGAATCCATCAGTTTCCTGGGCTTGGCGCTGTCCCGGTACATAAACATAGAGGATTCGGAACGAGTCCTGCGTGCCATCAGATTGACTCCCGGGGACATGCCCATCGACATGATCCTTCACACCCCCGGAGGGCTGGTCCTCGCATCGGAGCAGATCGCGAGGGCATTACTCCGTCACAAAGCGAAGGTGACAGTGTTTGTGCCGCACTATGCGATGTCCGGTGGCTCGTTGATCGCGCTCGCCGCCGACGAGGTGGTCATGGACCCCAACGCGGTACTCGGCCCGGTCGACCCGCAGATTGGCAAGTGGGCGGCATCCTCCATCCTTCGAGTCCTCAAGGAAAAGGAACGGAAGGACATCGACGATGAGACGCTCATCCTTGCGGACATGGCCGAGAAGGCGGTCAAGCAGGTCAAGCAGACCGTCGTCGACTTGCTGCTGCAGAGAGTCGACGAGGAGAAGGCGCATGAACTGGCCGATAAGCTGGCCTCAGGCCACTGGACCCACGACTACCCTCTGACGTGCGAGGAACTGACCGAACTCGGGTTCCCTCCCATGTGCGGAGACATGCCCACGGAAATATACCGCCTGATGGACCTATATCCGCAGCCGCAGCAGAGCAGGCCGTCAGTCCAATACGTTCCTATTCCTTATCGCGGAGATAAGGAAGGTAGCGGAAAGTAGGGGGTTCGGTCAATGCCTAACGGTCCTGTCTGGCTTGCGTTTTATGGGACGATGTTCACTTGGTTCCTCACAGCTCTTGGGGCGGCATCGGTGTTTTTCTTCCGTTCTATCAACAGAAAGACGCTTGACCTCATGCTGGGCTTTGCCGCAGGAGTCATGATGGCGGCAAGTTGCTGGTCCCTGCTTCACGGCCGCCATCGAGATGTCAGAAGCATCGGGTGGCATCAAATGGCTTCCGCCGTTGGTCGGTTTCTTGCTCGGGGGGTCGTTCCTGCTGGCCGCGGATGTCCTGCTCCCTCACCTTCATGGCGGCTCCAAGAGTGACGAGGCGCCCGAAGGCCTAAAGAGCAGCTGGCATCGATCTGTCCTGCTGGTGGCGGCCATCACTATGCACACGATCCCGGAGGGACTGGCCGTCGGCGTCGCTTTTGGCGCGGCCGCCTCGGGCCTTCCGGCGGCTTCCGTGGCGGGGCAATCACGTTGACCATCGGTCTAGGACTCCAGAACCTGCCCGAAGGAGCGGCAACTTCCATCCCTCTCAGGCGCGAGGGATTATCCCGAATGAAGAGTTTTGTACGGAAGCCTCAGGCATGGTGGAACCCATTGCGGGGGTATTGGGCGCAGCCTTGACCATGCGTATCCGGCCGATTTTGCCTTACGCCCTTGCCTTCGCGGCGAGCGCCATGATCTACGTTGTAGTGGAAGAACTCATCCCGAAGCTGCAATCCTCCGGAGACTCCAACATCGCAACGATTGGCGCTATGGTCGGATTCGCCATCATGATGGTGATGGATGTGGCGTTGGGCTAGAAACTTCCGGTGTCTATAACACATATTGGACTATCTCCCCTACTGCTGATTCATCTCCTCCGGCGTCTCATGGCACAGGTTCTCAGGCGGAGAGAGTCATCAACTGCTGATAACCGCGAAGCGCAGAGTCATCAACCAGTGACACCCTAGCCTCGTAGAGTTGTCAGCTGTTGACGCCCTACCCGCGGAGTCATCAAATACTGACGACTGCCAAGCGCAGAGTCATCAACCAGTGACACCTTTATCCTCGTAGAGTCGTCAACTGTTGACACCCTACGCGGAGTCATCAACTGCTGATAACCGCCAAGCACAGAGTCATCAACCAGTGACACCCCATAGCCTCGTAGAGCCGTCAGCTGTTGACGCCCTACCCGGAGTCTTCAAATACTGACGGCCCAGGGGCGCAGAGCCATCAACCAGTGACGTCTTCGCTGCCAAGAGTAACAAGCAGTTGATCACCTCAAACAACAGCAGGAAAGCCGCCTGCAAGCCGAGAAACACTATCGTGCTGTCACAGCCAGAGTAGTGAACGTCTCGCAAACCCGGCGGCATGATAGAACTCCGGCCGCATTAGCAGTGGACGCAGCAGGTGTGCAGCGCTGCCTAACACTGTCTGATGCTAACTATGGAGGTGGCCGCGGTGCCCCAAGTTACGCTCTCAACTCACCAGGACCTCAAGGACTTCGTCACGGGTTGCACGCTGTTTGGAGTGGGCGGAGGGGGAAACCGCCGAGGGACTCAAGGCGCTGGAAGAGCAGTTCAGCCAGGGAAAAACGCTGGGTTGGGTCGATGCTGGAGGACTTCCCGCCGGCACTTACGGGGCGTGCACGTTCCTTATGGGGTCCACTGCCCCCCTATCCGACGACAAGAAGCAGCAGATGAAAGAGCTGGGGTTCTTGGAGTGGAAGTATCCCAGGAACCTCCCTATCGCCACCGCGAAGCTCGAGGAGTTCACCGGCAAGACCATCGCCGCCCTCATCCCCCTTGAGCTGGGAGGCAGCAACACCCCGGTCCCCGTGGCCGCGGCCGCGTCCCTGGGAAAACTCGTGGTCGACGGGGATTTCGCCGGAAGGGCAGTCCCGGAGATCACCCAGACCATGGCACAGGCGAAACAGGTGTCCTTCACCCCCGCCACCAGCTTCGACAAGTACGGCAATTACTGCGTTATGCTGGACGCCATGAGCCTCACAGTGGCCGAGCGCATTGGGAAGTTCCTGAGCGACGTCGCGTTTGGTTCTACCGGCATGTGTGGGTTCATGATCGAAGCGGAGAAGGTCCCCGAGACCGTCGTCCCCGGCACCCTTACCATGGCGCTTCAGACGGGCAGGCTCATCAATTCCGCGCTGCGTGAGGGGCGGGACCCGGTCGAGTCGCTGTCCCGCAACGCCGGTATGTATGTCTTGTTCCGCGGGGCGGTCGTGGAAAAACCCTGGGAGGACAGGGACGGATACTACTGGGGCACTCACGTGATGCAGGGTGAAGGCGAGTTCGCCGGCGAGACCGGAAGAGTCGTCTTCAAGAACGAGAACCACCTCTTCTACCGGGGCGAAAAGCTCGTGGCTTCCAGTCCGGACCTCATCATGAACATGGACCCTGAGACCGGAACGCCTCTTCGGAACGATGACATAGAGATAGGACAGCGCTTGGTCATCCTAGGGGCCCCGTGCCATCCGCTCTTGCGGGCACCGGAGTTCATTCGGTATCTAGGCCCTCGGCACTTTGGCGCTGACAGTGATTACGTGCCCATCGAGCAGGCAATAGGCGGGTAGTTCCTCCCTGTCGCGGTTCGCGGCTCCGTGGGGAGTCCCTGGCCTGCAACCTGCTGTGCTTGCGCTTGCCGAAGCCTGTCATTCGACATCTAGGAGGGAACAGCAGTGGGAAGTGTTCGACGTGTGGGGCGTGTTGGGCGTGTGGGGCTCCTGTACATCGGGCAGTCGCCCAAAGAGGATTACGTCTCGTTCTTCCGCGCCGGGTTGCCTGAAGGTACTGAGATCCTCCAGGCGGGCGCCATGGACGATCTGACTCTTGAGGAGATTCGGGCCCTGCCCATCCGAGAAGGCGAGCCCATCCTCATCATGCAGACAAGAGACCTAGTCACAGTGACTGCATCAAAAGCTCTGGTGGAAGAACGACTCGCCGGGAAAGTCGATTTGCTTGAGTCTCTGGGCGCCGAGGTCATCGTCGTACTCTGCACGGGCAAATTCCCCAGTCTGAGCTCGAAAGTGTTGCTGCTTGAACCCAGCGAAATCCTGTTCAAGACCGTAGTCGCCGTCTCACGCGGACGCAAGGTGGGGGTCATCACCCCGCTGCCAGAGCAGATACTCCAGACTAGGGTCTCCTGGCTGGCTGTAGGTGTGGATCCCCTGCTGGAAGCGGCGACACCCTATGAATCGCTGGATCCCGTGGTCGAGACTGCGCTCCGCCTGAAGGAGAAGGGCGCGGATCTCATCGTGCTCGACTGCATGGGCTTTACGGACGAGGCGAAAGAGGCTGTTCGCGAAGCCTCGGGCAAGCCGACTATCTGCGCGCGGACCATCGTCAGGCGCGTGTTGGGCGAGCTTGCGTAGGGCGACGCGACAGCCGCATGCTGGGCGAGCTCTCGTAGGTTGACGCGTCGTCGGACATGCCGGGAGGAGGATGCCAAGTGCCCAAAGCATCAGATGCGTTCAGCAAGTACGGCTACGAGGGCGAAATCGTGGCGGACGCCGGGATAGCTAAAGCCGCTGTCTACGGCGGCTGTATCTTGGGCGGAGGTGGAGGCGGCTGGATCCAAGACGGACTGGCAAGAAGCGCCTTGGCCCTGTCCCTCGGACAGGTGCGTATCATCCCAATCGACTCGTTGGACGAGGATTCCATCATAATAACCGCGTCGGCCGTAGGCGCCTCGGGTTCGAAAGACAGGCATGTGCTGCCCATCAACTTCGTCCAAGCCATCGAGGAAGTCACAAAAGTGACCGGTACGAAGCCGGACGCCATCGTATCGTGCGAAATCGGCGCAACCGGAAGCGTGAACGGATGGCTTCAGTCACTCGTGCTGGGCATCCCCGTGGTCGACGCCCCCTGGGAGGGACGCGCCCACCCCACTGCCGCGATGGGCTCCGGCGGCCTTTGGTTCCTGGAGGGCTACGAATCGGTCCGGTCAGCTGTCGGCGGAGACCCATCTAAAGGCAAGCACCTGAAGATGGTCATACGCGGTTCGTTCCAATCTTGCGCGACCATGGTCCGGCAGGCCGCGGTCCAGGCCGGTGGCGTCGTTGCGGTTGGTCGCGATCCGCTTCCCGCGTCCTTCATTAGGAAAAACGCCGCATGCGGTAGCCTTAAGCAGGCGATATCCCTCGGGCAGGCATACCTCTCGGGGCTTCCGAAAGGGCCCGACGCGGCTATCGAAGGGGCCTGTGCTTTCCTAGGCGCGGAAGTCGTCTACAAAGGAACGGTAACGTCCATCGATTTGGAACAGCGCGGCGGGTTTGATGTCGGAACCATTCAGATGGACAAAGGAGCGTGCCAGATCGCGTTCTGGAACGAGTACATGACTCTCGAAATGGGAGGCAAACGCGTAGCGACCTTCCCGGACCTCATCATGACGTTTGACGAGACGGGAACCCCGCTCATCTCGGCGGGTGTGGAGCCGGGACAACGCCTAACCATAGCGCACGCGCCAAAAGAGACCCTCATACTGGGCACCGGTCTGACGGACCCGCGATGCTATGACGTTGCCGAGGAAGCGACGGGCAAGGAGATAATCCGGTACTCATTCGCGTGACGCGTACCGGTTAGCTCTGTGTGGAACAAATGTAGAGGCGCTGCGGCCGGCGCTCCACACTGCGACCGTTGCTCCACGCTGCAACCGGCGCTCCCGCTGCGGGCATGCGCGGCGTGGCTAAACGCTTCTCCGCCGTCTGCCGAGATACGACTCCTGGACCTCGGGACTGGCGAGCAGCTCACGGCCTGTCCCGGACATCACCACGCGTCCGGTCTGCATGACGTACGCATAGTGCGCGAACCGCAGGGCCTGGTTGGCGTTCTGCTCAACCATCAACACCGTCACGCCTTCCCGGTTGATGCGCCTTATCTGGCGGAATATCTCCTGGACCAGCACCGGCGCCAACCCAAGCGAGGGCTCATCCAATAGGAGAAGGCTCGGCCTTGACATGAGACCGCGGCTAATCGACAGCATCTGTTGTTCGCCGCCGGAGAGAGTGCTGGCTACTTGGTCCAACCGCTCTTTCATCCTCGGGAAGACCGAGTACACCCACTCAAGATCCCGCTGCACGCCGTCTGAGTCATTCCGAAGATAGGCGCCCAGCATGAGGTTCTCCCGCACAGTGAGCGTGCCGAACACCCTGCGGCCTTCCGGGACCAGCGCGACACCCGCCGCTACAACTTGGTGGGAAGCGCGAGGGACAGGCTTTCCCCTCAAAGTCATGCTTCCTTTGGTTGCCCTGACCAGGCCCGCGATGGTGTTGAGAAGCGTAGTCTTGCCCGCCCCGTTGGCGCCGACAATGCTGACAATCTCGCCTTCGCCCACCTGGAGGGACACGTCTTTGAGCGCTTGGATTGAGCCGTAGCTCACACATAGGCCTTCGATTCGCAGTAGCGCCTCGAGGGTACTCACCGGCGGCTCACCTCCCCGGAACCTCTAGTCTGTGGGTCATCAGCGTGGCGGGCGTCGCTCCGAGAACCATCGTCTGCCCGAAGAGCGTCAGCCTGGCGTCCATCGCCACCGCTTGAGTCCTCGTCCTCATCGAAATCGTCAGTGTCGTCGCCAAGATATGCGGTGATAACTTCGGGGTTGGCCTGAATCTCCGCAGGGGTACCCTCCGCGATGGTCACACCAAAGTTCAGCACCAGTATGCGCTCGCAAATCCCCATGACAAGCTCCATATGATGCTCAATCACCAGGATGGTCAGATCCAACCGGTTACGGAGCGTCTGAATCATGTCCATCAGGTCCAGGGATTCGTCGGGATTCATGCCCGCCGCGGGCTCGTCTAGAAGCAAGAGCTTTGGTGACAGAGCGAGAGCCCTGGCGATCTCCAGTTTGCGCTGCAACCCGTAAGGCAGGCTCCCCGCCTTGGCGTCCCACTGGCCGGCGAGCCCCACCATGTCGAGGCACTCCATGGCCTTCTGGCGGATCTCCCGTTCTTGCCTGACATAGCCCGGCGTTCGAAACATGGCCGATACGAAGCTGTAGTTGTGATTGAGCTGCGTCGCCGTAGTAACGTTCTGGATGACGGAGAGGCCCCTGAACAACCGCAGGTTCTGGAAGGTGCGCGATTCCCAACCTCCGCCGACTTCGTGAGGTGGAAGACCGGTGATGTCCTCCCCGAAGACTCACCGCGCCCGTGGTCGGCTGATAGATACCTGTCACGCGTTGAAAACCGTCGTCTGCCTGGCCGCCGTTGGGACCAATCAACCCCACCAGTTCGTTCTTTTCCATCTGCAGGTTTAGGGTCGCTTACCGCGACTAGGCCTCCGAATCTCTTGGTGAGCCCTCGGATCTCAAAGAGCATTCACTTGCCACCTCCGCTGCCTCGTGGCGCGTCGCATCCACGTCGTGAAGCGTCCGGAGCGCACTGCCTTGGACAGCGTTCAGGATAGCTTTCCAGGTCCCGCCATGGAGAGCTCCCAGGTGCCCAGGAGTCCCCCCGGCCTAAGCACCATAAGGACCAGAGCCAGGCCGTAGAACACCATTCGCCAGGTCATGAGCGGCCTGAACAGCTCGGGTATTGCCGTGAGGATCGCTGCGGCCACCACGGCGCCGGTTAGACTACCTAAGCCCCCAAACACCACGCTGGCAGCGAGTTCGTTGGACTTCCCCATGTCGAACATCCGGGGCTGGATGAAGCTCATGAAAAACGCGAACAGCCCTCCTGCGACGCCGCAGTAGAACGCGCTTATGGCGAGGGACGCCATCTGGTTCTTGGCGACGTTGATGCCGATAGACTGGGCAGCCAGCCGGTCCTCGCGAATCGCGATCATGGAGCGTCCAAACCGTGAGTGGACGATGTTTCGCATGAAGAAGAGACCCAACGCGGCGACGGCGAGCGCGAGCGGCTTTGTCAGCGTCGGGATCCCCGTGAAGTCGCGTGAACCCCCGGTGAACTTCCCGCCGTTGTCCACCAAAGATTTCGATCGCCTCGCCGAACCCTGGGCGCGGCTATCGCGAAGTAGTCGCCTTTCAAGCGGAGGGTCGGGCACATCACCAGGCTCGCGATGCAGGCCACCAGACCCGCTGAAGGGCAAGGCTACGAGGAACGGCACCCGCCGCGCACCACAAGCATGGCCGCCGTACGCTCCTATGGACAGATAGCCGGCGTGGCCGAAACTGAACAGGCCGGTAAAGCCGGTGAGCATTGCGACTCCGGTGACTGCCAATGATGTTTATCGCCATCAACGTGAGGACGCTCTGATGGTAGTTTGATAGCATCCTTTACCGCCCCTTCAGACTTTCTCCCAATCTCTCAGACCTTCTCCTCCGTGTAGACACCCATGAGGCCGTTAGGCCTTAAGAGCAGCACAAGGATGAGCGTGAAGAAGACAACCAGGTCTCGCATGGTGGATGAGATGAACGCGGCCGTGTAGGTCTCCAGGAGCCCCAAGACCAGCGACCCCACTATGGCGCCCGGCATGCTGCCGAGCTCCCCGAAGACGGCGCCCACGAACGCCTTAATGGTTAGATACCCTAGCTGCGGGTAAACCGTATACTTGATGCCAAGGATGACGCCCGCGATCCCGGCCAGGGTCCCCGCCTAATAAGAAGACGATCGTCAGGATGCGGTCAATGTTGATGCCCATGACGCCGGCGATCTGCAAGTCGAAGGCGGCGGCGCGTATGGCGGTGCCGGTCTTGGTCTTGGAGATGAAATACTGCAGGCCCGCAAGAGAAACGATGGCGACTACCGCCGACACGATGTCCAGAATCCCAATGGTGAATCCCCCGACCGCGAACGACTTATATGGAAGCAAGGCGGGATAGGTCCTGAACTGGGCGCCGATGCCCGCGATGATGAAGTGCTCGCAGAAGATGGATACGCCCATGGACGCGATGATGAAGTAAAGAGTCCTCCCCCCGCGTGAGCGGATCGGGCGATACGCCAGTCTCTCCACCGTGGTAGCCATGATGCCGCTGAACATGAACGCAAGCGGGACCGCGACGTAGACGGGCAACGCCGTCATCGTCAGCAGGAAGAACCCCGAGTACGCGCCGGCGACAAGGAAACTCCCGTGGGCGAAGTTACTGAACTGCAGGATGCTGTAGATCAACGAATAACCGACCGCCACTAGGGCGTAGATGGAGCCTATCGACAGGCCGTTCACCGTCTGTTGCGCGAGCCTTGCCATTCAGATCTCCCCTCGCCGAATCGTGAGTGCCACCTCTAAAGTGACCATTGAGTGACTATGGTGAAGGCCCGGTCGGGGCCCAGGGTTTCTCCCGGTCCCCGACCTCAGCTCTGCGAAACTCGCCGCTACTCGGACGGCGCGAACTTCAGGAACAACTTGAACTCCATATCTTCCGCCCTGATGATCACGGCAGACTTGTTCAACGGGTTGTGGGTCTTCGGATCAATTGTGATGGGGGCGTGAGCCAATTGGACATTCGTGGCGGTCTCCATCGCGTCCCTCACGGCTTGGCCCTCCGCTTTGCCGGCCCTCTCAAGCGCATCCTTCAAGAAGTACACCATGTCATATCCCATGGTGAAGTTCCCGTATTCGGGGCTGTAGCCGAACCTCTCGGTGTACTTGTCGTTGACGGCCTTGACGGGGGGATCCTCCACGAACATGTGGGATACCCAGTAGCTGTTCTGCAGCTCATCATGGGCCATTTCCAGCATCTTCACCGATGAGCCGTCACCGCCCATGAACACTACCTTGTCCATCCCAAGCTCTCGCGCCTGCTTGGCGATAAGGGCGATCTCCTTGTAGTAGATGGGCAGCATCAACACCTCGGGATCCTTCGCCTTGATCTCGCTCAGCTGCGGCCTGAAGTCGACGTCACCGTCCTTGAACGCCCAGGTGCCGACAATCTCGCCGCCGAGCCCCTCATACTCCTGAACGAAGGCCTCGGTCAACCCCATGGAGTAGTCATCACTGATGTTATACAAGACAGCGGCAGTTTTCTTCTCCAGTTCCTTGTAGGAAAAGTGAGCGAGGACTTTGCCCTGATACGGGTCAATGAAGCAAAGCCTGAACGAATACGGCTTGACGGTTCCATCTTCGTTCATGGTAATTGCCGGGTTCGTGGCAAAGGACGAAACTTGGGGCACCTTCGCCTCGGCAGCGACCGAACCCGTGGCAAGGTTCACGCCGCTGTAGTTGGAGCCTAGGATCGCCACGATTTCGTGCTCCGACAGTACCTTTTTCACCGCGTTGACGGCATCGGCCGCGTTTCCGCGACCATCGGCGAGGACGAGCTCAAGCTGACGTCCAAGGACGCCGCCTGCCGCATTGATCTCCTCCACGGCCAAGAGGCCGCCGTTGGCCTCGGCCTGTCCCCAGACCGCTCCATCGCCGCTGACATGCGCAAGGAAGCAAAACTTGATGGGTCCCGGTTCCGGGTTTTCCGGCGTCGTCGGCTCGGTCGGCTTCGGACCGCAGCCCGACAAGGACGTCATCACCAGCACCACAACCAACGCCATGACCATAAAAAGCGATAGTGACCCTGCGATGGACTTTTTCACTCTGGTGCCCCTCCCTTGATGGACTTGGTGGACTTAAGTGGACCTAGGTGGACATCGACGGACTCTGATGGACTCCAGTGAAATCTGATGGACTTTGATGGACACTTCGGCAGATTTGCTGCCATAGCCAATGATATTGGGTCTGGGACGCTGATTAGTCTCTGGGATGCTCTAGTTGGTTGAGATTTCCTAGTTGGTTGGGATATCCTAATTAGTTTGGGAGGTTTCGCCGCTGTTCACGGTTTTCCTTCTTGTGGTACTGTTTTGTTTTTCGGAGCAGTTCTGGCTGTTGGCGGGTATTGTCTGTTTGGCAAGCGCACCTAAATCTCGTATAATGAGGTGTGCGTCGGGGAGTGGCGCAGTTTGGTAGCGCGCATGGTTTGGGACCATGAGGCCGCAGGTTCAAATCCTGTCTCCCCGACCACTTTGTTGCCTGCATGAGGGCCCTTCCCCGTTCGCCACAATCTCCCCTATTATGTGACTTGCCCATGCTTTGCCAATGGCGTCGTCGAAAGCGTGTTCAGATTGGCCGCCTCGAGTTCGTGACCAGATTCGTGCTCCACAACGAGGATTTTCGCTCTTGGTCCCCGCAATAGGGCAAAATGGCCCACCACTCGGTTGAGTAGGGCCACCACGTTGCAGAAACTCTACATAGAGACAAGACCCCGACGAACTCTCGTCAGCCCGTCCTATTAGCCTGCTTCACTCCCAATTGAGGTGTTTCTTCTGACCTGTCATCCCCTGCTTCGGATTACACGTGACATGACACAGAGAAAGAGTTGCCACATACTGCGTAGAATGGCTCTGAAAGTCCCCGAGGCCGGAAGGCCGCTGTCCAACGCCAGAGGTGTTCACGCTAGTGATATCACGCTCAAGCCAGGGTCATCACGACGACACTGAACTTCAGGACACCTCTTCGAGAAATCCGTCGAGTTCAAGACATTATGCAGACCCACCTACAGAGGCGCGTGGACGTTTATCGCTATCTTCAGGTGCTAAATAAGGTCTACACAGATGGAAAACTCTCGCCTACCGACCCGTATCGGATTCACGCAAGACACGGCAAGATAATATCTCTTACAAAGGCACAGTCAAGATAATAGAAGTTGGAGATGTTGGCCGGATCATCATGGTCTGAAACATCAGATGTTGAGAACGATGGCAAGATCTCGTTCCTGAAATACAGTTACCACTTTCAACCCAATGTGCCTGACCTGTGGTCGTTTAGGATAGACAAGAACTCGGAAGACCGAGAAGATCACGCAAACGTACCTGACGAATGCAGAGACCAACTGGGCGATCACCTTCAATTCTCCCAGGGCAGTACGAGGGTTGAGATAGCAGCAACCTTCTGCTTGCATCGGTTATGGCACTCAATTACTGTGAATCGCACCACTATCCTTTTTGTCTGGAGCACGCTGACGAGTATAACACAATTCTGACGAGGTTCAGAAAGCAGGTGGAGATGAGATGAACGGATCCAAGGCCTCATCTATCTATTACTATGATGACGGCGGAAAGAAGAAATTGAAGAGACCGTCAATTACGCAATAAAGAGGGCCAGACGGTCGTGGGTGAGACATTTGGTCATGTTCACCTCGGATGGTGTCGGTCCGCTTAAGCTGCGGAGACGTTGAGAAGAAGGCGATCCCCTAAGATAATCGCAGTGACATTTCCTGCCGGTCAAGTGTTTGCAGACGAGAATCAAGAGTTGTTCACTACAGCTTGCAGAAGGAACGCCGCAAAGAGCTTGAATCGAAGGGAATATCTGTAGTCCAGAGCACTATGCCTTTCCAGGAAGTCATAATTCCAGAACCAGCGACCCAAGCTGATGCCATCCAGGCGACTCTGGGCCTCATATCTCCGGGTATGCACCTGTGCGTTCAGGCTGTGTTGATGGCGACCGATGCGGGGTTGGTGCAACAAGGGGAAGAGGTAGTCTCAATGTGCGCTGACACTGCAATAGTTGCGACGGGCGCGCTGAGTCACTGGATGTTCCACCCGGAACAGGGCCTGGAGATACGCGAGATCATATGCAAACCACGGATGCGCAGAGAACCACTAAGTAAAGAGTCAGGCGGGGATGCCAAGGGTAACGTTGGCTTAAACTATGAGGCTGCTGGATAGACAGGTCCGGGGAAGTCCTTTTTCCCCGGGCCTGTCCTCGTTGAGCGAAGCTGACCATATTCGGGCGGAAAGGAAGATCGAATACTTCTCCTCCAGCCTTCCTAAAGATTCTGAGAGCCTCAACCCATCTGTCAAGGTCATCCGTAGCAATCTGATCCCTGACAAAGTTGCCCGTTTCAATCAGCCAGGAGTGCATCAGGTACTTCTCCTGGAACCCCAATAGAACCTCTCGTGAGTAGCCCGGCTCGGTGACTACCTGGATCAAGCCTTGCCTTGAAAGCTCATCAACGCTGGGGAGTTCCTCTCCAGACTCCAATTCGTCTAGGACTCTATCCAGTGTCTTGAGAGCTTGCGGGTCCATTCTGGACACCACCTTTGACTAGTCTCCTAAATGTGAATACGTAATACCTTATCACAAGCACTATGTAACTACCATACAATCGATACCAATCATCAGACTCGCAGTGACACATACTACAATAGTGACCAAAACCCTTCGACTCTATACGTATTGTCGGCAAAACGAGCGAATCGTGTACTGAGTTCGAGTGCAAACTGTGAAATCACCAGGGATTGTCGAGTAGGAGATTGATGAGTTGCGAGACTCGTGCATCCCCAAGTTCGACAGCTTCCTTTGGAGTGAACACCAATACTCTGGTGTCAACACAGCAACCTAGTGACTTCAGGCCGGTCCGGCCACAACAGGTAGATTCAGGAACTGCGCCAGAGCCACGCCCTTCGTCGAGCAAGCCAGCTTCCCTCAAAGTAGATATTCGCAGGTTGTTGTCTCTGAAGAAGAACCTCTGGGACGGGCCTTCACCGTCTCTTATCGTGACTATCCCTGGGCAGTGGATGAACGTGGGTCGTACAGGCCACAGGAACGTCACCACACTCGCTAGGATTCCAATGCCCACGATGACCTCACTCAGATGCTTCCTCACGTTCCATCCTCCGATCACCGTTCAGTGCCCTCAGGACAAAACGAGTAGCCATCTAGGTTCTAGTCGTCAAACCTTCACTCATGCCGATGTGCGCGGTTCAGTAAGCGACTCTGATAACCAGTACATCCCTGCCTACGTCTCTGCGCCCCGTGCATCCAGCCGGTGGCAACCTGCTGGTAACCCGCTGGATAGTGCTAATCGGTACAAACTTCGCCATACACTATGCGGATTCCTCCAGCCCTGTTAGTGGCCACCTACCGCTCCGCCTCCCTCCACCTGCCTCCGCCTCCCTCCGCCTCTCCACCTCGCCTCCCCGCTTCCTCCACCCCCTGCCTCCTCCGCTTCCGCCCCCGTCCGGCGCTCTCGAAACTTAAGAGACTCTTAAGAAAGCCCTTCGCCTGTTATTAGGTTCCTCGGGTAGAATTGCGGATAGTACGCCTACTGGGTCGAACCCAGGGGCTGCGAACAACGGACATCGCCGGCACATTGATGCAGCCGGCACTTATCGGGAGCGTGACGTCATGAGGAGCACTTTCTACGAGCACCGCGAAAACGACGAGACGCGCGACCCCTCGTAGGGGGTCCTCGTGTTCCTTCTTGCGGTCGCGGGCACAGGGTACATGTGCTGGAGGAAGGGCATCCTCTGGGATTTCCGACCACCTTTGGTCGTCGAGACAATCCTCTCGGGAGTCGACACCAACGGCAACGGGATAGACGACCTGCTAGACATAGTCAGCGGCGCCCGGGAGCAGGTGCAAGCCCGGCCCGTCTACAAGAGCGCTTACTATGAGGGGGGCTATCCTCCCGAAAACGAAGGAGTCTGTACAGACTTGGTGTGGAGGGCCCTATGGAGTGCGGGATACGACCTCAAGACCTCGGTGGACCGGGACATCGCCAAAGCTGTTGATCTTTATCCCAGGGTCTCCGGGAAGCCCGACCCCAACATCGACTTCAGAAGAGTGCCGAACCTCTTCACCTTCCTATCGAGGACTTCAGAATCCCTCACCACGGAAGTCAAACCTTGGGACGCGGATAACGCGCGAGAATGGCAGCCTGGAGACATAGTCATCTTCGGTGACGGCCACGACCACATCGGAATCGTATCAGACAAGCGCATGCGAAATGGAGTCCCACTGATCATCCATCACGGTGGCGGGCGTCCGGTGGAAGACAATGCTCTGGGATACCGAAAGAACTGGGCAACAGGGCATTTCCGCCTGAACTTTGATAGACTCGATGTTCGATAGCTGTCCGTCGCGCTCAGGCGAGGAGTTCCTGAGGCGGCTAGTACCCCCTACCTGTTCCGTACAGAGTAGTCAGCCACCTACTTGCTTCGTACAGAGCAGCAAACCCCTTACCTGTTCCGTACAGAGCAGCAAACCCCTTACCTGCTCTGTGGAGAGCAGTAAACCACCTACCTGCTCCGTACAGAGCAACTAACCCCTTACCTGCTCCGTACAGCGCAACAAACCTCTTACCTGCTGCGTACAGAACATCAATCTGCCACCACAGGTAGCGTTGATGGGTTTTCGGTGACTGGGTTCTTAGTTGGCAACACCAGACTTGGCAGGCGCTCAACTGAGGAGGCACCCAGCTGGAGATACTCAACTGGAGCCATCCACGTGGCCGTCTAGAAGGTCATCGCGATAGTCATCCTCAGGTACAGACCTTATGCGGGTTCAAGATACCGTTGGGGTCAAACGCCGTCTTGATGCGGCGCATCAGCTCCATCTGAGTAGGGCCGAGGCGCTTCGCAAGGTAATCTCGCTTGGCGAAGCCGATCCCGTGCTCGCCCGAGACCATACCTCCCAGTTCCACAGCCTTGGAATAGAGAACGTCAAAGCCCTCCTGAAGCTTCTTCTCCCAAAGAGCCTGCTCCAGACCGTCGCGGCAGAAGTAGACGTGCAGATTGCCGTCGCCGGCGTGTCCGAAGTATGGAATCCGCAGCCCTATCTTGCCGGACAGTTCGTTGATGCACTCCGTGAACCCGATTACCTCACTCCTCGGGACAACTACGTCACACTCATCAAACTCGGTGGTCGACGACTTGATGGCCTCCAAGAACGCGCCCCGGGCCGTCCAGACAGATGCCCGCCGCTCCTCCGTATCGACTTGGTAGACATCGTAGGCCCCTCTCTCGATGCAGAGTTCGGAAGCCCTGTCCAGACGCTCCCGCACCTCGTCTGCGGAAAACCCGTCATAGGTAAGTAAGAGCGCAGTATCACCCTGGATTCGGGGAAAGCGCTTCCCGAGGTAGTCCTCGGCCAAAGAGATGACCTCTCGGGTCAAGAACTCAACGGCGGTGGGGCCCGTACCTGAGCGGATCAGCTCGGGCACCGATGAGACGGCTGCTTGGAAAGTCGGAAACGGCGCAAGCAGGCTGACGATCTCCCTGGGGAACGGGATGATGCGAAGGGTCGCGGAGACTATCACCGCCAACGTCCCTTCGGAGCCAACAAGCAGGTCCCTGATGCTATAGCCCGAGCTGCTCTTGACTACCTTAGAACCGAACGTCTCTATCTCGCCCGTTGGCAACACCGCGGTAAGGGCCAACACGTAATCCCTGGTCACGCCGTACTTGACCGCGCGCATACCGCCTGCGTTGGTGCTGATGTTTCCTCCAATCGTCGCCGACGTCTCGCCCGGGTCCGGAGGATACAGATATCCCCTGTCCTGAACGTACTTGGACAAATCCATCAACAACACGCCGGGTTCGACCGTCACCGTCATGTTCTGTTCGTCCAGCTCAACGATCCTGTTCATCAAGGTCGTCTCGAGCATGATGCCGCCCTGAACCGCCACTGCGCCCCGACCAGGCCGGTCCCGCTCCACGGTAACCACCGGCAACAGCCGCTTGTTCGCGTAGGAGAAATCTTGGAGACCTCCTCCGCGGATTGGACGCGGACCAACACATCGGGGCGTTCTTCACGCCGCCGAGCTCGTCGTGGGCGTAATCCGGACTGATTTCCGCGCCCGCAAGACCCGGTTCTCGGGAGGAAGCTCCGTAGGTATTCCAAATCCGCTGCTTCGACTCTGCTTAGCGTAGTAGCCCCTCCTCCCCGTCAGCGAACCAACCGGTTCGCGCGTCAGTCTGGTGGCCGGTGTGCCCATCCGTGTCGCCGTCGATCCGCCTCATGAGCGCCGGCAGCACCTCGTACAAGTCGCCTACAAGGCCCAAGTGCGCGACGTTGAAAATGCTGGCCTGCGGGTCGTTGTTGATGGCGATGATGTACTCAGACTGGTTCATACCTGCGGCGAACTGCACCGCGCCCGAGACGCCTACCGTGATGATCAGTTTCGGCTTGACGGTCCTCCCGGAAAGCCCTATCTGGCGCCTGGGATCGAACCATCCGTTTTCCACCATCGGCCTGGTACAGGCAAGTTGAGCGCCCAGCCTGTCCGCCAACTGCCTCACAAGCTGAAGTCCGGCGTCGTCCTTGACCCCTCGCCCGGCGGCGACTATGACTTCAGCTACGGAAATGTCCAGCTCTTTCGGCTTCGCCAAGACATCGGCGACGAGAGCGTCCGCATCTTCCATTCCGTCGGGCAGCTGCATGCTCACGACTTCCCCCACGGCTCCGCAGCTTCTCCGCCTCGTCAAAGACCCGGTAACGAACCGTGCAGAGCTGGGGCCTGGTGCGTGGAGTGACTATCTGGGCCATGATGTTGCCACCAAACGCCGGCCTGTTCTGAACCAGATCACTGTTCTCGCGAAGTTCCAATCCTGTGCAATCAGCCGTGATGCCCGTCCGAAAACGCGCCGCTATCCGTGGAGCCAAAGAGCGCCCCAAGCTCGTGGCGCCGGCCATGATAACGGACGGCCTGACCTTCTGGACGAAATCCGCCACGCACGAGGTGTAGCGAAGCGGCTCGAAGTGCTCTAGCGCCTTGTCGTCGTAGACGTAAATCTTGTCCGCACCGTAGTACCTGAGCGTATCGACCGCCGAAGACGTCCGCCAGCCGACCACAACCACAAAAACAGGAGCCTTCGTGGGGGCCGCCATCTCTTTCGCCTTCCCCAGAAGCTCCAAGGTAACTGGGTGAACGGTATCGCCTTGGCACTCCGTGAGGACGGCTATCCCCCGCCAGCTGCTCTTGTCGACTTCCGCGGCCATTTGCCCCGCTATCTTCCCTGCCGCCTGCGCTGCGGCCTCGCCTGCGGCCTCGCCTGCTGCCTGGCCTGCCGCCTGGCTCGCCACTTCCCCCGCCGCCTGGCCCGCTGCCTGGCCTGCCGCCTCGCCCGCCGCTTCCGCGGCCACCTTCCCCGCTATCTTCTCTTCCACGAGGGACAGGACACCGTCTTTGTCGGCCTTTAGGCAGAGCCGGCACAGCCTGCAGTCGTCCTCGATGCGGAGACCCTTCTCATCCACGACGATAGCGCCGAAAGGACAGACCGAGGCCAGCCTCTCCGCTATCTCCGACGTCACCTTTTGCTGATCGACTTCAATGTGCGCCATAGTGTCACCCTAGATCCTCTTTTTCTCCCGGAGCAGCGAGTAGAGCCGGTCGGCCACTTCCTCGCCGCTTCCCGCAAGCATTCGCGGTCCCGGTTCGCCTCCGGCGGGAAGATCCTCTCCACTTGAGTTGGCGAGCCGGTGAGGCCATAGTGGGATTCGTCCCTGTCCGGAAGATCATCCATGCTCCACACCGATATCGGAACATTTCCCACCTTACGCCTTCGAAGGTAGGACGGAAGGCGGGGAGTGTTCATGTCCTTGTCCATGGTGATGAGACACGGCGTCCTCGTTTGGACGGTGTAGATGGAGTTGTCCATGTTGACCTTCAGGGTGAAAGCGCCGTGCCGGGATGCGTCGCCTGAGCAGGGATTCTCCGTGTCGGCACCGTGCACGCGGGCGATGTCCGAGGAAGTGCCGTCCGAGCACGCGCTGTCCGAGCAAGCGCTATCCGACTCCCACTCCACCGAGAGCACGTTGCAGGCGTGGGGTATTCCTAGGAGTTCCGCCATCTCAGGCCCCACTTGGGCGGTGTCCCCGTCCGTCGTCTGCTTTCCGCAGATGATGAGGTCGTACGCTCCGATCTTGCGAACACACTGGGCCAGCGTATAGCCGGTAGCCAAGACGTCCGCTCCCGCGAACCGTCTATCGCTGGCAAGGACCGCCGAGTCCGCGCCCATGTACATCGCCTCGTACAGGACTTCCTTTGCTTGAGCCGGCCCCATGGACAGAACGGTAACCGAACCGCCGTACTGCTCTTTCAACAAAAATGCCTGTTCCAAGGCGAACAGGTCATAAGGATTCATCTTGCCTTTGGTGCCGGCACGCTTGAGCACCCCGGTAACCGGGTCAACTTCGACGTTTGAGGTGCTTGGAACCTGTTTGATACAAACAATGATGTGCAAGGGACGTGGCACCTTCTTAGCTCAGAAAGTGGTCAGACCAGATTGGCCGTGATCCAATGGTAGTTTGGTATGTTGGATTGAGTCAAGGTTCTCCCGGCCGCGAGATCACGGAATACGCGAAATCCTCCGAACCATGGATTCCAGCAGCTTCGGATACGCTCCCATGTAATACCGCAAGTCCAGCCTCTCGGTGAACTTGTGGGCGTCCCGCCCTGAGGGGCCGATGTTCAACACCGGAATGTCCAGCTTAAGCAAGGCATCCACCGGCAAACCGTAGATGTCCCCCCACCCGGGAGTGTTTTCGACGAGGAACTGCATGTCTTCGCGAGTCCCGTGGAACCCCACGTAGCTCAGGTCGCTGATGGCGACGAAATGCTCGTTGACTTTGAGCGTCTCGCCGTGAAGCTCCTTGGCCTCTGTGACCAGGTCTTCCACAGCCTGCACGATGCCGAGCTCCCTGTCGGTACTCCGCAAGTTGGTCCTGTGTGGGTAGAAGGGCGGCAGAAAACCGACTATGATTAGCGGTTCTTTGTCCTCGTAGTGCCTCAGTACCTCACCGATGACGGCGACGCATTTGTCCCTGGCGTCCATTTCCTTGGGGAGGCCGTCGATGAATGATCGCAGGTGGGTGTCCAGGACCGAACTCGCGGCAACGGAGGCCGAGGCTGACTTACCCGGGTCCTGGGACACAGCCGAGTCTCGGCGCGCAGCCGCATCCTCCACGGTCCCGAAGGTTGAAAGCACGCTATCTACCAGCTCCTGGTACGTGATTACCTTGGGCCGCCACGGTATCTCAACCGGACTCCCGGCTTTGGCCGCAAGGCGCCCCGCGGTATACCTCATGCGTTCCAGAGCCAATGCCCAGGCTTCCTGCGCAGCCGTCTTCATCATCTCGAGCGCCACACCCGGGGTCTTGTTGACGAACAGGTAGTTGAAGTACGTGACGGCGCGCGCGGGGAGAGTGACGGAGTACGCGTCCCTCAGGTCCCGGTGCTTCAGAGCAGTCGGAGGGGGATACACCTCGGAGCCCACCTTGTCGACCCAATCCGGAGAACCCTCCAGGACCATGTTGACCGCCGACGCCAAGAGATTGGCGTTCAGCCCCTCATAATGGGATCCGACGTGGCTCTCCCGTCCCACGCAATAGAACACGGGCATCATCTTGCCGATTGTGCCCAGAGAGACGTATCTACTTGAGTCGCCGGCAAACTTCTGAGTCTCGCCCTCGGTGTTGACGCACGCGACGAAGTCCAGGCCCTCTTCTTCTTGAACCCGGAGCAGGTGCTCCACCGCAGACAGCATACCTGCGGACTGGTTTTCCTCATCGCCGACAATAAGGAGCATAAGGTTGCACTCAAGACTCGCCGGGTCCGAAGACGCCTCTCTGATGAGCTCGACTTCCGCCGCCACGCCGCACTTCATATCAAATACCCCGCGCCCAAAGAGGAAATGGCCCGATTCCAGGTCAAGGCGGGCGCTCTGAGGGAGCATCCGCCGGAACAGCTGCCGAGTGTACTCTTCGGGATCGAAGGCCAGCTCAGCCATGTCCCGTGCCTCACGGGTCTCAACCACGTCCATGTGCCCGATCATGACGATCGTCCGAGACGTGCGGGGCACCGCCCTAACCATGGCATAGACGCTGTAGCGTCCGAAGCGGTCTCCCTCGATTGGAAGGAGCCGCAGTTGCTCTACGTTGGACTGGAAATAGGGTTCAGAAGCGAGCTTGCTGTGGATCAGTTTCGCAATCCGTGCCTCTTCGGCGCTGGGGGATACACTGGGGACCTTGGCCAGTTCAAGCAGGAGTTCGTACATCCTTTTCGTGTTCACAGCCAAAGGCCTCCTTCCGATGCGGCCGGACATGACATGACTGCTTCAGGACGGCTTTATGGACCGCTTCAAGACTGCTTCAAGACCGCTTCAGGACCGCTTCAACGACTGCTTCAGGACGGCTTATGCATCTCTGTATATGGGATTCGTCGCTGCATAACGGTTTCCTCTAAGGTTACCCTCTCGCACCCTACGAATCAGGCGCGCGTCTGCCGAGAAAAGTGCCTTTCCGGGAACACCGCCTCATCCGTCATGCCGTGGGACCTACCTCCGCAAGGTTAAGGAACGTCTTGCGTCCGTAGGCTTGGGCGTACTGCGTACCGCACTTCCCATTGTAACTCTACTGTAGACTCGCCTCCTCCCTCCAGGGCATTCGCGCCCAACATTGTTGACACGTCAACTATTTCACGGCATATTTGTGAGAGTGCCAGCAAAGCAAGTGAGTGCGAAGTGGCGCAGCCCGCGCGAGCTAGTGCGGGCCGCAGGCAGCAACAGACAGCGGGCGCCCACAACCACCATGCCCATGGGAGGCATCGAAGCCGTGTCGTCCATAAAGGAAATTTGGATGTACGCTCACAGGATGATCCGCTCCGCCAGGCAGATCATTAACGCCGAGCTAAGACCCCTAGGCCTATCCAGTGCCGAGGGCAACATCCTGCTTCACTTACTCATGGGTGACTCTGAGATGCCTCAGGAGCAGTTGGCTGATGAACTCGACATTGGCAAAGCAGCTATATCCCGGGCAATCGATTCGCTTGAGGCAAAAGGCTATGTGATGCGCAAGGCGCGCCCCGCTGACAAGCGTGCCTACCTCGTCGCGCTGACCGAGAAGGCCGCGGCCATCGGACCGGCCATCGAGAGCGCGTACAACCACGTTTTCGACATTGTGCGGCGAGGGATTTCAGACGAGGAGTACGACCGCATTGTCCTTATCATATCTCAGATAGCAGGAAACCTATCAGACAGGCAGTTATCACAATTACAAGAAACACGCTCGCAAGAGGCGCGACCGAAGAGAGGCTAATCGATGCTGCTACAAGGGCTGGTGCAAGATTTGCTGCAGGAAGGCCTGGCCGGACTCACGGTGTTGTTGTGGTACTTGGTCGCCATTGTGGTACCGCTCGCGCTGGCCAAGCGGTTCATTGAGATTCCGCCGGAGTTGACTCGCAAGATCCTGCATCTCATGATAACCGGGTCGGTCTTCGTCTGGCTCTACGCTTTTCCAACATGGTATGTGTCCGCCGCCTCCGCAGCCGTGCTGGCAGCTCTGCTGTATCCCATCCTCACCTTGGTTGAACGGGTGCCTTGGTACAGCACGGTCCTTGCCGAGCGACGACTCGGAGAAGTGAAGAAGAGCATGGTCGTCTTCTTTCTTATGATGGTGGTACTTGTGACCGTGTTCTGGGGATGGCTGGGCTCGGGCTCCAAGTACATCATCGTAGTGGCAATCACGGCATGGGGCCTCGGAGACGCGGCCGCCGCGCTTGTCGGAAAGACGTACGGGCGCTGCTACATTACCGGCCGGTTCATCGAGGGAAAGAAGACCATCGAGGGCACGGCTAGCATGTACGCCATGTCGCTACTCGCCATATTCATCACCACCCTGCTCTATACAGGGAAGTCTTGGCTTGTGTGCCTGGTTATCGCCTTGTTAGTCGCTCCTACGAGCGCCCTTGTGGAGCTTTATACGCGACGCGGCATGGATACGATTACCGTGCCTCTAGCCGTAGCGGGCTCGGTATCCTTTCTCCTGAGGTTGCTCGGCTGGTTCGGGGTGTAATGTGCACGAAAAAAAGGACGGGGAAAGCGTCGTGGTGGACGGGACCAGATCTGCCAGATCTAGAGGAGAAAACACCTTACTGTGGTCGCTGCTCCTGAGCGCTCCCGGCCCGCTTGTTACGGGATTCGCCGCCTTGAACAGCCGTTCTACAACCCAGCTGGCAGACTTCCTACGTCGCACTACCGAACTGATCGCGATTTTCGTCTCGTGGCGCGTTTACCGAGTTCTTGGACGTACACAAAAACCTAAGCTTGAGCGTCTTGCCAACCAGTGGGTCGGAGGGGCGATGTTCCTCTCGGGAGTCGTCATGCTTTGCATCGCTGTCTTCAATGCGTCGTTACGTTCGTCACTGGATTGGCCGACGGGCTCACCATCACCCCAGTACCAGGGCAACGTGATTCCTGGCCTGACCATCGCTGTCCTAGGACTTCTGACCAACACCTGGTTTTGGATTCGCTACCGCGCGATGAACAGGGAACGACCCGATTCGGTCATCGGCGCCCAAAGTAGTCTCTACCGGGCAAAATCCCTCGTCGACCTCTGTGTGGTCGCCGCCCTTGGTGCCGTAGCTGCAGCTCCTCTTCATCCTGCGACGGGATATGTGGATACGGTGGGCTCAGCCATCGTCTCACTCTTCCTAATCTGGAACGGGTTGAGTGTGGTGCGGAAGAGTAGAAGATAGCTTCCGTTCGCCCCTACGTCCCAAAGTACGAGAAGTGCATGTAGTCTCGCTTGCTCCTCCAGTCGGTGCCTCCCCATCCCCAGCCGCGGGCCCGAAAAGCCTTTACGACGTCCCCATCCAGGGGAATGGAGTACGGGTTCACGCCCGGCTTCCAAAAGGAGCCCACGCCCACGCGGCCATCCAACCAAACCTCGTAGTTCTCGTTTGGATTGATGTCTATGGCTGTCCCCTTGGGATGCTCGCCGCCTGAACCCGGACGGTATCCGTGGACGCTATGGATGGGGAATCTCTCCGGGCCGTTGTAAATGTCCTCGAAAATCGCCACTACGTCGGCGGCGACCCACTTGTGCACCGTCAGGGTCTTCGATACGGTCACTTTCTGCCCGTTTCCGTCAAAATCCCATACCCGAACCGTCACCGTCGTCATGTAGCTCTCTGCCTCGGCCGCGTCCTTGAAGTCGAAGTCGTAATCGGAGTCGTTGTACAGATTGATCGAGACACGGGTAAACGGGGAGATGACGTTGTGGTCGCCATCCACCGCCGCGATCGAGACGGAGTGCGGCCCGGGGCCCAACTCCTTATTGCGCTGAGGCTGAACCTGGATCTCCGGGACGTTCGTGTAGACACTCTGGGTCTGGGTTGCGCCGGGGTAGTCGATCCTTACAAGATATCCGGAGACGCCGGGCATCGCCTGCCACGCCAACTTCACCTCACGCTGAAGAGACATGCTGGCGGGACTTGACTCTGGCTTAACCACGACTGGAGCCGCAAGACCGCTTCGCATCATCGGCGCGCTTTTCAGTACCTGCTCGTCCGCGAACTCCTCATAGACTCGCTTGGCGAGGACTACTCCCTGCTCAAAGGTGCATTGCGCCTTTGGGAGGAACTGACCGTCGACACCCTTTAGGATCCCTTTGTCCGCCATATAGCGGGCGGCGTTCCTGGCCCACTCGCTGATGTCCTCGCAATCGGAAAAGGTGGCTAGGACGTCGACGGTGACTTGGGAGTCTTGGGTGGCTTCAGAGTCTTGGGAGACTTGGGAGTCGTGGGAGTCTTGGGATGGGTCGCAGTAGACTATCGCCTGATACAGCATCTTTGCGATCTGTTCGCGTGAGAGGATATCATCACGGCCAAGTATCACCGCTTCATCGGGAGTGACGCCCTTTCCGTTCACAATCCCCGCCTCGAAGGCCTTGTAGTAGCACGCCGGCGCAGTCCTGTCATCAAACTGCACGTTAGCGGCGTCGATGCTCCTCCCCAGCAGTTTTTCGCACATGGTCACGACAACTTGGGTGAAGGTATCCTTGTTGATGCCGGAGGTGTATGAAGAGGGATCGGGGCGGCTGTCCGAACCTCGGCTTACTGGCCCACCGGAGGGCGCATCATACAGGTCGCTCAGAAGGCCCCATTGCTGGGCTAGTTCCAGCTCGCCCTCGGCCCACGCGGATGGCAGCAGAGCGGCCGACGCCTGTTTGGGCAGAGCGAGGGTGGCCAAGATGACTGCGATTGTGAGAGTTACTGCAAGTGCCAGACGCACTGTAGATGCTGAACGAGCTGGGAATACGCGAGCCAAAGAAGGCCGTCGTGACATGAGACAATCCTCCACAAGATGACGTCATCATCGAGAAAGCGGCAGCCCGCCCTCGATGGGATTTCCGCTTCGATAGTTCTAGTTCCTGTGCTGTATTTCGTTTGATCGTTCTTCTTTACATAAGTACTACATAGATTATCGAACTGTGCTGCGTTTTTGCGAGCAATTCATCCTGCCCTACGTGGCAAGTCCATCCGTGTAAGTTTCCTGGTTCCGTCTCCGGCGTACAGGGTTCAGCAGGCGTACCAGGCGCGTCCCCCGCTCACAGAACCCAAGCACCAGCCCCAATAGGCACTGAGTCCTATTTCGTGGCATCTCAGAAGGGTCAAACCGCATAGTACAAAGTAATTAGTTGACTGGCGGTTTACGCGAATATAGGATGTGTTTACGTAGAAGATACTGGTAACGGCAGTTGTGGAACCAGCCTTTCGCAGGATGTCTGAGCGCCGCCGGCGGAAGGGAGACACTAGCGCTCCAGTCTATCGGAATCCGATTCCCCGGGGGAGCCGGGAAACCAGCGAAAAGATCTCAGTTTGGCGGAAACGCCAGGAAGGAGGAACAATGAAATCCGCGAAACATAAGGTATTGGTGGCTTTGCTCGTTGTTTGCATCGTTCTCGGTTATGCCCCTACAGCCCTTGCGGGAACCCAAATCCACGTTACGCTTTCAAGTACTGACCACGTGATCAGAGTCGAAGCCCAGTTATCCTTTGACCCGGAGCCGTGGGTGTGTGCGCGCCAAGGAGGTAGCAACCTCTACAAAGTAAGCGATGATTCACAGTTTGTGACTAACGACATCCTCTACATCGAGGTATTCTTCGACAACGGAACGTCACAGAAATACTATAACCCGTCCGCAGCTTCGGGGCCGTATTTCGAGCCCGGCAACGAATCAGGAGGAACTTTGAATGTCGACATTGACGTGGTGATGCCCCCCACCACCGGAACCGTAACAATCACCAAGGTCCAGGCTGATGGTTCGGACGACTTCTCGGCCGACTTAGAGTTCACGGTCACCTTGACAGACGGAGTACATAACTACTCCAGCGACAAACTGACTGTGAACAATCCCGTAACCCTGGACGACGTGGTCCCCGGCACGTACACCGTGACCGAGACCCTCCCTGTCACCAACTGGGGGACTCCTGTTATCGAGGTTGACGGAGTAGCAACCAACCAGTTGACCGTCGCGGCTGGAGGAACATACGAGGTAACCATCACCAACAGCTACGATGCTCCCCAGAGCACTCTGACGGTCGTCCATCAAGTGTGGGACACCGATATTGTTCTCCGTACCGACGATCCCATAACCAAGGATGTTGGCGACAATGCCACTGTCTACGCCGACGACTTCTCGGGATACGACCTGAAGGAAGGCGAGGATGACTCTTACACCCACACCTTCACAGCAACGGACTACACCCACACCTTCTGGTACGTTGAGTCGGGAAGCGACCCCTTCGGTAGCATCACAGTCAATAAGGAAATTCTTGAGGGTTCTGACGAGTTCGACAGCGGAAAGCTCTTTTCGGTTACCGTCACTGGCCCCGACTACAATGAGACCAAGACTGTAGGGGCCGGCTATTCCGTAATGTTCTCCGGTCTCTGGGAGGGTACTTTCACGGTAACTGAGGAACACCCCGGTGAAGGCTGGGCTAACCCGGTCTACACAACCCAGACCGTAGTTATCGGAGAAGACAATGTCTACAACTACACTGTGACCATCACCAACTTCTACAAAGCTCCTGATCCCGAGCTCGGTAGCCTCAAGGTCATAAAACTACTTGATGACGATGGCGACGACTACGATGGCGACCAGAAGTTCAAGATCTACATCAGACCTGCCTCGCAGACCTTAGCTGCGCTTGATGAAGAAACCTGGCCGCGATGGGCGGAACTAGAAATCGGCGATGATTTCACGTTCACCAATCTCGAACCCGGCTTGTATGAGGTGTTTGAGGAAGACCTGCCCGTAAACTGGGCGTGGACGAACCCTGACGGCATATCATACGACGAAATATACGTCGAAGCGGGCGCGAATCCCTACCCAGTAAGAGTGTATAACAAGTACACTGCTCCCGAACTCGGCAACATCACGGTGGTAAAACTACCTGATGAGACGAGCGACCGCAAGACAGGCGATGAGAAGTTCAAGATCGGTATCAGGCCTGCCGACCTGGCCCCAAGTGCGCTTGATGAAAGCTGGCCGCGATGGGCGGTACTAGAACTCGGCGGCGACCACAACTTCGACGAGCTCGAGCCAGGCTGGTACGAGATATTCGAGGTAGACCTTCCCGCAAACTGGCAACAGACGAACCCAGAAGGCCGATCATACGTGGTATACGTCCAAGCGGGCAATAATGACCCGGTAACTGTGTATAACAAGTACACTGCTCCCGAGCCTCCTCCTCCCCCGCCTCCGACGAGTACTCTAACCGTCTACTACAAAGAGTGGGGCACGGATGACAACGTCCACGCGCCGACTTCTCACTCCGGCTTCGTCGGATCCAGCCAAGTCGTCAATGCCTTCGAGGTTGAAGGGTATGAACTGAGGGAAGGCCAGCCGGCTTCGTACACTCACGAGTTCAGCTCAGGAAATGCGACGTACACGTTCTGGTACGAGACAATCATCCCCGATGAGCCGCCGCCCTTGGCGCCCACCGGTGGTATCTCGGCGACCATGATGTACGGCATAGGAGTTTCGCTGCTGGGCCTCGGCTTGGCGACGAAGAAACGCGAAAGATAACCCGAGAACGCTAACTGAGAACCAAAGCGAAGGCGGTGTACCGAAGGTACACCCGCTTCTTCATTGTGTCCAACGCGGAGCCACAATATGCGTTCGGCGCTTGGCTATCGCCGGCCTCTCCCGCCCTGCTTGATGACCTGCGACCTAACTGAGGTATATATCGATTGCCCGACACCGACTCCCACCATGAAAGGCGGGCCAGCGGCTCGGCCAGCTATACCGCGGGGAAGAAGCGAGTGTAGAGCAAGAGGCCCAAGGCTACCGGGACGATCAAGTCCACCTTGCCCCCGAACAACGGGACTAGACCGTAGTTCTTTATATTTCCGATAGCCACCCCGATGGCGTGCCCGGCGCACGAGCCAACGAAGACCGCCTGGGACACCCGGTACACGGGATTATCCTTGTACAATGGAAGCGACCACATGCCGAAGATGCACGCCGTGGCTCGCTGGATTGCGCATCCATCATCGCCGAGACCCCGCCCGGGCCTATTCAGCAGATGGTCGTATTGGGCGCCCGAGGAAAGCCCGCCCATCAAACCTTTCCAGCTGGCCCGAGTTGTAGTACGGCACCACCGACGGGACGGACACGGTGACAGTGCCGAGAGCGAACTTGATGCCCATGGGGTCGATGACCTGGCGGATCCACGACTCGGGTGTGCTCATGAAACTGAAGCACGAACGCGAAGTCCTTGATGGTCTCTATCCCCTTCATCACGGGGAGACTGGATGTCGCGTTTCCCCGGATGTCCTGGGTGACGATGGTGCAGTCCAGGGCGAACTGGCGGATAGCCGTTCTCCCCTCCCGCCATATACGAGGTTAGCGAAATCGAGTCATCGGACTGATCTTGAGGGGGATTCCGATGGGACTCAGCAGAGGGATTGGCGGTAACAGCAAGCATCAGGAAAATAGATGACTCGCCACTATCCGCGAGTGGACCAAGATCAAGTTCACCGACGCCAGGCACAACGCGAACGCGGACACTACCGTCATCCATTTTCCGATGTAGTTACCGTATATGTCCGAGACCGAGACTCCCAGCCCCGGGACAGGTCCAGATAGGATGCCCGCAAGCTCCTCGCCGATGATGACGTAATCGCACGCGGCGACAAAGAACGGGATCTGCATGACCGACGCCGTTATAGCCACCTGCATCATGCCCAGGCTGGCGCCGGATTCCGCTATCAGCAGGGCCTCACCCATGTAGAGTCCGCTCAGGATGCTGGACGCCACCTTCTCCTGGTGCATAAGCCGTTACGCCGGCGTAGGCGTCCTGGTCGCTGGAGACGTAGCGGACCGTGTCTTCTCTATAGGATTGGGGCTTGTTTTGGGCGGTGTAGCCTGTCTTGACTAGTTCCTGCGCTATGGGAAAGACGTTTGGCGTGCGAATGGTCTCTAGAAGCCTGGCGTCATACTTCGCGGATAAGTCGGTGACGTAAGACAGAATCTGAAGCGCGGCGAGAGATCAGAACTTAGCTAAAAGCGAGGATGAGCGTAGCCAGCGAGAGGAAGATTCCAGAGGTAGGTATCGGTTCGCTTCAGTTTGCCTGAGATCATCATAGGTATCGCATAGACCGATGAGAGGACGAATCCCAGTCCGAGAGCGGGGAGCCTTCCAGGCCCCGAGGTAGAAGCCGATGAGAGCAGCCATTTTGATGTCGCCGCCGCCCATGGCGCCGGACTTCACCAGGGCCACAAGGTACAAGAAGCCAGGAAGCAAGGCCGCCCCTATTAGGCCGTCTCGAAGGCTCGCCCAAAGCGCCCTGCCCACAGGGGTTGAGAGAAGGGTAAAAGTCCCTGCGCATGAGCGTGGAGCGGGGCGGCTATCCTGAGCATCAGCGCAAACGCCAGGCCAGATGAAGCAACGCGGTTTTGGCAAAAGACCGTGCATCATATCGGATTCCGGCCAACACGGTGAAATGGAGAGCCAGGATCATGTTGAGGATTCCTACGATGTTAAGCCCAAAGTAGCGGTAGAACAGCACGAAGGTCACGGCGGTGGACAACTCCACCAGCAAATAGCCGCCGCTGATCCTCTCTCCGCAGTGCTTGCAGCGTCCCTTCTGGATGAGGTAACTGACCACGGGGATCAGTTCCGACGGCGATAACACCGCCCACAGTGGGGCACTGGGACCTACCGGTCGGCGCGAAGCTTCTCGGGACCCTGGAAGCAAGCATGCCGCCGAAGCTGCCGAAGGCAAGGCCGATGACGAAGATGATGGCGTCGACTGGACCGGGAGCGCCCAGAGAACTCAGGGAGGCCCGAGAAAGGTTGGAGCACCTATGAGGTTCCCTCCGTTGTCCGATATACGCAGCCTGTTACTCTCATCATATCGAACCCGATTCTCCCGCTTCTATAGTTGGCGAGGATATTCTGGTAGTAGGATTCACCGCCTCCGAGGATCTCAATTTCGAAAAACCGCATCCCGACGACACTCTGTTCGAGAAGGGCTAAGCATTTGGCCTGCGCCACATCGTTGCCCTCCACTTCCAACAAAATCTATGGAGCCAACACCACCCTCGTTTTCATCGACTCGCGAGGAGTAGGTAAGGTTCGTGATGCGTACCCAGCTTGGACAGCAGCGGCGTTGATCCTGATCGGTCAGTACCTTCTCCCAATCAGCGTCGGCAAGCGGCGGAAGTAGGTCGAGATGCGCCACCGACTTCTCCAGGTTGGTCTGCGTAGCCCTCATAAGGGACAGCTCCACGCGGGTTCGTTGTTTGCCTCCAGTTCCTGGTTGTACCTGTTGTTTGCGTACAAGGATACCGACGCCCAGAAACGCAATGATCACCACGAGTATTGTGCTGGCGGTCAGATAGTTTTGGCGATGAGTTGCTGTCACAGTCAACCCCGATATCGTACTACTTTGCTTCTCGCGGCACGGTACTGAAGGATATCTGGAAGTAGTACCCCGTCCAGACATCCTCTTCATCGTACAGAGCTGCCTCCCTCACTTCAGTCACGAAGTCGGCTCACTGATGTCATCTAGGACAGTGCCATACATCCCTGAGGGTTCGAGACAAGTCCGCTCAGTTCGACGGTCCCGTCTTCCAGCGCTCTGTAACCTCCAAAAGCAACGCCAGATGAAGCGAGTCGGCTTGTTGTGGTCAAACGCTCGGACTACTAACCTGTGTGTAGAGGTCCTCGCGGGCGTTCGAGCACGCCGGAGGAGCCTTGCTCAATATCGCCTGCAAATTGGCAATTTCCTGTGATAGTCGGGCTTTTTCGATTTCGTCAGGGCGGCGCTCGGCCATCACGAGGTTTATGTCCCAAACCTTGAGACCCAACATCGCCCACACGGCGAGCGCGACTCCCAAGAACATAAGGCGTGTGACGTCTGATGCGGAACGCTGCCGTTCCTCAGAACTGGCTCTAAAGTCCGGCTTCAGGAAGTTCATGTGGGGCTGAAGGTTTCTGCCGCTGCTCGGGACAATCGTGCTCACGATTTCGCCCTCCCCTCTGACGAGAGAGCCAGCCCTATTGCTACGCCGTATTCGGGATCAGAGTCAATCCCAGGATGCCCCCACAACCGGGTCGGAAGCCCCGTCTGTTCTTGTAGGAAATCGGTCAGGAAACTAACCCTGTCAGAAGCGCCAAACACCGTCACTCGCCCATCGATACGTCCTTTGGACGCGGTTCTCGCAAACCTCGTTGACCTAGTAATCTCACCCGCAAGAATCTGACCGTTAACAAACGGGTTGTCCGGATCCAGAGGTATCTCGCGCATGAGCCAAGGACACGCCCCATAACTGAGGTACATGATGGCTTCTGAGGCAGATGCGACCAGGGATATGTCCAGGTTTGCACCCGGAAGAACGTCTCCGAAATCTCCTTGACCCGCCTCCGCATCCCCCGCTGGTTCGGGGACTGCGGTTGAAGTGGAGGCAGTCGGGGAACTCGGGCCTTCCAAAACAGGGCTAGAAAGCGCCCCGTTGCCGTGGGTGACCCAGGGCATATAGGCGCCGGTTTCGGGGGTCTTACTATCAGAGTTCGAGACGGTCTTGGCCCGCTCACGATCCGGCATGGACTCGGGTTGCTCAGATCGAGTTCGTTCCCATAGCCACCAACTAGCTCGGGAAGCGGGATTGGCAGGCATCTCCACTCCCAACGCGCGAATGCCGGCATCCTTCATAATATACTCGGCAGAGCGAACCGCCTGTACGTTCGCGGCCACCACAAGGTACAGTGTAGTGCCTTCCGGTACATTAACCGACGGAGGAAGTGGAATTCCTTGTGGCCATTCCCTGATGACTACTCTCATGCTATCCGGTCCGCCCGGGACCAACCGCTCGATCTCGAACTGGATAGCTTTATGGAACTCCTTCTTGTTCAGCTTCGGCATTGCCACAGTGAAAAGAAGGCAGGCCGACATCGGGAGTCCCGCAGTGCCGGAGAGTCTAGTCCGCAGGGTCTTGCGGAAAGCCTTTATCTCGGAGGCAAGCTCTTTGAGCCTAGGCTTCGAGCCGGAATCAAAAGGTGTCTTTGCTGTGAACGCCGACACCACCTGACCTGACTCCTCAGAAAATGCCACAACTCGAACCGGGTTCGAAAGATCAATCCCTATGCTTGTCCCTTTTGGGACTGCCACAAGAAGTCACCTCCGCTTGGTAACCGTACAGAGTCTCGTAATCGCACATCGGTGCTGAGGATTGCTCTAATCTCAGTTATTGCCTTCCTTCCAACTCACTACGTGGTATTCCCCAAACCCCTCACCCTCAAGGTCGGGATGACCCTCCCAATCCTCAAAAGCACCCCGCCTTAGCGTCACATCGCAGTTGTTCGCGAACTCGATGTTGCCAGGCGACACAACGGACGCCGTGTTCGCTGTCACGTCGCAGTTGTTCAAGAACGTGACATCCTTGCCGTACAGAAGGAGGGAACCATAGAAAGTACCGTTGTTCTCCATGTCCGCCTTGCCAGTAGTGATCATTGATAGCTGAGTGGTCCCAACTCCGGGTCTGCCGATGTTCAGAGTAGAGTTGTTCGAAGCCACAATCCCCGAGGTACCTTCGGGTGGGACTGTGATGATCATTCCCCGGCCAATGATGCTAGTCGTGTTACGGTTTCCGAACACGACATTTCCACCAAGCACTACTATGTTTCCGTTGAGGATCAAGTCGATCTTCGTGTTGTTCACAAAACTGAGCGACCCGCCGTTTATGATGAGGTCACCGTTCAGGACGATAGTGCCTTCGCTGTTGTTGCTGATGCTAACACTGCCGTTTACTACGAGCGTTCCGTCGAGTTGGAAATCGAACGCCACATTCGTCCCGCTGTTGATCTTATCCACTTCGAAGTCACCGTTAAGACGCACGTTAGCACCATCGCCGATGGTGATGGACTTCAACCCTCGCCAAGCACCCTCGGCAACGTTTATCTGAGTGGTTGAGTTGAACGTGTGAGAATTCTTGGTAACAAACGTGTTCTGCGTAACGGTGCTAGTGGGTATGGCATTGACGGTCTGGGAGTAGGTCACGTCTGGAGAGCAAACCGGTCAGAAATGGCGCTCTCAACTTCTTCCACTGTAGGGATGTCAATCGTTCCTACTGAGTTGGGGATCGTAATCTTTGCGTTTCGCACGCGAACCAGGTTACCGCGTAGAGCAGGACTATCGACAGACCCTTCTGAGTTGTTCTTTGCGGTGACAGTTCCCCCGTTGCAGTGTTCTCTCTCCAAAAAGGCCTCAAACAACCCTGCCGATGGCTCCAAAATAACTGATACCGTCTCTCCAACCCTGCCACCGTAGCAATGGAGGTCAAAGTAACCGCACCTGAAACAGACTTAGTGGCTTTGGAGTGCAACGTCGATTGGTAGTCCGGGGCGGGGAGGTCACCGGTCGTGCAGTCAGCTATTTCGTAGTCCTCGCTGAACTCCATCAATAGCCGGTCGACCCCGCCCCGGGCTATGTCAAGGGCTTTGCGATTGAGGCGATGAATATATCTAGTTCTTGGGCGCTACCCTCATGCCTAACCCCGGCGGCAAATAGGACCGCGAAAATCCCCAATATGACAATACCCGCTGCAAGAACAGATCCGGTTTGGTCCATGCCGAGACAACGAAATCGTCTGGTTGCGATCCTATTACCTGCCGAAAAAGCGGCCTTGAAGGATTTCTCATGCTTGTCATCCCCCAATACGAACTTGATCACGATTACCCTTGCCTTAGTACCCTCAAGTATGGGCTCTACCTCCAGATCCTTACAGCGAGAAAATGTCTTGGTATCGCCGTCCACCGTTAGCTCAATGTTTGTTCCACTTTCTTTATGCTAATCGTATGTCCATTACCTATCGCCGTAACCTCGCTAGCGGTAGTGTGTCTAAGGCTGCCTCCGTATTCCCGAAACCTTCCGGAATTCTCTCTCTATATGGTTTCAACCGCCATCATACCCTGATCCCCGGATATCACGCTCGATGTTTAGTTTGAACTACCCCAATAGTACGGGAAAGAAACTTATTGTGGAGACAGCACGAACATCCCGACGGCCAGACCGACGGCCATCTCAGCCAGTGAACCCGGTTGATCTGCTCCAGGACGAACAAAGCAGGCTTCATTCTATCTAACACCTTCGCTTCGCTTGTCATCCCACAAAGCCGCTAACCCTGGTGTCACCCATACCTGAGAGAGCGTCTTGTAGACAGTCTTATCTGTCTTGTCATTGATCCATATCTCTACCTGGTACAGATCCGGCTTGGTGTTATCAGGTTGGTGATACTGTAAGTAACCTTCCTTTATCCACCTTCATCGTCAAATGCGGTCGTTGTGAACCTGACTGGACTCGTGGTCACGTCGTAGGTCCACTTCGTCCGCATGTCCTGTGAATCCGCGCGGCCATAGCCTGAACCCTTGCGTCTTCTTGCGCGAACGCGCAGTCATGAATACCGTTGACCTATGAGAATTAGCATGGACAAACGGACAGCAAGCCTAGCAGTATCACCGTCTCAGGAGAATAGAGCCACGTTGATTCATGAGTTGCCTCGCACCTCACACCAGATTCAGTCTGTAAGACACACCAGTCTGGGCACCTAACCTGTCCTGAGTGGTTTCAAAAGTTATAGTGCCTTCGGACGTTAGAGTCATCTTGACTGTTGTTGAGCCTCTTGTGGCCGTTACGACGAAATCGCCATCACCATTCACGCCTGTCATAGTATACGACCATCCATTAGATGCGGCGGGCGCAGGAACCGCAGGCACTGTTGGGCCGCCTTCTCCCGTGATGTACTGACCAGGCCACTTTCGCCATACTCAACAAACGTAGCCCATATGGTCACTCTTGCTTCTTGCAGGCTGGCTTGGCCTCGGCAATATAAGCCCTCTCCTCATCCTTGTACGTCGGATACGCCACGGCCGCCAAAATGGCGATGATGGCCATGACAATACCAAGCTCGACCAACGTGAAACCCCGTTCTGACCTAAGAATTCTCCGCTTCTTCACTCTCTTTTCCCTCGGTCTTTCTCAGTTTGTTGGTACGCTTATGTACCCATATGCCATAAAACCTGCAAGACTCTACGATAGTACTTCTACCACTTCTCAAAATCGGTCCCATGATCGTGATCGCCTTCAAGAACCTACCGATGACTCCAACTATCGCTATAGTATAGGTTCCTGCAAGGAAGACAAGGAACTTAACATCCGGTTGACTTCACCTTCGTAGAAAGTGGCAGCCTTCGAGACCATCTCTGGAAGGGTACCACTCGACTCCCGCGGCTGCAAGTTCGCAGAAAAAGCGCCGGAAAGACCCTGTCTTGCGCATGGAGTCACCGATTCTTCCTCTCTCTCTACCTCCTTCCTGATGAACGACGCTTTTATGTAGAGCGCCGAGCCGACCTTCGGCGCTGGTATTCGAGCGCTGGCAAGACTCTCGCACCGCTTTCAAGCAAGGTCGCGAAGGTCTTCCCAAACCTAACCAGATAAAGGTTCTAAGGATGCGACCCCAACCGGGGATTCTAAGGCAACTCTCTCATGAACCTGGTGTCTTCCTTCTTCAGGAGCCGCCTGGCGATGAGGAAGGCCACCAATCAGAACGCCCAATATCCGCAGCCAGTTGGCTCTCATGAAGTTGGACGGGGCAAGAAGCATTACTGTGAATCGTGGCAGGTTCTCGGTCCCAACAGATCGAAAAAGGCTGGAATTACGAAAAACAACATCAGCAGAATGACCGCTACTGCAACGACCATTACGAAAGCCGGGTAAATCATCGCGGACTTGACGCCCGGGTCGAAGTCGTGGGACTTAAGCGCTTGTTCGCCTGTAGGTTAGGGACTCATGCAGGTACGACAGCTTCAGCGGCCTCGATAGCCTGGACTTCCCACGCATCGAAAAGTGCTTTATGAGCGGACACGGCCTGGCTAAACGACATTCCTTGTTCTAGGCTTCCGGCTGCGGCACGGATGGGAGCGCCTACTCCGCTTTCGTTTGCCTCGGCCGCCAAACGTTCGAGGGCAGTCTTTAGGGGTATGCCGGCCTTCAAGGTCCCAGTTCCATCATGGCCATTCCTTTGTCTACTTTGCTGACGGTGGCACGCCGGAAAAAGCCGCCAAACAGCTCTCGGAACCTGCCTTTTTCACGGAGGTGACCAGCAGTCCCTGCCGGTTCGCTGTCCACTGAAGGAACAGGGGCGCTGTCGTCTACTTGAACCTTGTCAGTTACCCGGGCTCCGTCTCCTTGTTGATCGCCCGATACTCATATAGAGCCAACCCTATCCCTCCGCTTCTCCGCTTCTGCTATCGTTCGTCGCGCAAATAGCAGATCCTGCATCTAGAGTCAAATTAACGTCTAGTCTTGACCGGTCCTAAAAACGCTGAGAACTTCGTCCCATGTAGTTAACCGCTTATCTGCCCGTGCCCGTCAGCCAGAAAGCCCTTCGTGACGCCTCGGGGGTTGACATGGGGTCGGAATTTTGGATCGCCTGACTCCAAGTAGCGTCGCCGAAAATCATCGTTAACAAGTATCATTCCGGATATTGCCGTCCTCCGTTTATAGGCTCTGTCCGGGCACCCTGCTCTGCAGGGCCTGGTAGTCGCGACCACCGAGACCTTCTCACCTTCGGGAATTCACTTAACCCACGACGTCGTGAATGACCTTCTCCGAAGCCGTCTCGGTGTACTTGCACCACGGACAAATCGTCCTCACAAGTCGCTGGCTGAACATGGCGACTATAGAGGTCAGGGCCAGATACCTGTTCACGCCCATGTCTTCTAGCCTGGTCATTACCGAGAGAGCGTCATTGGCGTGAATGGTTGTGAGAACAAGGTGACCCGTAAGGGCCGCACGGAAAGCCATCTCGGCTGTTTCCGAGTCCCGGATCTCTCCTACCATAATCACGTCAGGGTCTTGTCGGAGAATGTGCCTGATAACGGTAGCAAAGTTTAGGCCCGCCTTGGTATTCACCTGAGTGTGGTTGACCCCTGGGATTATGTATTCCACGGGGTCTTCAACGGTGACTATGTTCTTTCCCGGCTTGTTCACGACGTTTAGGGCCGTGGCTAGAGTAGTGGACTTTCCGCTTCCGGTCGGACCCCCTACAACGATCAGGCCGTGCGGGAGGGCTAACGCCTTGCCCAGCTGTTCCATGACATTAGGCGACAACCCAAGACGACCGAAATCCAGTGCTCGGTGGTCTGCTCCAAGAGCGCACCGGCCTTCTCGCCGAAAACCGTGGGAAAAGTGGATAGTCGAAGGTCATATCTCCTGTTATCGATTGTCGAGAACCGGCCATCAAAGAGAACCTTTTCTCGGCATTTCCATCACTTCCAGAACCTTCAGCGGGTTATCAAGGCTTCATGGTGCATCGCAGGAATCGCGCGGACTCCAAACGCCGTCTATCCTGAACCTCACTTTGGTCTTGTCGGTAAAGAGCTCGATGTGGATGTCCGACGCGCCACGCCGCGCGGCCTCGAACAAGAGGTTATCATAGCCGCAGCGGGAGAGTCGTCTAACCGGCTGTCGCCCGACTGGGCCTGGTAAACTCCGGCTTCCTGGGTCGTGAACTCCTTCTTCTGGTTGCCGGGTTCTTTTGAGCCTTCGGTGTCCGGGATCTCGTAGAAGCGCCGCATCGCCTGGTCTATATCTTCGGGGACAGCCAAGTGCGGGAACACCCTGTAGCCTGTCTTGGCGCGGATGGATTCCAGACGGTTAAGATCGGCGGGGTTCTCGACCGCCACGTCCAAGGTGCTGCCCCTGATGAAGAGCGGAATCGCCCTAAAGGCCTTGGCCTCTGCCGCCGTAAACAGCTTCAGAGCGGCGGAGTCGGGTGTGGTCGCCCTCAAATCGCAGAACGGGGCCTGAAGCTGCTTGGCCAGCGCGCGGTAGAACTGGGCAGCCGAGACCGCTCCCATGCTGATCAGGACTTCGCCCAAACGTCCGCCGGACTGCTTCTGAAGGTCGACCGCCCTTGCCAAAACCCGTTCCGACACAAGCCCCTCGCTGAGGAGGATAGCGCCAATGCGGCCTCCCTGATCCACCCCACTATTAGGTTTACTCACCGGGCTCCACCTCGTCGACTACGTCATCGGCGGAGACTATCCCTTGAGACACCAACTTTTGAATATGTTTGGACATAGTAATCATTCCGACTTTCTGCCCCGCTTCTATAGCCGAGTTGATCTGCTGGTACTCGCCCCGGCGAATCAAGTTGCGGACCCCGGGCAGAGCCACCAGGAGTTCGTAAGCCAGCACCCTGCGGCTTCGGTCGCGTGTAGGCAAGAGACGCTCGACGAACACGCCGTTTAGAGCCCTGGAAAGTGAGTGCCTCGCCAGTTCCTGCCGTCCCGTGGGAAAGAGGTCCACTAGACGGTCCAACGCGCGGGCCGCCGACGGGGTATGCATGGTGGCGATGACCAGGTGTCCCGTCTCGGCTGCAACGAGCGTAGCGTCGGCGGACGCGGGATCCCTCAACTCACCGAGGACTATGATATCGGGGTCTTCTCTCAAGGCATCCACTAGACCCTCGTGGAAAGACTCGCAGTCCAGCCCGACTTCCTTCTGGGTGACTATGCCCTTGAAGTGGGGGAACTGGTACTCAATGGGGTCTTCAATGGTTACGACTCGCGAGCCGCGGTTTTCCAGGGCGTGGCGGACTAGTGCCGCCAGAGTGGTCGACTTTCCCGACCCCACAGGGCCGGTCACCAAAATGAGGCCCCTCCGGGAACACAAGTCCACCAAGGTGTCTGGAACACCGAGTTCCGCTACCGCGGGCACCTGACTCGCTATGAGCCTGAGGCTCACGCCAAGGCTGCCCTTTTCGTGGAATATGTGGACCCTCATCCTGCCGAGGCCCTCGACTTCGCAGCTCAGGTCGAAAGCGTACTCTTGGTCTTGAACTTCTCGTTTGGCGATCTCAGGCCGGGAGGTGTGCGCCGCCAAGTAACTCACGGCCTCGCTTAGGGTCTCGTCTGTTGCCAGTGGTAGCCCGGACGAAATCAACCGCCCTGCTATTCTTAGAGTCGGAGGAGCTCCCTTGATGATGTGGATATCGGAGGCTCCCTCACGAAAAGCTCTGCTGATGAGGCCTAGCATGTCTATAGGCATCTGTGTAGTCCCCCCGGCTCTGTGTGGCGCGAATGCGAAAAGGCTGCTGCTCCCATTTTTCTATCGTTGGGATACGATTACTTGAGTAGCCCTTCCAAGAAAATGTTGTCTATCCAGTTATATAATAGTACATCTTTGGGGGTGGTTTGTCTACATTTCGGGGGAGTTTTTACATGATATGCCCTGCTTGCGTATCCGAGCTGGACGTCGGGTTGTGCTCATGAAACGCTGAAACAGAGGGTTTCCATCCTGCGTCAGAGAATCTGATACGGTCTAGTTTGGCAGCCGGTTCAAGAATAGGCGCGTCCGTCACATGCAGTAGCGGGACGCGTCCCGAGGAGTCTGAAGAGATGCCAGGTATCGGATTCGGGTCACAAGCCGTCAAGTCGTCAGTCGCATCAGGGTCGCGCGGGTCCGAGTCACGCGGGTCCGGGTCACGCCGGTCCGGGTCACGCGGGCGGAAGGTCGTTGCCTTCCTTACCATTGTGGCGATTGTAGCAGGCCTCGCGACGTTCGGGTTCGGAACGTCGGCGTGCCTGTTTGATGACCCCGTGGACGACCCCACAGGCGGACCCGGCGACGGCCCAGGAACCGACCCGAACGATCCGGGCGATCCCGGTGATCCCGGGGACCCCGGCAATCCCGGCGGAAACGAAGACCCCAACGATCCCGGAACCCCTCAGTACGCTGTTCGTTGCTACCAGGACGGCACGCTGCTCCCGGAATCCCAGACTCCCGACTTCGGGCGAGACGTCAAGAAGGTCGCGACAAGCCCCGCCGGAACTCAGTTCATCGACTATCCGAAGGGCTACATGCTGAACGTCCCCGCCGGCATGGAGTTCGATTTCAGTTGCAGTCCGGACTTCACGCGCGTCTACGGAGACAACCTGGAGATCCGCATATCCAGGGACACCTCCCCATGCCGAGGTCCGCTGCGGATCTCCACCCTGCCCAACGAGTTCATCACAGACGAGACGTACAGGGAAGCCAACGACATCACGGTCTACAAGGATGACTGGACCCAAATCGGAGGCTGGGACGTCCGCCTGTTCAGGCTGACCAGGACTCCCGCCGAGGGAAGCGCCCAGACCCAAAACTCGTACGCCTACGCATATATACATACGGAAGGGATAACCTACTTCACCATCCACTTCAGGTCGGACTCCCAGGAGACACTGAGAAGGTCGTGTCGCCTCCGTCATCGGGTCCTTCCAGACCTTCGAACCGCAGGGCAATTCAACCTACAACCTGGACTTTAGGCCCGTCCTTCCCAAGTGGAACAAGGAGTACTGCGGGCCTTGTACGATAGGATTCGCGGCTTGGACCACATCCTCTGGGGCTTCTTCACGCCCAACCCGTTCACGCCTGAGGGAAAGGCCAAGCGCCAAGAAGTCGAGGAGAAGCTGGATTTCGAGTTCCCGGTCAACATGTGGTACCGCTACCTAGCCACGAGTTCCCGGTGGAGGGGATGCTGGACGCCTACGCCGAAGGCAGCTTCGTCGAAATGACGTACCAAATCGGCGGTGACATGTACGGGAGGAACCCTAACTTGACGTTCTAGACGGCAAGATGCACGACGACATCCGTATGTTCGCCCGGGGCGCCAAGGAGTTCGGTCACCCGTTCCTGTTCCGGCTGAACAACGAGATGAACTCCACCTGGGTGGTTTTTACCTGGGGCACCTGTCCCTATGCGATCCGGACATCTTCATTCAGAACTGGCGGACCGTCTACCGCATCTTTTCAAGAGAAGGCGTTGACAACGCTATTTGAGAACCCCAACGACGTGAGCTTCCTCCCTGCCGGTGGAACTCCCACGTCGCGTACTATCCTGGCAACGAGTACGTCCATATGATCGGGCTCACCGGCTACAACACCGGGACGTACTTCAAGAACGTCACCGGGGAGCGCTGGAGGTCCTTCACCGAGATCTGCGACCGGCTGTGGAGTATGTATAAGGACGTCTACGCCGAGTTCCCGTGGATAATCACCGAGTTCGCGTGCAGTTCGGTCGGCGGCGACAAGGAACAGTGGATAAATGACATGTTTCAAAACCTGCCGAGGTACAAGAACATCAAAATCGCCGTCTGGTGGAGCCTACTATGACCCAGACCCGCGAGGCGACGAAGGGGACGCCCGGCCAGGCGGTACTGGCTGGACGAGGAGCCTCGGTACCTTGGAGGCGTTCAAGGATTGAGAGGACGTTGCCGGGGGCGGAGTGATTCCCGTCAATCCAGTCGACGCAGTCGACGCAGTCGACGTCCACTTTTGTCCTTCAGGCCGCGTTCTGGCGCGGTATTTCTTCCGGTTCGGAGGCTGGCTACCGGACGAAAATCCCCGTCGACGCAGTTGACATCCATTTTTGTCCCTTCAGCCACCTTCTGGCGCGTTTCTTCCGGTTCGACGGCCAACTACCGGACGAAAAATCCCCATCGATCCCAGTCGACACAGTCGACGTCCATTTTGTCCCTTCAGCCACCCTCTGGCGCGGAGTTTCTTCCGCTTCGGAGGCAGACTACCGGACGAAAATCCCCATCGATCCCAGTCGACGCAGTCGACGTCCGCTTTTGTCCCATCCGCCACCTCTGGCGAGGCATTTCTTCCGGTTCGGAGGCTGGCTACCGGACAAAAATCCCCATCGATCCCAGTCAGACACAGTCGACGTCCACTTTTGTCCCTTCAGCCACCTTCTAGTGCGGCAATTCTTCCGCTTCGGAGGCAGACTACCAGACAAAAATCCCCATCGACGCAGTCGACATCCACTTTTGTCCCCTCCGCCACCTTCTAGTGCGGCATTCCTTCCGCGTCCACGGCCAACTACCGGACAAAAATCCCCATCGACACAGTCGACGAAGTCGACATCCACTTTCGTCCCTTCAGCCCCCTTCTGATGCGCATCTCTACCGCTTCGAAACGACTACCGGACAGGACTCCCTGTCCACGCAGTCGCCATAGGCCGAGTTAGTCATTTCCGTCTGCCCCTTCTGTGTTAGCGTGGATACACCAACGGATCCACCAGTTCGGTTTTGACAGCCAGGTAAGGGGTTTTCAATACGTATGTTCGGCTCCTGCAACTCGCGAAAACCTCGTCTTGACCAATCGAGGCTGCCAGAGTCAGCACTGTTCCGCAGAGCATCGATTAGGCACCATTCAACAACCTCGCATAGACTCTTCTCCACCAGGGCCCAATAGAAACGGTATACCCCGGCATTTGCCAGTGCCAATTCCCGCACGCGCTGCGGATTGTCGTAAAACTCTCTTCCGAGTTGGTTTGAGCCGGAGCAGTACCGTACACCGTATCCCTTCCTCCAGTTTGTCAGGGTCGTATAGGTAGTACCGGCCACCATCGAGTATGTGTGCTCGTACAGCCGCTGCGACAGGTTCGCCGCCTTGCCAACATAGATCACTAGAAGACCGTCCAGCTGATTCTTCTACCCACAACCCAAAGGTAGACCTGGCCTGCGCGGCGGCTTGAGGTCACCGTTGTCTTCCACAGGCTTGAACGGACCGACCCAATCAAGTCTAACTACCTTCAGCTCCTGCATCGGGCTTGCCTCCCCTTTTGTGTGATTGAGGCGTCTGCCGATCTCACCTGTCTAGCAATCACACCGCGGTTTGTTGGTGACGCCCTCTGAGTTACACGAGACACTCCCAAAATCCTTCACGGTGTGTAGATAATTGTCAATACTTAGAGGATACTGTAATATCCGCGGATAATATCACTGATGAAGTATGGTGGTACGGAAGGCGGAAATGAGCAATGGATTACGTGAAGTATGCGTGTGAAGTTCTCGATAGGCATCGAGACGATGTAGCGGTACTTGACGGAATACATCAGTGGACACAGTACTGGAATCAACCTTGGCATGAATATGTCAAGCGCATGTTCACCTCAATAAGAAGCAACTTGACTGCCAGATACGGAACTACCGAAGGTGAAAGAGCGGCGCAATGCGTAGAGCACGAGTACGACCAGTGGAGCACAGACGTTGAGAGCTTGGGAGACCTGCGAGATGTTGGGTTTCCAGCTGCCATAACCAACGTACGATACAGCCAAGTCATCGCAAGCATCCGTCAACGGTTGGAGACAGCTAGCCCTGATCTAAAGAAGGTCCTCAACCTTCTCAGGTTAGTTCACAAGAACAGTGACGTCCAAGACTACATCTTGTTGCGCTTTCTTGGTGATGAGGAACCAATCCTTGAGGCTTGGGCTGACACGATCAGCATAACCAGCAGTCGCGAAGAGCTTATCGATGAGATGGTTCAGGCCGGGGCAATCAACCGTCTTAGTCACTATAGAGGAGCGCGCGACACTCGAACGGCGTATGACTGGGGGATTCGCGAGTCATTTGACCTGCCTGGCCTGTCTGAATGGAGCCCGTCGGTGCACGACCTGCACAAGACCCTCGAATTCATGACCAAAGAGCAACTGGATCAACTCAGGACGGTTGCCAGCTCCATTTATTCGGGCATTCCGGGACTGAAAGAGGTCTACCGAGACGATCCCCTGGCTGTGTTTAGCGTACCTCGCGTTCTTGGGAATGTGGCCTTCAGAAGGCATTACAATCACCGTTTGCCGAGAGTGCTCGCGGTCAATCCGTGGTTCATCGAAGAAGTCAAGACCTACCCAGACAAACCGACGAGCGAGCGCCCACAAAGCCCTCTGCCTGGTGAGACGATCATCATTCCTCTCAACGCTCCCAGTCCAATTCAGTTTCGTTATCTCCCGATAAGTCCACAAAAACGATACTTCTTCCCCGGCATGGGCATTGAGTTTGTCTTCGACACCCACATCGGGAGCATTGTCACGCATGTTGAGAAAAAGAAAAAGGGAAAAGCGGCCAGCGGTGGACGTCGGATCGCCAAGAACCTGAGGCCATGGTTCGAAAGTGTCTCGCTCACCGTGGGTTCGCGGATAGGCATTACTTGCACTGGCGATCGTCGCTACCGACTCGAAGTCGTGGATAGCTCCGGTAACCCGGTTAAGCAACGATAGGCAGAGTTCCTGTCAGAGGACATCTTGCTTTCCTTCATTCCCGCTGCACCCAGTGGGATGCGTCATACGCGTCCTCCGACAGGGCTGCTCTATTTGGTATGGAACTAGACGCCGCGTATCTTAGTACGTTGATTTGCTGGACATTCCGAAGATGACGGTTGTTGTAGCGCGAGGTGTCCGCGCTACCTGCCCTTCCGCTACGACTCAGAAGGGCGGCAGAGAGCCGTGAGCTGATTTCCTCTCCCGATGGGGCGGCCTAGACTGTCCTTCGTCACGTTTGTTTTTGGGTCATATGATCCTAGAGTCCTGCCCAAATCATCAAGAAGCGTCTGGACGCCGTTGTGATCCGTTCGGACTCGGCCGATACGTCGACCAAAACGATCCTTCAACACCCGCTCTCTCACGGCCCTCCCCCCTCTTATATATGTCTATGAATGCTCGTGGAGGCCTGCGCATAGCGCATTGGTGCTGTTAGGGAACAATATGAAGTTGTTTGCCAGCTATCGGGACTCATAGTCCACTGACTGCCGGCACTAGTAAGTTTGCCGAACCCTCCCAAATCATGTTGGTATCTACGGCGCGTCAGCGGTCGCGGAGGACCGGTTTCTTGTGTGGCTGAGGATCAGCCGATCTCTCCGCGGTCCGTGAGTGATGTTTTCTAGGAGTTACTCGCTCCACCCCAAGAATCCTTCAGGGTGCGTGGGCAATTCGCAATAATCGGAGGACGCTGACCTAGCTCTCCCTCAATCCCGCTGTGCCGGTGCAGATGCGCCAACCGCCGCCTCCGGCGGGGCTACTCTCGTTGGTGTCGAACTCGACGCCGTCTATCGTGATTGCCTTGATCTGCTTGAGATTCCACCTGAGCTGGTTGTTGTAGTCCCTGTAGCCTCGCCATCCGGTAGACATCGACAACCACGAATACTCGGCCAGCTTGGAGTCATCCTTGATGTACCGGCAGACCAGCCCGGAGCCATAGAGTCCCACCTTGTACAGGCTCCCGGCTGAGGCGAAGACATCGTTGATCGCGGCGAAGTAATCCCTGATAGCGCCCTTTGCCTCTGCTTCACTGGCGTCGAAATCAACAGCGAAGTAGATGGGAGTCTCTGTGGGCTGCCCTATGACTCTGTGGGCGTACTCCCATGCCGACTTGGCGTTGGCCTCGCCCGAAGACGCGCTGAACCTGCTAATCGCGTTGTTGTAGTCCTGAAATACACTGACCACCCACAATCCCGAATCCGACAACCGCTGCGCCTCTTCTTGCTTCAGCCTCTTGGAGAGGTTGCCCGTGCAGTAGTAGCGAACGATGAAGGTGTAGCCCGCCCGAAGAACAGCGTCTATGGTAGATTGCGAACACGGCGTGGCCGTGTCTAGCCCCTTTGCCACTTCAAACCGCTCCTCTCAGTCGGCATGTTAACATAACACAATACGCCGCCTCCGCCCGATCTGTTACCTAGGCTTCGCAACAAAAAGTAAGGGCCACCGGGTCCGCTGGGCACGGTCGGTGGCCGGTAAGGGGAGAAGAAGCACCCGCGTGCTTCCGAAACGGGAAACGGTACACTAACAAGACACTAACGGGATACGGGACAATGGAAACTGAAACTGATACTATACTGGTACTGAACGCCGGGGCAGGCTCGGGAGACTGCCTTGACATCTGTCCCGACACATGTCACACATTCCACAGAGGGCTTTCAATTCCTTCCCTGAAGGCCCCTTGTTCGGTCTTATATATGTAATTGGCAGTTGCAGGGAGATGACCATATGGCCAAGACGAAGAACGTATCGCGCCCGGAAGTAGACGTGGAGTTGATGGTCTTAGCCAGCGAGATGTACTACCTCGAAGGGAAAACTCAGCAAGAGATCGCCGATGCCCTCCGCATCTCGCGGGCAGGGGTCTCGGGTGTGCTCTCCAAGGCGCGCGAAGAGGGGATCGCCGCGGTGTCCGTCCGCAACCCTATGGAGAACTTCGCTTCTATAGAAAAGGAAATGAAAGAACGTTTCGGGCTGAACCGCTGCAGTCTGACCGTCTCGTCGGCAGATACAGATAGGACCCAATTGCGTATCGCGTATAAGACCTCCGAACTGATGCCCAGGTTAGTGAGAGACAACGACGTTATCGGGACTGGCCGGGGAAACACGGTTCGGTCCACCGTTGACTTCCTCCGTGAAAGCACTCAGTGGCGAGGGCTGCAGTTAGTACCCCTAACTGGGGAAACGTGGTTCCCAGCCCAAAGGCTCAAGGTCAACGAGATATCGTCCATCGCTGCCAGGAAGCTGGACGCCGTCCACCATCCCCTGAACGCGCCGCTGCACCTGCAGGATCCGGTGGCGATCAGCCTGCTCCGAGAGGATGAGTCCGTTAGACTCTGCACCTCGCTATGGGACCAGCTGTCCTGCGCCCTGTTCGGCATAGGCGCCATCACCAATCCCGACCCCTATCACGCCGTGCGCGTGCGGATGGCCGAAAGCCGATACGGCCGACCCGTGATAGCTGACCTCTTCGGACGGTTTATTGACGCAGACGGCAAGGAAATCACGGAGGCGGACCTCCTAGCCGTTCAGATGTCACAGTTGGCAAATGCCCGGGAAGTAATCGCCGCGGCAGGCGGACGCGGAAAGGAACGGGCTATCTTGGCGGCACTGAGGACGGGGCTCATCACGACGCTAGTGACCGACGAGGACACCGCTCTCGGAGTGATGGCCTTGGCGAAGGAGGCCTAGTTGTCACCTTTGTGGCGCTGGCGCAGTTTAGTGAACAAAAACCAGAGTGTATGGAACTCCGGCCAGCTCTCTCGCAAATCCCGTGATCTCCGAACGAAGGTGCTGTGAGACGAAGACTTTAATGAGTTGGCATCCAGACCTAACCGCTTTGCCAAGATGGATGCCCTCAGCAAATGATAGCGGTTCGAAACGACCACCGCGCTCTGAAGCCCGTGCGCTCTCATCTGTTCCATGGAAAACCGCAGGTTCTCCTCGGTGGAGGTAGACCTACTCTCTAGGATCTCGATCCGCCGGTACTCCCCTCTGTACTAGGTAGCGTTTCATTGCCTCGGCTTCAGTGATGTCCTCCGGGCCCTTGCCCCCGGACACCACGACGCGACCTGCCAAGCCTTGATTGTACAGCCGCAGTGCCTCGTCGAGTCGCGCTGCTAGGAACGGGCTCGGACCGTCCCGTACAGCCTGCAGCCCAGGACTATTATGCAGTCAGAAGCCGAAGGCCTGGTGGTGAATCCAACCCCGCTATCCATACTCCCAGGATGGTGAAGGCAATGACCGCCAAAGTCACTACCCGAGCGAACGCCGCAGCCAATCTTTCACTGCTCTTATCACTCCGCATGCTCCCCTCGTCTCCGATCTTCCACTATGCCTCTCAAGCATAGTTATCTACTCCAAGACTAGCCAATGGTCTGACCGGTTCCAACTCTACAGGACTGACGCACGGAAATCGAATGCCGCCCGGCTGATGAGGTGCAGGAGCGTGCGCCTTGCTTCGGAGGACGCATCGGTACGGGACAGGGTACCCGATCAGGAAGGGATTCCCAGAGTCGGCCTTGAGGTGGTAGCTCCGAACTGAAGCGGGCTCACCGTGATGAGGGGCGGAGAGGGGCGGCCTCCGTGCGAGAGCGCCTCGAATCGAAGCAAGGTTCGGGAATTGACGGGGTGCGCGAGAAGCCTGTGATGTGTTCCGCCTCAATCTGAAGCAGGCTGCTCGTGATGAGGGGCGCAGGCGAGCGGGCTCACGGTGATGAGGGACACAGATGAGCATACCCCTACCCAGAGTGCGAAGCCCAGAGTGACAAGCCAGTCTCACGTGCGTTACCCTGCTTTCCCTCGGTTTCTAAGTCCCGGTTGACTGATGTTTCAGATAGCCATAAATTGGCAACAAGCGGGAAACACGACAAAAATCGGATCCCGCCTAGCCGACAGTAGTTCCAGACCGGGACCCTCAACAACGGTGGCAAGCTTCCTTGTTTGACTCCGGACGAAAGTTGGACTTCAGTGAGCGGCCTCCAGACGAAAGTTGTACTCCAGCCGAAAAGTTGTACTCCAGCCGAAGAATCATATGCGACTGGGTCTACACAACACCTCTACCTCGTAAGCACTTATGAGGTCTGGAACACAGCGGACGGTTTCCAGTATGGCGCAAACGCCAGGAAGGAGGACAAATGAAAGCCGCACAGAGGATCATGTTGGCCCTGCTCTTAGTCTTCGGAATCGTTCTTGGGCTCTCTGTGAACGCTCACGGCGAACCATTAACCGGCTCTCTAGAAATAACCAAGGTTGTCCTACCGGAAGACTACGAAACCGATCAACTATTCGAGCTGCGCGTGTACCAAGTCGTCGGCGAAGAGGAGTTTGAGGTCTTAGAATTTGGACTACACAACGGCGAATCTACCCGGTTGTGGGGCCTCCAGCCCGGCAACTACAAGATCATCGAGACCTGGCCCGGCGGCTACTACCAAGCCGAGTCCGACGTGGTCATCAAAACCACTGTCGAGGCCGGACAGGTCAGCGAGGTCACCCTCACTAACACCTGTATCTACGGCGGACTGATCTTTGAGAAAGAGATCTCTAGTGACGGATGGTACCCCTACACGGAATTCACAGCCCTCTACCGCTTGAAGGGCACGACTGAATGGCAATCCGTGCCGATGGTGATCGGCTCGGAAAGGGGAGTTTTCGTTGAGCCGGGCATCTACGAAGTTAAGGAGGGACCCATCGACGTCCCCGGCTGGCATAGATTGCTGGGTATTGATATCGAAGTTAAGCTCGGCAGAGACCACACGGTAACGTTCCGTAACGCATACACCCCGACGGGGACTATCACCGTGAGAAAGGAAGTGGACCCGGGATCTGCCCCCTTTGACGAGCACACCGAGTTCGAATTCAAGCTCCAACCTTGGGTGGAAGGTTCCGAGCCGTTGGACGACGGCGGCGAAGGCGGGCCGGGTTTCCCCTATGAGTTCACCCTCGAAAACGGCCAACAAATGAGATTCGACCTGCCGCCCGGACCCTATGAGATCTATGAGAAACTGCCGGGCGATTACTGGAGATGCTACGAAGTCCATGTCACTGAGGGATACTACGGCGAAGGCGAGGGAACTGAGGGCGAAACCCCGTATGAGATCCTGGACGACGGTTTGGTGGTAGAGCGAGGGAATCTTGGGACAGGCCATTGGGTGGTATTGACCTTCAAGAACATCTATGATGGCCCGCCCGAAGAGCCGCCGGCTACAGGCCTCCTCACTGTGAGGTACATCGACTCAACCACTAACGAGCCTCTGCACAATCCTACCACCCACACAGGTCTCGTGGGATCGGTCCTGGTCGTGAACGCCAAGACCTTTGAGGGGTACGAGCTTGTGGAAGGTCAGGAAGCCGTGTATGAGCACGAGGTTTTGGGGAGCGCAACTTACACGTTCCTATATGAGCCGGTCGGGACGCAACCCGAAGAGCCCGAAGAACCTGAAGAGCCCATCGAGATCCCTGAAGGCGAGCCGCCATTGGCTCCTACCGGCGGTATGCCTTTGACCGCTATGTACGGGGCCGGTGTCTTGTTGTTAGGCCTGGGCATCGCATTGAGGAAGCAGAGACGATAGTATATCATTGGCCTAGACCTCACGATTTGGAGACGAGAGACGCTGAGGCGGTGTAACCACATGAGATCCCGGATAAAGGACAAGAGGAAAAGGGGCGTTAACAGGCTTTCTTTCCTATTGATTGCCGCGGGGATCCTTGTGGTTCTAGCTACGGGGTTCGGACAACTGCGAGCGGTGTATATTCAGAAGAAGACCTACGAGGACCTTCTGGAGTACACCGCTCGAATTGCCTCCGAGGTCACTCCGCCCGAAGGCGTGGAACCTCCGGGACCTCTGCCCCCTCAAGCTGAGCTTGGCATTCTGGTGATCCCCAAGCTCGAAGTATATGCCAGGATCGTGGAGGGCGTCGACGATGACCAGCTCTACTACGGAGTCGGTCATCACGAAGAAACCGTCGCTCCCGGCGAAGTCGGCAACGCCGTCTTGGCCGGCCACCGGACCAGTTACCGCATGCATCCCTTCAAAGAGCTCGATGAGGTGGAGATCGGGGACACCATCGAGATCGTGACCCCAAAAAAGACGGATACCTTTACCGTCTTCGACTCCTTCGTCGTTGACTACAACGACCGGTCTATCCTGGAGCAGGGACAAGAGGAAGCGATCCTTACCCTGTACACCTGCCATCCGGAGGGAAGCCTGGAGTACCGGCTGGTCGTCCGAGCGAGACTAGTAACCCTCTGACATTGCGCAATAGGCTCATTAGGGTAACGGGCCAACAAGGTCAATAGGTCTAGTGACCTATTGCCGAAAACAGGGTCTTAGCTGAATATATCTGTAAGGACGAGGCATTCTCGCGTTTTTGGCCTCTACCGACAAAGGCAAAGCCGCTGAAAAGCGGCGGCGCAAAACTACAGGGCCTAAACCCGCATAGGGCAAGGCAGCCAGTTGCCGAAGGGAGGACTTTCATTTTGCTACGTCGCGTTGGGTTAATACTCACCACCGCCATCCTGCTGTTAGCAGTATCCGCCAACATTGCCCTAGCCAGCGGCGTTCCTATCAGTGAATCCCCGGATTACCCCGGTTGCGTCTTGGTGGAGCATCCCGGTGCCCAGTACGGAAAAGTTAAGGCCATAGTTCAAAGGAGTGACCAGCTTGACTCGCACGACGGGAGCTTCGTCTCACTGAGAACCCCGAGTGCCTGCCGCTTCAAATGGGAGAAGGCGAGTACACGGTAAGGCTCATGAGGCAAGTCTCGGGCACACGCTACCGCGAGGTCGCCCGCAAGCAGATCACTCTCGAGTCGGTCAACGAGCATGAGCTGTTCCTTGCATCTGTACAGAGCGTCGCGTGGGATGGCTCTGCGGAATTGAAGGAGCTTGCCCTAGAACTGACCGAGTCGTGCGAGACCGATTCAGAGAAAGTCCAAAGCATTCATGAGTACCTTGTCCAAAACTTCGTGTACGACCACCAAAAAGCCCGTACGGTAGAAGCGGGATACTTGCCGGATCTAGGCCAGATCCTAGCGGACAAGAAAGGGATCTGTTACGACTTTGCCTCCTTGTTCGCGGGTCTTCTCAGGTCCGTGGGAGTTCCCACCAAGCTCTTGACGGGTTATGTTGGCGTAGGCAGAGCATATCACGCCTGGAATGAAGTCTACCAAGACGGCACCTGGGAAAGGTATGACTTGACCAAAGATATCGCCAACGGAAAGAGAGTCACGGAGTCGACGGCCACGTACGAGATAAGGTACGTGTTCTGATACAGTCTCAGGCTAAGCCAGCCCCCGGAGGACTGAGGAGCCCGTCGCGAAGGGCTCCTCGTCTTTTACCCTTAAAACCAAAGGCTCCCTCGATATCTATGCTTGGGGGGCTTCGCGATGAACGCTAGAGTCAAACAGGCGTTGTTGCTTATGGTCGTTTCCCTTACGCTGATCCCGCTGCTTGCGGCTGCCGCTCCGGGTTTCAGTGGTAAGGAAGGCGGACGAGTCACGCTTTCCGTGGACAAAACCCTATACCCCCAAGGGCAAAAGGTCACAATTACGCTTTATAACGGCACAAATAAACCGCTTACTATGCCCAGCGGGGCCCCCTGGTCGATAGCGGACTCTGATGGCGACACCATTTACCGCCCCACATCGATTCAAAAACTCAGTACGGTCAAAGCCGGCGAGAGCCGTGTCTGGTCCTGGAATCAGAAGGCCGAGAACAGAAAGCAAGTCGCGGCGGGTTCCTATTCGGTGCTACTAAAGACTTCCGTCGGCGAGTTCTCGGTCGATTTCGCGATTTCAGGACTCAAGAAGGACGTCAAGGTAGATAACCCCGAACCGGTATTCGAGAAACTGCCCAACCCTTTCAAGGATGTGACCGGCAAGGTAGCATGGGGAGACGCCCACATCCTAAGGCTTGCTCAACTGGGCATCGTTAAGGGCAAGACCGCGGACACCTTTGAACCGGACGCCAGGCTCACTCGCGGGGAGTTTGTTGCCCTGCTCCTGAGGGCAGCGGACCTGGCTCCCAAAGATGATGAGGAATTTAGCGCAGACCTGCCCTTTGAGGACGTGCCCCCGGACCACTGGGCTCACAGGTACGTGGCAAAGGCGGCCCGATTGGGGATAATCACGCAAGCCGAGTACCGGCGTAAGTTCGAGCCTGAAGGCAATATTACCCGCATGGAGATATCCATCATGCTAACCAGAGCTTTGGGGTTGGACGCCGAAGCGATGGAGGACGCGGGCAGCAAGTTGCCCTTTGATGACGCCAAGGAAGTCCCCCCTCTTCACCGCGGTTACGTGCTGCGATCTATTGAGTGGAAGGTGCTCAAAGGGTATGAGGACAACACCTTCAGACCGAACCGCCCCGCGACAAGGCGCGAAGCTTGTGTAATGCTTTACAGAGTGCTTCTAAACCCCTAGCCAACTCCAGTAACCCTCCGACGATACTTAACATAAGATTTAGCGAGAGTTTACAATAAGGAGGGGTACTTCGTGGCCGGCTTTGGAGGAACTGCAACCAATCCGTTCATAGTCTTCTTGATCCTGATTCTGCTCATCCTAGGGTTGATGTGCGGAACCTGCCTAGTATAGGCGTATCGCTGTACTAGAAAGACTAAGTTTCGGAAGTTCGCCGGGGTCTCGCGCAACAGGAGCCCCGGCAACTCTTTTTGCGTTTAGGCCGCTGCTCTCGCCCTACCCTATCACCGTGCCGAAGTCGGCGTTCACCGAACCCTCTACCTCGAACTTGAGATCGGGGTCTCTCCTATTCGTCTCCGGGATTCAAGCCAGGAATGCAGGCCACACAAGTGTTCGCTATCTATTATTTACGAAGACTCCCTCCGATCGCTTGGAAACCAGAGGGAGTCTTCTTGTCTTTTTTACATGCTCAAGGACGGTTTAGTAGCGTCTCCTCTGAAAGCCCCCGCCGCCACCGCCGCGCCTGTCAGGCTGGCTAGTCCTCGGTTGAGCCTCGGACACTCTGATCTGCCTTCCGTTCCAGTCGCTCTGGTCCATGGCTCTGATGACGGTCTCAGCGAGTTCGTCTGAAACCTCAACGAAACCGAAACCTCTGGACTTGCCGGTAGTACGGTCAGTGATCACTCTAGCGCTGGAAACGGGCGCTACTTCCTCAAACCTTTCCTTCAGCTCTTCATCGCTTGCGCTCCATGGGAGGTTACCGACGAACAGCACCTTGGTCAAGACTGATCCTTCCTTTCTCGTGACACTCATGGAATTGGGTGGAACGCACTTCCCCAAGCGCTCGTCGTTCACTCCCGGCTGTGATCCAATTATAGATCATTATAGGTTTTCCTGTCATTCCAGAAAAATACGGCATTAGGAATCTTCCCCGCAAGTCCGAAGACAACCCGGCAATCGATCGCGGTCACACTATCCTTGTATCGAAACTGGCATTCACCGAGCCCTCGACCTCGAACAGCCACAGGTCCAGACTATACGAAACCTTGCAGGATGCCGCGAGCCACCAGGAATCAAACGGAGACTGGGTTTCCAGCCTTCCTCTCGCGTCGAGATAGAAACTGATGATGTTAAACTTCCTGTCGTCAACCACGATGCCGCCCTCGAGGCCGCCCTTCAGGTAAAGCTCCAACGTCAGCCTATCGGCGCCCTCAAAGTAGTATCCGCCGTCCGCGCCCGCGTAGAGGTAGCCGCGCAGGTACACTATGGCGACGCTGACCTGTTTATCAAGGCCGAGTTCCATCTTGGCGCGCACATATGAAGCCCCGTCCTGATCAATTCGCAGCGCGAGGCCAGCGCCTACGCGGAAGATCCCGATATTCCCGGCCAACGTCTCCGGGTATCCGAGTTGGACTCCAAACAACCGGGGGCTGTACTCGAAGCCAAGGCTTCCGCTGACCCTAGCCACCAGGACGTCT
>JAXGQX010000079.1:0-1166 GCA_040766225.1 Bacillota bacterium | reverse complement strand
ACTGGAAATGCACAGTCCTCCGGTTGCCGGAGCGCGTCGAAGTCGATGTGCCGATAGATGAGCGTTTGATCGTTGAGCTCTACTCCAAGTAGGCTCACCCCGATTAAGCCTTGAAATTGAAGGGGGCACTACTAGAGTGTTTAACTTGATCGAGCCGAAAGTGGAGTGCGAGGAAATATCGCCGGACAAGCGGTACGGGCGCTTCGTCGTCGAGCCGCTAGAGGCCGGCTATGGAGTCACCGTAGGCAATTCCTTGCGGAGAGTTCTCCTTTCGTCGCTCCCGGGGGCAGCGGTGACGAGGCTCTCAATCGACGGTGTTCTGCACGAGTTCTCCACCATTCCGGCCGTCAAAGAGGATGTAACCGACATCATCCTCAACTTGAAGGGGCTTGTGGTTCAGCTTCACAGCCCTGGGCCAAAGGTGGCGAGAATTGAGAAAGAGGGGCCGGCGGAGGTTACGGGCAGGGACATCATTTCCGATCCCGACCTAGAGGTATTGAACCCGGACATTCACATAGCCGAACTCGATGTGGGCGGAAGGCTATTCATCGAGCTTACCGTAGAGGAAGGCATAGGCTACGTGACCGCCGAGGCCAATAAGGTGCCTAACCAACCGATAGGGATGATCGCCATTGACTCCCGGTTCACCCCTGTCACCAAGGTTAACTACACGATTACCGATACCCGTGTGGGGCAGAGGACAGACTATGACAAGCTGACTCTTGAGATCTGGACCGACGGCAGCATTCGTCCGGATGAGGCGCTGGAACGGGCAGCCGGCATTTTGATTAGCCACTTCAGCATGTTTAGCGACCTCTCTGCCAGGGTAAGAGAAGACACGGACGATGAGGAGTACGTCGAAAAGTCCGAGGTTGAAAAAGTCCTGGAGATGCCCATCGAGGAGTTGGAGCTCTCCATGCGGTCCTTCAACTGCCTGAAGAGAGCCGGTATCAACACTGTTGGGGAACTCATTCAGAAGACCGAAGAGGAGATCTCCAAGGTTAGGAACATGGGCAAGAAATCCCTGGAGGAAGTTAAGAACAAGCTCGCCGAGATGGGATTAGCTTTCCGCCCTGAGGAAGAGTGAGGGGGAAGTAGACTTGGGTTACTCGCGATTTGACCGTTCAATGGCCCAGCGCAAGGCCCTATTGCGCGGCTTGGTTACG
>JAXGQX010000078.1:0-1171 GCA_040766225.1 Bacillota bacterium | reverse complement strand
GCCTTCCACGCCCACTCCGTGGCCGCTCTCGATGAAGATGAGCTCGTCGCCGTCGGGATGAATATGGACTCCGGTGGTCCCCCCGTTTGGATAGAGGTTCACGATCATGAACGTCAGATCGCCAACCCCGCTGTCCTGCTGCGGAGTGAATACCACTTGATAGTTCTTTGGCGCAGGTGTCGCCTCCTGATGAGTGCCCGGAACCTGCCAAATGTACTTTACAGGCATCTATCCTCGCTCCATTTTCGTGTAAGATCTTAGTCTCATGCCAGCGGCAAATCGACGGGAGCCCCGCCTTCCGCGGACGATCTGTATATGGCCTCCAGTACCTCTTGGTCCTTGGCTGCCTCTTGGAAATCGGGCGCTCCGGGACAGGTAAACTCCTTCCGTGCCACCGAGAGCCCGAACCTTAGCACGTTCACCATGTGCCCGTTAACCATGCTCCCCACTGACATCTTGGAGCCCGGGTAAAGGGACAAGAGCTCACGCTTGACCGGATCCAATTCGACGGCCATCCCTTTGTAGTCGGTGTGGGCCCCAAACAAGTGGACCGTTGGCCACTCGCCCTCCGCGATAGTCACGGACCCCTTGGTCCCAAACACCTCTACTTGTGTCCCGTCGCGACCGCTGGATATGCGCGAGGCCTCCACAACTCCCGAAGCCCCGTTAGCGAAATCAAGCTGCGCGACACCCCAGTCGTCTACGTCCACGGGGATCCGCTCTTCTGAGCCTTTGACCGTAGGACGGTTCACGATAAACGTCCGGGTCTTGGCAGAGACGCGCGTAACGTCTCCGACCAGGAAGCGAAGCCTGTCGATGGCATGGATTCCCAAGTCGGCCATGGCGCCACCGCCCGAGTAGCTGTTCTGAAGTCGCCAACTCGTAGGCCGCTCGTTGTCCAGATAGCTCGAGTGGAAAAGGTGCGCCCGGGCGGTAAGGATGTCTCCGATAACCCCGGACTCAATATAGGCCTTGGCCCTCAAAGTGGCCGGAGCCATGCGGCTGCCGATGGGCACCAGGTTAGGGACGCCGCGCTCCCTAACCGCCTCGGCCATCTGCCTAGCCTCTTTGAAGTTCACGCCAAGCGGCTTTTCGCAGTAGACAGGCAGGTCCCGTTTCAGAGCCGCGTACACCTGTGGCGCATGAAGGGAATTCGGCGTGGAAATGTCCA
>JAXGQX010000077.1:0-1326 GCA_040766225.1 Bacillota bacterium | reverse complement strand
CCGCCCCGGGTTTACCCGTACTTTGCCGCCAAGGTAGCCAGGTTCAGCCCCAGCGACACCATGGCTTACGTCTTCGAAGTGATGCGAAGGACAGACTATACCCAGTTTCCTGTCTATAATGGCAGGGACTACGTGGGGCTCCTGACAGACGGAGCGATAGCGCGCTGGGTCGCTCGTCTAGCTTCCGACATGAGGGCAGAGCTGCTCCAAGCGACGGTTTCAACCGTGCTGGGCTTCGAGAAGAACGTGAACAGGGCCAAGTTTCTTTGTCGTCGGGCAACTGTCTATGAAGCCGAGGACATCTTCCGCGACGGCACTGATAGGAACGGCAAGTGGCGCGTCTCCGCCATTTTGATTACCGATTCGGGGCACCCTTCAGAGGAGCCGATTGGGATCATCACCCCTTCTGACATGCTAAGGACATGGAGTGAGACGCCAAGGTGAAACCTTATGTGAACCGGGTCTACCTCATCGGGCACGAGAACCCGGACACGGACTCGATTTGTTCCGCCATCGCCTACGCTTATCTAAAAGCCAGGCTTGAGCCGGATGTGGAGTTTGTCCCCGTGCGGCTGGGTCCGGTCAACCGGGAGACCCAGTTTGTCTTGGACTACTTCGGACTGCCTACGCCGTCATTAATCGAAAACGTGTTTGCCCAGGTGTCCGATTTGGCGTTCGACGAGTCCGTAAACGTGACCGGTGAAACCTCGATGCGGGCCGCTTGGCGCCAGATGACATCCCACGGAGTTAAGACCATAAGCGTGACGGGTCCCAGGGGCGAGCTGGTGGGCGTGGTGACTCTGGGCGACATCGCGGAAGCGCATCTTGAATCAGGGGTCAGGCTTGGGCTTCTAGGAGTCCCTTTGGCGAACGTAGTGGATACCCTTGGAGGCACGGTGCTAGTGAGGCGCCACGATTTCGTGGGCGGGACTGTGTCGGTGGACGGAGCGTCGGCGGGGGATAAGGGGGACGGAGGGTGGGTCTCCGGCATAGGGGTCTACATGTCAAGTGACCCTGTTTCCCTGGAGCGAGCCATCTTTGGAGGGGCCGGAGTGGTACTGGCGACATCGGGAACCCTCATTCCTGAAGAAGTCCTGGCCGTTGCCAGAGCCAAAGGGGTGACCGTAATCGGGGTTTCGCTCACAACCTTCGAAGCGGCCAACCTCATAAGCCAAGCTAGACCTGTGAGGGAGATAATGTCCGGGGATAACCTGGTCGCTTTCGACCTAGACGACTACCTCGACGATGTCAAAGAGACCATGCTCCAGTACAAATATAGGAATTTCCCGGTCATGGACGCGTCCGGGAAGCCTGTAGGCATGCTTG
>JAXGQX010000076.1:0-1329 GCA_040766225.1 Bacillota bacterium | reverse complement strand
ACTCTTCTCCAACCTGTACCCAGAGAGGGACAACGGCGATGTCGTGTTTCTCCAGGACTTCTTTGCTCAGACTCGCTGTGCTGTCTGTGACGATCTGGACGGTTTGCATGTTGAGGGCTCCTCTCCATGGGCGTGGATTAGGGTTTCTCAGTGCCTAATGCCGTTTCCTGCTTGTCTAGTCAGTTGGCCTTGCCCTCCAGAGTATCGGCGTAGATCGCCATGGCGTCGCGGAAGAACTCCGCCAATCCCGGCTTGACGTTCTCGTAGTTTGCTTTGAAGCGCTCATCATTCACGTATAACTGCCCCAGGCCGCGGAATATCTCGGACGTGCAGGTGTAGTACCGGTCGCATATGAGCCTGAACTTCTGGGCCATCTTCTCCTGAACCAAGGGGTCGATCACGTAACGTGAGGGTCAAGACCCTTCTCCAAATTCGCTGTGAGCCGCAAGAAGCCCTGTTGGAGAGGCTCACCTAACCGTTGGTTGGGGGTGCCAAAATATGGAAATCGTGATAGTATGATCCCATGAACCGTTACCGCGTAGATATTATCATTTACCTCGTATCGGCCCTGTTCCTCATTGGAGCGGTCAGCGTTTGGTGGCAGGGTGTTTGGCCGTCGTCTACTCCCATTGGCCTGGAACCTCTTGTGCCGGACGGTCAAGAGGGGACCGGGGGAGGAGGCGGGCCGGCTGGTCAGGGAGGATTGGGCGGTCAATTGGGTTCGGGCGCGAGCGGATCCGGCAGCGGTGAGGGTTCCGAAGATCCTTCCTCGGATGATGCCAAGATCGTCATCCACGTCGCCGGAGCCGTGCTAAAGCCAGGGGTCTACGAACTGGAAGAAGGTCAGCGAGTGCATGATGCGGTCGAACTGGCAGAAGCGGCCGAGGACGCGGACTTGGACGCGCTCAACTTGGCGGCCCTCTTGCGTGATTCGGACAAGGTCTATGTTCCGCGCAAAGGGGAAGGGTTCCCGCCGGGATGGACCGGCGGATACGCAGGTGTGGGCTCAGGACAAGGCTCAAGCGGCTCTTCGGGGGGTGTCGGCGGCGGAGTTCGTTTCCCTATCAACATCAACACCGCCTCTCCGTCCGAACTCGACGCACTGCCCGGTATCGGACCGTCTCTGGCTAACGCCATCATCACCTACCGCAACGAAAACGGACCTTTCGCGAGTCCCCACGATATAGTGGCAGTCCCCGGCATAGGCGAGAAAACTTACGAGAAAATGGCGGACCTTATAGTCACCAGGTAGTCTGCGGGACTGTCGGAGCAGATAGGTGCTTTGCTGCTCGCCACGGAGCAGATAGGTGCTTTGCTGCTCTGTACGGA
>JAXGQX010000075.1:0-1347 GCA_040766225.1 Bacillota bacterium | reverse complement strand
CCATAGATGGCGTTCTGAGCGGCCTGGTACTCAAGGAGGAAAGCTCCTATGTTCTTGTAGGAGACGCTGTCTTCGTTGCCGTAAATCGACATGAGATAGTCCTTATAGGCGCCGTTGGCAGCCTCGCCTCCGCCGGTGAAGTGGTTTGCCGAGGCATAGAAGAGCACGCTGCCGTCGCCTGCGCTCTCGGGCAGGAAGACGTGGCCAATGCTGTCGCCGCTTTCGATACCGTCCCCGCCAACGATTACCGCGGGGGTAAAGTCTACCGAGGCATAGGTTGCTGTCTTGACAACAGTATTTTTCGCTGAAACGGCCATCAAGGTCCGCACGTAGTTGTCAAGGAGCCCGAAGTAGTCCTTCCATGCGTCATATGCCGCTTTCTCGGCCAAATACTTTTCGTGGTTGCCCCATGCTGTAACATTTTCCTCGTAAGCGGTAAGTTGGGCTAGATATTCATGATATTCCTTCCATGCATCGTAGGCCGTCCTAGCGGCCTCGTAAGCCTTCATGGCCTCCTCAAGTGAAGTGTAGGGGGAGACAGGTTGCGGATCGTCACCGTCAGTGTAGTAATCCGAAACGTTAGGTTCCACGGTGACTTCGTCGACGGTTGGCATGCTGACTTCGTTAGGTTCTGTCAGTGTCTCAGCCGGCTTTTCCACCGGTGCCGGTACCGGGAACAGATCGGTGTCTGTGTAATTGTCTATGTCCATGGGTGTTTTTGACGAGTCAGTGCCAAGAGGCCTCGGGACGTTGCTGTCGGGCTCGGCTGGCTCTTTCGTTTCGGTGGCGTAACTGGTCCAGATGACGTGAATGTCGCTGCCGTCTGCCCACGCCTTGAACTCAAGGTCGCCCGTGCCGTCATCATCAACGACCATGTAATCGCCGGTGGCCTCTGTGACCGGATGAACCAGGCCATAGCTTGTGCCGCCATCGCCGGTAACCTTGATCTTGCTCATCACAAGCATCGAACTGTCAACGGTGCTCTCGACTTCGGCGTCATTCCTGCTGACAGTATATAAGAGGTAATTGTCGTCACTTACAGTGACTACCTGATAGCTGTAGCCGGTACTTAGGCCTTCAGCCAATGTGAAGGCATCGCCCGAAGAATGATAGCCGGAGATCTGGAAAGGCGCACCGGTGGAGTCATAGGCCAAGGGGTCGAAATCTCCCTCGCCGGCAGGGCCGAATATCTGCTGAGTGCGGTAATTGGTCTTGGGCAAGCTCACGGCAACTGGCGTGCTGTCCTTGTCCTCCAGGGGATACATCTGGCCGAAGGCCCCCAGAGATGAGTAGCCGTGCATCCAATCGGCCCCGCTGCGCCCTTTTTCGTAGTTTAGTATATACTGG
>JAXGQX010000074.1:0-1356 GCA_040766225.1 Bacillota bacterium | reverse complement strand
TCGAAGTAGCCATCCGGGAAGTCGATGTGATCCAGGTTGCCGACAGAGAACTTAAGCCGGTTCTGCTTCGGCTTCGTCCTGCATCTCGCCTGCTCAATTGCCTCAGGGATGTAGTCGATACCGTAGACCTCCGCCCCAGTTGCATCCGAGATGTACTCCAAGATCATCCCGTTTCCGCAGCCCAAGTCCAGGATACGGTCCCTGTCTTTGATGGCCGCTACCTCAACCAACTTGTGGATCTGCTTCATGTCGCAGAAGCCGTCCTGACAAAGATTCAGGCCGAAGACCTGCTCGCAGTACTGGGCGTGGGCTTTGCTGTTCTTTGTCCGGATGTAGTACCCCTTGTACCAGTACCAGATCGGGGGTCGATCCCTACGGTACTGCTCGGCTAGACTTACGGCGGCATGACTCAGCAAATACTCCCCGCCAGCCAAGACAAGAATCCCCTTTTCCCGCAGCAATTGATAAGCATCATGCCAATCAACCAGGAACTCACCAAAGTACTTCGAGGCTTCCTGCAGGTCCTTCGGGTAAAAACCGTAGCTGTTATTGTTAGGAGTTTCGATGGGCCTCTCCAGTTCTATCAGCGCTATCATGAGCTGGATCTCCGCTTCAGTGAGGTTCATCGTTTTCACCACCAATCCGCCGTCGATTGTCTTCACCTCTAGGATGGACTGGACGTCCACCAGACTCGGCACGGCACGGTACTCGGTCAACCTATCAGCGCCGATGCGTTCGAGCAGGAATTCTTCGTCAGATTCGGATCCGATACAATCACCGTCAGCTGCCTCACCGATGGCTACCTCACGGCCAGCCACCTCACCGCATGTCTCAGCGCCAGCCACCTCGCCGCCTGCCACATCATGGCGTACTACCGTTGCCCCGGTAGCCGGCTGTGCCGTCTTCACTCGCGTCATCGAGATCTACCCCTCTCTACTTCGCCATCAGCAGGTGTCAGTAGTCGGCTTCGATGAGGTTGACGCTCCCTTACCCTGGGGCACATCACCCCGGGCCTCTTCTCTCGAGAAGCTCATAGATGCCTTCGCGGCTTCCCACTAGAACAACGTAAACGACGCACTCCCGGGGCATGAGTCGGTAGATTATTCGGTGTTCCCCGCTAGTCGTTGTCACGGGAATGCTTCGGAGCTCCTCGTGCCCGCGCAACGACTTCCCCAGATTAGGAGTCTCGGATAGGCGTTTGAAGGCACGCGAGTATGCTTTGCGGACTTCGGGGTCAAATCCAGCGATTAGCTTGGCCACTCTCTGGCTACCCCTAACCTCCCACATGAGGCTACTTCCCCTTTCGTGGCCAAAGGGAAACGGTTCTGCCCTCATCCCAATCTCTATCAGCGTCGG
>JAXGQX010000073.1:0-1435 GCA_040766225.1 Bacillota bacterium | reverse complement strand
TGCCCGGCGTTCTCACTCTTCCGAAGGGAGACGGCCCCTTCCCAGCCGTCGTCTTGGTACACGGTTCGGGTCCAAATGACAAGGATGAGACGGTCGGAGCCAATAAGCCCTTCAAGGACTTGGCATGGGGGCTTGCCAGCAAGGGAGTGGCAGTGCTCAGGTACGAGAAGCGTACGCGAGAGCACCAGACCAAGATGGCGCAGCTCACAGCATCCATCACAGTACAACAAGAGACAGTGGAAGACGCTGTCTCGGCCGTCCTTCTCCTCACGTCCGACGACCTACTCAGGTCCGCAGGTCTGTCCGAACCCAAGAGCCGGATCGATCCGGACCGCATATTCCTGCTCGGCCACAGCCTCGGGGGCATGCTGGCTCCAAGGATAGCGACCGCTCTTGGCACCGGCGGAGGGCCCGGGTCATCTGGCCAAGCCGGCGTCTCGGTTCCGGGCGGAGGACCCGGATCGTCGAGCCTGGCCGGCGTCATCATGATGGCCGGCAACGCTAGGAGCCTTCCCGATCTCGTAGAGGAACAACTGAATTACCTCGCCTCCGTGGACGGAAGCATATCCGCGGACGAAGCCAGTCAAATCGCGTCCGCCAAAGCTGCTTGCGACAAGATCCGTAGCGGACAAATCAAGGAAAATGAGGTAATACTCGGCGCTGGGCGAGCCTACTGGGCAGATTTGATGGACTACGACCCGGTGGAAACCGCCAAGACGCTGGACTTACCCTTCTTGATCCTTCAAGGCGAACGGGACTACCAAGTGACTATGACTGACTTTGGCTTGTGGCAAGACGCGCTTGGAGAAAGAGACGAATCCAACGTGACCTTCAAGTCCTACCCGGCGCTAAACCACCTGTTCATCGCGGGTACAGGCAAGAGCCTACCGGCTGAATATGAGGTGCCGGGCAACGTCGCCAAGGAGGTTGTGGATGACATCGCGGCGTGGATCTGGGACCGGTGAACCTGTAATCCTAGTTTGGTGAGTCAGCGGGGTGACGGGTCCGCCTCCGCTCCATTCGTCGCGGCAAGCGCCTCCGCACGATAGCGCTCAACCAAGTCGGGATACTCTCCCATCTCCTGAGTTGCCCTTGCCGTCAATGCATACTGGCCGCGGGAAACCCGCTCAAACCAGCCATAGTGGTTCTTGTACAATATTGACGCGGTATTCTGCCCGGTGCCCGCCCGCTTTAAGCGCAAGGGCGAGGTGGTCCCCATGGCCTGCAGAAAGCACGCGACCTTGATGGAGGCTTCCCTGTAGGCAGTAACGAGTTTTCGACCGCTCATGCCTCCCCGGTTGTAGTCTCCAGACCGGGAGGCCGCCTCCTCGATAATGGCCCCGCGGATGTCCTTCCTGCGCCGGATTTCCCTGGCAGACGGATGAAATGGAATCTCGACTCGACCCGGCCCGTCGCCGAGCTTGACCAGGACTAA
>JAXGQX010000072.1:0-1451 GCA_040766225.1 Bacillota bacterium | reverse complement strand
ACTCAGGCCGCAGGCGAGAAGAACACTGTTTTAGTCCTCACGCCTCCTTCCGCGGACGAGCGCACCCGCCGCAAGGACCCCTCCTGCCAGCACGGCGATGCCAGCCGGATTAGCGCTGTCGTCCCCGGTCTTCGGCAGGGCTGCGGACCTGGACTTTGCCCAGGCAGCATGCTTGGGAGTACTGGTTGCCGGGACGAACAGGGTTGCGCCCTTTACCGCTTCCGCACTCTCGGCAGTACTCGTCTGAGGCTTCTTCTCAGGCTGCTCGTTATTCTCCTCGGCGGGAACAGCAATGGTCGGGAAGTCGTCACCCATCTGCATACTGTAGATCGAGGCGGTCAGGTAGCGGTAGTCATCCTGCTGGTGAGCCTTGTTCGTAAGGGTGTTGGCAAACAGGACGATGTTCTCCTTGCCGTCAACGAGCTTGATGGCTTGGATCTTGCCCTTGTACTTCTCGATAAAGTCCTTGGTCATGAAGCCCTCGATGGGACGGTCGTCAGTGGTGCGGATGAGCACCTTCGCGTTCTTGGGCACCCTGACAAAGAAGCTTCCGCCGTACCCGTACATGATGTAGTCGCCCTCGATGCGGTAGGTCGCGGTGACGATGTCGTCCTCCGGGAACGTGACGGTGTCCAGCGCGTCGAAGCCGCACGTGGACTTCTGCCACTCGAAGTCATCCTTGTTAATGAGATCCTCGCCAGTCAGGAAGTACGTGGCATCAGAGGTGTAGCCAACGTATGGCAGGCCATCCTTTATCTTGGCTGCAACGGCATCCGCGTTGGCAGGATACTGGCTGCCGACGACGATCGTGGCCTCGTCCAAGTTGTCCGTGAGCGTGAATCCCATCTGGCGGTACAGGGCAAAGATATCCCAGTTGCCATTGGTGTTGAGGCGGTTGTAGTAGCCCTTGAGGCCATGCGGGTTTCCATCCGCATCCTTGATGAAGTCGCCGTAAGCCTTGGGCACGTAGACCTTGATGTCGTTGCGCAGCAGCTTTGCCTTGGGCGTGGCCTTGCCCTGGGTGACGTAGAGAATGTACTTGTCGCTTACCTTGCCAAGGTCCGAGCTCGCGATCACGTAGTCGCCCTCGTGGTCGCCAGAGGTGATGAGCCCGACCTTCACGCCTTGCCTCAACAGGTCATTGATGGCGCGGACTGTCTCGATGCTATCGTTCCTGATGATCGAGACCGGGCCCTTGTTGTGGATTGCCGTCTTTGCGGTCGGTGCCTCGGTAATGTCTTCCAGCGCACCCGAGAACGCGCCGGCCGTGCGGATGGTGTCCATGTCGTATCCGCGGAAGGTCGAGAAGTTCGTGACGGGCTCGCTGTAGAGCGACCACGGAGTCCAATCGTCAATCACGAGGTTGTGATAGAGAGCGCAGTTTGCCATGTTGCGCTTGGCCTGGTGCATGTCCACCACGATGGTTCCGGCCTTGTAGGTCTTCTTGCCAA
>JAXGQX010000071.1:0-1482 GCA_040766225.1 Bacillota bacterium | reverse complement strand
GGCAAGCGCGGCCTCGACAAGGATCAACGACGTTCCCTGTCACGACGTCAACGGCGCGAAAGTCTACATCGGGCGACTCCCCGAAGGCAAAAGGGGGCTAGCCCAGATCGGAGCCGTCATGCTAGCCGGAGTTGCCGACCAGCGCGAGGACGAAACACACTGCGCGCACATGGCGGAGCATATGGCCTTGATGTACCCAAGTTCTTCAGGAGAATCGGTCTGGTCCATCGCGGCAGAATCCTACTCACTTGGGTCGACGCCGCCACTCCAGGGCGAGTCAGGACCCGACTACACGGGCTTTTTCATGGCTGTCCCCGAGGACAAGACCTTTCAGGCGCTGTCGGTCTTCCTCGACTCATTGTTTCGTTCAATGCTCACAGATGACAGCGCCTTCCGAATGGAGATCAAGCGAAGCCGACGCGAACTTAGCGTGATGACGACGCGCCAGGAAACGGCGCTCTTGAAAAAGCTGGGGTATGGCATATACAAAGGTACTCCTTTCTGGCAAGACCTCTTCGGTACCCCTTTGACTGCGGTCAGCGCGGATAAGGTGAGAGCGTTTATGGAACGCGAGTATACGCCCTCTCGCCTGTCCCTTGTCGTGTTGTCCAATTCCGACGAGAAAGAAATCCTAGCCTGCATAGCGCGCTGCCTTGAGGACATCCCGCCGGGCAAAGGACCATCTGATCATTCACAGATCCGCTTTGACCCGCCTGAGTCAGACGTCCTGAACGTCCGGGCGGACAAACTGCAGGCGGGGTTGGCCGCCGGGGTGTCGGGAGTCAGTCCCGAGGATATGGCAGCAGTCGAAGCGCTGCTAAATATCGCGACCCGCAGGATACATGTCGATTCCCGCAGGAGCACAGGGGCAAGACTGGAGCCCTCACTGCATCTGGTTTTCACGACGACAAACACGGCCGTAGCCACCTATGGGCTTACGGCGCGCAACTCCGACGAGAACATTGAGGCTTTGGCAGACCAGAGCGCTGCAATTCTCCGAGAGATCCTGGCCTCTCTCGCCGCCCAGGGACCTAACCTAGACGAGTTGAGCCGGTTCACCGTCCCCGGGTCAAGGCAATCGCAAACGTCGGTGCCGGTCATTTGGCCTTACCAGGACGTAGAGATGCTGACCATCCAGTTGATTCCCAGGGGCAGCCCAAAGGACCTTCTGGCGGAATCCGAGACTTCCCCGGAAGCTACTCAGGCGGTTCTGAAGGCCGCCGCGGCCAAGTACCTGCCCGATGCCAAAGTGACGGTAGTCTACGTACGGGACCTGTCGTCTTCGACTGCCTTGTGGCTGGTACTGGGCGGAGCGTTTGTCGTATCTATCACAGTGGCGTGGTGGAAGGTGGCAAAGGGAAGGGTTACTCAGAAAGACCAGAGCATCAAACGAGGTGGGTGAGTTGAAAACCATACGATATGGGAGCATCCTCGCGGCCGCTGTATATTTGTCCCTGGCCGTCGCGGCCTTTTTGCTCTATC
>JAXGQX010000070.1:0-1742 GCA_040766225.1 Bacillota bacterium | reverse complement strand
GAGGGTGCCTTACGGTTCGCGGTAGTAGGCGACAGTCAAGGCCGAAACGGCATTTTTGGCGGGATGATTCCGGGCATGAACTCCGAAGGCATCTCCTTTCTAGTCCATTTAGGAGACATGACGCCCACAGGCGCCGATGCTGAGTTCAACGCTTTCACCGATACGATTGCGGCCCTCGATGTCCCCTATTATCCGGTCCCCGGAAACCACGACGTCAGGTCCGACGGCCTGGCTACCTACTCCGCCAGGTTTGGCCCCAAGCAGCACTCCTTTGATTGGGGCGGCTACAAGTTTGTGTTCTTGAACGATTCGGATGAAAGAATGGCCGGAGACCAGCTGGAATGGCTAGACGGGGTGCTGACGGGCGAACTCCCAACGTTTGTGTTCATGCACGTCCCCGCTGTGGACCCACGAGGGTTGGACCACTCGATTCTCGATCCCGAGGCGGCGCAATCCTTCATGGACCTGGTGACCAATCCGGATAGGCACGTCTTGGCCGTGTTCAACGGTCACGTCCACCTGTTCGACAGCCGTGAGGAGGACGGGGTTCTGTTTGTCAACAGCGGCGGTGGCGGAGCGGGTCTCTATGAAGTGCCCGAAGCCGGAGGGTACCACCATTACACTGTCGTGGACGTATCTGGCGAGGAAGTGCGGGTTACCCCGCGCAAGACAGATGTCCCCGAAATTGCGCAGGACCTGGTGCTTACCGCCGATGGCTCCGACTTGGTCCTGACGCCCGAGGAACTGTTTGCCCTGCCCTCGATATCGGCCGAAGGGTCGTACCAGAACCGGTTCGGCAACTTCTCGGGAGCGGGCAAGTATACAGGGATTTTGGTGAAAGACCTTCTGGAGCTGGTCGGAGGTATGGTATCAGGCGAGGAACTTGTGGTCTATGCCCTGGACGGGTACAGCCAAGTGTTCGCCTACGACAACGTTTTCCCGGAAAGTCGCGGCTGGTTGGAGACTCAGGGGGAAATGGTATTGGCCATTTCCATGGATGATCAGAAACCGCCCGAGTGGCAGGATGGCTATCGGATCGCGTTCCTTCCTGCTGACGGGGAGTACAGCAACGATGATTGCGCTGCCACATCCATTCCGGGCCAGGGATGGGACATGTATGAGTCCGCCGGCGCGCGCTGGGCCAAGAACGTGGTGAGGATGGAGGTGCGGGAGTGTCAGACGGATTAGGAGACTCTAGGGTTAAGGGACCTAACAGGTTCACAACTAGGGACTTGCTGGTCATCGCCGTTTTGAGTGGACTCGGCGGAGTGATGAGCACTTACATCGGATATCTCGGGAACATGATGAACCAACTGGTTGGAGTCCCGTTCGGGGCGGGCCAGTTCGTCTCCGGTCTACACGTTGTGTGGTTGGTCTTAGCGGCCGGACTCGTGAGGCCCCGCGGAGTCGGAACGGTCACCGGCCTCCTCAAAGGTGTGGTCGAGTTCCTGACCGGGAGCACCCACGGGTCGGTAATCATTGTTGTCTGCCTGGTACAAGGCATAGTCGTTGACCTCATCATGGGAGCGGGAAGGAAGCGTACTCTCTTCAAGTACGCCCTTTCGGGAGCCGTCGCGACGGCGGCCAATGTGATCGTCTTCCAGGTGTTCTACTTCTCCGGTGCCGGTTGGGGATATCTCGCCTTGGTTACCGGAGTATCGCTCTTGTCCGGCGCGGCGCTCGCGGGCGTCTTGGGCTATCACCTGCTCGGGACGCTCCGGCAGATTAGGCCCGTGAAGTCG
>JAXGQX010000007.1:0-79198 GCA_040766225.1 Bacillota bacterium | reverse complement strand
GCAAAGGCCCAGGCGGCTTCCGCCGGTTACTCCCGCGCAAGGAACGCGGGGGAACGAGGCCTTGGCGGGCTGTATGGTTTCAAAGAAACCATTCCGGCCGGCCCCAGAGATCTCGATGACCTCTTTAGGGAGGTGCAAAAGCTGAGGGCTCTGGAAGTGCACGTGACCGGCGACGCGGCAGATGACTTGGTGGCGCGAGGCTCCCGACATAAGAAGGGCCCCAGGTTAACCCCCATCGAACCGTATTGGAGGCTGCCCAGGCCGGGTGTACTAGGTCTCATAGGCGCCAGGATGTTCTTGGACGGGATGGTCATGGACCCAAAGGACGCAGTTCCCGAGTACTTTCGAAAGTCCCAGGCCGAAGTCTTATCCGGGGCCAAAGCATGACCGGCCGGATAGAAAGCGCGGGTGAAGGGCAATGAATGATCTCCTTGACATAAGTATTGAACAGATGCGTGTGTCCGATATCGATCGTGTGCTGGAGATCGAGGCCTTGTCCTACCCGACGCCTTGGTCCAGGCGGGCTTTTCAGTCTGAACTCACCGACAACGCCTACGCCCACTACTACGTGGCAAGGTGCAACGGCGAAATAGTAGGCTACGTGGGGATGTGGGTGATCCTCGATGAAGCTCACATCACCAATATCGCGGTCCACCCCGACTTCCGGCGAAAGGGCATAGGCCGTAGGCTCCTAAAGGCTATGTTCGAAGAGGCCAAGACTTACGGCGGGACACGGATGACCTTGGAAGTGAGGGTGTCCAACTATTCGGCTCAGACTCTCTACCGGGAGTTGGGCTTCGTGGACCGAGGGATCCGCAAAGGGTACTATAGCGACACCAACGAAGACGCCATCATCATGTGGAAGGATTCCCTGGGCCCTACTAAGCCCAAAGAAGAACGCCTCAGATGGATGGTCTGAGTTAGGATCTAAGGGCCACGGCTTTTTCTATGTCGTCCCTCGCATCTTCCGCCGCCGAGAGCACCGCTCGACTCATGCCGTTCGGATCGGGTTCTAGGCCTTTCTTCTCGTACGCGAAGATTATGCTTCGAGAGGCCGACACTATTGCGCCGGTGCCGCCTGGGTTGAAGGCTTCAACGACGCTTTCGGCGGTTCCGCCTTGCGCTCCGTACCCCGGCACCAAGAAGATTGAACGCGGCATGAGCTTTCTGAGTAACCCCAGCTCCCGCGGGTATGTGGCGCCGCACACGGCTCCGATGTTGGAGTATCCGCATTCGCCTAGGTTCTGTGCGCCGGCTTGGTCCACCGCTTCCGCCACCTTAGCATAGAGCGTTCTGCCGTCGGAAAGGAGAGTGTTCTGGAAAGCGCCGGACCCGGGGTTTGAGGTCTTGACCAAGACGAACAGCCCGGCGCCGGAAGAACCGGCTGCCTGGATGAAAGGTTCCAGAGTATCCGGCCCCAGATAGGGGTTGACTGTCAAAGCGTCCACTTGGAGCGGAGCGTTCGGTCCGAGGTAAGCTTCAGCGTAAGCAGAAGCGGTATTTCCGATGTCTCCGCGCTTCGCGTCCAGGATAACCGGGATGTCTCGGGCACGGGCTTCTCTTACCAGCGATTGAAGGACGGTCCATCCGACGATCCCCATGCTTTCGAAAAACGCCGCTTGAGGCTTAACCGCGCATGCTGTCTCGGTGGACGCGTCTAGGGCCATGGCGCAAAATCTCTCAAGGAGGTAAGCTTTGTCTTGGCCCGGAAACGCTCTTCTTAGCAGAGAGTTGGGCCCAAAGAGGCGATGAGGGTCAGGGTCGATGCCGACCACGAGATGGGATCTCAGGTGAGAGATACGCCTTAGGAGCTTGTCAGCGAAGTGCATGGGAGTCCCTCCTCTTGTCCAAAAGGCGCCGGGCGGTCCATCTCGGAAGGAATAGCGCCTATCCTGAGGAAAAGTATATTCTCTTGTAGGTCTTTGCGGAAGAGAACAAATAGACGGGTGGCGAGGGCGATTGTTGATCTTAGGGGTCGATACTTCCTGCGACGACACCTCGGTGGCAATAGTCCAAGACGGGAGAACGGTGCTTTCAAACGTGGTATCATCCCAGGTAGACCTCCATGCCAAGTACGGCGGAGTCGTCCCTGAGATAGCGTCCAGAAGGCACCTGGAGACGATGCCGACCGCCCTTTGGGAAGCTTTGGACCAAGCCGGAGCATCTCTCAAAGACATTGGGTGCGTAGCGGTCACAAGCGGACCGGGGCTCCTGGGGTCTCTTCTTGTCGGAGTGTCCTTCTCCAAGAGCTTGGCCTTGGGTCTCGGTATACCTGTCTTGGGCGTCCAGCACCTGGAAGGGCATATCATGGCGAACTTCCTGCGTCCAGACCTTCCCCAGTTCCCGGTCCTAAACCTGGTGGTTTCCGGCGGTCACTCGGACCTTATCCTTCTTAGGGAACCGGGGGCATTTGAGATTCTGGGAGAGACCAGAGATGACGCTGCGGGCGAGGTGTTTGACAAAGTTGCCAGGGAGTTGGGATTGCCTTTTCCGGGCGGACCCCATTTGGACAGAATCGCCGAGACGGGAGACCCCCATGCTTTCCGCTTTCCACATCCCAAGATGAGCGGCTCGAAGTTTGATTACAGCTTCAGTGGCTTGAAGACCAGGGCCTTACAGGGCTTTGAGGCTTGTGAGAAGCGTGAAGAATGTGTCCCGCACTTGGCGGCGAGCTTTCGCGGTGCGGTGGTCAGGGAGCTTCTTTACCATGTGCCCGAGCTACTGAGGGAGACAGGAGCAAATGCCTTCGCGGTGTGTGGAGGAGTTGCCTCCAACAGCCTCCTTCGCAAGGAGGCGACAGAGCTCGGGAACCGCTTAGGCGTGCCCCTGTTCATACCTCCCAGAGAGCTTTGCACAGACAACGGCGCGATGATAGCATCCGCTGCCTTCTACCGGCTTTTGGCCGGGAGAGTGGACGGTCCGTGCCTAAACGCCGAATCAGATCTACCGCTTACGTCCTGGGCTGCGAAAGGTGGGTAATTGATGTCTTCGGGTCGCGATCCTCACGATAAGCCCTCCATGGAGGCTCTTTTGTATCATGCCTTAAAGGAAGGGGTTCTACCTATTACGTCCGTCTGCAACATGGGATGCGTGTTCTGCTCCAATCGCTACAACCCCAAGTCTTGCGAGGTCTTTTCCATAGGCCCTAGGAAGTTGGAGGATATCGAGGAGACGATTCCGTGGCTTCAAGGCGCGCCGGGAGCCATCGTCATAGGCGAATCGGTTACAAGGATCAACGAAGGCGAGCCCCTTACGCACCCGGATTTCCTCGCCATAGTCGAAAAAGTGAGAGATGCCTATCCTCACAAACCTATCCGGGTGACCACTAACGGGTCGCTCCTACATCCGGAGAAATCCCGCCGGCTCGCATCCCTTGGAGTGGAACTGGTCCTGTCACTCAACACTGTCGGAAAGCGCCTGGAGGTGATGGGGGACCCTGAACCTTCCACCACTCTCCGTAACGTTAACGCGCTTAACGGAGTCATCAAGTTTGAGGGAAGCATCGTTGCCCTCCCGTTTATTACCGGTTGGGAGGATATCGGGGATACATGCCGCTTCCTCAAAGACTCGGGCGCCAACTCGATCCGGCTTCTCGCTCCGGGCTTCTCCGCCGCCCATCCGCTCTCCAAGGAGATGCCGCCCTCTACTTGGCCCGAATCCAGGCGCTTTGCGCTTCGGATGGGCGAAGAGCTTGGGATTCCCGTATTGTTCGAGCCGCCTATGCTGAAAGACCTCTGCGCCAGGGTTGAGGCGGTGATGGAGAACACTCCGGCCAAATCTGCCGGCATGCTTCCGGGAGATGTCATAACAAGGGTTGCGGGCATACAGGCAGTGTCTAGGAAAGACGCCTTCGAACTCGCAAGAGAACGAGAGAACCCGAAAATCACGTTGCTTAGGGATGGCGGCCAGATTGAAGTGGCCCTGGCAAAGCCAAGAAGAACCTCGCCGGGGTTCGTAGTCTACGAAGACCTAGATTCCCGGGGCTTTTCCGAGTGGGTCCTAAGGGCAGGCTTCGGGCGAAAGACTCCGCCTCTGATTCTGACCTCATCCTTGGCTAGGCCCTTGATCTCCGCAGCGTTGGAAGAGAGAGGTCTTGAAGCGCGAGTGATATCTGTCAGAAGCAGGTACTTCGGGGGAAACATTCAGGCCGGAGGGCTACTTACGGTTCGGGACTTCATGGCTGCGTACAGGAACGCGACCAAGGACCGAAACGATGTGACTACCGTTACCTTGCCCCGGCGGGCGTTTGACGTCTGGGGCAGGGATCTGGAGGGGGTAAGCCACAAGCGCTTCACCGAAGAGACAGGGTGTCCGGTCGTCCTCGCCGGGTAAGCGAAGGGCAGGATTTCCCAGTCGCATCAAAGAATACCCTTATCCGTCCATAAGGATGGTTATGGGTACAGGAGGTGTCGAATCTGAGTTTCAACCTAAAAGAGTTCTTGAAGAAGGCATCCATGGCCTACGGCGTTTCAGGACACGAGTTCCAAAACGCTGCTTCTGTCATGGAGGAGGCGATGACGGGGCTCGTCCATGAGGTCCGGAAAGACGCCTTGCATAACCTAATAGGCTACAGGAAAGGTGACGGGGAAGAACCCCGGCCCAAGGTAATGCTGGCCGGACATATGGACGAGATCGGCCTTTTGGTGAAGAAGATCGAGGAAAAAGGGTTTCTCCGGTTTACCGGGATCGGAGTGGACCCGAGAGTGCTTCCCGGGCACGAAGTCATTGTGTACGGAAGACGCCCTCTAGCCGGTCTTGTCGGCGTAAAGCCTCCGCATTTGATAGCTCCCGAGAACGCCATGAAGGCGCAAAAGATGGATGATCTGTTTATCGACCTCGGACTGCCGGAGGAAGAGGTCAGGAAGCTGGTCAGAGTGGGAGACGTGGTTACCTACAAGCGCCAAGTAACCGAGCTTATGGGCGATGTCCTGTCGGGCAAGTCAATGGACGACAGGGCCGGAGTCGGAGTGATCCTGGTCTGTCTGGAAGAACTCCAGAAGTATAAGGTCCAATGCGATGTCTACGGAGTCGCCACCACCCAGGAAGAAGTGGGCATGCGGGGCGCGGCTGTATCTACATACGGGATCGAGCCCCAAATCGGCATCGCTATTGACGTATGCCACGCTGAGACCCCGGGAGTACCCGAATGGAGGACAGCCCAGTTGGGTAAGGGTCCCGCTATAGCTACGGGCGGCAACATCCATCCCAAGGTGTTTCTTGGCTTGAAGAAGGCAGCCGATGAGTTAGGCATCTCCATCCAAACCGAGGTAGCGCCGGGTCCAACCGGCACCGACGCCTGGGCCATGCAGATGGCCGGCGAAGGCGTAGCTACCGGGCTGATATCTATCCCGCTCCGGTACATGCACACTTCGGTCGAGACCTTGTCTGTGGGAGACGTGGAGAAAGCAGGCCGGCTCCTGGCCAAGTTCATCGCCAACTGCGACGAGGCTTTCGTGAAGGAGTTGACAAAATGGAACTGAGGGAGCTTACCTCCTTAGCCGGGGTCTCGGGAAACGAGGATGAGGTCAGAAAGGCCATAATGGGCGAACTCGATTGCCTCGGCGTATCTTACGAGACCGACATGCTCGGTAACGTCATTGCCCGTAAGGGAGAGAAGGGCCCTAGGGTATTGGTGGACGCTCATATGGATGAGGTCGGACTTGTGATCGTGCACATCGAGAAGAGCGGGTTCCTAAGGTTCCAGAGCATCGGTGTCCCTGCCGCCGTACTGCCCTCCAAGAGGGTCCTGGTGGGCAAAGACAGGATCCCCGGCGTGATCGGCGCGAAGGCCATCCACTTGCAGGAACGTCGGGAGCGGGACTCCGTTATCCCTATCGACCAACTCACCATCGACATCGGGGCCAAGTCCAAAGAAGAGGCCGAGCGCAAGGTGAAACTCGGCGACTACGCGATCTTCGACACAGAGTATGAGGAACTTTGGCCGGGAATCGTCAAAGCCAAGGCCCTAGATGACCGGGCGGGGTGCGCCCTGCTACTGGAACTTCTCAAAGAGAACTGGGAAGACGTGCAGTTGTACGCCGTTTTCTCCACGCAAGAGGAGCTTGGGATAAGAGGCGCCAAAGTGGCGGCCTATAGGGTAAACCCAGACATGGGTATAGCTCTGGAGGGCACCGTCTGTGCCGATATTCCCGGAACCGATCCCGAAGGGTATGCCACGCAAATCGGGAAAGGAGCGGTCCTGTCGGTCATGGACCGCGGCACGATAGTCCACAAAGGGATGCTAGACCAGCTCCAAAAGCTCGCCAAAGAGAACGCTATCTTGATTCAGTACAGAGAGGCTACTTCCGGCGGAAACGACGCCATGGCGATCCACCAGGCCAGGGCGGGGTGTCCCGTGGCAGCCATTTCTGTCCCATGCCGTTACATACACTCACCGTTCGCTCTCATGTCCATGGCGGATTTTGATGCTGCGAGAAGGCTCGTAATATCCTTTGTGAAGAGCGTTGAAGGAGGTTTTAGGCCGTGAAGACCCTCTTGACAAGACTTACCGAGGCCTTTGGACCGTCAGGCTCCGAAGGCCCAGCTAGAGAAGTGATACGGAAAGAGATCGAACCGTTTGTGGACGAAATTAGAGTTGACGCTCTGGGAAACCTGATCTGTTTGAAGAAGGGCACCGGCGGGAAGAAAGTCCTTCTGGCCGGGCATATGGACGAAATCGGGCTCATGGTTACCCATGTTGACAAGGATGGTTTCGTGCGTTACGGGAACATAGGCGGGGTCAACCCTTTCATCTCACTGGGGCAGAGGGTGTACTTTGAGAACGGGACCTTCGGAGTGATCGGTTCCGAGAGAGTGGATGATCCCAAGGAGATGAAGACGGAGAAACTCTTTGTGGACATCGGCGCGAGAAACAAGGAAGAGGCGACCGCCAAGGTCAAGGTGGGAGACAGCGCCGCGTTTTTCCAGCCGGCTATAAGTTTGGGCTCTAGATTTGTGGCCAAAGCCCTTGACGACAGGGCGGCCTGCGCCGTGATCATCGAGGCCCTAAAGCGGCTCCAAAAGCCAACTCACGACATCTACGCCGTGTTCACGACACAAGAGGAAGTGGGACTTCGGGGCGCTAGGGTGGCTGCCTTCGGGATCACACCTGACGTCGGCATCGCTCTAGACGTTACCAGGACCGGCGATACTCCCAAGGGCATTACCATGGACGTCTCTCTGGGAGGCGGCGCTGCCATAAAGGTCAAGGACTCCAGCCTGATTTGCACACCCGCTCTACGCGATTACATGGTGAAGGTGGCCGAGGATAAGGGCATTAAGTACCAGATGGAGGTACTAGAGGCGGGAGGCACCGATTCGGGCGCTATCCAGATGACCAAGGCGGGGATCCCCGCGGGCGTGATTTCCATCCCGTGCCGCTACATCCACAGTCCTTGCGAAATGGTCGATCTTGACGACGTCGAGGAGTGCGTGAAGCTTACGGTGGCTCTCTGTGAGAGTCCGCTAGAGTTTTAGGAGCTCATCTTTGCGGTTTCGCCCATCTGTCCGGACAATTTGAAGTTCTCTGCCCAGATAGATGGGCGATTTGATCTCTAAGTTGTCCCTTTGGGAGGCGGTGGAAACTTGATCATAGAACTCGATAGGGCATTGGGACTTGCTCAGAAGCTAGGAGCCGAGTATGCGGACGTCCGCTATGTCACTACTACGGAAGCGCCGGTCACCGTGTCCACCGACGGAGCCCCTAAGGCCACTCATTCGAAGAGCACCGGGTTGGGCTTGCGTGTGCTGGTAGACGGAGCGTGGGGGTTCGCCGCGACTCCGTATCTAGACCCTCGCAGCATAGAGCGAGTCGCCGATGAGGCCGTCAAGATCGCCTCGGCATCCTCAAGGCACAAGCGAGGGGACGGTGTCTCCCTGTCCCCTTTGCCGCCCATTCGGGTAAAGAGGCAGACCCCCCACAAGAAAGACCCCTTGCAGGTTAAGACCGAGGACAAGGTCCGTCTCTTAACCGAGGTGGTGGACAGGGCAAAGAAGATACCGGGGGTAGCTCGAGCAGGTGCGTCTTTGATGAGTTACAAAGAGGAAAAGCAGTTCATGTCAACTGACGGAAGGCAAATAGAACAGACGTCAATTCACACCGGCGCTTCAGTGACGGTTATGGCCAAGGGAGCGGGAGATGTACAGTCCCGTTCCTTTTCAGACTATCAAGACGCAGGGTATGAGTTTGTCGAGAGTCTCGATCTTGTAAAGAAAGCGGAAACCCTCGGGGAAGAAGCGGTCTCGCTTCTAGATGCGCCTACGTGTCCCAAAGGCGTGACCGATCTGGTCATGGGCGGCTCCATGGTAGCCCTACAGATCCACGAGTCTTGCGGGCACCCGGTGGAACTGGACAGGGTGTTGGGTCAGGAAGCGACCTTCGCGGGCACCTCATTCCTGACCCTAGACAAAAAAGGCAGCTATCGCTACGGGTCAGAGTGCGTAAACCTGGTGGCCGACGCCACTGTTCCCGGCGGATTAGGCAGCTTCGCCTTCGACGACGAAGGTGTCCAGGCCCAGCGCACGGACTTGGTGACAAACGGAGTCTTCGTGGACTACCTGACGTCCCGGGAGCTGGCTCCAAGGCTTGGTCAGGAGTCCAACGGCACCATGCGGGCAGTGGGATGGCAAAACATCCCGATGGTGCGCATGACCAATATCAACTTGGAGAAGGGCGATTGGACGCGAAAGGAGATCATCAAGGACACGAAAGAGGGAGTGTTCGTCGACACACCTAAGAGCTGGAGCCTAGATGACAAGCGGTGGAACTTCCATTTCGGGCAGGAAATCGCCTACGAGATAAAGGACGGTTCGTTGGGCCGGATGCTCAAGAACTCGGCACACACTGGGATTACGCCTGAGTTCTGGGGCTCGTGCGACGCGGTTTCGGGCAAAGGTGAGGGAGAGTGGCACGTCTGGGGGACTCCGGGTTGCGCAAAGGGCGAGCCGGTCCAGGTTATCCACGTCGGACACGGTGCCGCTCCCGCCCGCTTTAGGAAAGTAAGGGTAGGTGTGGGATAGGTGATAGGAAAAGACGATGCGCTGAAGGTCCTGGAAAAGGCGATTTCCTTCGCCAAGGGCTTTGAGCTGGAAGCTTCTCTCTCGGTCGAGGACCTTAACCTTACCCGGTTCTACGAGAACCACATTCATCAGAATCTTAGGCGCCAGGACCACGTCATAACCCTGAGAGCGGTAAAGAAGGGAAAGATCGGGGTATCTCAAGCTAACCTTCTTGATGACGGGTCGCTGCGTTTGGCAGTTATGTCGGCGTTGGAAAACGCGGAGGTGGCAAGGGAGGACAGCGATTTCCCGGGATTGCCTAAGCCCCGGCAGCTATCGGAGGTTCCTTCATATGTGCCTGCCACCTCTTCCCAGAAGCCTGGAGACCGGGCCGACGCATGCGGCGTAGTAATATCCATGGCAGAGTCCAAGGGCCTTCAAGCCGCGGGCAGTTTTTCGACCAAGACTCAAGAAAAGGCCGTAGCCAGCACAACAGGGGTTCGTGCGTACCACCTATGGACCTAGGCCTTTTTCCGGACCATAGTCCAATCGGGCTCGAACACGGGATACGCCGACCGTCTCACAAGAGATGTAAGGGAAATAGACTTCCAGGACGTCGCATCGGAAGCTATCGACAAGGCGACCCTATACCCTGATGCCAAGGACTTGCCTCCCGGTCGGTACGATACCATCTTCCTGGAATACGCGTTGGCGGACCTAATCAGGTTCCTTGGCATGTACTCATTTGGCGCGGAAGCCAAGCAGCAGGGCCGGAGTTTCATGGCGAGCCAAATGGGTCAAAAAGTAATGGGGGACAACATCACCATTTGGGACGACGGACTGGACACGCGGGGTTTGGCCATCCCCTTTGATTCGGAGGGTATGCCCAAGAGAAAGGTCGTTCTCATAGATAAAGGAGTGGCTGCCGGCGTGGTGTACGACGTCAACACGGCGCTAAAGGACGGGGTGCAGAGTACCGGGCACGCCGGTGGGCAGTTTGGAGGCCGCTGGGGACCAATTCCCGGCAACATGTTTTTGGCGGAAGGAGAAGGGACCCTTAAGGATATGATCGCGTCCACTAAGAAGGGCTTGCTGGTAACCAGGTTCCACTATACCCACTGTCCTGACCCAACCCGCGTGGTAGCGACGGGTACGACCAGGGACGGCACTTTCCTCATTGAGGACGGTCGCCTTTCGGCCAGGGTAAAGAACTTACGTTTTACAGAGTCCATGGTGGAGGCCTTTGGACGCGTCGAGTCTGTATCCAATTCGTCAAGATTGACTAGGGACTGGTGGAGCACCTTCAGTTCTGTGCTTCCCGCCGTGAAGATCAAAGATTTCACGTTTACCGGAGTAACATCTTTCTAGACCGGCACTTCGCGGTGGCTATCTAGGATACGAGTTACGAAAGGCACCCTCGGAGCAAACTATTGCCGGGGGTGTTCTAATGAGGCAGAAGGGCGAGAAGTTGCTGGCGGGTATCGTGTTGGTGTCTTTTGTCGCCGCTTTCGCATATTTCACAAATCCTACGGTGCAGGAGCGGAGGGCGCTGGAGCGGGTCCGCCTAAGGGGCGGAACCGAGCGAGACAACCGGCCGATAGGCGAAATAGACCTTGTAAGGCTCTACCCCAGCCTTGTCCTCCGTCTGGGCCCGGCCGATTCCAAGAATGTGGCCTTAACCTTCGACGACGGACCGGATAGACAGTATACACCCCAGGTCCTGGACGTCCTCCGGGACAAAGGGGTGAAGGCCACATTCTTCCTCATAGGAAACAGGGTGGAAGAGTACCCTGACGTAGCCCAAAGGATCATCCAGGAAGGCCACCTCGTAGGAAACCATACTTACTCACACCCGGAGATCATGAAGGCGACGGGACCGCCTCTCCAAAGGGAGTTGGCATCCACGGAACAGGCGTTGGCTAAGATCGGAGCCTCAGGGTCGGGGCTCTTCCGTCCGCCTTACGGGGCGATTTCTCCCAATCTGGTCGAAGAGGCATCTACGCTTGGATACAGGATCGCCATGTGGTCGGTGGACTCTCTGGATTGGCGAGGACTGCCCAAAGATATGGTAGTCGCTAAGGTGATGGAGATGATGAGTCCGGGAGCAGTTATCCTTCAGCATTCCTCTGGGGGACCGGGAGAGGACCTGTCGGGGTCCGTCCAGGCTCTCCCGGTCATCATCGACACTCTAAGGGAACAAGGCTACACGTTCGTCAGGATGGACGAAATGTTCCCCATCGCTCCGGCCTCAAATCCCCATTGACGTGCCCGAGGGGTTGAAGTACCGCTCGATCGCCCGGTACAGTCCGGAAGCGGCCAGTTGCCACGTGTTCGGGCTGCGGAGATAGGCTTCTTCCGAGTAATTTGAGATGTACATGACTTCTACCAGGACCGAGGGGCACAGAGTCTCCCTGACGACAAACAGGTCAGAGTCCCTCACTCCCCGGTTTACGGTTCCGAGGGCAGGGCAGAGATAGTTTTGTACCAGATTGGCAAGCCTTCGGGATTCCTTGGCGTTGAGGGTTCTGTCGCAGACATAGGAGGTCGTTCCCCTGGCGTTCCGGTCCAAGACCGAGTCGTTGTGAATGGATATGAATAGGTCCGCGTCTTTGGACCAGGCAGAACGTTTTGCCAGTGAGCCAGAGTATTCGTCAAGACCCGGGACCCAGTCCATAGGGGCGGGGGAGGCAGCGTTTAGGTCGTCTCTAGTCAAGCGGACCACCGCTCCCTGCTTCCTCAGGAGATCCGCGAGCCTTCTCGCGATTTCCCAGTTCACGTTCCGTTCCCAAAGCCCGGTAGGCCCGACCGCGCCCGGGTCGTCGCACTCATGTCCCGGGTCGACGATTATCAGCTCTGCTCCCGAAGCCCGGGTCTGAGAATTTGCAGTGAGCGCGCGGATGGCGTACGTGTGAGAACGTAGGGAGCGTTCTCCGGCGTTTTCAGAGTAACGTTGGTCCCCCTCCGTCCCGAACACCCACTCCCAGGAGCTCCACCAAGTCTCCTTTAGCGTTCGCTTGGCCGCCGTTATAGATGGCCCCGGGAACGAACACGTCTATGGTGCCGCCGTTTCTGGCGACTTCGGGCCAGGCGTAGCCCAGCGTAGAAAAGGTCACCACCTCGGCGTCTGCTGTGCCCGGATGCTTCACCGATATTCCGGGGTGATCGCCAGTCGGGCACCAACTCCACTACCACCTTGCCGGAGCGTTGGACTTGACACGTAATTGGGTTTGCCCACGAGAGACACGGTGATGTCACTGGACTTCACTTCTACGCTTTCAAACTCGTACGCGTTGATGGGCAGACGGGTCTCAGTACCGAAAAAGCGGACGTGCTGACTACCAGTGATTTGCCGTCATTTCCGGAAGCACTACAGCCGAGGCGAAACTGCCTGTTACGGTCACTGTTCTAGTAGCTCTTCCGGATGCGTCCAAAGTAACGGTGAAGCCCGAGGAGGTTTACAATCAAAGGCGCTTAAAGGTAGTCTGCTACCCACCCTGTCACTCCTCGGCGATACGGCCCGAAGCCAGCTGCCTTGGCGTTCGATAAGCCCCAGGACGTCGCCTTTTGCAGCATACCGAGGACTTGGTAGGTTGTGCCGGGGCCTCCTCTGAAGTTCACATCTGTCGCCGTAACAGTCACCGTGGAATACTTGCCCAAACTCCACGAAGACGCCGAGACTCCAGCAGCGGACATCAGATGCTGATGCGTTACTTTACGGAAGGCCCGTATACCCAACTCCCACGCCTCGGGAGGTGACCACCGCGATATAGGCGCCCCTGCATCCCACCAGTTTCGCTGATTCTCCCTGGCGAAGTGTGGCGAGAGTGTTCGAACCCACCATAGCGCTGTGTGTCACTTTGAGAGAGCTTCCGGACGGCGAAACCAGAAGGCCGGACGCTTCTGTGTCCACGGGCTTTCTGTATTCTAGGGCGAGAAGGTCTTCTCTGATCCAACCACAGTCGCCTTCGCCCAAGGTCACTCTGACCCATTCCCCCCGCTTAGCTTCGGCGGGTAGGAGGGTGCCGGACTGTACCATGAACTTCACGGGATATGTAGTGCCCGGTCCCTGGCGAACGTTTACATCGCTCTTTGTGATCCTGGCGGAAACGCCTTTCGACGATAGTTCCACGTCAACAAGCCAACCGGCTATGAAGCCTTCCCGCGAATCATGCTTTATCTTGTACCAACCGTTTTGAGAACCCAGTATCTGGACGCGTTGGCCCTGAAGGACTTGTCCCATCCAAGAATAAGACGTATCGGGGCCCGTCCGTACGTTGCAGACGTCACCTTGGGCTATGGCAGAGAATCCCTGGAAATCGGACGGAACAAGGCTCCCCGTATTTTCGGCCCCCGCCACGGAAGGTAGCGAAGACACAAGTAGAGCCACGCATAGGAACAGGGCGAATTTTTTCTTGGGCGTTAGGATGGTGTGTGGATGTGATACGATGGTTTTCAAGGTCGTCACCCCGGTCCATTCTTTGGCAAACTGGAACTGTTTTCGTGCAATAAGACGATATTCCTCCGGATTTGTTCCCTTCCAACGTGTTTCGACAACATATACATTATCGGAAGCGCCGACGGTTGTGGGGACGACGTTAGGCGGGTGAGCGGAAAAAAGAGGCTCAGGCACTAGATGGCCTAAGCCTCTTCAATGGATTCGGGCCGGCTTTCTTCACGCTCTTACGCTTCGGGATGCTTGGCTCGATAATCCTCGATAGCCTTATGGAGCGCGTCGGCTGCCAGATTGGAGCAGTGCATTTTCGGGGTCGGCAGGCCTCCCAAAGCTTCCGCGACGGCCTTGTTGGAGACCTTCAGAGCGTCATCCAAGGTCATGCCCTTCACCAGTTCGGTTACCATGGAACTGGTCGCTATGGCCGCGCCGCATCCAAAGGTGCGGAACTTGATATCGGCGATGCGCCCGTCTTGGACCTTGATGGTGATACGCATGACATCGCCGCAAACCGGGTTTCCCACTTGTCCCGCTCCGTCGGCCTCCTGGATCTCTCCCACATTCCTGGGGTTCGTGAAGTGGTCCATGACCTTGTCGTTATACATTTCAACCCACGCCTTTCTGGAAAACCGTAAGTGTCGTCGTCTCTAGCGGAACACCGACATGTCTCTAAGCTTTGATACGATCGGGGGCAATACGGAAAGGACGTAATCTACGTCTTCCTCCGTGGTTGACAATCCCAGCGTCATTCTGAGGGATCCGTGGGCCAATTCGTGAGTGAGGCCCATCGCCAAGAGAACGTGGGATGGCTCCAGTGAGCCCGACGTACACGCCGACCCCGACGACGCCCCCACCCCCAAGAGGTCGAGGTTCAAAAGGATGGACTCCCCTTCTATGAATTTGAAACTCACGTTCACGTGGTGGGGGAGCCTTATGGTGGGATGGCCGTTCAAGACCGTGTCCGGAACTTTGGTGAGAAGCCCTTGGATCAAGCGATCTCGGAGCACCGTAAGTCTTTGTGACTCGGCCGGCAACTCCTCTTTGGCGAGGCGGCATGCTTCCCCGAAACCGACGATGCCCGGGACGTTTTCTGTCCCCGCGCGCAAACCGTGCTCATGGCTTCCGCCCGTGGCAAGCGGATTGAGTCGCGTACCCTTACGCACGTAGAGGGCGCCTACCCCCTTGGGCCCGTACATCTTGTGACTGGACAATGTCAGTAAGTCCACGTTCATGTCCGTAACATCGAGGGGCACTTTGCCGGCGCTCTGGACGGCGTCAACGTGGAAGGTCACTCCGTGTTCTTTGGCAATCGCGCCTATCTCTTTGATGGGTTCTATGGTGCCCACTTCGTTCTGGCCGTGCATCACGGTGATCAGCGTGGTTCGGTCTGTTATGGCTTTTTCCACCTGAGACGGGTCAACCGTAGCGCATTGTCCACCGGCAAACAGGTGACGGCGAAGCCTTCTTTTCAAGGTTTTGCCAAGTGTGAAGCACCGCGTGGTGTTCTATGGACGACGTGATTGCGGTGATTTGCCAGGTCGCTTGTTCCAAGCAGTGCCTCTTATGGCCAGGTTGTCGCCTTCCGTTCCTCCGGAGGTGAAAATGATCTCCTGAGGAGACGCGCCGATGAGGTCTGCGACTTTGCCTCTGGCGTCCTCCAACCCTGCCCTTGCTTCCCGGCCCCAGCGGTGAACGCTCGACGCGTTGCCGAAATGGCCCGCGAAGTACGGCATCATGGCAGTCATCACTTCCGCTCACGGGAGTGGTGGCTGAGTAGTCCAAATAAACCCAGCGAATCCCGGTACTCTTTTCTGAAGGCATGTTGCCCGAACCTCCTTACGGTCACAACAGGTTGTGCTAACGGTTTTCTTCGCGGAGAAGGTCTTCCAGGGTGACCGAATCGAGAACAGAATCAATGGCTTCTCCGACTTTTTGCCAGACCCATCGCGCCTGGCAGTTGTCTGGGCAATTATCCGGCACTTCTTCCGCGCCGGCACACTTCACGGGTATTACCGGTCCCTCGACAGACCGCACTATATTCCCTACCGTAATCCGGCTCGCCGGTACAGCCAGGGTGTATCCCCCGCCGAAACCGCGTCTGCTTTCGACCAGGCCCGCGTCTCTAAGGGGTCTCACGATTTGCTCGAGGTAGCCCGGCGATACCTTCTGAGCTTTGGCGATGTCTGTCAGGGAACAAACCGAGTCCCCCGCTCTAGCCAACTCGTGCATCAGGAGGACAGCGTAGTGTCCGCGCGTGGAAAGCCTAAATGGCATCTGGCCGCCTCCCTTCTTCCTTATCGTTTCTAATCCTATTATTATAGTAGGATTAATCCCAAGTCAAGGGATAGGCGTATGGAGAACGGGGTTTTCGGGAGGTATTATACATCTAGTAGGCGAAATCTAGTGTTGTGTCAAATCAGGGTTGAGTGGGGGTCTCGAAGTGGCGATGGATGAGAAGTCCCTCCGAGAGATAGTGAAGAACCTTGAGAGAGAGGTTAAAGCCAGGCCCAAAGACATGGGCGCCCGGCTCCAACTCGCTTTGTCCTACATGAAGCTGGGTAGGGCGGATAGGGCATCAGAAGAGCTCTCTCACGTTATCGAGGCGGATAATGGAAACGTAGATGCCCACTATTACTACGGTATCCTGAGCGCGGACCAGGGCGACATCGAGAAGGCTTTGGAATACTTGGAAAAGACGGTCCAACTAGACGAGAAGCACGGGCCCGCCCACTATTTCTTGGGGAAGGTCTACGCTTTGAAAGGCGATCTGCCGCGTGCGCTCCTAGAGACGGAGAAAGCGCGAGAACTTACCCCCAATAATGTTCTGGCCAGGATGCAGCTGGGCGAGTTGTACATCGCCGCCAGACGGCCCGACGACGCTGTAAGCGAATGGACCAAGGCGCTGGAAGTTGACCCGGCAAACCTTCAGGCCCTTCATAATCTAGGCGCCGCGTTTACCGACAAGAGAGACTACGAGAAGGCTTCGGAGTATCTCTCAAGAGCCGAAAAACTGGGTTCGCAAAACCCCGGGCTTTTCTACAACCTTGGGCTGTGCAACCTGGGCCTAAAACATATGGACAAAGCAGTGGCCTATTTGAGGAAAGCCTCGGATTTGGAGCCCGAGAACGCGTCAACCCTCACCACTTTAGGCGAGGCACAGATCTCCGCGGGCAACATCGACGAAGCCATGGCGAGTTGGCAAAAAGCGCTGGAACTGAGTCCCGACGAAATCGGGGCTATGTATAACTTGGGATTAGCTCACTTTCAGAAAGGCGAAAAAGAAGAAGCCATCGAGTTGTGGCAAAAGTGCATAACACAAGATCCCGGATACGTCATGGCCCATCGCAATTTGGCAACGCTGGCGGTCATGGACGGTGACTACGATATGGCGATTTCCCACTGGCTTCAGGTTAAGAGGATCGAACCGGGGTCGGTCGAACCGGATTTGGCTCTGGGCGAGTTGTTTTTCCGAAAAGGAGATTACCCTCAGTCGCTGCAGATCATTGAGCACCTCAGTAAGAGACTTGGTGAAACGGGCGATGTCCAAGACAAACGTTACGTTCAGTCCGCCGCCGAGCTTCTTCGGGGCGCGACGCTCCTAGCCCAAGGTAAGGGCAAAGAGGGCGTGCAAAGTTGGGTCCTGTCAATGAAGCACGATCCCAACTTCGCGCTGGCCAACGGGGGATTTATCGCGAGGTCGGTCTGGCCCGAACTTATCCAGACCGCACAGAAGGCTTCTCGAAGCGAGGAAGAACAGAAGGCTTTGGGGTTGGTCAAAAGCTTTGTCAAGGAAGAAACCCAAGCTCCGTCAGCTGATGCGAACAAGGCCGGCACAGGGGGAGAAGACAAAGCCAAGAAGGGAGCACGTTCGTGGTTTTTCAGGGGAAGGAAGTAAGCAAGGACGGCTCTTTGGATGGGATAGAGGTCATCGCCCTTGTGGGTCCCAGCGGAACGGGCAAGTCGCACAGGGCCATGGCCGTCGCCCAGGAATGGGGCTGTGATGCTCTAATCGATGACGGTCTCCTCATAGCCGGATCCAGGATCTTGGCCGGAAGGTCCGCCAAGAGGGAAGACACAAAGACCGCGGCTATTCGGAGGGCGATTTTCTCGTCGCCCGGTCATGTCCTTGAGGTTAGGGACGCTCTTTCGGAGTTGTCTCCTTCCAGGCTCCTGGTCTTGGGTACGTCTATGACCATGGTCGACAGGATAGCATCCCGACTGGGGCTTCCGCGGCCGCTTGAGTACGTCAACATTAAGGACTTAGCTTCCGGAGACGAGATCGACAGGGCATTGTGGCAAAGACGCCAGGAAGGGAAGCATGTGATCCCTGCCCCTGCTTTTGAAGTCAAGAAGACCTTTTCGGGGTACTTGGTGGACCCGCTTCAGATGTTCATCAGGTCCAGAGAACAACGGTTCGTCGCCGCCGAAAGGTCGGTGGTTAGGCCAACCTACAGCTACTTCGGTCACTTCTACATCGCCGATGCGGTGGTGATGCAGATCGCCGGGAGGATCTGCATGGAGATTCCGGGAGTGAAACGCGTCCTCAAGGTCATGGTGCTGGCTACGGGTGAAGGGACCATCATAGACGTGGAACTGGATCAGAACTACGGATCCAAGGTTTTCGAGGTAATGGCGGCGGTCCAGAGGGCTCTCAAGGAGAAGCTTGAATACCAGACCGGGATATACCTGGAAAGGGTCGACATATCCACCAAGAAAATCAGCCTGGAATAAGTAGCGAAAGAGGCAAGAGACAAGTTGGGTTGAAATAGATCTGAGGAAGGGGGAGAAGATGAAGCCCGGCTATGGTTTGCAGTTGGTGCAGAGCCAGAGGCTTAGCCTTACGCCCGAGTTGCGCCAGGCCATTATGGTTCTGCAAATGAACGCCCTCGAGTTGACCGAGTTCTTGAGAACTCAAGCGGAAGATAACCCGCTTCTTGAGGTCCAAGAGGAGAGCCGGGATGAGACACTTCCGGATCTATCCGAACGCGCCGATGATGAATACTACCCGCAGTACCAAGATCTGCCGTACACGGCATCGCGTCCCGCAAGAGACGAGGGATACTCCCCCGCATACGAGAGGTTCATCGAAACCCGCGTCAGCCTAAGAAGGCACCTGTTGTCTCAACTAGGTCTGATCCCGTTGACTCAGAGGGAATATGAAGCCGCCGAGTACGTTGTCGGCAACATAGACGACAACGGATATCTGGTTCTTGGCGAAGATGGGATCGCTTTGTCATCCGGACTTCCGGTCCAATTGGTGTCCAGGGTAGCGGACATCGTCCGCACGCTGGATCCGCCCGGGGTTGGGGCGAGAAGCCTCAAGGAATGCCTCTTGATCCAGGCCAAAGCCAAGGCGTTAGGGCCATTGGCCTTGGCCGTCATAGAGAGACACCTAGAGGACCTCGGAGCCGGCCGGTACAAGAAGATCGCCAACGAAGAGCGCGTCCGTCTCAAAGACGTGTTGAGCGCGCGAGAGATCGTGCTAAGTCTGGACCCAAAGCCCGGATCTCAGTTTTCTGTCGATAAACCGGCTTACGTGGTTCCGGATGTGTTGGTGGAGCGAGACGGGGACCAGATCCGCGTCCGTTACAACGATAAGGCAGTCCCATCTGTCCGTTGTAATACCTACTACATTAGACTTCTCGAGTCGGGAGACCTTGACGCCCGGTCCTACCTTCAAGACCGCCTTCACAGAGCCAGGAGCCTCATGAACAGCATCGAGGAGAGGCGCAGCACGGTCCTGCGGGTAGTGAGCTCCATGGTGGCTCATCAGAGACGTTTCTTCGTCGAGGGCCATAACCAGGTGTGCCCTCTCACCATGAGAGAGATAGCTTCCGAGCTTTCTATCCATGAGTCAACTGTCAGTCGTTCCGTATCAAACAAATACATAGGGACTCCGTTCGGGACGTTTCCGTGTAAGATGTTCTTCAGTCCCAGGGTAGGGTCACAAGAAGAAGATGTCTCCCAGTACGCCGTAAAGAAACGGATTCAAGAGTTGGTGCTCCACGAGGATCCTCAGAAACCCCTCTCCGACCAGGACATCGCGGAAGTACTATCCCGGTCCGGAGTGAAGATAGCCCGCCGAACCGTCGCCAAATACCGCGCCAATCTTGGCATTCAGCCCTCCAACAGGCGCATGAAGTCCTAACTCCCAAACCCCAAGTCTTTGTGAATGGAACCACTACCTTCGCACAATTGCTCAAAATGGCGAACAGTTTGACGGAATGCTGCTCCAAAGGCTAAAATGTGGGTTGTGCCGTATGAAACAAACACCTGAAAAAGTGCGATGAGGTGGTGTGCGTTGGTCAACCTGAACGCGGTTTTGGCGGGGTAGCGGTCCCCGACAAGAAGGAGTTGTCATCGTCGGCGAAAATCGTTGACGCGGGCCTCCCCAACGAGCTTACGCTCTTTCTATCGCAGCACACAGGCGCTCCCGCAAGCGCCTTGGTAAAGGCCGGCGATTTGGTAAAGAGGGGGCAAATGGTGGCTTCGCCCCAAGGCGCGGTAAGCGCCGCCATACACGCTCCCACGTCCGGCAAGGTGAAGGCGGTTGAAGCACGCTATCACCCGGTACAGGGCAGGTTGTGCCAGGCCATCGTTTTGGAGCCCGACGGTTTGAACGAGTTGGACGAGTCGGTGAAGCCAAGAGCGAGCGCCCTGGAGGACATCACCAAGGAGGACTTGGTGGCTCTGGCCCGGGAGTGCGGGTTGGTCGGGTTGGGAGGCGCGGCGTTTCCCACAGCGGTGAAACTGACGCCGCCACCGGCTAAGCCCATAGATACCTATCTTTTGAACGGTATCGAGTGCGAGCCTTACTTGACCGCCGATGACAGGATCATGGTCGAGGAGCCCCATGATGTGGTCTTTGGGTTCAGGGCCCTCATGAAGGCGTCAGGAGTAAGGCGGGGGATCGTTTGCATAGAGGACAACAAGCCTGAGGCTATAGAGGCCATGCGGGAAGCCGTAAAGCCTTTTGCCGAGCTCGAACTGGCTGTGGTGCCATCTTGCTACCCGCGGGGTGGAGAGAAGCAGCTCATAGAGATCGTCTTGGGTCGGGAAGTCCCGCCGCCTCCGGGATTGCCCCTGGATGTCGGCGTTATCGTCTCAAACGTAGGCACGGCGTACTCGATGGCACAAGCTGTGTTGAAGGGGCTCCCGCTGGTAGAGCGCATAGTCACCGTCACCGGAGAGGGGATAAAGACCCCCCAGAACTTCCGGGCGCTCATTGGAACTCCGGTTTCACACCTTCTTGAACTGGCCGGCGGGTTTTCGGGATCTGTCGGGAAGATAGTCATGGGAGGGCCGATGATGGGCACTTCCATCAAGGATCTGAATTCCGCCATAGTCAAGGGGACGTCGGGTCTTGTGGTGCTAGACAAAGGGCAGGTAAAGCCCGAAAAGTCCTGCCGTGCATCAAGTGCGGTAGGTGCGTCGAGGCGTGCCCCATGCGGCTTCTGCCGCTCTGGATCGCTGCCTGTTCGGACGGGGATTACCTGGAAGAAGCCGAGAAGTACCGGGCAATGGATTGCATAGAGTGCGGAGCATGCTCCTACCAGTGTCCATCCAAGAGGCCCCTGGTGCAGTCCATTAAGTTGGCCAAGTCTAGAATCACGGCCAGGCGCAGGGCTTTGGCTGCCAAAAAGTAGCCGGCGGAATCGAAGGACGGAGGGTAACGGATGGGAGAGAAACTTATCATAACGCCGTCTCCCCATATAAAGAGTCCTCGGACGGTAAAGGGAGTAATGTTCGGCGTTGTAATGTCGCTCCTGCCTGCCTGCGTGGGGGCAGTAGTGTTGTTCGGAACCAACGCGCTCCTAATCCTTATCACCTCGGTGGTTTCCGCCGTGGTGGCAGAAGCTTTGTGGCAGCGCGCGACCAAACAGGAGATCACGGTTGGGGATGGTTCGGCGGTCATTACCGGCATGCTTTTGGCTATGACGCTTCCCCCCGGGGTGCCTTTGTATGTTCCGGCGGTAGGTTCGGCTTTCGCTATCGTGATAGGAAAGCAAATATTCGGCGGATTGGGCTTTAACTTTGTGAATCCCGCTTTGGCGGGCAGGGCTTTTGTTCTCGCGGCTTGGCCTATGAGCGTGGCCGGCGCGTGGCTTAATCCCTTGACTTATGACGCGGTATCTTCACCCACTCCCTTGGCGGTGCTAAAGGGCGGCGGGACCAATATTCCGGGACTGTGGGACCTTTTCGTGGGCAAAAGGGCGGGGTCTTTGGGGGAGACCTCGATCATCCTGTTGCTCTTGGGCGGACTGTTCCTCCTGGTTGGGAAAGTAATCGACTGGAGGACGCCGGTTGGGTTCTTGGGGACTCTTTTCGTAGGCACGTGGATTTTCGGAAAGCCCGGAGAGCTGTTCCATGGTGACGGGCTCAGCGCCATCCTCCTGGGAGGCGCGGTTCTGGGAGCGTTCTTCATGGCGACAGATTACGTGACGTCGCCGGTGACGCCGAAAGGGCGGTTGATATTCGGTATCGGCGCGGGTTTCGTGACGCTCCTTATTAGGCTATGGGGAGGGTACCCGGAAGGCGTGACCTACGGGATATTGTTTATGAACCTAATGACGCCCATCATAGACCGGTTCGTGGCGCCTAAATATTACGGATACGCGCATGACGTGAAGGCTCGAAAGGAAGCCGAAGGGAAGAGGTGAGTTCAGAGTGAAAAGGTCTCTATTGCAGGAGTTTACAAAGGGATTCATAGAGGAGAACGCCACGTTTCGTATGGTCATCGGAATGTGCCCCACTCTGGCGGTCACTACTTCGGTGAAAAACGGGTTCTGGATGGGGCTGGCAGTGATCTTCGTGTTGGCCTTCTCCAACGTGTGCGTGTCGGCGCTTAGGAAAGTGATTCCCGATGGGATTCGCATACCCATTTTCGTCATTTTGATAGCCACTCCGGTGGTTATCGTGGAACTTGTGATGAGGGCTTACCTGCCCGCGATGTACAACATCCTGGGCGTGTTTGTGCCGCTCATCGTGGTGAACTGCATCATCATCGCCCGGGCTGAAGCGTTTGCCTATAGAGAGCCCGTTTTTCGTTCTCTCTTGGACGGGCTCGGCATCGGTGCGGGCTACACCTGCAACTTGATGATCATCGGCGGTATCAGGGAGTTTCTGGGGACGGGTCAAATCGCTGTGGGTTCCTTAGTGTTTCCCAGCGTGAGACTGTTTGAGCCCCTAGTGGTAATGCTGACGCCTCCGGGAGGGTTCATGACTCTTGGCCTCCTAATGGCGGCATTGAACATCGCCGTGCTTAGGTCGGCGCAAAAGAAGGCGTAACTACGGAGGGATGACCTTGAAATTCATCTCGATAATGCTCGGGGGCATACTGGTCCAGAACTTCGTCTTCATGCAGTATCTCGGACTGTGCCCTTTTCTCGGGCTGTCGGAGCAGATGGACACGGCGCTCGGCATGTCCGGCGCGGTCATCTTCGTGATGACCTTCGCCTCGACCGTGGCCGCGGCGTTCGAGCAGTTCATCTTGGTGCCGTTGCACCTTGAGTATATGAGGACTATCGCTTATATCCTGGTCATAGCCGGTTTCGTTCAGCTGGTCGAGATATTCATGAAGAAGGTGGCGCCCTCTTTGTACAAGTCTTTGGGCATCTACCTTCCGCTCATAACGACCAACTGCGCCGTGTTGGGCGTCGCTCTCCTAAACGCCCGTCAGGAAATGGGCGTATTGTGGGGAACCGTCAACGGACTCGCGGGAGCACTGGGCTGGAGCGTGGCGATCATCATATTCGCCGGTATCCGCGAGAGATGGAAGTTCATGAATATACCTGGAACGCTCAAAGGCTTCCCCTTGGCGTTGGTGTCAACGTCTTTGATGGCCCTGGCCTTTCAGGGGTTTTCCAGATTGTTCGCAAACGTGATCAAGTAGGGGGGATATCGAAATGCTCGAAGCCGGCTTGTTTCTTGGCCTGGCCGGACTGGCCATCGGCGTGCTCTTGGCACTGGCTGCCCAGAAGTTCAAAGTCTTGGAGGATCCCAAAGTAGCAGCGATCATTTCGGTCCTCCCGGGAGCGAACTGCGGTGGGTGTGGATATCCTGGTTGCGCCGGTTTCGCCGGAGCCGCTGCGGAAGGAAAAGCTCCGGTTAACGGTTGTATTGTGGGAGGTAACGCCACAGCTGAAAAGATATCCGAGATTCTGGGGGTCGCCGCTAGCGCGGTCACTCCCAAAATCGCTGTGGTGTACTGCCAGGGAGACAACGAGCAGGCTGTGAAAACAGCCGAATACAGCGGGATCACCGACTGCCTGGCGCTCAACATGCTCGGGGGCAACAAGGAATGCACCTATGGATGTCTAGGACTAGGCTCTTGCGTCAAGGCCTGCAAGTTCGGGGCAATGTACATGAACGAAAAGGGATTGCCCGTGGTGATTCCCGAGAAGTGCACCGGATGCGGCGCGTGCGCCAAAGCCTGTCCTAGAGGCGTGATCGACATAATTCCGGCCGACAAAGAGGTCCATGTCCGATGCAGGTCCTATGACCGGGGGCCCGCGGTCCGCAAGTACTGCAAGGTTGGATGCATAGCCTGTACGGCTTGCGTGAGGGCATGCCCGCAGAAGGCGATCTCGATGGATCAGGGCACTTTGGCCAAGATCGACTACTCGCTCTGCGACAACTGCGGCATTTGTTCTACCAAGTGCCCGGTGAAGACCATATCTCATCCGAAGAAGGTTCAAGAAAAGGCATCGTAGACTGCGGATAGGACACGGAAAGAACAGACCCGCCGAAAGACAAACGCTCTTTCGGCGGCCTTCTTTATTACCCCCTTTTCGGGGAACAGGCCGGGTCATTCCCACGTCAATTGCTTGTGTACGGCATCAAACGCCTGATAAGGTATGCCCAGCAATTTCCATACAATGCGGGTCCTTGGGCCTATGGCAAATAGGCTCGATTTGCGCTGTAGAATCCCGAAATATGGTGAGGAAGGGCTTGTAGACCAATTCGAGTTCAAATAGTATTGCAGGTAGGGATACTTGTACGATGCAGGTCAGCCCTACAATAAGATCCAACGGGCGAATGAACCCGGTACAAGATGGGAACAAATAATGGTATAATCTGGGAGGACGTCTCATGCGAAGACAGACTCGAACGTGGTTGCTCGTCATAGCTCTGACGGCAGGCGCCATAGTAGGAAGCGTGGTCGGCGAGGCTCTCAAGGATGTTGTGCCTGTTCTGGCCAGGGGGTTTGTGGTAGGGGTCCAGCCACCGTTTGTGTTGGATCTAAACGTGGTCTCGCTGTCGTTAGGGTTCACGCTCCACCTGAACCTCGCGGGAGCAATAGTCGTTCTTCTGTTAGTCCTCCTTCTCGGGCGGTGAATTCTCATAAGACTTGTACTTGCCTCGGAGTCTTCTAGGCGTCGGTCTTTGCTTTTAGGTGTGGGCATTGTACCCACGGTGGTGCCGTCAAATGTTAACGAGGATCTGGACAGAGAAGGTCTTCGTCCAGAGCATTTGGTTATGAGTCTGGCAAAGATGAAAGTTAGTGCCGTGACGGACTTGTATCCAAAGGACTTTGTTTTGGGAGCCGATACTGTGGTCTATGTAGGAGACGAGGTCTTGGGTAAGCCCCAAGACGAGACTGAAGCAAAAGACATGTTGAGGATGCTATCAGGCAAATCTCATACGGTCTACACAGGAGTCGCACTTTACGATCCCAGGACTAAGACCACGAAAACCGCCTATGATCGCACAGCGGTGAAAATGCGAGTTCTGGAAGAGGCGGACATCGATTGGTACGTCCATACCGGCGAGCCTATGGACAAAGCCGGAGCTTACGCTCTGCAGGGCGCCGGCGCTTTTCTTATTGAGAGGATTGAGGGCGATTACACAGGGGTGATCGGACTTCCGCTTCCCAAGGTCCTAGACCTTCTGAAGGAAGCCGGGGTAAGGATCACGGACCTCACGAGCCCATAACGGGTGTGCCGGCTGCGAGGGGGCGCGGCACAGGAGGAGTTCCCGATAACACATGAGCGATTGACAATCAGGGATTGGCCTGAACAGGACAAACCTCGCGAGAGGTTGGAGCGGCTCGGGGCCCAGTATCTCTCCGATGCGGAAGTGGTTGCCATTTTGTTGGGTACCGGCAATTCATCCGAGACGGCATTGGGGGTCGCCCAAAGGATACTGGCCCAAAGCGAAAACCAATACGGAACGAGTTTGGGGTTCCTGTTGAAGTGGTCCCCGGATGAACTCAAGGGGATCGCCGGAGTTGGCCCGGCCAAGGCTGCCAGGCTGGCCGCGGCCGTAGAGATCGGGCGTCGATTGAACCAGCAAGGCGTAGAAAAGCGTTTTTCAGTCACGAGAGGGAGAGAAGTGTTCGAGTACATAAGGCTCGAGGCTGAGACGCTGGACAGAGAACATTTTTGGATCCTGACCCTTAATTCAAGGAACCAGATAACGGGGAAGGACCTTGTATCTGTGGGTAGTTTGGATGCGGCGATAGTCCATCCGCGAGAGATATTCAAGTGTTGCATCAAGAAGAGCGCGGCGGCGATTATCCTCGTCCACAACCATCCAAGTGGGGATCCGGATCCAAGCGAAGAAGACATGGATATTACGAGGCGGTTGGTAGAAGCGGGAAAGCTCCTGGGAATCCACGTGCTTGACCACGTTGTTGTGGCCAGGGGCAAGTACTACAGCATGAGGGAATCGTGTCCCGGCTATTTCTCGGTATAGGGTCTAATTGAACGTTCAAAGGAGAGTGTGTACGGTGCAGTTGCTCTACAACTACCTCAGCAGGGACATCGGTATCGACCTCGGGACCGCCAACACATTGGTCCACGTCAGGGGCAAAGGAATAGTCCTGATGGAACCGTCGGTAGTGGCTATCAACGCAGACTCAAAAGAAGTTTTGGCCGTCGGCAAAGAGGCCAAGCAGATGATAGGCCGCACCCCGGGCAACATCATAGCCGTTCGCCCTATGAAAGATGGAGTAATTGCCGACTTTGATATAACCCAGGCGATGATGCGCCATTTCATCCGCAAGGCTCAGAAACGGCGTATCTTGAAGCCCTTTGTTTTGGTAGCCGTCCCATCTGGCTGCACCGAAGTCGAACGCAGGGCCGTTATCGACGCGGCGGAGTCCGCGGGCGCCCGCGACGCCGAGACGGTTCCCGAACCGATGGCAGCAGCCGTCGGCGCCGGTCTCCCGGTGGGCGAGCCCACAGGCAACATGATCGTGGATATCGGGGGAGGCACCTGCGAGGTCGCGGTCATCTCTCTGGAAGGCATAGTCACCTCCCGGTCCATCAGGGTGGCAGGTGACGAGATGGACGAGGCCGTGGTGAACTACGTGAAGAAGGCGTATAACCTGCTTATAGGCGAAAGGACCGCCGAGGACGTCAAGATGACAATAGGCTCGGCGTTTGACCTCGATGAGGAGCTATCCTCAGAAATCAGGGGACGGGACTTGGTCACAGGTCTTCCGAGGACGATCACAGTAGACTCCAAGGAGATACGCAAGGCATTGTCTGAGCCTGTCAGCGCCATAATTGAAGCCATCAAGGAAACCTTGGAGCGGACTCCGCCCGAGTTGGCCGCCGATATCATGGACCGGGGTATCGTCATGTCCGGCGGAGGTTCCATGCTCCAAGGGCTTGACCGGCTGGTTTCACAGGAAACCGGCATGCCGGTGCACATAGTTGACACTCCGCTGGGAGCTGTCGCGAGAGGGACGGGCGCCATGTTGGAGGACCAGGGCATGCTTCGCAAGGTCCTGGCGTCGTCTCGACGGGCGAAGCAATAAGACCAGAAACGCAAAGGATGGGGAGACGTGAGGCGGCAGTTTCCGTACAAGAAGATAATAACTTTGGCATTGTTGGTCGCTGCCTCAGTCTTCCTAATGAACCTGACGGGAAAGCCCTCGGAAGGGCCTTCTTTTTGGGAGTCTCTCCTATATCGCTTGGGGAGCCCCTTTTTCCGAGCCTTTTCGGCGGTTTCGGAGCGCTACGTGGCCTGGACCTCGGCGTTTCAGGACAAGCTGGCCCTCATGGAAGAGAACGAGCGCCTTCTGGCAGAACTCGGAGCCATCGAAGCCATTAAGGCCGAGCTTGCCGAAGTAAAGAGCGAGAACGAACGTCTAAGAGACCTCCTAGACTTCATAGAGGCCTCCCCGGGTAAGTATGAGGTCGCCAAAGTTGTAGGACGGAACCCTTCAAAGTGGTTTTCCACAATAGGCATCTCGAAAGGCACCCTTGACGGGGTCTCTGTGGATTGCGCCGTGGTATCCAGGAGCGGTCTTGTAGGTAGGGTGATATCCACGGAAGACCACTACTCCACCGTTCTTCTCATCACCGATCCCGAAAGCGGTGTCGGCGCCTTGGTAGAACGCTCCAGGGATTACGGGGTTGTCTTGGGCGGGAATGGTCCGACTACCCTCTTGTTCCGGCTCTTTTCCAAGGATACCGACGTGAAACCGGGTGACAAGGTAATGACCTCCGGAGTGGGCAGCAAGTATCCTGCGGGAATGCTTATCGGGGAGGTGGCCTCCGTCTACGTCCCACAGCCGGGATTGGTAAGAGAAGCTGTGGTCTTGCCAGCGACAGACCTGGAGCACTTGGAGGAAGTCATGGTGGTCCTTCCATGACCCGACGAGAGCTCACTACTTGCCTCCTGGCGTTGGTCTTGACTCCTGTCTTCAAAGCGCTGGAGTTCTCGGTCTTTCCCGCTACCAATAGACCCGATTTGCTCATGATCTTGGCCATTATCGTTGGCCTCGGGTCGGGCGTGTGGGTTGCGCTTCCCGGTGGTTTCCTCGTGGGATTGCTGGAGGACCTCACCACAATGAGGGTGCCGGGCGCTCGCGCCGTATCCTTGGCAATAGCTGCCGGGACAGCCTCCTTGCTTCGCAGGTTCTTGTCTCCGGACGCTATTCACTCCAGAATCCTCATTACGTTCTTGGGCAACTTGGCCGGAGACCTGGCCGGTTACGGGCTCGTGCGACTTATGGGAATCTCGATCAGCCTTAGCCATTTTAGGACGGTTATCTGCTACTCCCTGGCTTGGTCGGTCGGGTTAGTGCTTCCCACAGGGTTCTTGATGAAGAGGGCCGTCAATGTGTTGTTGGCGGTTATTCCCGGTGACGACGAGCCGGATAGGAGGGCGTGGGCGTGAGCAACCTGCCTCTTCCGGAACTTAAGGGAAGACGAGACGCGTTCCTCATCATCATAGGCGCCGTGTTTCTGGTCATGATCGGTCAGTTGTTCAACCTGCAAGTGTTAAGCGGGGAAAGATACTTGTCCTTGTCCGAGGAAAACTACATGCGCATTACGCCCATTCCTGCGCCAAGAGGCAACATTTTCGACGCAAACGGGGAGACTCTTGTGACCTCCAGACCGTCTTTCTCGGCTTTTTATTGGTACTTGGACGCCGAAAGAGCCGAAGAGACTCTTCCCCGGCTTTGTTCGATTCTGGGGATAGACCTATCTGAGGCAGAGAAACAGGTGTCCAAGTACGCCGGCAGATACTTTGAGCCGATTCCCATAGCCAGGGACATCACTCCCGAACAGTACACGGCAATAGTTGAAGACGCTCCAAACCTGCCCGGGGTCTTCATTGAAGCCGAGCCTATCAGGTACTACCCAGGCAACGAGCTGGCTGCGCCGGTCTTGGGCTACGTGAGCGAGATAACCGCCGAACAGCTCAAAGACTTGCGCTGGGCCGACTACACCATAGGAGACACCATCGGGCAGCAGGGTCTTGAGTCGTACTATGAGGACTATCTCCGGGGGGAGGACGGCGGATACCAGGTCGAAGTGGACTACAGAGGACGCCCCACGGGAAACGTGGGCGCGGGGATAGAGCCCACGCCGGGCAATGACCTCTTCCTGTTTCTAGACAAAAAGGTGCAGGCTGCCGCGGAAGAGGCCGCGAGGAACACGCTTAGGGAACGTCCTAAGGCGAAAGCAGTCTCAGTAGTGGTGCTTGACGTTAAGACCGGCGGAGTCAGGGCGATGGTCTCCTATCCGGGGTTTGACGCCAACCGTTTGGTGATCGGAATATCTCAAGCGGAACTAAACGAGTTGCTGGAAACCAACCAGTGGCGATTCGCCAACCTAGCCACGACGGGACTGTATCCGCCCGGTTCGACGTACAAGATAGTCTCTGCCATCGCCGCCTTGGCGGAAGGAGCCGTCACTCCCCAGGAAACCGTGTATGACCCGGGATACCATCCCATGGTCCCCTCCCTGCCGTGCCATAAGGCAGGAGGTCACGGGTCGGTCAATATGGTAAGTGCGCTCAAATATTCGTGTAATGTGTATTTCTATGAAATGGGCCGCAGGCTTGGAGTAGACGCTATGGCCAAGTACGCCCAGGCGCTGGGACTAGGCTCAAAGACCGGAATAGACCTCTTGGGCGAGAACTATGGGACCGTACCATCATCAGAGTGGAAGGCCTCCGCGTACGCGGATGGCCGGGTCGCCCAACCTGAGGTCCTGTTCGCCGAACACATGATGGCCGCTATGGGGCAGGTGTTTCATCTGGACACACCGATCCAGATGGCGTCGGTCACCCAGGCGATAGCCAACAACGGCGTTCGGATGAAGCCCCGTCTGGCTGAAAAAGTGCTGGACGCTAACGGCAATCTGGTCGCCGAGTTCCCGGCTGAGGTCAACGGCGTGCTGCAAGTAGACCGGTCGGTGCTTGATACCGTGAAGAAGGGTATGCTAGAGGTAACCTCTTCGCCTGATGGCACCGCTTACTGGGCGTTTTGGGACCTGCCCATCAAAGTGGCAGGGAAAACCGGTACCGCAGAGAATCCTCTGGGAGAGAGTCATGCTTGGTTTGTCGGGTTTGGACCTTACGAAGATCCGGAAATCGCCGTGGCGGTCGTGGTGGACCAGGGCGGCGGCGGATCAGCGGTTGCCGCTCCGATTGCCAGAGCCGTGTTTGATTCCTACTTCGCCGAGGAACTGACGGAAACAGTTACTCCATGACTTCTGCGCAGGCGGAGGTGTAGAACGTGGCAGACAAGCAAGATGTCTCTTTCAAAGGAGCAAAAGAAGGCCTGTACCTCACGCTCAATGGGAGCCAAGACTTTAGTGTGCTCAAAGAGGTGCTCTCCGAGCGATTGAAAAGCGCAGAGTTCTTTTTCCAAGGATCCGACGTTATTCTCGATACAGGCGAAACGGCGTTTTCCCTGGAACAAGTTTTGGAGATCCAGCAGATTCTCGCCTACCCTTACGGGCTGAGACTAAAGAGGGTTGTGCGGGCCGATGCTGGACAGGCCCCAAAGGAAAAGGAGCCTAAAGCTAAACCTAAGAGGCAAGAAAGGGCGAAGGTCCGAGAACAGCCAAAGGAGGAGTCACCGGGGCCTTTTGCCAGGGCAGTTTCCTATGGCCCCCTGCCTGAGACCTTACTGTACCGGGGCACCTTGCGTTCAGGGCAACGCATAGCCCATGAAGGCAACGTTGTGATTGTAGGAGATGTCAATCCGGGAGCGGAGGTCAGGGCTACCGGCGATATCGCGGTTATGGGTTCCTTAAGGGGCCTTGCCCATGCCGGCGCATCCGGCGATACACAAGTGGCGGTGGTGGCTTTCGTTTTGGCCCCGACTCAGTTGCGAATAGCGGACATAATAGGCCGTCCGCCGGAGGGAGGCGCCGGAGTGGCCAGAGAGCCCGAGGTGGCGCGGCTTAGGGATGGCATGATTGTCGTTGAACCGTTGGAGGGTACCCGATGGGAGGGAGAGCGTTGAGCGAGACTATAGTGATTACGTCAGGTAAAGGCGGGGTGGGCAAGACCACCACATGCGCGAATTTGGGGGTAGCCTTGGCAAGTTTGGGCTGCAAGGTGGTTATGGTGGACGCCGACATCGGCCTTCGAAACCTAGACGTGGTCATGGGACTGGAAAACAGGATCGTTTATGATCTGGTGGACGTTGTGGAGGGTTACTGTCGCCTTCGGCAGGCCCTTATCAAGGACAAGCGTATAGACGGTTTGTTCCTTTTGCCGGCGGCACAAACAAAGGACAAGAACGCGGTGAACCCGGACCAGATGAAGGAGTTGATGATGAGCCTCAAGGAAGAGCATGACTTCATCCTTGTGGATTGTCCCGCAGGTATCGAACAGGGGTTCAAGAACGCCATCGCGGGCGCCGATACTGCGATAATCGTCACTACCCCTGAAGTGTCGGCGGTTAGAGACGCCGACAGGATAACGGGGCTTCTAGAGGCCGCGGGGTTCGCTAAGCCCGAGCTTATCATCAATCGTCTGAAACCTAAGATGGTTGCCAGAGGGGACATGATGGATATCCCCGATATCCTGGATATCCTGGCAATCGACTTGGTAGGGGTAGTTCCTGACGATGAGTACATAGTCGTCTCCACCAACAAGGGCGAGCCCGCCGTGCTTCTGGACTCGTCCAAAGCGGGGCAGGCGTACCGGAACATCGCCCGCAGGTTGATGGGCGAACAAGTTCCCTTCATGGATTTGACAGAAAAAGAGAGCATGTGGGAGAGGCTTAAGCGCATGGTCAAGTTGGGGTAGGGGGGATAGCCGTGCTGAACTGGTTCGGGAGGAAACAAGCTCCGAAAGAAGTTGCAAAGGACAGGCTTCGGTTAGTTTTGATGCAGGACCGGCTCTCGGTGGCTCCCCAGACCATGGAGCAGATGAGAGACGACGTAATCCTGGCAATATCCAAGTACGTAGAGATAGACAGGTCAGGCATAGAGTTCAACTGGAAGGATATAGACAGAAAGAGGGCACTGGTAGCAAGCATACCGGTCATATCGGTAAAAAGAGGGGTATCTTCAAACGATAGAACTGCCCAGCGTCCGTATTGAGCGCAGGATCGTCCGGCACATTGACGCCTATTTGCTCATTGCCGTCTTGATCTTGGACGTTCTCTCGCTTCCCTTGATAGACAGCGCCACCCACTCGTCCGGAGGACACTACTGGATGAAGAAACAGGCCGTGTTGGTGGGCTTGTCCCTGTTTGCCCTTTTGCTGGGCACTTTCATCAATTACCGGGACATGGTCAACATCTCGCCGTGGATCTTTGGGGGATCCGTGGCGCTGCTGGTATTGGTGCTGTTCATCGGAGAAGAGGTCCTCGGGGCAACCAGGTGGATAGACCTGGGGCTATTCCCATTGCAGCCCTCCGAGATCGCGAAAGTGGCTGTCGTATTGTTTGGGGCGCGCATGTTGTCCCGCTCCGAAGACCCGCCCGAGACGTTTTGGGATTTTGCCTTGTACTACGGGTGGCTGATTCCGCCCCTACTCCTCATAATGAAACAGCCGGACCTGGGCACTTCGTTGGTGTTGGTAGCAGTGAGTACAGGCATGCTGTACTTCAGCGGGACCCCGGGGTACAAGATTCTCAGACTGGGCTTCTTGGCGCTGCTCGCCTTCGCTCTGCTTCTGGCCCTAAACCGCTACGCGGGATTGCCGCTTCCTCTCAAAGATTACCAGATAAAGAGGCTTACCACTCTCTTTAACCCGCACGAAGACCCGCTGGGAACCGGGTACCAAGTGCTTCAGTCGAGAATAGCCATAGGGTCGGGCATGTTGTGGGGGAAGGGGCTGGGCCAAGGAACGCAAAATCGCCTAGACTTCATCCCGGAGCAGCATACCGACTTCATTTTCTCGGTTGTTGGCGAGGAACTGGGCTTCTTCAAGACTCTCTTGGTCTTGGGGCTCTACCTAATTATCCTCATTAGGTGCCTTATCGCCTGCGTGACCGCATCTGACCGGGAAGGGACGCTGGTCGCTGGGGGTATCTTGTCCATGTTTTTGTTCCATCTGGTGGTGAACCTCGGCATGACCATGGGGATAATGCCGGTGACGGGAGATCCCGCTCCCTTTTTGAGCCATGGCGGATCCGCCCTGCTGGTAAACTCGTTTGCGGTCGGACTTGTCCTCAATGTAGGATGGAACCGGCACAAGATTCTGTTCTAGTCTAAGGGTGGAGCCAAAAGTGAGAGAGATCGGCAGAGTCGTCTCCGTTGAAGGCGGAAGGATCACAGTCTCGGTCAAACGCACGGAAGCTTGCGAACGGTGCGGCAAGTGTTCCCACGCCCACGTATCTTTCGGAAACGACAACGACATTATTGTGGAAGCCATTCCTCTTGGCGACGTCGCGCCGGGCGACTTCGTCGAACTGGAGATGGAGGGCAAGGACTATGTGAAGCTGTCCTTCATCGTCTACCTGGTGCCGCTCCTAGGCGCGTTTGGTGGATTCGCGCTGGGGTGGTTTCTGGGCGGGATGCTGAGGAGCCCTGTGCTATGGGGCACTGTCTTGGGGTTCGGAGGCCTGGTTCTGTCCTTCTACTGGGTTAACCAGTACGACAAAGGGGCTCAGAAGACGGGCCGCTATCTTCCTCTAGCGCGTCCACTAAGGGATATCTGACCTAGCCTGTTTGCCCCGCCATTTCCTGACCGAGTCTCTGGTTTGCGCTTATCTTCGGCATATACCCCTCGTCTGCCAGAGCGGAAATGAGTTGATCATAGGCTGCCCTGTTTACCACCAGACAGCACGGTCCCACCTTGCCCTTCAAGTGAGGGCGGATCCTCGGTGATAACATCAGCTCATCCGCAAGCTCCGCGGTGTCGCATTTCAGCAATATGGCTTCCTCAAACTCGATGCGACCGTACGACGTCCCCCAATGGGCGATAGAATACGCGACGTTTTGAGGGACAGGGCTCTTGGAATGCTCGTCCAGGAACTTGGCGATGGTTTCCGAAGTGTGGGATAGAAGCAGAGCTCTGTATACCGAGTTCCGAGTGAGCTTGAACACCATCATCTGGTCTTGCTTATGAAGCTCCGCAAAAGCGTCCACCGCCCAGAGAATCCGAGGGCCGACAGTGGAGGGCACTAAGACCTCGAAGTTGGACTGGACGTAAACAAACTGGTCAAAAGGTTCTTCCGGATAAGGCGAGGACCCAAACAGAGCCCTGCCTATAGGAGTTGGGTGCAGGAAAAGCCCGTTAATCGAAGACGCCACCTCAAGCCCGCCTAAGTACTCCAGGAAGTCAACCAAGCTGCGCTCGACTCGTAAGTTGGAGCCCGTGGGACGAATGGTTGGTCGACAGGGTGTCCATCTCATTTAGAGGGATTCCAGAGACAGGATGGAGTCTTCCGGCGACTTCATAATCACCCACAAGAGCGTCTGAAGGTCAGTATCTTGCGCCACGAAGGTCTGGCGCCAGTATTCGAATAGGTCCCTTCGCCAAGACTCGTAGGAGGTCTCCACCCAGGAGAACGCTTTCTGGCCTATGCATAGGGACCCGCTCCTTTCCTCCACCAGGCCCTTGGACTTGGCGAAATACAGGAGAAACGCCAGCCGGGGAGGATAGCGTACGGGAAAGAGAGTCTCGTCCAATGGCGCCGCTTCTTCTTCGATAAGGGCTTGTATGTCGTTCTGGGCCTTCTTGAAAACGCTACCCGATTGAGTGAGCCGGACATCGTTCTTGCGAAGGTATGACAAAAACAGGCAGATGTGCCTTAACGGCATGGCAATGTCGCCCCGGCGCCTTGGCGAGAACCGGGCGTTATCTACCGTCGCGGATTTGTACAGGTCTGTCAGGAAGAAGTTCGCCAAGACTTCTCTCAGGTCCGAAGCCACGTAGTAAATGTGGCGGTATCCTTCCCTGCGTGTGAAAACCAATCCCCTGGAAATCAAGGCCTCGATGACCTTGGCCCCGTTTCGCCGCCACTTTCTGGACAACTGGTTCAGCTTTTGATGGCATTGTTCGACAACTACTCCTTGTCCGCCACAGGCGATGGTGATAAGCCTAAGGGCGAGCATTTCCTCCTGGTTTAGGCCGTTCATGGCGACCAGGGCGTTGGCCGGAATCACAAGGTGGGCCGCAATTCTCTTGCAGAGATCAAGTCCCGGCTTTTCCTCAGACACCCCCGGTTTTGTAGGCGGGATGCCGTAGAAGGCGGCGATGCCCCGCACCCGGTCGGAAGAGGTTCTTGAGAGCGCGTCAAAGAGCTTCATCTTCTGCTCGTCTCCTTGCCCTGAGCCTCTATGAAATGCCCGGCCTCCCAAATGGTGTACTTGTACCCCTGCTCGGTGAGAAAGAGTTGCCTCTTCTGGGAAAAATCCTGGTCCTTCGTATTGCGTGTAACCAGCGAGTAAAAGGTGGCCGCATCTCCCTGGGGTTTAGGCCTTAGGAGCCTCCCAAGCCGCTGCGCTTCTTCTTGCCGAGAACCAAACGTGCCCGAAACCTGTATTGCCACGTTCGCGTCGGGCAGGTCCACCGAAAAGTTGGCTACTTTGGAGACCACAAGCGTCTTGAGACGGCCCTCCTTGAAGTCGCCGTAAAGGACCTCGCGTTCAGCGTTGGAGGTCTGGCCGCACAGGAGCGGAGCGCCTAGTTCTTTCGATATGTGTTCCAGCTGGTCCAGATACTGACCGATGACAAGTACCTGGTCTTCTCTATGCCTTTCAAGGATGTGCCTCAAGATCACCAGTTTGTTCTGGTTGGTCGCCGCTATCCGGTACTTATCCCGTTCCTGAGCGACGGCGTATTCGAGACGGTCTTCGGGGGATAGATCCACCCTGATTTCGTGGCAGCGTGCCTGAGCGATCCAATTTTGCTCCTCAAGCTCTTTCCACGGCTTATCGAACTTCTTCGGTCCGATGAGGCTGAAGACCTCGTCTTCCCGTCCGTCTTCCCGGACCAATGTGGCGGTAAGTCCCAGCCTTCGCCTTGCCTGAAGATCGGCAGTTATCCGGAACACCGGCGCGGGCAATAGGTGGACCTCGTCGTAGATGATCAAGCCCCAATTGCGACGGTCAAACAGTTCGAAGTGAGGGTACTCGGGGTTTCCGCCTCTTTTCCTGTATGTGAGTATCTGATAGGTGGAAACCGTAACCGGCCCGATCTCTTTGCACTCACCGCTATATTCTTTCACCATATCGGCCGTCAGGTCTGTCTTGTCCAGGAGCTCGGAAATCCACTGTCTGAGCGCCACTACGTTGGTGGTGAGTATGAGGGTCTGCATGCCCACCTTCTCCATGACTCCCATACCCACGATGGTCTTACCCGCCCCGCAAGGGAGGACCACTACTCCGCTTCCTCCCCGGGCGCTGCCGCCGGCCCAAAAGGCATCGCGAGCATCTTTTTGGTAGGGCCTAAGCGAGTACTCTTTACCTGACGGCAGGGCTTTGCCAAAACGGAGGGAAAGTGGATCTCCCGCTTTGTAGCCCGCCAGGTCTTCACACGGGTAGCCCATCTTGATAAGGGCCTGCTTTAGCGAACCACGGGCGTTTTGGCGTATTATCAGGGTTCCGTCGGATGTTACAGCTTCAATGAAAGGCGAAGTCTTATCCGACCTCTTAACTTCCTCAAGGACAAAAACGTCTTTGGACTTAAGCGTTAGACCTTCGCCATCGCTATGCAGGGTTAGGATGCCGTATTTTTGCATGGTGTCGGCGATGAACGTCTTTATGCTCGTAGGCACCTCATACCTAGACACCGCTTCAAGAGCTTCGGTTACTTCTTGTGCTGTTAGGCCGCACGAGGCAGCGTTCCATAAAGAGAGCGGAGAAAGCCGGTATGTGTGTATGTATTCAGGGCTTTTCACAAGATCCGAGAAGCGCATGAGGCTATCCCTGGCCTCCTCGAAGGCCGGGTTATCTACCTCAAGCAGGATAGTGCCGTCACTCTGAACTACCGCCGGTGTTCCCTCGCGCATGTGTCCTCCCCTTAATGCTCTGAAAGATCATCTTAACAAACAGGTGCCCAAACAACAAATATTCTTCGTCTCTGCCGAGACTCCTGCTAGAAGGACCAAGGTTCGCTGTTCGTAAAGGTTTTGGCCGGAGGCGACCTTAAAAGCCTTATCTCAATCCGCTATAATTGGAGTGTTACAGAATGAGTGCGGCGGTGTTTAGATGACAAACGATGCAGACAGCGTTCAGGCGAAATCACGGGTCCTTCTTGGGCTGAACCCGAGGCAGATCGAGGCGGTAACCCACATCGAGGGACCCCTTCTGATTTTGGCAGGGGCCGGAAGCGGCAAAACGACGGTGCTTACCCGGAGGGTAGCGTACATAATCGCGTCGGAATACAAGCCTTCGTCCATTCTGGCCATAACGTTCACTAACAAGGCTGCCAAAGAGCTGAAGACACGGATCGCGGCCCTCTTGGGCGAGAGGGGCGACGGCGTATGGGCCATGACCTTCCATTCGGCGTGTGCGAGAATTCTGCGCGCCGAGTTTCCGGCAATTGGGAGGTCGGGCCGTTTCTCCATAGCCGATGACGCGGACCAGCAAAAAGTCATGAAGGCGTGCCTCAAGGAACTAAACCTCTCTGAGAAGCAGTACCCGCCCAGGGGGATACTCCACACCATCTCCAACGCCAAGAACGAACTGGTCGGGCCGGCCGAGTACGCCGCCAAGGCGTCCACGTTCTACGAGACAAAGGTTTCCCAAGCCTATTCGTTGTATAGGAAGAAACTCACGGAGATGGATGCTCTTGACTTCGACGACCTCCTCATGGAAACGGTCCTAATGTTCCAAGAGCACCCGTCTGTGCTAGAAAAGTACCAGAAGAAGTTTCAACACATTCTGGTGGATGAGTACCAGGATACAAACGGTGTCCAGTATGAACTGACCCGTCTTCTGGCGAGGGCGCACAAGAGGATCGCCGTCGTCGGCGACGACGACCAGAGCATATACGCTTTCCGCGGGGCGGACATCCGCAACATCCTTGATTTTGAAAGAGACTACCCCCAATGCAAAGTGGTGAAGTTGGAGGAGAACTACCGCTCGACACAAGTCATCCTAGACGGCGCTTTCAACGTGGTCCGGCACAATATCGAGCGTAAGGACAAGAGGCTTTGGACAGCCAGGAAGGGCGGCCTTCCCATAACCGTCTACGCGGGGCAGACCGGCGAAGATGAAGCGAGATTCGTCGCGTCGGAGATAGAGCGGCTGGTCGCGGAGGGCACGTCTCTCTCATCATGCGCCGTCTTGTATCGTACCCACGCCCAGTCCAGGTTGTTTGAAGAAGCGTTCCTAAACGCCGGCTTGCCCTACACCGTGCTTGCCGGTTTCCGGTTTTACGAGCGAAAGCACATAAGGGATGCAGTTAGTTACCTTAGGCTATTGGCGTATCCCAAGGACAGGATCTCCTTGGAGCGAGTGATAAATGAGCCGCCACGGGGGCTGGGACCTGCGGCGGTCGGAAAGCTAGTCCTCTACACGGAGCAGCAAGGATTTGGGCTTGTCGATGCCTTGTGCTCGGCGGAATCAATACCGGGACTCACCAAACCCCAAAGGAAAGGGGCTTTGGAGTTGGGGGGGACCCTCAAGGGGCTATCTTTGGCCGCCCCGTCCATGCCTTTGGGACAGCTTCTACACGAGACTCTGGAGCGAGTCGGATACCTGGAGTCTCTCCGAAACCAGGGCACAAGGGAGAGCGAGTCCCGGCTGGAAGACCTAGAAGAGCTGATGGGATCTCTTAGGGCTTACGATGATGGGGAAGACCCGCTCTACGATTACCTGGAAAACTGCTCTCTAACGTCCGACCAGGACTCTTACGACGAGAACCGGGAGTCTTGCGTAATGGGCACCCTCCACTCGGCAAAGGGTCTGGAGTTTACGGCCGTGTTCATGGTTGGGATGGAGGAAGGGCTCCTGCCCCACTCCAGGGCGGTTCTGGATGAGAGGGAACTCGAGGAAGAGCGGCGGCTTATGTACGTGGGCATGACCAGGGCAAAGCTCAGGTTGTATCTGACTTTTGCCTTTTCTCGGGACGGCTACCTAGGGCAGTCCCGTACTCGTGTGTCCAGGTTCATCTCGGAAATCCCTAGGAACTCTTAGAAGTTCAGACCTGGGAAGACTAAGGCTGCGGGGGGGGTTCCTCGTGGAACAGATGACGCGCGAAAAGGCGGCGGAAAGAATCCAGGAGCTCCGGAGCGAGATTTTGGAGCACCAGTACCGTTACTATGTCTTGGACCGGCCCTCGGTTTCCGACGCCGAGTTTGACAGGCTCTACAAGGAGCTCGTGTCGCTAGAGAAGGCCTACCCTGACCTAGTCACTCCCGATTCCCCCACGCAAAGAGTGGGAGGGGCGGTTTCGGGCGCTTTTCGGGCAGTGCCTCACTCGCGGCCTGTATTGAGCCTTGCCAACGCGTTCGGCGACCTGGACGTGGTGGCGTACTATCAGAGGGCGATGTCTCTCTCCACGCCCCTTGACGCGCCCGGGTTCGTGGTTCAACCCAAGATCGATGGCCTTTCGGTCATCCTGCGTTACGAAGGCGGAAGATTCGTGTCGGGGCTCACCAGAGGAGACGGAGTCACCGGCGAAGACGTTACACGGAACGTCAGGACCGTGAAGTCGGTTCCGCTGATACTGAGACCGGGCTATCCCGATTCCCTGGAAGTCAGGGGTGAGGTCTATCTTCCACGCAAGGATTTTGCCGACCTTAACAGGGAGCGGGAGGAAGCCGGACTCATGACGTTCGCCAACCCCAGGAACGCGGCCGCGGGTTCCCTTCGGCAACTGGACCCATCGGTGACAGCTGCAAGGCCCCTTAGGGCGATCTTCTACGAGATAAGGGAGATTAGCACGGAAGTTGGTACGGAGGTTAGGGCCTTAGCGCTTTTGAAGGATATGGGCTTTCCAATACCCGAGTACGACTTATGCTACTCGTCCGAGGACCTGGTGTCGTCCATTAAAAAGTGGGACGAGAAGAGACACAGCCTGCCTTACGACACTGACGGAATCGTAATGAAGGTGAATGACTTGGGGCTGTTTCTACGGCTCGGAGCTACCGCTCACTCGCCAAGGGGACACATAGCCTTCAAGTTCCCGGCGGAACAGGTGGAAACGAAAGTGCTGGACATCATCGTCCAGGTTGGACGCACGGGAGTGATAACCCCGACCGCGGTGTTGGAGCCTGTGAGAGTATCGGGTTCGACCGTATCCCGCGCCACGCTGCACAACGAGGACATCATCCGCGAACTGGACATTCGAATAGGGGACACTGTGTTGCTCCAAAAGGCGGGGGAAGTAATCCCCGAGGTCGTCAAGGTCCTAAAAGAAAAGAGGACCGGGCAAGAGCGGCACTTCCATATGCCCAAGACCTGCCCTTCCTGCGGCTCCGAGGCGCAACGGCTTCCGGGAGAGGCTGCGTGGCGGTGCACCGGAGACAGGTGCCCCGCACGGTCGCGCGAACAGCTCATACATTTTGCTTCGCGGGACGCCATGGACATACGGGGGCTGGGGCCCGCCATGGTGGACGCACTTCTCGAGGCCGGACTGGTGACCGATGCCGGAGACCTGTACTCGTTAACGGTAGAAGACATTCGCAAGCTTCCGCGCCAAGGCGAGAAGTCGGCGCAAAACCTCATATCGTCCATCCAGGCGTCTAAGAGCAATCCCATGGCCAGACTCTTGTTTGCCTTGGGCCTAAGGCACGTCGGACAGCGTTTGTCCCAGACCATAGCCGAACACTTCCGCTCGTGGGATGCTTTCATTAACGCGAGTCCGGGTGAGTTGTCAGAGATTAGGGACATCGGTCCCGAGACCATACGATCGATAGAGGCGGCAAGGGCCCAAGAGCCTTTGAGACGCCTTCTGGACAAGTTGAGAGACGCGGGCCTTTCAGGCATGCTCGAAGCCAAGAAGGAATCTCACGCGGAAGGGCCGCTTTTGGGCAAGACCTTGGTTATTACGGGAACGCTTCCCGGCATGACCAGGAAGGAAGCCGAGGAACGGGTAGCGCGCCTTGGCGGCAAGGTTTCATCTTCTGTTTCGAAAAACACCTACGCGGTTATAGCCGGAGACGACCCCGGCTCGAAACTGCAAAAGGCCAGGGAGCTTGGGGTGAGAGTGATGACTCCCCTCGAGTTTCTTGAACTTAAGGACGATCAGTAGTCGTAGTTTGGGGGGGTTCTTGTGGAGATAGACGTCAAGCACGTGGCGGACTTGGCGCGGCTTAGACTCTCGGAGGAAGAGACAAAGCGCTTGGAATCTGACCTTAAGTCAATTCTCACGCACATAGAGCGGCTTCAAGCGGTGAATGTAGAGGGAGTTGAGCCGACTTTTGGAGCCGGCGACGTAAAGAATCTCGTTCTGGACCAAGACCGCGCCGTTTCCGGACTACCCCGGGAAGAGTTGCTCAAACTGGCGCCTTCATCTGAAGGTCCGTATGTTTCGGTACCGAGGGAAGGAACGCCGGAGGACATGCCGGAGGGTTCAGAGTAAGGAAGCCGGGGAGTGGTACTCATGGAGATCTGGGAACTTGGGGCGAAGAGCATTAGGGAGAAGGTACTGACCAGGGAGATATCGGCGCAAGAGGTCTTGGATTCCTACTTGGCCAGGACGGCGGAGGTCGAGCCTAAGATCGGCGCCTATCTCGACCTGGTTGAACCCCAGGCTAGGTTGGATGCCGCAAGAGTGGACGCCTCCATAATGCGAGGCGAGGACCCCGGCCTTTTGGCCGGGCTTCCGGTAGGTCTTAAGGACAATTTGAACATGAAAGGCGCCCAGTGCACATGCGGGTCGCGTATTCTGGAAGGATACGTGTCGCCGTACGACGCCACGGCGGTCAAGAAGCTTCGCAAGGCCGGAGCGGTGTTCACCGGCAAGACGAACTGCGACGAGTTCGCCATGGGGTCTTCCACCGAGAACTCGGCTTTTGGGGTTACCCGCAATCCCTGGACCTCCAGAGAGTGCCCGGCGGTTCCAGCGGGGGCTCCGCCGCGGCCGTTGCCGCGGGATGGTGCCGTTATCCTTGGGTTCGGACACAGGTGGGTCGATAAGGCAGCCGGCCAGCTTCACGGGGATTTGCGGTCTGAAACCTACATACGGCCGGGTTTCACGATACGGCCTGGTGGCCTTCGGCTCATCTTTGGACCAGATAGGTCCTTTTGGCAACAGCGTCTATGACTGCGCGCTTGCCCTGGAAGTCATGGCGGGCGAGGACGTTCGCGACAGTACTTCGTCCAAGAGCCCGGTGCCGCCGTACACGAAACGGCTGGAGAAGCCGGTCAAAGGTCTGGTAGCGGGTGTCCCTCGTGAAATGCTTGAACTCGTCACAGACCCCGGAGTGAGACGCGAGTTCGACGCGGCGCTTAGGATCCTGTCGGATCTGGGTGTGACCGTCGTTGAGACGACTCTGTCTACCATCGAGTATTGTCTGGACATATACTACATCATCGCCCCCTCGGAAGCGTCTTCTAACCTGGCCAGGTTCGACGGTGTTCGGTACGGACGACGGGCTTATGCCCGCGACTTGACCGAAATGTACTACGAGACACGGGGGAAAGGATTCGGCAAAGAGGTGCAGCGCCGCATCATGCTGGGGACGTTCGCTCTGTCCGCGGGCTACTACGACGCTTACTACCTTAGGGCGGCCAAGATACGCACCTTAGTTCGCCGCGATTTCGAGGACGCCTTCGCCAAGTTCGACATCCTGCTGTCTCCCACGACGCCTACCGTCGCGTTCAAAATCGGCGAAAGGGTGGACGACCCCTTGTCCATGTACGCCGCCGATGTCTTGACCGTGCCGGTCAACTTGGCAGGCATACCCGCTCTCTCGGTGCCCTGCGGCTTTTCTCAACCGGAGGAGACTGAAGCTCCCTTGCCTTGCGGTCTTCAGATTATGGGCAAGCCTTACGACGAAGAGACGGTCTTAGCTGTGGGATACGCTTTTGAAGAGGAGTCCTGTGACCGGCTAATGCCGAAGACGGTCGCTATGCGGCGCGGTCTATCTTCCCAAGAGGAGTGTGAAGTCGTTGTCAGAGACACCATACGAACTCAGTGTAGGTCTTGAGGTCCACGTCGAGCTGGCGACGGCTTCCAAGATGTTCTGCCGCTGCAAGACCGATTTCGGCGATCCTCCCAACACAAACATTTGCCCCGTATGCACCGGATTGCCCGGCGCTTTGCCCGTGGCAAACCGGGAAGCCGTCCGGTTGGGAGTGATGACCGCCCTGGCCCTGAACTGCACGGTGAACTTGTCCAGCCGGTTTGACAGGAAAAACTATTTCTACCCCGACCTACCCAAGGCCTATCAGATCACCCAGTTTGACGAACCCTTGGCGGTCGCGGGCCACATCGTATTGGATAGCGGCAAGAAGATACGAATCCGTCGGCTCCACCTGGAGGAGGACGCGGGAAAGTCAATACATGCGGGCGATGATATTACTACCGCTGCATACTCATACCTGGACTACAACCGCAGCGGCGTGCCTTTGGCGGAGATCGTTTCCGAGCCGGACCTTTCCTCTCCCGATGAGACCCGGGAGTATCTGGAGAAGATGCAGCGTACTCTTCGGTTCGCCGGCGTGTCAGACGTCAAGATGGAAGAAGGGTCCATGCGCGTCGACTGCAACGTGTCCGTACGGAGACCCGGCCAGACCCAAATGGGTGTCCCGGTAGAGTTGAAGAACCTGAGTTCGTTCAGGGCAGTGACTCGAGCGGTGACCTACGAGTACGAAAGGCAATCTAGGGCTCTCGAACAGGGTCAGCCGATAGTGCGCGAGACCAGGCACTGGGACGAGGACAAGGGAGTAACCGCCTCGCTTCGTACCAAGGAGTCCAGCCAGGACTACCGATACTTCCCGGACCCCGACTTAGCCCCTCTTCTTCTAGATGAGGAGTTTGTGGAATCTGTGCGAAAGGTAATGCCGCGTCTCCCGAACCAAGTGGCCCAGTTTTACGTCAAGGAACTAGGGCTACCGCCATACGATGCGGAGGTCCTAACGGTGGACCCAAATCTGGTCAGGTTCTTCGATCGCGCCGTAGAACTGGGAGGGGAGCCCAAGGCGGTATCCAACTGGCTGATGGGGGACATCATGGCTTATATGAACGCCAACAATCTCAGGTATGAGGAGATTCCGGTTACCCCCGAGCATCTGGTGGCTATGTTAAAACTCCAAAAAGACGGCGTGATTAGTGGGAAAATTGCCAAGGATGTCCTCATAAAGATGTTCGTGACCGGGAAAGCGCCAGGAGACATCGTGAAAGAAGAAGGGTTAGAGCAGGTGTCTGATGATGCGAGCCTGAGCGCCATCGTAGATTCGGTCATTTTGGCCAATCCGGATGTGGTGGCCGAACTTAGGGCAGGTAAGGACAAGGTCCTAGGGTTTCTGGTTGGCCAGGTCATGAAGGTGAGCAAAGGCAAAGCCAATCCCGCGAAGGTGAACATAATGTTAAGAGAGAAGATACTATATTAAGCGGAGGCATAGTCTTTATACGGGGGATTAGGGGGGTTAGGGATGAGCAGAGACGAAAGCCTCGTGAGCATCGCTACGAAACTTAGCGATTCTCGCGTGCTTTTCTCTGAACCGATGGCAAACCATACATCGTTTCGAATCGGAGGTCCTTGCGATCTCCTTGTCCTTCCTAACACTGTGGAAGATGCGATTTTGGCCTGGACTATGTGTCGCGACCTTCGAGTGCCTTGCCAGATAGTGGGAAACGGGACCAACCTTCTCGTGAGAGATGGCGGTATCAGAGGGTGTCTCATAAAGATGGCTCCCGGCCTCACCGGCATAGAGAGGAACGGCAGCGCGACCTTGTTCGCCAAGTCGGGCACGCTTCTTCCCAGGCTTGTGCAGGCCGCTTTGGAGAACGAACTATCAGGCCTTGAGTTTGCGGTCGGCATACCCGGCAGCGTTGGAGGCGCGGTAACAATGAACGCCGGCGCCTACGGGGGCGACTTCGGTTCCCTCGTGACCCGGGTCCAGGCTGCTTCTTTAGACGATGGCCTTCGTTGGTTCACTAACGACGATCTGCAGTTTTCTTATAGGCATTCTCTCTTTCAGTCTAGAAGCGACCTCCTTGTGTTGGGAGTAGAACTGGGCCTCGCTAAGGGAGACCGCAAGTCCATATATGAGATCATGCTGTCTCGCGCCAAGGAAAGAGAAGAGAAGCAGCCTTTGGATAAGCCTTCGGCCGGGAGCGCCTTCAGGCGTCCACAGGGCCACTATGTAGGGTCCATGATAGACACCTTGGGGATGAAGGGGCTTCGGTACGGAGGAGCGCAGGTATCAGAGAGGCACGCCGGTTTCATCGTGAATGTGGGGAACGCTACCGCCAAGGACGTTCTCACGTTGATGTCCATCATCCAGGCTAGAGTCAAAGAGGCTTTTGGAGTGGATTTGGAACCTGAAGTCATGGTCATGGGCGAGGACGGTCCCCCACCACCAACAGAGTGAGAATGCGAGAAGATTCCCTTTGGCGGTAAACAGAGCGCAGGTTACAGGCCTAAATCATCGCGGCGAAGGTGTTGGTAGAGTCTTATCTGGCCCCGATAAGGGGCTTGTTGTATTTCTTCAAGGCACGGCACCCGGCGATGTGGTCGAGTACGTGGACCTCGAACGCAAGAAGGGCTTTCTTCGAGGGAAGGTAACAAATGTAATAGAGAGCGGTCCGGGTCGCGTCGAAGAGGTATGCCCGGTGGCCAAAGACTGCGGCGGGTGCGCGTGGCAACACCTGGACTACGACCTTCAGCTGGAGTGGAAGCGCCGGATAGTGGAAGAGGCCTTCGCCCGCATCGCCAAGATAAGAGACTTGGAGATTTGCCCGTGCATACCGTCGCCAAGAGTCCTCGGTTACAGGAACAAGGTCGAGGTACCGTTGACCGTTACAGACGGCAAGGTCGTAGCCGGCTTCTTCCGCCCCTACACCCATCAAGTGGTTTCCTCTGAGGACTGCCCTCTGGAGCATCCGCTTGCTCGGGAAGTCGTGTCAGCGATGATAGACGTCATCCGCCAGAAGAAGTACTCGGTCTATAACGAAAAGACGGGGCGTGGACTTGTGCGCCATGTAGTCTCTAGGGTTGCCCCGGGGACTGGAGAGCGCATGGCGGTCTTGGTCATCAATGGACAGAAGCTGCCGAATGAAGCTGAATTCGCACGTGAACTGGCTGAAAGGCTTCGTGGCCTAAAGAGCGTGGCCCTCAATATCAACATGGAACGCACCAACATCATCTTGGGGAGGACCGGACGGATCCTCGGCGGAAAACCATACATCGAGGACCTACTGGGGAGCGAGAGTTTGGGCCATCTGAAGTTCCGGATATCGCCCCAGTCTTTCTATCAAGTGAACTCCGAGCAGGCGGTACGGCTCTACGAAGAAGCGTTGGACGCAGCCCAAATAGGTGCGGATGACGTCGTGTATGACGTATACTCGGGAATCGGGACCATAACGCTGTTCGCGGCCAAGCGGGCCTCTCACGCGGTTGGCATTGAGGAAGTAGCACCCGCAGTAGAGGATGCGCGGAAGAATGCCGAGATAAACGGGATAACCAACGTCTCGTTTATCGACGGGCAGGCCGAGAGAGTTTTGCCGGCTTTGTCTCAAGGTGTCTCCAATATGAGGGATTCCCGCGGAAGGACAATGAGGAAGGCGCGTTTCGGACGTCCGGGTAGGTCTTCTCCGGGAGTAGTCATCCTTGACCCGCCGAGGGCGGGGGCGGAGGAACGCGCCCTGACTGCCATCAGCAAGTTCAACCCCCGAAGCATAGTCTACGTATCCTGCAATCCGGCCACCCTTGCCCGAGACCTCATTACTCTAGGCGCCCTCGGATGGAAACCTACCTATTGCCAGCCCATCGATATGTTCCCTATGACGCCGCATGTTGAGACGGTTTGTCTGATGTCAAAGGTGTAAGTCCCTAGATTACTGAAGAGGCCATACCTACACAAGGGGTTATACATATGAGAATAGAAAGAGTGATTATAGAAGATGCGTCCGAACTGCTTTTGATATACGCACCCTATGTCCTAAACACCGCGGTTTCATTTGAATATGTAGTGCCGGCTCCAGAGGAATTTCAGACGAGAATCATACACATATCATCGAAGTACCCTTACATAAAGGCTGTCGATAATGGCGAGATATCAACCCTCCAGGCGAAGTGCAGTTCGGGAAATGGACTGTCGTGGTCTGAGCTAGGGAAAGGGATTGATGCTTCATGACAAACCAGCACGTATACAAGATGGCGTTTTCGAAGGTCTACCCCCTACTCGTCCAGAAGGCGGAGCGAAAAGGGCGCACCAAATCCGAGGTTGATGCCGTGATTTGTTGGCTGACGGGGTATGACGATTCCTCCCTGCAGACGCAAATTGCGAGGAATATTGATTACGAAACCTTCTTTAACGAAGCCCCGCGGATGAACCCGAACGCCGCCAAAATTTCGGGCGTGATTTGCGGTTATCGCGTTGAGGAAATCCAAGCACCGCTTATGCAGAAAATCAGGTGGCTTGACAAACTGGTTGACGAATTGGCAAAAGGCAAGCCGATGGAGAAGGTTCTGAGGGGTTGAGCTCTCCGATGACACAGCCTTAGGCATGGGAGGCGGCATCGTGGGAGGAGTTGGCGCGCCGCTAGAACTCTGAGGTCCTCGATAGGCAAGTGCGAAAAGGCACAGGCGGCAGTTTCAAAGGAGGGCAGCCTGGGTAGAAGAAGTGGGTGGACAGGCAGCTTGAGTTTTCACATAGCGGTATCCCTCATAGAGAATTCGCTTGATGAAGATGGGCGACAAACTGGCGGCAATATTTGAGTCGGCGCTACGAAACAGCCTCGAGATGCATGAGCTGCTGGTGGGCAAGTGCGAGAAATGGTTGACGAAGTTTACAGACGGTAGTCCCCAGAAGACACTAGCGGTCAGGCGGATAAGGGCCTTCAGATAGCGACAGGGCTTATAATGAGGGAGTTGGAGGGTGTCTAGAGACGCTTTTTGGGAGGTGTGTCAATGGAATACACTATTCTAGGTCATGGAAGAACTCTAGTTCGGTATTCCCCCGGAGCGAATAGTCGATGTTCAGTCAGCGCTTGATCTGATCTCTACCGCGACGTATGATACGGATTGCAGAAAAGTTTGTCCTAGATAAGACCTGCTTCCTGGCGACTTCTTCATACTGAGCACTGGCCTTGCAGGAGATCCTTCAGAAATTCGTAAACTACCGCAAAAGTCGCAATCAAGCTGGGGACCACTGCACTACCAGCCAACCCTTGCTGACCTCATCTACGAAAGCAATAGGGGAAATGATGCGTTCTTCGTTTCTACAGTAGAAGAAGCGGTCAAGAAACTGGAAAACGCGACGTGATTGGAGGGCTCGCGGCGCACACGCGGCTCGCAGCTGCGCTCGTTCGCAGGAGATCCGACTGCCCGTGTCAAATCATGTAAGGCAAGACACGGGGAGGAATATGACATGATCATACAAGCTTTGATGACGCCCAGGGATGAGGTGCATTGGGTCAGTCCCTCGGACACTCTGGGGAAAGCGCTACAAGATCTTGAAAACTACGGTTTTACGACTCTCCCGGTCTTGGACGAGGGCGGGTTTCTGGGTGTAATCACGAGAAGGGCCGTTTTCGAGACCTTCTTCAAGGGGGAAGAGCGAGACCGCGAGCGGTTTCTGAGCCAGAACCTGGTCAAAGACCACATCATCACCGATGTTCAAGTGGCCCGTATAACTGATTTCCTTGACGAGGTGTTGTTCCAGTTCCTCGACTCTCGGTACGACTTCCTTCCGGTGCTATCAGGAGACAGGTTCATGGGGATCGTGACCAGGAACAACGTGTTGGGCGCCTTTATCAAGGGGGCCGGACTCGAGAAAGCGTCTCACCGTATAGCCGTCCCGATCCAGGATTTCCAGGGGGCTCTTGCCAGACTGACTTCGCTAATATCGAGTGAAGGTGCAGATATCCTGGGCATGGTCTCGTTCCAATCAAAGGCCATCGATCTGAAGTTTGTCGAGATCACGGTACGCACCGAGCATTTTGGGCGGCTCGTCAAAGTCTTGGCCGGAAACGGATTCAACGTCAGGGAATCTAGGATGGCCAAGCGTTAGGCAATCCGTTATGAGTTCGCTATGAGTCCCCCGAGGGCTACGCACACCTTGAAGATGTGATCGGCTATCCTCTCCAGGTAGTTGATCACATCTAGGAATATCAGGCCTGACTCAACAGTGCATCTGCCTTCTTCCAGACGCTTCGCATGACCCTCCTGAACTCGTTTGGAGAGGTCGTCCATTTGAGACTCCATGTTCACGACCTTGGAGATGGCTTCCTTGTCGCCTGTGTCCAGCGCAATCACCGTGTAGTCGAACATTGAGAAAATGATGCTTTCTATTTCGCGCAGATCGTCGACAGCTTCGGCGCTAAAGACCAAGTTCTTCTCCATCTTCTCGCGTGCGAGCTGCGCCAGACTAAGCGAATGGTCACCGATTCGTTCCACGTTGTTAATGCCGGAAATGAGCGTGGGCACCATCTCGGACTCTTTGTGGGTTAGGGGCCTCTTTGATAACTCGATGATGTACTGGGTTATCTGCTTTTGGAGGTCGTTCAGTGTCTCTTCGTTTCTTTCCGCTTTTTCCAGCCTACCCATATCGTTATGGTAAAACCCTGCATCACGCCATCAAACATCCTCCTGGCGATACCGGCGGTACGGGAGGTCTCCGCGATGGTGTTTTCATAGCCGCAATTGGAGCATCCAAAAGCAGTCTGTCGGTGAAGACGGGGTCCACTTCACGGTCTTCCTCTCGGCCTCGAATGACTGTCTCTAGGAACCTAACGTAGTATTTGGTCATCGGTAGGAAAACTACCGCCGAAAAGACGTTGAAGAGCGTGTGCGAGTTCGCGATCTGGGCGGCGATACCGCCGCCGGGTTGGAAGTAGTCGGTCGCAAGGGAGACGAGGTCCACAAACCACGGGAGAAGGAGCCACGCCATGAGAACCCCTATGATGTTGTACAGAGTATGGGCCCACGCCGTCCTTCTGGCGTGGCTATTACCCTGAACGCTGGCCAACCGAGCCGTGATACACGTGCCTATGTTGTCTCCGGAACATGATGCATATGGCCGCGCCCAGATCAGGAGGCCGGCCTGCCCAAGCACCATAACCAGGCCGACGGTAGCAGCGCTGCTATGAACCGCCGCCGTCGCGACAATGCCCAGCAGTATGGCAACGATCGGGATGGAGGCGTAGTTGAGGAAGAAGGATCGCAAGGTGGGGTCGGTCTGCATGAAGGGAACGCCCGAGTTCAGTATCTTTAGGCCTAGGAACATCATCCCAAACCCCATGATCGCGTCGCCAACGTTCTTTACGGTCTTGTTCTTGGAGAGAAGGCCGATAGCGAATCCGATGCCTAAGACGGGGAGGGCGATATCCGTGAGTTTGAAGTGGAAACTGAAAGCCATTAGTTGAGCGGTGATGGTCGTGCCTATGTTTGCGCCGTAGATGATGCCGATCGCTTGAGGAAGCTTCATTAGTCCCGCGTTAACGAAACCCACGGTCAAGACCGTTATGGCCGTGCTGCTTTGCACCAAAGCGGTGAGAAACGTTCCTACAAGAAACGCGCTCCAGACCTTCCCCGTGAGCACGGAAAGGATCTTGCGCATCATCTCGCCTGAAGCCTTCTCCAGGCCGTCTCCCATCTTGTCTACACCGTACATGAGGAGCGCGGTACCGCCGATTAGTCCGAATACTAGTTCCTTCATCTGCTCACCCCCGGGTGTGTCGCCCGCAGTCAGCCAAGTCTATGCCTTCACAATCCTCCTAGTCCAGCATAACGCCGTAGTTGCCCTTTGAACAGATGGTTTCCGGTGACAAGAGAGATCCATCCCAGGCAAACGCAGGTGGAGCAAGGAACTCGCCCATCCAGTGACGAATGGGCGAATTTTGTCCCGAAATGGGCTGCAAGGAATGCCGGGCAGTTACCGTACAACAAGGCGCCCCTGTTGGGCTCTCGACCATCAACGGTACAACCCGTACGTCTTGCTTACTTCCAGGATGAACATGATCCCGCGGCCCGGTTCATCGATCTTCAGGCTTTCCCTGATCGTCTTCACGATAGGGCCGGTGAGTTTCTTCTCGGCGAGTATCATCACGATTTCCTTCTCGGGTTCTATAACCATGGAAAAGAACGTTTGCTTTTCATGGCTTCCCGAGCCCCTGGCGTTGATGATCGTCGCTCCCTTAGATCCCGCCAAGCGGGCAGCATCGACCACGTCCTCGCCTTTTCCTCTGTCCACCACTACGAAAATGGCGTCATACGTGCCGCCTTCCATGGCCCTGTACTCCTTTCTGACACTGGACTCGCCGTGGGTTCCCACTAATCCGGCCACGTTTGTAGAGAAAGCTATCCCGTGATTGGGTTTATCCAGGCGCAGTTCTAGAGCGATGGCTTCCAGAGCTCGCCAGAGAGTGTCGGTGTCGGCGATCATCAAGACGATTTCTTTCCGAATGTCGTTAAGGTCCAAAATGTCCAGCAGGGCGCTATTCACCGTCCCTTTGCCCAGACATATGGTGCCTCCGGTAACCCCGGCTTTTTTGGCGATTCTCAGCACCTTGCTACCCGTCCCGAAGTTCACGATTACCACTGCCAGTTGGTGGCTGGATATGGCGGTGTTAAGAGTCAACGCCTTTCACGCCTCCTTTCGCCGACTTTACCTTGAACATGAGCCCCAGCACTTGGAGGGTGATAAGCGGCGTCACTGCTACCATGGCGATAACGCCGAACCCGTCGTTCAAAACGCTGGCTCCCGGAGTGGCTTCGGCCACTCCCTGGGCAAAAGCCAAAATGAACGTCGCAGTCATCGGCCCGGAAGCGACCCCGCCTGCATCAAAGGCTATCCCAACGAACAGGCTGGGAACGAAGTACATGAGCGCGATGGAGACTACATAACCCGGCAACAGAAAATGCCAAAGCTGAATGCCCGGCACTACGATCTTCACCATGGCAAGGGATACGGCTATCGCGACACCCAAAGACATGGTCAATGCTATCATCTTGCCTCTAATGTATCCGCTTGTGACATCTTCGGCTTGACGGTTTAGGACATAGACCGCGGGCTCTGCTAAGATGACAACCATGCCGAGCACGAACCCGACCAAAATTGGCCCCCATTTGCCCAGAGAGGCGACGCCGTAACCTACCACAGACCCTATCTCCATAAAGCCTGCGTTTACGCCTGTCAAGAACAGCACGAGCCCTGCGAAAGTGTAGAATAGGCCCTTAAGGATTTTTGTAAAAGCTCTTCTGGACAGTTTGAATGAAGTCTTTTGGAAGATGTAAAACATCAAAAGGAGAGGAGCTAAGGCCAACAGAACCTCGTACGTCACAATGGGCAGCTTTCGAGCGAACGCGGCCAGTATGGAAGTCACCGGCCCGTTGGTCGGGAGGGTACCTTCCATAGCCGCGGGCGGAGAGAGCAGGCTCATTAGCAGGACGCCTATTATGGCTCCCGATGAGGCGATTCCGGAAAGCCCGAAACTGTCCTCTTCCGAGGCCGATCCCTTGAGAGACGAGACCCCCAAGCCGACAGCAAGCAAGAAAGGCACCGTCATCGCCCCTGTTGTGGCTCCCGAGGCGTCGAAAGCGATGGCTATGAATTCGGAGGACGAGAACAAACCCAAGACAAAGATAATCGAGTAAACAACAGCGAATAGGGTCCTAAGGGAACGGTTGTAGACTATCCTGAGAAGTCCAAACAGGATCATGACTCCGATGCCCAGAGACACCGCATATACTAGGCCCCACCTTGAAACTACCCCAGACGTAACGCTCTGGACTTGTCCTGCAAGAATGTGCAAGTCCGGCTCGGCCACTGAGATAAGGAAGCCGAGCCCGAACCCCGCCGTCGCCACAATCCAAGCCTTGTTGGTCTTGGCCAGGGTTGAGCCTATCAAGGTGCCCACTTCTCTTACGCCGATGTCGGCCCCGAAAAGGAACACGGAGAGCCCGACCGTTACGAAGGTAGCCCCCAGAAGGAACTTCCACAACATAGCGCTTTCCAGAGGAACGATGGTGAAGTGCAGTATCAGCACTATGAGGGTAATCGGGAGTACGGCATATAGGACTTCCTTCAATTTCGTGGCGAGGATGGCCAAACGACAGTCACTCTCCTTAACGCCCAATCATTGGATGCATTGGTTTTCATGGAACAGAACGCTTGTTATTTGACACTTTATTAACAGTATACCGTACTGTCTGTAGCCGGGGCTAGCCGAACGCCCGCATATGGGGCCATCGATAGGGAGCCGACGAGGCAAGCGAACAGGGCGGAACAGGCTTGTCCCGCCCTGCTGCGTCATAAGGAATGTCCTGGGAGTTACCTAGCCGAGGATTTCGGCAAGGTCGGCTTCAGGCGTGCTGATCGGTTTCAGGTCGAACTCCTTGACCAACACATCCAACACATTGCCGGAGAAGAACGCCGGGACAGATGGTCCAATATAGATGGTCTTAACGCCCAAGGCCAAGAGAGTAAGGAGAATGCAGACGGCCTTTTGCTCGTACCACGACAGCACCAAGGTCAGGGGAAGCTCATTGACTCCACACCCGAAGGCTTCCGCTAGCGAAAGTGCCACCTGGATAGCGGAATACGCGTCGTTGCACTGGCCCATGTCCATAAGGCGCGGGAGTCCTCCGATCTCGCCTAGATCCAGGTCGTTGAACCTGAACTTGCCGCAAGCCAGAGTAAGCACAACCGTATCCGACGGCGTCTTCTTGACGAACTCGGTGTAGTAGTTCCTCCCGGGTTTGGCGCCATCACACCCTCCGACGAGGAAGAAGTGCTTGATAGACCCGTCCTTTACCGCTTGAATGACCTTATCGGCCGCCCCCAACACCGTGTTTCGAGCGAAACCGGTGACAAGCGCAGAACCTCCATTGATGCCTGTGAACTGCCTGTCTTCGGCCCAACCGCCCAACTGGAGCGCTTTTTCGATAACCGGGGAGAAGTCCTTCGGGCCCTCTCCGACATCAGGAATGTGCTTTACCTCAGGGTAACCTACCACCGACGTCGTGAACACACGGTCGGCGTAACTTTGGCGGGGAGGCATTAGGCAGTTAGTAGTGAAAAGGATAGGAGCCGGAATGCCGTCGAACTCCTTCTGCTGGTTCTGCCATGCGGTACCGAAGTTGCCCTTAAGGTGCGGGTACGCCTTGAGTGCCGGATACCCGTGGGCAGGCAGCATCTCACCGTGGGTGTAAACGTTGACTCCCTTGCCTTCGGTCTGCTCAAGCAGGTGTTTCAGGTCCAGGAGGTCGTGGCCGCTTATCACGATAAACGGACCCTTCTGAACGTTTGTGGTGACTCTTGTTGGGACGGGATGTCCAAACGCCTCCGTATTGGCGGAGTCTAGGAGCGCCATGCACTTGAGGTTTATGTGCCCGAACTCCATTAGGATGCCCAGCCACTGTTCGGTGGTCCGTTCTTCGCCTAAGGCTCGCATCCCTTTGTAGAACCAATCGGTCACTTCTGGGTCTTCCTTGCCTAAGGCTGCCGCGTGATGGGCATAGGCGGCCATCCCTCGCATGCCCAGGAGTAGCGTCGAACGAAGGGACACAATGTCAGTGTCGCCCTTCCACAGGAGACCCGGGTCTAGATCATCGCCGCCGCCCATGGAATCCTTAACGTCTCTCACTTCGCGTATGAACTCGTCAATTCGAGACGGATCGAAGTTGACGTTGGTTATCGTGGCAAACAGTCCGTCGATCATGAGCTCGTTCGCGCGTCTGGTGGGCGTTTTTCCCTTAGCTGCTCTGGCGAGCCCTACTAAGGCCCCCATCAGTTCGTCTTGCCTATTAGCCACCTCTGGCTTCTTTCCGCAGACGCCCGAGACGGTGCACGCCTTTCCTCCCGCCGTCTGCTCGCACTGAAAGCAAAACATGCTGGACATGTCCTATTGCCTCCTCTTTTCCCACGGTCATAAGGACCGCGTTTCTTGTCCTCACTAGTCCATTATGCTCAAAAAGAATGTCGAAGGCGACCAGAAATATGTCTTGGTCCCGAGCCCCCCTCAGATCCTCCTGCTCACCCACGGGAAAGATGTCTGGCTATTTTTATTCCCCAAGAAAAAGCCACACATGTCATCCAATTGGCCAGTCCAATAGGAGCCATATCGGGTTGTGCGATCCAACCCCTAGTGCTAGAATAGGCACGATAGTGCAAGAACACACAATCACAACTTGGTCTCCGGCTGTTCCCATTTCTCAAACAATGCTGTACTGAGATGAGTATTCGTGGGAGGTTCCGACGGGATGGCGATCCCTCCCGATAGGCGTCTGTTGTGCCAATTCGAGCTGAACAGGGGGAGACTTCCGCAAAATCGGTGACGAGTTCTACGGTTGAAAAGGGCTCTCCCGGGGAATCGGTTTTCCCTCCGACGCCTCCCGAAGAGCGTTGATAGCCGCTTACGAGCTTTCCATGAACATCATCATCCACGCCCATAGGGGCTGCTTGTCTGTCTCTTGGAGTCGCGGGGCATTGAGCATAGAGGCGAAAGACGAAGGCCCTGGTATACCCGATATCTCGCTTGCGATGAAAGACGGTTATTCAACCGCCCCCGACTACATAAGGGAAATGGGGTACGGGGCGGGCATGGGGCTTCCAAACGCAAGACGTTCCTCTGACGATTTCGCCATCGATTCAGAGGTCGGATCGGGGACAACCGTATCATGCGTCGTTTCTCCGGGCCCCCTTGATGCCGGATCCATCTCCTTCTTTCACTCGGTGAGGTTGGAGACGGCCAAGTGCAAGGGGTGTACCAACTGCATCAAGGGATGTCCGACGGAAGCCATCCGCGTAAGGCGGGGAAGGCGTTTATCCTGGAGGACCGATGCATCGACTGCGGAGAATGTGTCAGGCGGTGCCCGAACAAAGCCAAATATGTTGTGAACGGGTCCTGGGACGATCTTTCCCAATACGACTATAGGGTCGGCCTGATTCCTCCTTCGTTTTACGGCCAGTTTGAGGACATGACACCGGAAGAGATAAGGGCGGCGCTCGTATCCCCGGGAGGGTTCGACGAAGTTTTTGACGTGGCGGCAGCGGCAGATCTAGTTACCTCCGTCATGAAGGAGTATTTATCCGAGCATGTAGGGGAAGGGCCCTTCATATCCACCGCTTGTCCTGCGGTGGTGCGGCTCATTCAGGTCAAGTTCCCTTCGCTCTTAAAGAACCTAATCCCATGCGAAGCCCCGATGGAGGTGGCGGCTTGGCTAGTCAAGGAAAAGCAGCAGAACTCAAACCGGCCTCCCAGAGTCACCGCCGTTTTCATATCGCCGTGCCCTGCCAAAATAACCGCATCCAGGCAGCCCGTGGGCCGCGGTTCGTCCCTGGTCGATGCCCAAGTCTCTGCCGCCGACGCCTACCGCTGGGTGCAAGAACACCGTGATCGAACGTCTCCCGCCGTCTCCGAGCCCGCGACATCCACCGGATTGGGCATGGGGTGGGGCCGTTCGGGAGGAGAAATGAGTTCCCTGGGGCAGTCGGTCAAGGGGCTGGCCGTGGATGGCGTCGATCAGGTCGCGTCAGTCTTGGCGGAAGTGGAGAAGGGGAAGCTCAGAGGCCAAGTAGATTTTATCGAAGCTCAGGCCTGCGTGGGCGGTTGCGTTGGAGGTTGTCTCAACATCGAAAACCCGTTCATCGCCAGAGTGAGGATTCGAGAACTGGCTGTTAAGCATAAGGATTCTCCCAAGAACCCCATAGTTTCAGACATGGGCGAAAGAGAACCCGAGGTATGGTTCAGCCTGGAACTACACCCGCGAGCCATTTTCACCCTCGACGCGGATCCCAAGAAGGCGAGACAGAAGCTGATTGACCTAGAGCACGTGGAATCTGAACTACCGGGTCTCGACTGCGGCGCGTGCGGCGCCCCGACGTGCCGGGCTTTGGCCGAGGACGTGGTCTTGGGGAGGAGTTCGCTGATGAGTTGCACTTTCAAACTGCGGGATAGGCTTGAGGCCTTGGCAAACGAGGTAAGGGAACTCGCTACCATGAGGCCTCCCGCTATGGCCGAGCCTCCGGACTCAAAGAGCTAGAAGGGATCGGTGCTATATGCTTGTACAGGATCTCGTCAAAGAACTTGGAGTCACCGTTCACTCGATGACCAAGGAAGGGAGCCTTCGGGAAATCCGGGGAGGGTTTGTGGGAGATGTTCTCTCCCACGTCATGGCCAACGCCAAGCCCGGATTTGTGTGGGTGACAGTCCAGACTCACGAAAACGTGATAGCCATCGCGAGTCTTCTGGACGTCGCCTGCGTTTTGGTTTGCCAGCGAGAGTTGCTGCCCGAGACCTGCCGCAGAGCGGCAGATCAAGGAGTGACTCTTTTATGGTCCGCCCATGACGCTTTCCACGTCACCGGGCGGATATATGGGGCGATGGGCCCCGCCGTTCAGGCGAGCGACCTGTCCTAGACTACGGGGGAAGGAGGGATACCATGTCAGAGGAAAAGCAGCACGTCTGCGAGTGTCAGGAGGCCTACGCGGACATAGATCGGGTTATCGCGGAGAACCGGGGAGACCCCGGAGCCCTAATCCAAGTGCTGCACTACGCTCAGGAACGTCTTGGTTACGTGCCCAAAGACGTCCAAAAGAAGGTCGCGGAGAATCTCGGCGTGTCGTTATCAGAGGTGTACGGGGTGATAACGTTCTACTCGATTTTCCGCGAGAGGCCCAGAGGCAAGTACATTATCTCGGCCTGTCTTGGAACGGCCTGCTACGTTAGGGGAGCTCCTGATGTCCTGGCCAGGTTGGAGAAAGAGCTCGGCATCAAAGCGGGGGACTCAACCGACGACGGTCTGTTCACATTGGAGGTCGTGCGTTGTTTGGGAGCGTGCGGTTTGGCGCCGGTCATTACGGTGAACAAGGACACCTATGGGCGTATGTCGGGGGATAAGGTCCCCGGTCTCTTGAGGACCTATCGGGCTCAAGCATCTTCAGAGAAGGTCCAGGAGATAGCGGTAGATTAACGGGGGAGTGTGCGTTGTCTCAAACCGGCGTTGGGGGAGTGGGGAGACAATGATAGACCTATCTTTGCATCTCCTAGACCTGATGCAAAACGCCTCACACGCGAAAGCGACCCGGGTATCTGTCCAGATAGAGGACGACCCGGCCGCGGACCGCCTTCTAATAACGGTTTCTGACAATGGATGCGGAATGAGCGAGCAGGAAGCAAGACTGGCGGTAGATCCATTCTATTCGTCTTCTGGCAAGAAAACGGGCTTAGGTTTACCAATGGCTATCCAAGCGGCGGAAACGGCTGGCGGGACAGTCCACATCAACACGGAAGTCGGACGCGGAACCGATGTGACGGTCCTGTTTCGCAAGTCACACGTGGATAGGCAGCCTTTGGGGGATCCGGCGTCTTCCATCCTAGCGTTCTTGGCCGGTAATCCAGAAGTTAGGACAGTTTTTGAGTACAGGGGCCCCGAAGGCCGGTTCAGTTTTGACAGCGCTTCTCTAAGGACTGACGAAGGCGGAAAACCGTTGGGGCAACTCGCCTTTCTGTGGTCCGCAGAGGAGAAACTCAGGGACGGTCTGGCGAAAGCCGGATTCAGGCCCGATTGAGGAGGTGTTTCACAATGAAGTCCATAGAGGATCTTGAAAGAGTCAGGAAAGAGACCCTCGAAGAGATTGGTCTTCGTGATTCCTCGGGAAGCGCCAAAGTTGTGATCGGGATGGGCACCTGCGGTATAGCCGCGGGAGCCCGTGAGACGATGCTGGCGTTAATCGACGAGCTTAAGAAGAGGCACCAAACGGATGTAACCGTATCAGAGACAGGGTGCATCGGACTGTGTGTTAAGGAGCCTATAGTTGAGATCCAATTGCCCGGCGCCGAGAAGGTAGTCTACGGGAACGTAACGCCGGCCAAAGCCAGGCAACTGGTGACTTCACACGTGGTCAATCATCAGCCAGTGCAAGAGCTCATCATCACTGCGGGTAAGGAAGAGTAAGAGAGGAGAGGCCCTATGGAGTTTTATCGCAGTCACATCCTTGTCTGTTCGGGCACTGGCTGTCACGCTTCGGGGAGCCTGCCTCTCAAGGCCGCTCTAGAGGCCGAAATAGCCAGGGCGGGCTTGGACAAGGAAGTTAAGGTCATCGAAACAGGTTGCTTCGGCTTTTGCCGCTTTGGTCCCAACATGATGGTCTATCCTGAAGGGGTCTTTTACTGCGGCGTTCAGGAAGAGGACGTTGTTGAGCTGATTGAGGAGCATATCGTCAAGGGTCGAGTCGTAGACAGGCTCTTGTACAGGGAGCCGGCCACAGAGAAGCCTGTCGTCGACTTTCAGGACATCCCCTTCTTCAAGAAGCAGACCAGAGTGGTCCTTGAGAATTGCGGGATCATCAATCCGGAGTCCATTAGGGAGTACATTGCCAGAGACGGGTATTTCGGTCTGGCTAAGGCTCTTCGCATGACGCCGGAAGAAGTAGTGGACCTCGTGAAGAAGTCAGGGCTCCGCGGTCGCGGAGGCGCAGGCTTTCCGACCGGTCTGAAGTGGGAGTTCACCGCCAAGGCAGTCGGAAGCCCCAAGTACGTGGTATGCAACGCCGACGAGGGAGATCCCGGCGCGTTCATGGACCGTTCCACAATTGAGGGCGACCCTCACAGGGTGGTCGAAGGCATGACGATAGCGGGGTACGCGGTGGGAGCCTCTCAAGGCTACATCTACTGCCGCGCCGAGTACCCGCTGGCGGTGGAACGCCTCTATAAGGCGATCGCCCAGGCCAGAGAGTACGGCCTGTTGGGCAAGAACATCCTGGGGTCGGGCTTCGACTTTGACCTGGATGTCAGGCTCGGGGCGGGCGCATTTGTATGTGGCGAGGAGACTGCGCTTCTGAACTCGGTTATGGGCCGGCGCGGCGAACCGAGGCCCAGGCCTCCTTTCCCCGCCAACTCGGGTCTATGGAATAAGCCCACCGTCTTGAACAACGTGGAGTCTTTCGCCAACGTCCCGACCATCGTTCGAAAAGGTTGGGAATGGTTCGCTTCGATGGGCACGGAGAAGTCCAAGGGGACCAAGGTGTTCGCTTTAGCCGGCAAGATCAACAATAACGGCTTGGCCGAAGTGCCTATGGGAACCACCATTGGGGAAATCGTATACGAGATCGGCGGAGGCATACCTAATGGCAAGAAGTTCAAGGCGGTCCAGACAGGCGGGCCATCCGGTGGCTGCATCCCGGTGCAGTACCTTAACACGCCGGTGGACTACGATAACCTGGCTGCACTGGGCACGATCATGGGTTCAGGCGGCTTCGTTGTTATGGACGAAGACACCTGCATGGTGGACTTGGCCAAGTTCTTCCTGGAATTCGTGCAATCCAGTCTTGCGGAAAGTGCACTCCTTGCCGTGTAGGGACCAGAGGATGCTGAGATCCTCCAGAGGATCACCAGGGGCCAAGGCAAAGAGGGCGATATCGAGGAACTGGTTGAGCTCGGCGAGACCATCAAGCAGACCGCGCTTTGCGGTTTGGGACAGAGCGCGCCCAACCCCGTTCTATCAACCATCAAGTACTTCCGCAACGAGTACGAGACGCACATCAAGGACAAGAGGTGCGACTCTTCCGTCTGCGCGGCGTTGTTCGACGCGCCGTGCCAGAACACTTGCCCTGCCCACGTTGATGTACCGATCTACATCGACTTGATTAGGCAAGGCCAGTTCCAGGAAGCCTACGAGGAGGTCTTCCGGGAAAATCCCTTCCCGGTGGTTTGCGGGCGAGTCTGCAACCACCCGTGCGAGTCCAGATGTCGTAGGGCTCAGCTGGATGAACCTCTGGCTATTCGTGAACTCAAGAGGTTCGCCTCCGACTTCGCTATAGGACCCAACGGCGCGAAGCCCAAGACGTCTGTCGCTCCGACGACCGGCAAAAAGGTCGCCATCATCGGAAGCGGCCCCGCCGGCCTATCCGCGGCCAACTACCTGGCCCTGAAAGGCCACTCAGTCACGGTGTTTGAGGCTTTGCCCGTGGCGGGAGGTATGCTCCAATACGGAATACCAGAGTACCGGTTGCCCAAGGCGTCTCTGAAAAAGGACATTGAGGTAATCCAAGGACTCGGCGTTCAGGTGAGGACCGGAGTCCGGGTCGGGACAGACGTATCTTTTGACACTCTCAAGTCCGACTATGACGCCATCTTCGTCGCTATCGGAGCCCATAAGGATCAGAAACTCGGCATTCCCGGAGAGGACCTCCACGGAGTGTTGCCCGGAGCCGAGTTCCTAAGGGACATCAACATGGGCAAGAACGTTAACCTGAAGGGCAAGAAAGTCGTCGTGGTAGGCGCCGGGAACGTGGCGATGGATGCCGCCAGGTCCGCCAGGCGGCTAGGAGCCGAATCGGTAACCGTGGTCTACAGGAGACGGCGTGAGGATATGCCTGCAGCCAAGGAAGAAATCGATGCCGCGGAAGAAGAGGGCATTGTTTTCTCCCTGATGGTTAACCCCAAGGCCCTAAAGGCGGCGAAGACGGCGTGCTGGCGTCGTCACTTGCGTCTCCATGAAGTCAGGTGAGTTTGACAGCTCGGCGCAGGACCGATCCGGTGGAAGGCAGCGACTTCGACATGCCGCGCGACGTTTATCGCGGCGATAGGCCAGGTGCCCGACACTGAGCCCTTCGAGAAGAGCGGCCTGCCGATCGAGCGGCGAACCTTCAAGGTCGATCCCTGACCATGGCCACCTCCATAAGGGAAGGCCTGCCGGCGGAGACCGCCAGACTGGTCCCGCCACCGTGGTCGAGGCTATCGGAGCGGGGCAGCTATGGCTGCCTCCATCGACCTGCAAATTTCCAGGCGGCGACGGCGCTGTTGTGCCAAAACTCGAGTGGGCCAGGAAACTCTCCGCTCCCATTGTTGAGGATAAAATGCAGAGGAGTCACTGCAAAACGGCGGCAATGGTCAGCCGTCTGAACTCCTTCGCCGAAGTAGAATCCTGGATACGACGCGCGCACTGCGCAGCGAGAAGCGTCTCGATGCTTGCGCTGCGATGTGAAGGAATAGGAGGTGACCTTCATTGGCGATGGTGACGTTAACCATAGATGGAAAGCAGGTAACAGTGCCCGAGGGAACCCCGATTATCGAGGCGGCGAAGTCCATCGGAGTCGATATCCCCAGTCTCTGCTACCTTAAGGACATCAACGTGGATAGGCAGCTGCCGCGTGTGCGTGGTTGAGATCGAAAGAGTGAAAGACATTGCAGGCTTCGTGTGATCCGTGGCGAACGGGATGTGGTGGTCCATACGAACACGCCCAGCGCATGAGCCGCACGCAAGGCCATAGTGGAGTTGATTCTGTCGGACCATCTGTTCGAGTGCCCCACGTGCCCGAGGAACCTCAACCGCGAGCTTCCAGACTCAGCCGAGAGGCTGGGAATAAGGCGCGTGCGCTTCGAGGGGCAGTCTCGTGAGGAACGGCCCGTGGACGTTTCTGACTCCGGCCATCGTTCGGGATCCAGTGCGCATCTTGTGCAGGCGCTGTGTGTCTGTCTGCGAGAAGATCCAGGGCGTTAACGCTTACAGGTCCGTTTCGACGCGGGATGGATACTGTTATAGGTCCCGCCCCGGGAGCGAGAATATGGGCGGTAGTTCATGCGTTCAGTGCGGCCAGTGTGCTGGTGTGCCCGGTGGGCGCTTTGTACGAGCGAGACTACGCCGAGGTTTGGGCGGTTTCAGGACCCCTCAAAGCACGTTGTGGTCCAGACTGCGCCGGCCACGAGAGTTGCCATAGGCGGAGCCTCTCGGATTGGAACCGGGCAGCATCAGCACGGGCAAGATGGTGGCGGCCTTGCGCGCTCTCGGCTTTGATAGGGTGTTTGACACCGATTTCACTGCCGACTTGACCATCCTCGAGGAAGGCTCCGAGCTTCGAGAGTCAGCGAGGCCCTTCCTTAATCACATCTGCAGCCCGGGCTGGATTAAGTACATGGAGGAGTTCTATCCCGAACTGGCTGATAACGTCTCCTCCTGCAAGTCCCCCCAGCAGATGTTCGGCGCTCTGGCGAAGACTTTTTACGCCGAGAAGGCAGGCATCGATCCCAAGGACATAGTATCGGTGTCCATCATGCCTTGCACTGCGAAGAAGTTCGAGTGTCAGCGTCCCGAAATGAGAGACTCGGGTTACCAGGACGTTGACTATGTCCTCACTGTGCGAGAGCTTGCGCGAATGATTAAGGAAGTCGGTTTGGACTTTAGGAATCTCCCGGATGAGGAGTACGACGCTCCGTTTGGCATAGGTACGGGCGCGGGAGTGATCTTCGGCGCAACCGGTGGGGTCATGGAAGCGGCTCTTAGGACCGTGTACGAGATAGTGACCGGCAAGACTCTCGAGAAAGTCGACTTCGAGAACGTGCGCGGTCTTACCGGGCTTAAGACGGGCACTGTGAACCTTAACGGGCTGGAAGTAAAGGTCGCTGTCGCCCATACTCTATCCAACGCCAAGATAATCCTAGACAAAGTCAAGTCCGGTGAAGAGCAGTTCCACTTCATCGAGATCATGACTTGCCCCGGCGGATGCATCGGAGGAGGCGGCCAGCCGATTCCCACCGATACCGCAATCCGCGAGAAGCGCATCGCAGCCATCTATGAGGCCGATCGCGGATTGCCCTTGCGGAAGTCCCACGAGAATCCGGCCGTTCAGGAACTCTACAAGACGTTCTTGGGAGCGCCCCTGGGCCACAAATCCCACGAGCTCTTGCATACCCATTACGGTCGAAGGCCAAGGCACGGTACAATGACCGTGAAGCATGGGGTGACTACTGTCGAGTTAGAGGGTGTGGCGGCCGCATCAGACGGGCATAGCGGGTCGACCGGAGACAACTAAGCACTAGGAGCAGTTTGGTCGCAGCAGGGTCCCAACACTTCTGTGTCTGTTGGGACCCTCTTTTTCCAGAGAGAGCCTTGAGAGCCGATCCATACGTTAGGAGGAGGAAGGGCCATGGCCACGGTAAGCCTTACGATTGACGGCAGCGAAGTGCGACCGTTCCGGCCGGTACCACGGTTCTGGAAGCAGCTCAGGCGATGGGCATAGAGATCCTCAACTATGCTACCTAAAGGACGTCCCCGGTACAGGCGGCAGATGCCGGATGTGCCTGGTGGAAATCGAGAGGGCAAAGACACTTCAGACGGCTTGTACTACCCCGGTAGGAAACGGGATGGTAGTACACACTGATTCCGAAAAGGTGAGGAAGGCTAGGCGCACCGTGCTGGAGCTCTTCCTGTCCAGCCACAGGACAGACTGCCTGAACTGTGAGAAGAACGGAGAATGCAAGCTCCAGGAGTACGCTTACGAGTACGGCGCCGATCCGGAGAGGTACGGCGTCTTCCACAAGACCCCTGAACTGGACGAAACAAACCCGTTCATCCAGCGGGATCTGTCCAAGTGCATTCTGTGTGGACGTTGCAGCGCTGTGTGCCAAGAAGTCCAGGGCGTGAGCGCTATCGGGTTCGTCGGGCGGGGCTACGACACCAAGGTCAGGCCTCCTCACGGCGAGCCGCTCGAGAACTCAACGTGTGTGTTCTGCGGCAACTGCGTTCAGGTCTGCCCGGTGGGAGCCCTTACTCCAAAGCAGAGCATTGGCAAGGGGCGTACCTGGGAAATCCAAAAGATCGCGACTGTGTGTCCATACTGCGGCACCGGTTGCATGATCAACATCCACGTGAAGAACGGGAAGATTGTTGGGGCCTCTGGGGCGGACGGTCCAGTCAACCACGGCCTTACCTGCGTTAAGGGTAGGTTCGGCGTCGACTTTGTGCAGCACCCAGATAGGTTGACGACTCCTCTGATAAGGAAGGAAGACGGTACATTCAGGACAGCGACCTGGGACGAAGCTCTTGATCTTGTAGCCTCCAAGCTGTCCGGTTACGTCAAGGACAACGGTCCGGACTCGGTCGCCTGCTTCTCGTCAGCAAAGGTCTCCAACGAAGTGAACTTTGTAATGCAGAAGTTCGCCCGGGCATGCCTGGGAACCAACAACGTAGACCACTGCGCCAGGCTCTGCCACGCCTCCACGGTGGCGGGATTGGCTGCGGCATTTGGCAGCGGTGCCATGACCAACTCCATTGGCGAGATTTCGGGTGCCGACGCCATCTTCATTATCGGTTCCAACACTACCGAGAACCATCCGGTTATCGCTCTCCAAGTCAAAGAAGCCCTGAAGCGTGGGGCCAAGCTTATAGTGGCGGACCCGCGCAGGACAGAGCTTGCCCAGCTCGCGGACGTGTTTGTGCAGCATATGCCGGGAAGCGATATTGCGCTTATGAACGGCATGATGAACGTCATTCTCGAGAAGGGTCTGTACAACAAGGAGTTTGTGGAGACTCGCACCGAGAACTTCGAGGCCCTCAAAAAGTGCGTGTCTACCTACACGCCGGAGAGAGTGTCCGAGATCACAGGTGTCCCGGCAGAGAAGATCGTGGAGGCAGCGGTGGAGTATGCCAAAGCCGGTTCCGCTTCTATCATCTACTCCATGGGGATCACGCAGCACGCCTGTGGGACCGACAACGTGCTTACGTCGGCCAATCTGGCTATGCTCACCGGCAACCTAGGCAAGCCTAGCGCCGGAGTGAACCCCTTGCGTGGGCAGAACAACGTTCAGGGAGCATGCGATATGGGAGCGCTCCCCAACGGGTACTCGGGATACCAGACTGTGACCAACCCTGAGATTAGGGCTAAATTCGAGAAGGCTTGGGGACGCACTCTGCCGGGCAACATCGGGTTGACGGTCACAGAGGCTATTAACGCGGCCTACGATGGCAAACTGAAGGCGATCTACATCATGGGCGAGAACCCCATGGTTTCAGACCCTGACCTAAACCACGTCAAGGCGGCTTTGGAAAAACTGGACTTCTTGGTTGTCCAGGACATCTTCCTGACCGAGACCGCCAAACTTGCGGACGTGATCTTGCCGGCAACCAGCTTCGCGGAGGAAGACGGCACTTTCACCAATACCGAGAGGCGCGTGCAGCTTCTGAAGCCTGCGGTTAAGGCTCCGGGAGAGGCCCGGTCCGACTGGAAGATTATCTGCGACATAGCCTCTCGCATGGGGCACGAGATGAAGTACGACTCCACTGCCGAGATCATGGAAGAAGTTGCGTCCTTGACGCCGATCTACGGAGGTATCACCCACGACAGGCTGATGGGTAACGGACTGCAATGGCCGTGTCCGAGTAGCGACCATCCCGGCACTCCGTATCTACACAAGGGCAAGTTCTCGCGCGGTTTAGGGTTGTTTAGCGCCGTTGAGCACGTTCCGCCTGCCGAAGTGCCGGATGAGGAGTATCCCTTGGCGCTCACGACGGGCCGGATGTTGTATCACTTCCACACCGGCTCAATGACCCGCCGGTCCAAGGGGCTTCACCAGCACAAGCCCGAGGGTTACATCGAGATCCATCCTGATACAGCGGAAGAGTTGGGGATCGCCGATGGAGAAAAGGTAAAGGTCTCTTCCAGAAGAGGCCAGATCGAGGTCAAGGCGATGGTTACACCCAGGCCGGCTCCGGGAGTGGTGTTCATGCCGTTCCACTTCGCGGAAGCGGCGGCCAACGTGCTGACCAACGCGGCGCTTGACCCGAAGTCCAAGATTCCCGAGTTTAAGGCGTGCGCGGTAAAGGTGGAAAAACTGGACTGCAAGTGCGCTTGCCAGGAAGTCGCCGGGGCTTCGTGTGAAGACTGACTACGTCACCGGAGTAGTCCTTGCCGGAGGCCAGAGCAGGCGCATGGGCGTCGACAAGGCGTCCTTGGTGGTGGGCGGAAAGCAAATGATAGTCCACGCCATAGAGCGGCTACGGGAAGTGTTTCCCGAGGTCGTTGTGGTTGCCAAGGACGCCTATGGGATGAAACTGCCCGGTGTTGAGGTAATCGCAGACGCGGTTACAGGCAAGACGGGGGCGCTTGTAGGCATCTACAGCGCCCTCAAAGCCGTATCGACTCCGTACGCCTTTGTGGTCGCCTGCGACATGCCGTATATCAGGCCTGAGCTGGTGCGCTGGATGGTGGATGCCTGCAAGGGCTGCGATGCTTTTGTGCCCAGATTCGGTTCCGCCATCGAGCCGTTGTTTGCCTTGTATTCCACGAGTTGCATTCCCTTCATCGAGAATAGGTTGGGAGCCAACGACCTTCGGGTGAGAGGCTTCTTTGAGGACGTAAACACTGTCTACGCGGATGAAAAGGAGCTTCGGGCGAGAGACCCGGGTCTTACGTCCTTCGTTAACATCAACACGAAGGAAGACTTGGAGAACATTAGGCGTTTGATGGGGGACCCTGGGCAAGGGGAAGAAATCCGGGATAGCGGAGTCGCGGAGGCTGATAGAAGCGCCTACCGCGTGGTCAAGGTCAGGAAGATCCGTGACGCGGGGGAGGACTCCGAGAGCAGCTCCGAATCAGACGATATGGTGATCGCGGAGATTGAGGTCGAAGTGTTCCTAAATGGGGAGATAGTACGGAAGATCCAATGCTCTCCCCATAGTCTAGAGTCACTGGCGGTCGGGCATCTCCTGTCCGAAGGACTTATCCATCCGTGTCAACCGGTTAGCGTGAGAGTTGAAGGCGCAGAGTCACCGCAGGTCAAAGTGAGCGCAGGTGAACGGCGAGACGACGTTAGCCGGGATAACGGGACGGGTCTTACCGGGAATCCGCTTAGGGTCCCGCCTGGTTCTGTCTCTCTTAACGTAGATGAGCTCTTACGAAAATCTCCGCTTTTTGGGCTGACAGGAGCCGCTCACGCTGCCGGATTGTGCGCTCCTTGTGGTATCGTGTATTGGAGTGAGGATATAAGCAGGCACAATGCTGTGGACCGGGTCTTGGGGCAGTGCCTTTTGAACGGAGATTCCTTTGCCGACAAATATCTGGTCACCACCGGACGCGTCAATTGGGAGATGGTCCAAAAGGCGGCGACTTGCGGGATAGGGCTGATAGCGTCAAAGGCTCCTCCTACGGACAAAGGTGTTATCCTAGCCGAAAAACTCGGGGTAACGGTGGTCGGATTCGTCAGAAACCGTAGGTTCAACGTATATTCCCATCCGGAGAGGATGGCTCGAACATAGCTTTCGCATCTTACGAAGTTGGAGGCGAGAAATGTGATTGCCAAACGATGGGCAGGGTTTCTTATGCTCGCGGCTACAGCAGGGCTGCTTTACTACTATGCTCTCAAAGTGGCCGTGAGCGAGAACCCGTTTGTCGCCATTGTGATCGGTATCGCGGCGTTGTTCCTGTTGTACGGCTTCTACCTTGAAAGAGGAGCCGTGACTGCGCCGTGGAAAGGCCCGCTGTTTCCAACCAAGGACTTGTACTTATTCTTGTCTGTATTCGTAGGCGGTGTGGTCTCGTACTGGCTCAACGTCAGTATGGGGCTGGGTGCCGTAGTGGCGGCCGCCCTGGTAGGTGTGTTGGCGGGGGTGTTGATGCCCGCTTACGCGGTCCCGCTCTACTGCGGCGGGTTTGTCGGAATGGCTTCTCCCAAGGTGCTGGATAGCGCTCAGTTGCTTCTGGCCGCGGCGGTTGCCGGGGCGATCTACGTTCTGGCTCAAGATGTCTTCAACGGCTTCGGCGGCAAGCTGGGCACCATAGCGTGCGCCGGATGTATCCTGTCCGCCACGTTTAGCGGCAAGGCGCTGTTGACCGGCTCAGTCCCATCGGGAGACGTTGCTACGCGGATAATCATCACCTCGGTGATTGCGGCCGTGGCGGCTTACCTTGTGAACGTGAAGATGGGAAAAGGCGCGGTCATGGGGTCCGCTATCGTGGGACTTGTAGGTGGTTTGGTGCTTCCGGCGTTGGTGCCCGAAATAGGGGGTACCTTGGCTACTGCCTGCATCTGTGCCTCATTTGCGGGCATGTCCTCGAAGGCCAGGATCTCAAACGAAGTCCTGATGGCCTTGGCCGGAGTCGTTGTGGGGCTGGTGTTCGTCTACAGTTCCCCGTACCTTGGCGGGGCGGGCGGCAAACTGGGCACCACCGCGTTTGGCTCGGTAATAGCTATCAACGCCATGCATAAGGTCGCCGGGAAGATGGGCGGTAACAAGGCGTAACAGACTCGTTGATCGAAGGCGATCGGGTCTTGTAACGGAGCAAAGCGAGAGGGCCCGGGAGTACCCGGGCCCCCATTCTATGTCGTTAGGTAGTTGGAGCAGGCAACTCGGTAGCGGTGGCACTTGTCGGCACGATCTGAATCCACGTCTGCCCGGGTGTCAGTTTGATGAGCGAGCCGTCACCATCGTAGAACAAGGTAGGTTCGTCCTTGGACGGTTTCTTCCATGTTCCCTCTATGAACCTGCCGCCGACAAGGCAAACAGCCTGTCCCTCACCAATAAGGTCAATGGCCAGGCGGCCTTCCGAGTCCAGAACCTTGGAGGCAGCCCACTGGACCAAAATGTTGGAAGTACAGGATGGTCTCGTCCGTATCCAGATCTTTTTGCATGTATGTAGAGCTGCCGTCAGTTACATGCCTGGTGTAGCCCTCTTCGGTCTTGTGGTACTCCACAACGTACCTTCGCCCGTAGTCGATTTTGATGCCGAAAACGGGTTCCTCGGACCAGTCCTGAAACTCGTACCGGGGCTCCGGGTCGGGAAGAGGGCTTAGAAGCAGCTCCCTCAGTTTGGCCACGCTCGAGTAAAGGTTATGGGGCGGCACACGCCTTGAATCTCTCCAGAAGAGGTCGCCGCGTCCGAACTCGTTTGCGTCTGGTATTCCCAGTTCGCGTATTAGGCTCAGACCGGCGTTGTCTCCGCCGCAGTGTCCAAAAATCGCGCCCCACTCCTTGGCCAAGAGCGCGAAGTAGGTCCGAGCGCTGCGGATCGGGCCTATTACCGACGGGGATTGGCTATGGTACAACGCGAGAAAACGTGTTATGCCGCCTTCCGCCAGTATCTCGTATACGATGTCCGCACGGGCCAGACCGCTTTGAAGACGTGCGCCTTCGTTGTTGTCGACGGTCACCACCACGGGGCTCCCGCCTTCCGCCATAGGTTTTCCGGTAAGCGGCGAGAGAGGCAAGACCACCGGCGGTTCAGGCGGCTCGGAAGGTTCTGACGGGTCGGGCCCGGACGGACCAACCGGCCCGCCCACAGGTTCCGACTCGGGTTTCCTACAGGCCGAGATGGAGAAAGATAGGACTAGCACCAGGAATAACGCCAACCAAGACTTGCCTGAACCCATATAAACTCCCCCCGCTAGTCAAACGTCTGTGGACTCTTTATGTACAGTCTGACGACAACAGGACTGGAAACGGTTCCATATCATTCTAGCAGGAGGAAAGCCTACTTGACATGGGTTCTATCCTAGATGTTAGGAGACTATCATCATGAGTTATTGCGGGAGGTCGTCCGTGAATGCCTGTTTACGAGTACAGATGCCCAAATTGCGGAGTGTTTGAGGCAACTCAAAAGATCACTGATGAACCCAAAACTACTTGCCCGACTTGCGGCGCCCCTGTGAAGAAGCTTATCAGCCACGGTGTCGGGATTATCTTCAAAGGGTCCGGTTTCTACTGCACGGACAACAGGAAAGACAGCCAAAAGAGCGAGAGCGGAGATAGCTCTTCAAAGTCAGGAGATAAGGCAGCCACCGATTAGGCGGCTGCCTTGCATGTCTTTCTTGGGAAACTAAACCCGGGCGGTGCCTTCAGGCGCTCCGAAACCTCTGTAGAACAAAGCCCTCCAGCACACCACCGCGATGACTGAGTCCATAGTGTGGTGCAAGAGAGTTCCCACTCCTACCAAATAGCCGGCATCCCGAAGGCTGAAGCCCGCTACGAGCACGACCAGAGATTCCAGAATGGCGTGGATCGGTGCTAACACCGCTAGGGTAACCGGGAAAGAAAAGCGCTTGCGCAGGAGCAGAGCGCCTGCGATGCCAACGGGGATATGCATGGCGGCGCGAAAGCCGACCGTGAGCCCAAGTCTCATGGAAAAACCAAGTGCCGAACCTATGCCGACAGCGCCCGCTACCAACGGTCCAAACAACATGGCGATGAAAGTCGGAACGTGTGATGCCAGTGTGGCCGAAAAGGGCCCTATCACTACTCCGAGGACCCCTCCCATAGCCAACGGGATGACCATAGATAGAGCCAAAAGGAGCGAACCTACAACTAGCCTGTAGACCTCATTGTGTCTCATCGGGTATCCGCCTCTCCGAAAGCGCGAGCCGTATGAACCTCGGTTCCTCACCACACGGATCCTATCAGGTGTCTTGTCACCTGTAAAGACGCGGCCGCGGAGCGAATGAAAAAGCCGGGGATGGCTTCTGCCACCCCCGGCCAAGAGATGAGCTTACTCTCAGTAGGCGAACCAGTGGTTGCCTATCACCGTCGCGGTGGGCTTGGCCCACAGCCACCCGTTGGTTACCTGGTGATAGTTCCAGTAGAACAGGGCGCCGTTGGTGGGATCCCAACCATGCAGCGCATCCCAAGCCGCTTTGTAGCTTTCCTTGTTCGGCTCGGAATTGAACATGTAGTTCCCCACGCACGAGAACTGCCAACGTTCGTAGATCACTCCGGCGACAGTGTCCGGGAACTGTTCGCTGCGGACCCTGTTCAGAATAACCGCCGCTACCGCGACCTTGCCCTCGTAAGGTTCACCTGCCGCCTCGGCGTAGACAGTTCTCGCGATGAGCCTGAGCTCTTCCGGCGTGTAGCTCGTGCTCCAAGGGCTGTATGCCACTGCGCTAAGCGGCATGGCGCCGATGACCAGAGCCAGTACTAGGAGAGCTGCCCACGTTCTCGGGCTGATTCTCTTAAGATACTTCCTCATGACAACGTCCCCTTTCAAAGCCTCCGGAGTTAGCTAAGGGTTCGGTGAAAGGTGGAGCCCTACCGCTTGTTCCATCCAAGCGGATTCACCCAAAGACGGTTCCTCCGTACCCGCCGTAATGCGCGGGACTCGGCGTTTGGCGTTCAGTATAGCACCGTGGCAGACACGCTTCACTAGTGGGGGATTGGCGCTACTGGCAGCTATTCGGCAAGAAGGTAGCCTTTTTCAGCGAGAAGTGATTCCAATTTGGCGATGTGGGCGGTGTCTCGCCCTCTAACAGTGTGAAGGTGTACTCCGTCAGTTAGGGAAGACAAAAGGCCGGCGTTAGTGCCCTTCATGGTCTCCAGGAACGACATCACATCGGCTCTTGTGGACAAAGAGAGTTGCCCTGTCATCTGGCCGTAGACAGGATGGTCCACGATGACGTCTATTACCTCGATCCCCAGATCGATCGCCGTTAGGAGTTCGTCCCGCGTCTCTTCAGGAGCATGCTTCACCGCTACAAGTTTGGTGACTCCTCGTTTAAGGTGTTCCACCACGGCTGTATAACCCCTGGGAGTAGCCAAGATGGTTTCGCCTGCGGCGCGCAAGACAGTGATATCCGATACGATGACTTGTCGCGTGACGCCGAGAGACGTCGCCAGCTGCGAACCCGTAAGGGGGGATCTCTCCTTAAGGAGCTTCACGATGCGCTTACGTCGTTCTCTCGCATCCACGTAGCCCCACCCCCGGTGTAGTTAACTCTCATGGCGTATTCTATGACTTGAAGTTAGTTCCCTTTCGGCGAAGCCCGAAGATGTAACGGGTGCCGCCGTTCCACGTCAAGTCTTGAACCTGCACTGCAGGTTTGTGAATCAAGGAATGTGACATCTTGGTGGCGTATCAGGAGTCTAGGACACACGCTCTTACATACGAGGAGGGGTACCGTTGAAGATCTTTGTTTCCTGCGACATAGAAGGGGTTTCAGGAGTGGTCAATGCCTTACTCCATACATCCGTGGAGGGAAAGGATTACGGCAGGGCGAGAGAGCTCATGACCGGAGAGGCCAGCGCGGTTGTCGAAGGCGCTGTGAAGGCGGGCGCCACAGAAGTAGTCGTCAATGACTCGCACGGTCCCATGACCAACCTGCTTATAGAGAAGTTGCACCCGGCCGCTACCCTGATAACCGGAGCCCCAAAGCATCTGTCAATGATGGAAGGGATAGATTCCACCTTTGATGCTGCCGTGTTCGTCGGCTACCACTCGAGAATGGGGACGCCGGGCGTCCTTAGCCACACGATAAGCGGGGGTTCAGTCGCCAATGTGTGGGTGAATGACGTACTTTTGGGCGAGACGGGGATCAACGCCGGGATAGCCGGTCACTTCGGAGTACCGGTAGTATTGGTAGCCGGAGATGACGTCCTGGCCAAGGAAGCCAAGGAGCTCTTGCCTCATGTGCGGACTGCGGTGGTGAAGCATGCGATAACGCGGAACTCGGCCAAGTGCCTTCCGCCACAAAAGGCCAGGGCGCTCTTGGAGCAGGCCACAATTGATGCTTTGAAGGACTTGAAAAGCGCGAAGGCGTATCTTCCGTCTTCGCCGGTCACTTTCAAGATCCAGTTCAAGGACTCGGGACAAGCGGAAAACGCCGCCAGGCTACCGTACTGCAAAGTAGTGGACTCCACGACTCTGTCTTTCACGGCAGACGACTACATCACCGCTTTCATGGGGCTTCGTGCGATGATAGGCCTGTCGCGCTAGACTTTCGACTGCAGGAAAAGGACCGCCTCAAGAGAGACGGTCCTTTTCGCGATAATTGCCGCTATGCGGCCCACAAAGGGGCTACAAGTTCAGCAGCACTCCGGCTACCACCGCAGCCCTCTCGGGCATGCTGGATACGAGCAAGTACTCGTCCCGGGCGTGGGCGCCTCCGCCGACAGGGCCGAGCCCGTCCAGGGTAGGTACCCCCAAAGCCGACGTGAAGTTGCCGTCGCTGCCTCCGCCCGTTCCCGACTCGGTGAGTTGGATGCCCATCTCCATGCCTACTGACCTGGCCAAATGGAACAGAGACAGGTTTTGATGGTTCCGCTCCATAGGCGGGCGGTTGAGTCCGCCGGTAACGGTGACTGTCACCCGCGGGTCTTTGGGTCGAATCCCCATTATCTTGGGTATTACCCAGTTGGCTGTCTCAGCGGTCTTCACGCGGAGATCAACGCCCAAGACTGTTTCCTCGGCCACTACGTTGCTCCGGGAACCGCCGACCACCGTCCCGACGTTTACAGTGGTCCCTTCGTCGAGGTCCGTAAGACTGTGAAGATACAGGATTTGATGAGCTGCCTCTTGTATGGCAGATGCGCCGGCTTCGTAGTTGGCCCCCGCATGAGACGGCCTGCCGGTTACCCGCACCTGAAACATGCCAACGCCTTTCCGCCAAGTCTTTATGGCGCCTGCGTCGGCTGAAGGTTCTAGCACCAACACCGCCTTTGACTTCCGAGCTTCTTCTTCGATGATCGCGCGAGACGAGGGGGACCCTATCTCCTCATCGGAGTTGTGCAGCACCACAATTCTGCTGGAGGGGTTCATTCCCAGGTTCCTGAGGCAGGAGGCGACAAACAATGACTCAACGATACCGGCCTTCATGTCATAAGCCCCCGGCCCGAAGGCCTTGCCTCCTTCTACCTTGAAGGGTCTTAGCGCGGCTTCTCCCTTTCCCCATACCGTATCCATGTGACACAGCACTAGCACCTGGTCGGAACCCTGGCCCCACTCGACTCGAAGGTGGTTACCGTAGGAATCTTGTTTGATGACCTCCGCGCCGGCACCCGCGTCCGTCCACAGTTCCTTAAGGGTTTCGCATATGCCGTCCAGGCACTCTTTATCTGTGCTGGGTGAATCCATGTTGACAAGGCGGCCCAGCATGTCCACCATGTCATCTTGGCGTTCTCTGAGGTAGCCAAGGATTTGTCTTTGTCTCCCTTGACCCAACGTGGACATCCCCCCATGAGTGATATGTACCATTTCGGTTGTGGCGTATACTGTCGAATTCGAGATTGTCTAGGAACTAATTGGGAAATCAGAAGCGTTTCAACAAGACGATCCAGAGAGTGAGAGTAACCACGCTCCCAATGGTGTTAATGAGCGTTGCTTTTGACACAGCCGACGGGTGGGCGTTGAACTCTCTCGCCAGTATTGTAGCGTTGACAGGCGACGGCATCGCGGCTTGTAGGACGACGACCTTCCAAGCCAACCCCGTCAAGCCTAAAGCAAGACCTACGCTTGACATCAGCATAGGGCCAAGAACCAAGCGGAAGACCGCTGCGGGCAGGACCGACTTCGCCGGTACGTCTTCGCCCTTTTCCGACAGTTGCATGCCAAGCACGAGAAGAAATATGGGGACCGAAGCCTGGGACAAAAGCCCGATGGGACGCGCAATCGCGACCGGTATCCGGATGCTCAGGGTCCTTGCCAAGACCCCGGCAGCCACCGCGTAAACCGACGGCATCCTAAGTACTTGCCCAAGCGAACTCTTGGCGTTCATTTTGCTGGAGGCGGCGATGTAGACTCCCAGCGTGGTGATGGTGATGGTTTGGGCCACCATGAACACCAGCCCCAAGTCCATTCCTTCCTGGCCGAAAGCGAAAAGGCAAACCGGAAGCCCGTAGTTCCCCGCGTTGGAGAACACGGCAGGGAGGGCAAGGGACCTCGAGACTTCAGGTTCCGAACGGAACAGGCGAGATACCAACTTGAAGACAGGCCAGAGAATGGGCGCCATCAAAATCGCGCATAAGGCGATTCGCCAAGCTATCGAAAGACTCATCTCCGATGTGGACAATGAGTTGAAGGCCAAAGCCGGAGTCAGGATGTAGAGACAGATTCTCGAGAGACTCCCGGTGTCGATGTTTAGCTTCTTTTTCGCATAGTACCCCGCAACCGCTATCAAGAAGGCGGGTAGTACCGCGTCAAGAGGCAATCGTGTCACACCTTCCGGTCTTGTATGGTCGCACTATCCCTCATTATACAACCGAGGTCTACATGGGGCAGGATCTTCTAGGAGCAGAAGCGAAAACAGACTGGGGCTACTCTATATATACAGGAGGAGATCTGGACACATGCTGGCCATTGTCAACGGGAAAGTGTATACCATCACCAAAGGCATTATCGAAGAAGGCGTTGTGCTAATCGAGGACGGCAAGATTAAGGCAGTCGGCAAGGATATCGAGATACCGGCCGGAGCCGAGGTCATAGACGCAAAAGGCAAGACCGTGACCCCCGGTCTCATTGATGCCCACAGTCACTTGGCTGTTTTTGGCGAGCCCTCGGTCTGGGCGACCGCCGATGGAAACGAGACATCTGACCCGGTAACCGCACAGATCAGGGGTATGGACTCCCTTAACCCCCAGGACCCGGCGATCCCTGATGTCGTCGCCGGAGGCGTCACTTGCGTCTACACCGGACCGGGCAGCGCCAACATCATTGGCGGTACCGGATTCGCCATGAAGCTTCGCGGCCGCACCGCTGAAGAGATGATCATCCCCGGGACCGAAGGGATGAAGATGGCCTTCGGAGAGAATCCCAAACGGGTCTACGGCGACATGCAGAAGAAGTACCCCAAGACCAGGATGGCTAACGCCGCCGTGCTTAGGGAGGCTCTCGTTAAAGCCAAGAACTACATGGACAAGTGCGATAGGGCGGCGGAGAAAGCCGCCAAGGGTGAGCAAGCTTCGCCTCCCGACCGCGACCTGAAGCTGGAGGCTCTTGCCAAGGTTTTGAAGCGGGAGATGAAGGCTCGCATTCACGCACACAGGGCCGACGACATAATGACCGCTATCAGAGTCCTCGAGGAGTTCAATGTGGATTACGTCATTGAGCACTGCACCGAAGGGTTCATGATAGCCGACATCTTGGCCGCCAAGAAAGTGCGGGCCACCATTGGTCCCTTGCTTATGAGCAGGGGGAAGATGGAGATCATCAACACGACTTTGAAGAACCCCGGCATACTGGCCAAAGCGGGGGTCAAAGTCGCGATTCAGTGCGACACTTCCAGCAACACAAAGTGGCTCGCGCTACACGCCGGCCTTGCAGTCAGGGAGGGCATGTGCCCCGAGGAAGCCCTCAAGTCCATCACCATTAACGCCGCGGAGATCCTAGACCTAGACGATAGGCTAGGGAGCTTGGAGCCGGGCAAGGATGCCGACGTAGTTATCTGGAGCGGGCATCCGTTCTGCACCATGACCGTAGCTGAAAAGGTCTTCATCGACGGCAAGATGGTTCACGAGCGTCAAGATATCTGCACCCATAGCTGCCACTAGGCAGCGGGTGCCCCGAAGACGGCTTTTGGAGGGCGGACCTAAACCTGCCCGCGAATCCCTTCGAGGCTACCAGTGCGAAGCGGGGGAGCGCTGGAGTTACGGCGCTCCCTTGTGTATGCTGAGAACGAAAAGCGGACCTAGGAGCACGATTCCACCGGAGGGGATCCACATGTCTTTGTTGGACGAGGGATTGAGCAGCCAAGGACGTCGAACTGTCTTGTTTGACCTTGACGGCACGCTCCTTCGGCTGGACGTAGACGAATTCTTGCGGCACTACATGGGGAGGGTGGGCGCCTACTTTTCCCACGTTGCCCCGCCGGAGAAGCTTGCGCGCGCTATTTGGGCATCGACCACCGCCATGATAGCCAACCTGGACCCCGGGGTGACCAATCGAGAGGCTTTCGCGGCACATTTTGAACCGCTGGTGGGGCGATCGTGGAAAGAGATGTGGCCGGAGTTTCTGGATTTCTACTCCAAGGAGTTTCCTAAGCTCAGGAGCCTTTCAAAGGAGGATGGCCTCGCGTCCCGCGTGTTGTCTCGGTGCCTGGACTTGGGATGGGACGTGATCTTGGCGACCAATCCGATCTTCCCTGAGATCGCCATCGCCGAACGTTTGAGATGGTGCGATGCTCACAACGTACCTTGGAGGTTCATAACCCATATAGACAACATGCACTTCTGCAAACCCAATCTCCGGTACTACGAAGAGATTGTGAAGTTGTGCGGCCTGGACCCGTCCCGGTGCGTCATGGTCGGCAACGACGTTCAGGAAGACATGATAGCCAAGAACCTCGGCATGAAGGCATACCTAGTGGATGGCTTCGTGATCGATCGTGGAAGTGGTCCGGAACCCGATCTTAGGGGGCCGCTTTCCGAAGTCCCCGAAGCCATCGAAACTTTTGCCGCTCTTAGGACCATCTGTTCCATCGAGAGTGAAACCGGTGCCGGCATCTGCCGGGCACCGTCCTCGCGTAGGGGGCGAGTTCCATCATTCCGGTGCTTACCCTGGGCTTTTCTCAATCTTACGGGGTGGTCACGCACAGATCAACCACGCCGGCGCGTTGAGATTCAACCCTTACTGTCGCCAGTTTCCCGTGCCCGTTGCCCCCAGCTCTAAAGACCAAGCGGATCTTCTTCTCCTGACCGAACGGGCCGGCGCTCCAACCGGGCAAGTGCGGGAACTCCTCGTACTCCTTGCCCGAGACGAGGCTTACGCCGCTTTCGGGAATGACCTTCAGTTTCAAAGGTCCGACGGCGTGAACAGCCAAAGCCTGCTGAGACGAACAAGTGGGCAGGTATCCCGCGTTCTTGAGAGCGCATGTAAACTCGTAGTCGCCGCCGCCTAGAGGACGGCACGTGACCTTCTCGGCCACGAGTCTGGGCAGCGTTCCTGCCAGCATGAGGGTAAATACGGCGTTCTTGTGGCATTCCTGGGTCAACAGCTTGGGCGGCGGGTTTTGGCGGAGGAACTTAGGGTCAAGTCCGCCAAGTTCGACTTTCCCAAGCTGCGGGTGGTTGAACTCGGTCCACGGGTGCCAGCCTTCTCCGGCCAGTTCCTTGTCCACGTACTTCAGGATCTTGATGTCGTCCTCTTCCTTCTCGTCCTCCGAGAGGTTCATCCGCTGCCGCAGATCTCGCTTGGGTATTCCCGACCGTCCATCAAGGTCCCAGAGTTCGACCGCCATGGCCATGATTCCGCGAACGTCGTAGGTGAAGTCCAGGAAGCTTCCGGTGGACGGACGCCGCGGGTCCCTGGTAAAGCCCTCAAAGATGGACACGCACTTGTACCCGGTAATCTCTTGCCCTCTGCGCCCAATGGACTTGAGCGCGTCCAGGTCTTGCGGGTTCATGTCCGCGTCCGGTCCCGCGGTCCTTGGGCGAAGGATGTCCCCGCCGTAAGTGTGATGGGAGAACGCGAAAGCGATGTTGGGATGACTGCGGAAAAAGTCTCCCACGGCCCGCGTCTCAGGTTCGGAAAGAGGGAACGGCCCCGGACCGGTCTGCTGGTTAGC
>JAXGQX010000069.1:0-1827 GCA_040766225.1 Bacillota bacterium | reverse complement strand
AGGACGGGCGACAACATCGGGTGGGTAGCAGGAGTCACGAGCCGGATGTCATCCTTATCCAACTCCAGCTTATCCAGGCATTCCTGGGCCCCTACAGCGATAATCCAACCGCCTCTGGCCTTGACCTCCATCACGTTGGAACCGGTCTTAGCCGCCAGAGCAGGGTCGTTCATCAGGGCGATCACGGGCACACCAGGTTGAACCAGCGCAAGCGTCCCGTGTTTCAACTCGCCCGCCGCGTAGGCCTCGGCATGGATATATGAGATTTCCTTCAGTTTCAACTGACCTTCCATGGCCGCAAGGTAATCGGCGCCTCGCCCGATGAAGAACACGTCCTCCTGTTGAGCGACCTTCTTCGCCAGATCTTTGATCTCGCCGGCAGCCTTCAGCGCGGCCTGAGCCTTCACGGGCAACGACGTCAAGTCGCATACAAAGGCCTCCACCCGCTCAGGCGACATTCGCCCCCGGGCAACCGCCAAACGCACCGCTAACAAAGCCAGCGAGACTACCTGGGTCGTGTACGCCTTGGTGGACGCCACGGCGATCTCAGGACCGGCCCTCTGGTACAACACGTCGTCGGACTCTATGGCCAAGGTGCTCAGAGCCGAGTTGACCACGGCCATCACGCGTGCCGCTCCCCTGGCCCGTCCCTCCCTGACCGCAGCCAGCGTATCGGCAGTCTCACCCGATTGGCTTACTCCGATGCACAGGACGCTCGGGTCGACCAGCGGGTCTTGATATCGAAACTCCGAACCCAGTATCGCCTCCGTGGGAATTCCGGCGAACCTCTCGATCATCGCCTTCCCTACCAGACACGCGTGATAGGCGGTCCCACAGGCCAACAGGTATACGCGAGAAATGGCCGCCACCTGCTCATCCGTCAGCCCGAACTCGCCGGACTCCAAGACCACAGAACTATCCCGCACTCTTCCGGATATGGCCCGTTGAAGCGCCTCGGGCTGCTCGTAAATCTCCTTCAGCATGAAGTGCTCGAAGCCGGCCTTCTCCGCGGCCTCGGCCTTAAGGTCAACCAAGACGGGCTCCCTGGTCAAAGGCTCCCGGTCCGGCCCATAGATGGCAACCGATTCTCTGCTCACGCAAGCGAACTCACCGTCAGCCATCACCACTGCCTCTTGGGTGTATGGCAGTATCGCGGGGATATCAGACGCGATGTAGTTCTCACCGTCACCCAACCCTAGGATCAAAGGGCTCTTCTCGCGATAGGCCACGATTTTGCCCGGTTCTTTTTCATGCAGGGCGACAAGCGCCATAGATCCCTCCAAATGCGGGACCGTGTCCATCATGGCTTGAAGTAGGTCTCCGTGGTAGTTCTCTTCGAGAAGGTGGGCGACCAGCTCTGTATCCGTCTGAGACGTGATGTTGTGCCCCCTGCTAGCCAGGCCCGCCCGCAGTTCCCGATGGTTTTCGATGATCCCGTTGTGGACCAGGACGATGTCCCCGGAGCAGTCGTGATGGGGGTGCGAGTTAGCATCGCTGGGAACGCCGTGGGTCGCCCACCGCGTGTGACCGATCCCCTGAGTAGCCAGAGGAAGCTCGCGCAGCCTCGCCTTTAGGTCCTTCAAACGTCCTTTGCACTTGACGGTAGCCACGCCGGTACCGTTCAGAACGGCGATACCGGCCGAGTCATATCCCCTATACTCTAGCCTAGATAAAGAATCCCAGAGTATCTCCGCTGCCTGTTTCCCGCCAACATATCCAACAATGCCGCACACAATGATTCACTCCTCCATTGAGTTTGAGGCGATGCGAAACGGGGGCCGGCAGTCACGAAAGCCACGCCGTCTAGTCTCGCATCATCGAAGCACA
>JAXGQX010000068.1:0-1881 GCA_040766225.1 Bacillota bacterium | reverse complement strand
TCTCCCTGGCCACCTACGACAAGGGTGATCTATTCGATCACTCCTCGGCGGCGGGCTTCATCAATCTGTATGGTCTTTCCACTAGGGTATGGACCTCAATTGGAAAGAAGGGCGACTAAAATGCGCCAATGGGGCGGTCGGTTCTCCTCTGAGCCCGGCGAGACCATGCTCAAGTACTCGGTCTCGCTCCATTACGACTCCAGGCTATTCAAGGAAGACATAGCCGGGAGCCAAGCTCACGTCAAGATGCTAAAGAAGCAAGGCATCTTGACCGACGACGAGGCGGCGCTTCTTAGGGAGGGCCTTGAGAAAGTGAGGGCACAGTTCGAAGCCGGGGACATCCCCCAGGACCTAAGCCTCGAGGACATCCATACCGCTGTGGAGTCGACGCTTCGAGGCCTGGTAGGAGACCTGGCCGGCAAGGTCCACACGGGACGGTCCAGAAACGATCAGGTATCTCTGGATATGCACCTTTGGTGCAAAGAGGCATCGTCACACATGCGCTCGGCCATAAAGGCCCTTCAAAGAGCGATTTATGATAAAGCAGTCTTCCACCAAGGGATAGTAGCGCCGGGTTACACCCATCTTCAGAGGGCACAGCCGGTCCTTCTATCCCATTATCTCTTAAGCTACTTTTGGATGCTGGAAAGAGACCGCGTTCGATTTGGAACCGTCGGGTTGTCATCGGACGTCAGCCCGTTGGGGGCGGCGGCTCTGGCCGGCAGCACCTTTCCGCTCGACCCGACGTTCACTGCCCATGAATTAGGGTTGGGCGGAATCTATATGAACAGCATGGACGCGGTGTCCGACAGGGACTTCCTTCTGGAGTTCTGTTTCGCCTGCTCGACCGCAATGGTGCATCTGAGTAGGCTCGCCGAGGAGGTCATCATCTGGACCACTCCCGAGTTCGGATTAGCGGAGCTGTCCGATGCGGTCACCACGGGCTCGAGCATAATGCCCCAGAAGAAGAACGCCTGTAGCGCCGAGCTCTTGAGGGGCCGGTCCGCGCGAGTCATCGCGAGACTCATGGGGCTCTTAACCACCATGAAAGGCCTGCCTCTCACCTACTGCCGCGACATGCAGGAGGACAAGGAGACTGTCTTCGAGGCCTTCGACGTCACTCTGGCATCTTTGGAGATGGCCAGAGAAGTGGTCCTTGGCCTGACATTCAAGGAGGCGTCTCTCAAGAAAGCGGCGTCTGACTGGCCATTGATGGCGACGGACGTCGCCGACCACCTCGCCCGACAAGGTCTGCCATTCCGCGAAGCCCACAAAGTCGTGGGAAGCCTGGTAAAGTACTGCTCGGCGCAGGGTAAGTCCCCCGTGGAGTTAAGCCCGGCTGAGCTTTCGGAGGTTTCTCCCCACCTCACCCCCGACATCGCGGGGTTGTTTGACCCCCTAAGTTCGGTCAGTCTTCGTGACTATCCCATGGGGACGGGTCCGACCTCGGTGAAGTTGCAGTTAGAGAAGGCCTCCAAGCTGTTGGACGACAACCCATAGACTGTCTGGCCCCTTGGCCGCGCGGCTGCACAGGCCTATGAACCGGGCTGCGTGAAGGGGATTGCGGGAATCGCGCTCAGCACAGACACTGTAGAAATGCCTCGGGATTGTCCCGGGGCATTTCTGTTTCCCAGGGAATTTACCGGCCCCGGCACACTGAAGGCATAGCGTCATGCTTCCCGCAATAGTGTTCTAGGAGGGCCTTGGCATGTGCATTATTGACCGTCTTGAAGGTGACTGGGCGGTAATCCAGTGGGATAGCGGCAAGACGTTCAACTTCCCGAGGGCGCTTCTACCCTCCGGGGCCAAGGGCGGCGACGCGGTCCGGTTTGACGCCTCTATCGACCGTTCGGAAACCGAGATGAGAAGAATCCGAGTGAA
>JAXGQX010000067.1:0-1956 GCA_040766225.1 Bacillota bacterium | reverse complement strand
GATGTGCCAAGCCAACAGGCAGACGACGCGAGGAAAGGACTACTTTCCTAGACCGAGTCGTTAGCAGGTGATTACTAGATGCCTCCGAGTCGTCAGTTATTGCCACCTTCATGGTGGCAATAACTGACCAGATCTCCTTGACACCTAGAAATCCGATGGCTAGAGTAAGAAAAAGCTATACGGTGATGCATATGGCAATTGTCACCCGGGCTCTCAAGAAGACCTTCATCACGAAGACCAAGGAACCGGGCCTCCGCGGATCCCTCCGCGCCATCATGCGCCCCAACTTGGTCGAGGTCCAGGCGGTTAGGGGCATTGACCTCGAAGTGTCCCGAGGCGAAGTCGTCGCCTTCATCGGCCCCAACGGAGCCGGCAAGTCCACGACTATCAAGATGCTCACCGGCATTTTGCACCCGACCTCAGGGGAGGCCACTGTACTCGGCTACGTGCCCTGGAGGGACCGCGAGAAACTTTCGTATAAGATAGGCTCTGTCTTCGGGCAGAAGTCCCAGCTGTGGTATCACTTGCCCCCGGTGGACACCTTCAACCTGTTGTCAAAGATCTACGAGATGGACCCGTCGGAGCACCTGCGGCGCAGAGAATTCCTCGTAGACGCCTTCGAAATCGGCGAGTTCATGAACATCCCTGTACGCAAGCTCTCTTTGGGACAAAGGATGCGCTGCGAGATTGCGGCTTCGCTCCTTCATAAACCGGAAGTCGTCTTCCTGGACGAGCCGACTATCGGCTTGGATGTGGTCGCGCGCCAGAACGTCCGAAAGACACTGAAGAAGTGGAACGACCAGGAGAATATGACTGTGTTCCTCACCTCCCACGACGTCGGGGACATCGAGTACCTGGCCGACAGGGTCATCATCATCAACAACGGACAGGTCGTCCTGGATGATCTGGTCAAGAACCTGAAGTACCGGTACCTGCATAAAAAGGTGATAGACCTCAGGATCTCCCGCGCCGTCAAGGACTTCGCCGTAGCCGGAGTCCAGGTGCTGAAGGCCAAGGAGACCGGCATGAAACTGGAAGTAGATACAAGGGTCCAGGGCATCGACGAAGTCATCGCGGCCATCTTGAAGGAATGCGAGGTGCAGGACATCTCCATTTCGGACCCGCCGCTGGAGGACATCATCACGGCCATCTACACCGGCAAGACGGGCCAGGTTGCTCAGGGCGGCAAAGCAAGCCAGAACGGTAAGGTCGATCAGGACAGCCACGACAGTCATGACGGTGGAGTAGGCGAGGCCGGCGAGGGTGGCCAAGTTGGTGAGAGCGGTCGGGACTGCCAGGACGGCGAAGCTGGCGAAGTCGGCCAAGGGGAGGCGGTCTAGGTGGCTAGCCCTGCGCAGCCCGGAATGGTCAGACCCGCAGGATCTGTCGGACCTGCTGGATCTGTCGGACCCGCTGGATCTGACCGACCTACCGAACCCGGGCGCCCGCTCGGAGCGGCTTTGTCCGCCAAGGTGGAGAAGTACCTCGAGATGTTCAAGGTGACGCTGCTTTCTAACACCGCGTACGTCTACGACCTGCTTTTCCGCCAATTGTTCCTTATCGTCATCATGTACGTGTTCATCCAACTTTGGAAGACCACCTACAGCTGGGAGGGCGCCGTCGAGATTTCCGGCTTCACCATCCGGCAGATGATCTGGTACTTGGCGGTGTCCGAGAGCATGGCCATGGGGATGCCCAGGATCGGCGCCACCATAGATGAAGAGGTCAAATCGGGTTCGCTGGCCTACAGGCTCAACAAGCCGTACAGCTACCCGTTATTCCACTACGCCGGGTACATGGCTGAGGGGACGCTGCGATTCGCCTTGAACCTAGCCATCGCGGGAACTGTAACCTGGATAGCCGTGGGTCCGCCCGCTTTCACGCCCATTTCGTTCCTGGCGGGCATGGTTGGAGTCTTCATCGGGTTTTCCATAGATTACGCCGCCCAATTCGGAC
>JAXGQX010000066.1:0-2240 GCA_040766225.1 Bacillota bacterium | reverse complement strand
TCGGCCTTGCCTTCAGGGAGATGATCGCTCTGAGGCTGGGCTGGTCGGCGGGTTTGAGGGACATCGTCAATGGTACGGGCAGGAGCTATCTTCCAAGTCTAGGCATCTTCGGTACCATCAGCCTGGATAAGGGATTCAGGTTCGGAGGTCGAAGCAATAAGGACGCGAGCCTCAGCATCGGAACGGCGATCGCCCCGCTTTACGACTCCTTGTATGCGATGAGCGCCGGCGCCTCCTTGAGCTTCGGCCTCAGGGACAGGACGGCGCCGGTCATCAAGGCGGAGCTGCCGGTGCCGTATCGCGGCACTGTCTATATTTCCCCGGACGGGGACGGGCTGCAGGATAGCCTTGACATACCCATATCCATCAGCGACGAACGTTACGTGATCGGCTGGAGGCTTACGATCGAAGATCAGTCGGCGGGCAAGATCGTGCGTACCATCGGCGAATCCAACGATAGGGTGGAAGCTATCCGCGGCTTCGATTCCCTGGGCTCGGCCCTGGGGTATTCGCGAAAAACCGTGGCCGTGCCATCCAGCCTGAGCTGGGACGGTAAGGATGATGCGGGCGTCAAGGTCCCCGACGGCTCCTATACCCTTAGTCTTCGCGCTTGGGACGATAATGGAAACCAAAACTTGGATTATCTCAGCTGCCTGACGGTTGTCGTGGACAGCACAAAGCCCCAGGCCAGCGCCCGCTCGCTGGAGCCGACCATGATCTTAAGTCCCGACGGCGACAGGAAAAAGGATACCATCGCCTTCAGAAATACCGGTTCGGTGGAGAGCGGTTGGAAGATCGAACTATTCGATGGGGCCGGAAATCTCGTCCGCTCCAGGGAGTACAACGAACGAAGCGCCCCCGCGGACTTCGAGTGGGACGGCACCGCGAACGACGGCAGCCGGGTCCCCGATGGAAGCTACAGCCTCAGGCTTTCCACCAGGGACGAGGCGGGAAACCTCGCCCAGAGCGATGTGCGGAACATAGTCGTGGATACGAGAAGACCCAAGGTCTCCATAAGCACCGACGGGGTGGTGATGAGCCCGAACGGCGACGGAATTAGCGACAGCCTTTTGATCATCCCCAGCTTCGAATCCTTCGAAAATCTCTCAAGCTGGGAAGTGGCGGTGCATAATCCTGAAAAGACCAAGGTCTGGCGAGTCTGGGGAGGGGCGGACAATCCTCCGGAAAAGTCCTATACCTTCACGGGTTTTTCTGAAGCCGGACAGGCTTTCGCCGATGGGCAGTACGAGGCCTCGGTCAGCTTCGAATATAGAAACGGCTACGGCGACACGAAATTCAGCGCCCCTTTCTACATGGATAGAACGCCGCCATCGGCGAGCATCGGGCTGGCCGACGCCAACACTATCTTCAGTCCCGACGGGGACGGCTCGCGGGACGGTTTTGTCTTCACCTTCGAGTCTTCGGAAGAGGATACCTGGAATCTCATAATCCGGGATTCCCACAAAAACGAAAAAGTCGTTCGGCGGTATTCCCAGAACCTGCCCGCATCGCTGGAATGGAACGGCAAGGACGACCAGGGAAGGCTCGTGGCCGACGGGGATTATGAGGTCTATGTATTCTCCATGGACAGGGCGGGCAATAGCTTCGCGACGAGTTCGGCCCCTGTCAGGGTGGACACGAGGCGGCCGGTGTCGAGCATCAGGCTGGATAGGGAAGCCTTCAGCCCCAATGCCGACGGCATAGCGGAGTCTATTGTCATTTCTCCGCAGGTCGAAACGCTGGACGGACTGATGGGTTGGAAATTCTCGATTCTGAGCCTCGATGGAGCTGCCAAGGAAGCCCTGGCCTTTGTCGGCGACGCCGGCGATGCACCGGCAGAACGCTATATCTTCGAGGGCAAAAACGCCGATGGCGCGGCGTTGCCCGAGGGAATATACAAGGCTCGCCTGGAGCTTGCCTATATCAACGGTTTCTCAAGCTCGGTTGAAAGTCAAAATATCCTTCTGGACAGGACCTATCCCTCGGCGACGGTCAAGGTTGACAGAAAAGCCTTCAACCCCGCGGGCGAACCTAATCAGTCGATACTTACGATAGAGCAGAGCGGCTCCAGCGAAAGGCTGTGGAAGGCCGGGGTGCTGGATTCCAAGGGACAGAACGTCAAGTCCTGGGAGTTCTCGGGCAGGCCTGAGACTATTGTCTGGAATGGCGTGGGAGACTCGGGCTTCATCGTGCCCGATGGAAGCTACAGATACCTGATCAGCGCCACGGATGAATCGGGC
>JAXGQX010000065.1:0-2267 GCA_040766225.1 Bacillota bacterium | reverse complement strand
ACCCCAAGATAGGGCTTGGGCGACCGTCTGTCCCAGTTCGTCGTTCATTGAGCCTGTTCGAGCTTGAGCCTTTCGTCTTCGGCCGTGAGAGCGTCTATCATTTCGTCGATATCTCCGTTGAGGAACTCGGCTAGCCTGTGACTACTGAATCCGATGCGGTGGTCTGTCACCCGGTTTTGCGGAAAGTTGTAGGTACGTATTTTCTCCGCGCGCTCCCCACTGCCGACTTGGGACCGCCGGTTGTTGGTCAGTTCCCGGTTCCGTTCTTCTTCGGCGACCGCCTCAAGACGGGACCTCAGGATACGCATGGCCCGCTCGCGGTTTTGGATCTGGGACCTTTCGTCCTGGCACGTGACAACCGTATTGGTGGGCAGGTGAGTGATCCGAACAGCAGAGTAGGTGGTATTTACGCCTTGCCCGCCCTTTCCCGAAGCCATGTAAGTGTCGACTCGCAGATCATCTGGATTTATCTCGATGGAGACGTCCTCGCCCGATTCTGGAAGCACCGCGACGGTGGCAGTGGAGGTGTGGATTCGGCCGCCTGCCTCAGTCACCGGAATACGTTGGACCCGGTGAACACCGCCCTCGTATTTGAGCCGGCTATAGACGTCCGTCCCCTCTACCGCGAACACGACTTCCTTGAATCCGCCTAAGTCCGTGGGGTTGGATGTCAGAATCTCGGTCTTCCACTTGCGCTCTTCCGCGTAACGCCCGTACATCCTGAAGAGCTCGCCCGCGAACAGCGCCGCTTCGTCTCCGCCTGTACCCGCGCGGATCTCCACAATGGCGTTCTTCTCGTCATTGGGATCCTTGGGCACCAAAGCGCGTCGAAGGTCAAATTCCAACGATAGGCGCTCTTCCTCCAACGCCCGCAAGTCTTCTTCCGCCATGGCGATCAAGTCTTGATCGGTCTCGACGCTTAGGACTTCCTTGTTGCCTTCAATGTCCGCTATCACCTTTTTGTAGCGGTTATACTTTGATACGACCGCCTCAAGATGTCCCCTCTCCTTGGCGAGGTCCCTATACTTCTTGGGATCCGAAAATACCTCAGGATCTTCGAGAGAGGCTGTCAGCTCTGTAAAGCGTTCAGTTAGAGCATCAAGTTTGCTCAGAAGTCCGCCTGCGTCGTGTGAGTCCGTCACCTACGAAACACCTCTCTCTGCCTCAATCAACATTGCCAGGCTCTGTGCGGCCACTTCCAGCTGTGATGCGTCCGCGTCCGGGTGGTGAGCTTTTGAAGCGCTATGCCGGGAGCCCGGATCATCTTCCACACAGCCCCCTCGTGAAATGCCGAAGCCTTCAAGACCTCGTAGGACAATCCGGCGACCAGCGGCATAAGCAGGAGCCGGAACATGATCCTGTCGATCACGTTGGCCGGGGACACGAAAATGAACACGAACCAGGAACACAGGGCGACGAGAAACAGGAAGCTGGTTCCGCAACGGGGATGAAGCCTCGAATGTTCCGAGGCTCGCGACGATAGAAGCGAGACAACTCCGTCCCTGTCCCAGTTCTCCCTCGACAGCTTCGGGTCACTGTAGTGCTCCTCCCAAGCCCAGATTACCTGATGCTCGGCACCGTGGTATTGGAGGACTCTTTGTATGTCTTTCATCCGCGACACAAGGGAAATGTACCCGACCAAGATCCCCATGCGAAGCATCAGCTCCAGAAGGCTGGTGTAAATCCTGCCGGACAGGCTTAGGGCGTTCAAGACAAACTGCGCGACATAGGCGGGGACGGCTATGAAAAGGCCAACCGCTATGAGCGCTCCCACGGTGACAGCGAGGTTCACCGACGCCTTACTGGGCACTTCTTCATCGGGCGTGGAGATCTCGGCTGACTTAATGAGCATCCCGATCCCCAACGAGAGTGAGTCGAGAAATGAAAGAGCTCCTCTTATGACCGGCCATCGGAAAATCCCGCCTCTGGCAGAGGGCATTTCGGCTTTCTTGACCAAGGTCACGATTTCCCCGTCAGGGGCGCGGACAGACAACGCCGCAAACCGGGTGCCGCGCATGACGACACCCTCGATAACCGCTTGACCTCCGTACGACGGCGCGCGTTCGGCCATTAGGAGCCCTCCTTAACGCTATTGTACTACGGAGAAAGGTGAGCGCCTTGTATCCAAAAGCTCCAAAAGAAAGGAAAAAGGCAGAAATCTTTGCTGCGATTTCTGCCTTGAAGGTCGTTAGCTAACGATTGCCCGTGTCTTTTGCCTCCGCCCGTTCTCCTTGAATGTAACCGTACTTCTGGCGGAACCTCTCTAC
>JAXGQX010000064.1:0-2438 GCA_040766225.1 Bacillota bacterium | reverse complement strand
AGGCGTCGCCGTAGCGGTCATGCCCGCCGTGAGCGAGGCGCCTAACGATGAGGAAATCGCCGAAACGGAAAATACCGAGGAACCGGTGGACATCGACCTGACTATCCCTGAGGGCGTCGCCCTGGACGATCCGGTCAGGATGTACTTGAAGGAAATCGGGCGAGTGCCGCTTCTCACGGCCGACGAGGAAGTCCAGCTTGCCTTGCGTATGGAGATGGGGGACAAGAACGCCAAGGGCCGGCTCATCGAAGCCAACTTGCGGCTCGTGGTTTCCATAGCCAAACGGTACGTCGGTCGCGGGATGCAGTTCCTGGACCTGATTCAGGAAGGAAACATGGGCCTCATCAAGGCCGTCGAGAAGTTTGACTACCGGAAGGGGTTTAAGTTGTCCACGTACGCGACCTGGTGGATCCGCCAGGCGATTACCCGCGCCATCGCGGACCAGGCCAGGACCATCAGGATCCCGGTCCACATGGTCGAGACCATCAACAAGCTAATTCGCACCTCAAGGCACCTGATTCAGGAGCTGGGGCGGGAACCCACCCCCGAAGAGGTCGCCGAAGAGATGGGCATCACCGCTGACAAGGTGCGGGAGATCTTGAAGATCGCTCAGGAACCGGTCTCGCTGGAGACCCCGATCGGGGAAGAAGAGGACAGCCATCTCGGGGACTTCATCGAGGACGAAGAGGCGCCGGCGCCGGTCGAAGCCGCGTCGTTCTTGCTGCTGAAGGAGCAGATTGAGGAAGTGCTCGACACTCTAAACGAGCGCGAGCAGAAGGTCCTCAGGCTTCGCTTCGGCTTGGACGACGGGAAGGCCCGCACTCTGGAAGAAGTCGGACGCGAGTTCGGCGTCACGAGGGAGCGCATACGACAGATCGAGGCCAAGGCGCTCAGGAAGCTTCGCCACCCTCAGAGAAGCAAACGGCTGAAGGACTACCTGGTCTAGAGGTCGGCAAGCGGCCGAAGAACTACTTAGCCTAGAAGTCTGCAGGTGGCCGAAGAACTACTTGGCCTAGAAGTCTGCAGGTGGCCGAAGAACTACTTGGTCTGGACGCCGGTTAGTTGTTGTTTTGGAGGACCGCCATCGCGCAGATGGCGGTCTTCATATCATCAAATCTTCAGATCTCCATATCATCAGATCGGAGCGCCCAGTAAGTTGCCGCCCGGCCAAACTCCCCGCCGCAGAGCTCCCTAGAACCCGACTCCTCGTTAACGTAAGGCTGAAAGCCCTAATGACTCCACGACGTAGGGCCATAAACCCCAATGACTCCGCGACCTAGGGCTGAAAGCCCTAATAACTCGGCGACCTAGGGCTCTAAACCCTAATGACTCCACGACGTAGGGCTGTAGGCCCTAATAACTCCGCGACGTAGGGCTCCAAGCCCTAATGACTCGGCGACCTAGGGCTGTAAACCCTAATGACTCCACGACCTAGGGCTGAAAGCCCTAATCCCGCGAGAACCTAGGGCGCTGCGACTGGGGGACCGCGACGGACATGGTGCCGTCGAGGTTGTCTATGGTGCAGCGGGCTTTCGTGCTATGTTCTCGGACACCGTAACCAGCATAAGCCCTTTCTCCTTGAGCCCGGCGATGACCGTCGGCAAGGCGGCAACGGTGTTTTCAGTAGGATGCATGAGGATGAGGCATCCGGGTCCAGCTCCGGCCAACGCCCGCTTCCAGATGGTCTCCGGCGGAGGCAGTCGCCAGTCCACCGTGTCCACAGTCCAAAGCACCGTCTGATACCCGATTTCCAGCGCGTAAGCCACCGTATCGTCAGTCCACTCGCCGTACGGAGGAGCAAACAACGGGGACGGCTTGACCCCGGTGGAGAGCCGGATACGTTCCTCGCCCGCAAGGATTAGGGAGTGAAGCTTCTCCCTTGACATACTCTCTACGTGGAGGTGGGAGCCACCGTGGTTCCCCATCTCATGGCCTTCCAGGACAATCCTTTGAGCCAGCTCAGCGTTCCGTTCGACCCAAGTGCCCGTCGGAAAGAAGGTAGCTTTCGCATTGTTCTCCTTCAGGATATCTAGGAGGGCTGGAAGATACTCCTCCCCCCAATCGATGTTGAACATCAAGGTCGCAACAGGGTTACCGGAAGTTCCCTTGTGGATGGGCGCTAAAGCAGGCATTGCGTCGCTTGAGTACATTCCCAGGATGTTAGCGCTGCCCAACGTCCAGAGCGCCACCGATAGCACCAAGGCCACGAAGTACTTCCTCTTGACTAGCAGCATGGCAGGCACCTCAATTCTCTCGGAGAGCGTTCTCTGGACCCGAAGCGCAGGCCCCTGCGGATAGGCCTTGCGGATAGGCCCTGCGAACAGGCCCCGCAAACAGGCCCTATGAATAGGTCCTACGGAAGGGTTATGAGCGGCGGTGCAACTTAATGCCTGGCCAAGACGCTAGAGAACAGGTAGGTGGATGGTTTGTCGCCACGG
>JAXGQX010000063.1:0-2520 GCA_040766225.1 Bacillota bacterium | reverse complement strand
AAAGGCTGAAAGATGGACTCAAAGGACGCCGCCATAACCATGTACACCAAGACGGCGGCCAATATCAAAGCCGTGGTTAGGGACGAGAAGCCCTCTGTCATTATCTCCGTCATACCCGTCTGAGAGAGGGAGTACTCGTCCGGCGCGTCCATGTCCGAGATGATATCCTCAACGTCCGACGCGACTTCTCCGAGAGACCTCCCGCTTATAGATGCGGTGATCCTGGCCGATAGACGCTTTTCGTGTCTGCTGATGGTGACGGGCCCCTGACCTTCTGACACCGTAGCGATATCCTTGAGTTTCACCGGGCCGGCCCCACCGCGTAAGACTATCTCTCCCACTCCCGCCGCGTCCGAAACGGACTCGGGATCCAATCTTACAACTACGTCCATAACATCACCGTCGGACTCGTATCGAGACACGGTTTGTCCCTTCACCGCTCTGGACACGGACATAGCGACCTGAGCGGGTGTGAGTCCGTAGGCGAGAGCCTTCGCCCGGTCCACGGCAAGGTGCACCTCGGGCTTTTCCTCTGATAGGCTGGACTGAATGTCTTCCAGCCCGTCGACATCTTTCATCCGTTCCACAAGTTCCTCGCTGAGAGACCTCACAACGGCGATATCCGGTCCCGAGACAGTCACCTGGGTCTGAGACGGCATGCCTCCCGCGACGGACATAAGGGAGGAAGTCATGTTGAAGGTCGCCGTGAAATCGCCGGGCAAACGTTCGACTTGCTTCTTGACGGAGTCGATGACCGACTGGGTCTCTTTCTCCTCTCGGGCCGACTCTGTGAGGTTGACGAGCACCTGAGCGTCGGCCCCTCCTGTAACGGCGGAACTCATGGCTCCTGCCGAGTCGAGCTTGCCCATGGAGACGCTGTATTTGTCCACAGTCCTCTCAGAGCTCACTATCTCTTCGACTTGAGCTACGATGTTGTCGATTTCCTCCAGGGGAGTGCCTTCGGGCACCGATATATCGATGGTGAAGTTACCTTCATCTGCTGAAGGCAGGAATTCTGTGGGAATCCGGGGAGCAGCGTATACGGTCGCTCCCAGAAGAGCAGCCACGATGACGAATACAGCCAACTTGTTGTCAAGTCCCCACCTGAGAAGGTTAGGATACCAGCCGGTTACTTGCCCGCCTTCATTTGAGGCAGAGTGTCGCGCACGTTTCCTCGCAAACCAGCGCGACGCCAGGAGCGGCACTACAGTGAGGGCGACGACCAGCGAAGATAGGAGCGAGAAAGTCACGGTCAGAGCGAGCTCTTTGAAGATGATGCCTGTGACTCCCCCAACATAGACCACCGGCAGGAAGACGACGACGGTTGTCAGAGTCGAGGCGGTGATGGCCATCCCCACCTCCCGGGCACCCGACTCCGCTGCGGTCCTAGGGTCTTCCCCCTCCAGCGTATGCCGGTATATGTTCTCGATAACCACGATGGAGTTGTCTACGAGCATCCCTACTCCGAGCGCGAGTCCTCCCAAGGTCATAACGTTGAGCGTTAGGTCGCTGAAGTACATCAGGGCAAATGTCGCGATGACCGAAAACGGAATGCTTACAGAGATGACAAGGGTAGTGCGCAAGTCCCTGAGGAACACAAGCAACACCAAAACGGCCAGGCCGGCCCCTAACAGTAGGTTGCCCTGAACGGCCTCCACGGTGAACTCAATGAAGCGGGCCTGATCCATGGTAATCACCGTGTCTAGGCCGCGGAGTTCCGATGACAGATCGTCGATCTCCTGCCGAATAGCCCTGGCTACCGTAACCGTGTTGGCGTTGCCCTCACGCCGGATTGCGAGAGCTACACCGGGTTTCCCGTTCACCCTCATTAGGGATGACGCCGGCGGGTAACCTTCCTCCACGGTGGCGACGTCCTGCAGTTTCACCGGGACCGGTTGGCCCGCTGGCGAACCTGCCACGGCATATCCGACGACCAGGTCTCGCAGCTCATCAAGGTCGGCGAACCTACCCTGCATCCTAAGCTGGAGGTCCAACCCGTCCTGCCGCACGACACCCAGCGGGTAGTTCAAGTTGGACGCGCTGATTACGGCGGCAATGCCGTCTTGAGTTAGCCCTGTCTCAGACAGTCTCGCGGGGTCCAGCGTCACGTTCACCCTCTCCGCAAGACCGCCGACTACTTCGACCGCGCCCACACCGTCGATTGCCTCAAGCCGAGGCTTGACAACATCTTCCGCCAGGTCCGTAAGCTCGCTCATGGTCATGTCCTTGGAGTCGGCCAACACCACTTGCATGATCGGTACCGAGTTCGGATCGAACTCAAGCGTGAGAGGCCTGGAAGCGTCCTCGGGCAATGTCAGAAGCTCAAGACGTTGCTCGATGTCGGCTTTGGCGTCGGACATGTCCTTGCCCCAGTCGAACATGATGATGACCAGGGAAGTCTCCTCTTCCGATATGGAACTGATCTCTTTGATGCCCGGGGTCGTGGCAGCCACAGTCTCAACCGGGATGGTGACTAGGTCCTGGACCTCTTGTGCCGACGCTCCGGGGAACCGGGTCATA
>JAXGQX010000062.1:0-2649 GCA_040766225.1 Bacillota bacterium | reverse complement strand
GTGGTAGCCTGATTTCATGGCTCCTCCCCCAAAAAGAGGCGGGCGAGAGAACCGATGGAGGTCGAGAGGTGTGTGCTAAAAGGAGAACCGACCTAGTTGCCCGAAACTAGCAGGAAATTCATACGCATGGACAGGGGTGGTGTGAGTGCTAACGGCCATAAAGAACGCAAGACTGTTTGATGGAAGCGGAAGAGAACCGTACGGCCCCGTGCACGTGATTATTGAGGACGACAAGATACTCACTGTAGGTCCCGCTGCGGAAGTAGAGGTGCCCGAGAACGCTGAGATCATCGACGCCCTAGGCAGATGGCTCATGCCCGGCATGATAGACTCCCACATCCACATCACAGGTTCAGGTAACCCCAACATACTTAAGGCCAAGAAGGAACTTGTGCCTCACGTAGCTATTAGGGCGACGCTTAACGCCAAGGCCACGCTTGAGGCTGGGTTTACCGCCATTCGGGACGCCGGCGCCGGGTTCCTCGTTGACGTGGCGCTAAAGCAGGCCGTAAACGAGGGCTTGGTTCCCGGTCCACGCATGCGAGTAGCGTGTCACGGACTCTCTATCACCGGCGGTCACGGCGACACACGCAACGGGTGGCCACCTGAAGTGGAGTTTAGGGGGCGCCATGTGGTTGACAGCCCAGACGAGGCTAGAAGGGCCGCTCGCGAACAACTTCGAGACGGTGCCGACCATATCAAACTCCACGCCACGGGGGGAGTAATGTCAGAGGGGGATGTCCCTACCGCGCGTGGCTTAACACTGGACGAAATGCGCGCCGCCATTGAGGAAGCCAACAACGTCGGCAAGAAGTCTATGGCACACGCTCAAGGTTCGACGGGCATTAAGAATGCCGTGCTGGCCGGCATCTCGTCTATAGAGCACGGGTTCTACCTTACAGATGAGATAATCGAGCTGATGCTCAAGAAAGACGTGTTCATGGTGCCGACTTTGTCCGCGGTCCACCACATAATCGAGAATGGACTCGAAGGGGGCATTCCTGAGTACGGCGTGCGCAAGGCCGAAGAGGCTCAAGCGGCTCATACAGCCAGTTTCCAGAAGGCCTACCGGGCAGGAGTAAAGATAGCCATGGGGACGGATGCTTCCACGCCTTTCAACTACCACGGTCGGAACGCGATCGAACTGGAACTTATGGTCAAAGCGGGTATGAGCCCTATCGACGCATTAGGCGCGGTTACCCGAATGGGTGCCGAGCTTCTAGGTTGGGGCGACCGGATGGGCCAGGTTAAGCCAGGGTTCTGGGCGGACCTCATACTCGTAGACGGCGACCCCCTTCTAGATATCAAGGTGCTCCAGGATGTGTCGCGGATTAAGATGGTTATGAAGGCAGGGAAAGTGGCAGTCACAAGGTGATTTGAACATAGACGACCCGCGACATCGATTCAGAACCTGGTTCGGAATCTGGTATCGCGGGTCAATTGATTACCGGGCCTCTTGATTACTCTGGAGTCAGTTCATCTAGTGAGACTGACCACCCTCCCTCACGCCTACTGTCCGCAGGCCGATTTGAACTCGGTCCAGACCTCGGTGTGCGCTTCTTCGGCTTCCGCGCTGATGTTCTGAATCATCTCCATGTCTCCGCCAAAGCCCTCGGGTAGCGTCAAGAAGTCTTTGTACTCGTCGGCGATCAGGTCGTCAGCAGCTTTGTTGGTGCAGTAGTACCCAAGCCACTCATAGCACTGGGCCGAGACCTCAGGACGCAGGATGAAGTCTATGAACTTATGGGCAGCATCCGGGTTTGGTGCCTTGGACGGGATGAAGTTGGCCATGATGCCGAACCCGATGCCTTCGGTCGGAAAGACCACCTTCAGGTCCGGATCGGCCAACTTCGCCATGGTGACTTGGGACGTGTACATGACGGCAACGTCGATCTCGCCCGAGAGAAGGTCGTCCTGAAGGTTGTCGTCCTTGATTATCCTGATGTTGGGGGCCAGCTCCAAGAGCTTCTGGCCGGCAAGTCTGATGGTCTCCAGGTCGTTGGTGTTGTAGCTTTCCCCTAGGACCTTCAGCGCCATACCGTTTATGACCCGGTGATTGGCGATCACTCCTAGGCTATCGGCCAAAGAAGCGTCCCATAGGTCAGCGTACCCCTTGATGTCTATGCCGACCGCATCGTCGTTGTAGACAATGGTCTGGACACCGGCCCCGTAAGGCACGGTGTACTCATCGGACGGGTCGTAGAACTGCCCCTGATAGATGGGGTTGACCTTATCGAAGTTGGCGATCTTCGACTTGTCGAGTTTTTGGGCAAGACCTTGGGCGATAACCGTTTCGATGATGTAATCGTCCGCTATGACCAAGTCGTAGTTCCCGCCCTTGGCGGCCTCGAGTTTGGCCAGCATTGTCTCATCGAAGTCGAAGTTGCTGTAGTTGATTGTGATGCCGGTTTCCTCCGTGAAGGCATCAAGAACCTCTTGGGGGAACATGGCCTCCCAGGTAAACAGGTTCAACTGGGGCGTTTCCTTCTTCGTGCAACCGGACAAAAGGCTTGCGAACAAGACCAGTACCAAAGCAACTGTAACGGCCTTTTTCATGTCTGTCCTTTACCTCCTTTTCATGCTTAGCGTGTTTCTCTTCCCGAACCAGGTAGACAAAGAAATCACCAAGAGAGTCGCAGCAAACATCAA
>JAXGQX010000061.1:0-2973 GCA_040766225.1 Bacillota bacterium | reverse complement strand
TGTTGGCGGACCCCACGAAGCGTGCCACATAACTGGTCTTGGGACGATCGTATACGTCTGACGGAGTGCCTATCTGCTCGAACTTGCCGTTTCGCATTACAGCGATCCTGTCGGACATGTTGAGAGCTTCTTCTTGGTCATGGGTGATGTAGACAAACGTGACTCCAAGATGCGCCCTAAGCCGCTTCAGCTCCACTTGCATTTGGCGTCTCAGCTGCAGATCTAGGGCCCCAAGGGGCTCGTCCAGCAGGAGGACGGCGGGCTGGTTGACGATGGCTCTGGCGATAGCCACCCGCTGCCTCTGGCCTCCGGACAGCTCATCGGGCATTCGCTTCTCAAATCCGGCCAACTGAACGAGTTCCAGAGCTTCCGCCACGGTTTGTCTTATTTTCGCTTTGTCCGTTTTCTTCAGCTTGAGGCTATACCCGATGTTCGCTTCGACCGTCATGTGGGGGAAAAGAGCGTAATTCTGAAAGACCGTGTTGACGTTCCGGCGATTTGGTTCCTCGTCGGTTACATCTTTCCCTGAGATGAACACACGTCCGCTATCGGGTGTCTCCAATCCGGCTATGATCCGAAGCGTGGTGGTCTTGCCGCAGCCCGAAGGGCCCAATAGTGTAATAAACTCGCCTTTTCGCACTGACAAGTCAATGCCCGCAAGCACCCTGGTGTCGCCGAAGCTTTTCTCGATCCGGCTCAGTTGAAGGATGATGTCATCCATTGCGTATCTCCATCGTACGGCCGCCCCTTGCGACAGGTTTCATATAGTAACGACCCGCCCTGCTTCTCAATGTGAGAAACCGCACCCCGGATGAGAGAAACTGCCTGAGAGCGTGCACGTATGGTGGGGCGCCCTCCTGGGAATCCGTATGAGGTTGCGGTCATCCTATTATACCGCATAGCGTACTATCTCTGGAACGATGCAAAGTAAAGGTACTTTCAAGGAGCCGTGGCGATGTTTGGCGAACTCTGTTGACAAGTCTGGGGATAACTCCCAGTCAATGTGGATAAGTTTACCAATAAGTGCGAGTGGGACCACTAAGCATCGAGTCAGTGGCGGTCTACCTATGCTACACTTAACGCAATAGGTGCAGGAGCGGCGAAGGGGAGATGAAGAATCGTGCGAGGCGTCTTCATCACATTTGAAGGTTGCGACGGGTCCGGGAAAAGCACGCAGATGAAGCTCATAGGGGAGAGACTCGAAGGCGCGGGGATCGACGTTTTGGTCACTAGAGAACCCGGGGGTACGGAGTTCGGAGAGCTCGTTCGTCGGGTACTTCTTGATTCGAGCGGTCCCGATAGGACGAGTCTGGCTGAGCTCTTCCTGTATGCGGCTTCCAGGGCGGAGATCGTCCAAAAGGTCATATTGCCGGCCCTAGAGAGAGGGCAGGTCGTCCTCACTGAGAGGTTTGCCGATTCGACCACCGTGTACCAAGGGTATGCGGGAGGAATTCCTGTAGAAGACATAGAAACCATCAACAACGTCGCTACTTGTGGGCTAGTCCCAGATCTCACCTTTGTGCTCGATGTAAACGATCCTCGCGTGTTCCACGATAGGCTGGCTCCCAAGACTAAAGACAAGATCGAGATGCGCGACGACCTGTACCACGCTAAGGTCCGGGAGGGATACCGGCAGTTAGCCCACAGTCATCCAGAACGCATCCGGTTGATAGATGCTACTTTGCCGCCTCAAGACGTTTTGGCCATTGTTGAAGGTACGGTTTGGGAAGTGCTTAGAGACAAAAAGGGGGGAAGGGCTCAATGAAGCTGATCATAGCGGTTGTTCAAGACAAGGACGCTCCTCGGTTGATGCAGAGTCTGATTCAGGCGAATCTCAGTGCAACAAAACTGGCCTCTACGGGCGGCTTTCTTAGAGAGGGCAACTCGACCGTCCTAATCGGCGTGGACGACGCTGACGTCGAGAAAGTTTTGGACGTTATCAAGAAGACGTGTCGCGCGCGAGAACAACTAGTCACCCCTGTAACTCCTGTGGGGCCCGGGGAGTCCTATGTCCCCTACCCTGTGGGAGTTGTGGTGGGAGGGGCCACCGTATTCGTCTTGCCGGTTGATAGGTTCTTTAAGGTCTAGGCGCAATGGACGGAGTGGGCTCCGGTTTGGACTTGGGGGACCAGGTAGCTTCTAGAATCTTGGCTTCGGCACTTAGGTCGGGCAGGATAGCCCATGCCTATCTATTGAGAGGTCCGGCAGGCGCGCCAAAGGGGGACCTTGCCTATGCCTTTGCCGCCGGGCTTCTATGCGACAACCCGGCGACGGACGGCCTAGCTTGCGGGCAATGCTATTCTTGCAGAGAGGTCATAAAAAGAGCTCACCCCGATCTCTATATGATCCCGAAAGACGGTACGGCGATCCGGATCAAGAGATCTCACGAGATACTGAAAGAGGCCCTGTCGCGCCCCTTTCATTCGAAGCGAAAGGTATTTGTTCTGGAGGATGCCGAAGAAATGACCGTAGAGGCATCCAACGCACTGCTTAAACTCGTCGAAGAGCCGCCTTCCTTCGTGGTCTTCATTCTGACTACGGGCAATGCGGCAGCGATTCCGGAAACCATCATTTCCAGGTGTCAGGTCATTCCTTTTCGCCAAGTCCCGAAGCATGACGAGGGGTCGGAGGCCCTGGAAGAGCGGACAAAAGCGGCGAAAGCTTTGCTTACGGACGTGTTGGACTCGTCGCCGGTTGAAAGGGCGAACAGGTGCGCCAAGACCGACCCCGCAGAGCGGTTGAGTCTGGTGTCCGCGCTCACGACAGCGATTTATGAACGAATAAACCGCAGAATAGATAGTGACCCTGATAGAGACTGGTCTGTTGATGACGATACTCTAGGCGACTATGAAGCGTTAACGGCTTTGGTCCGGGCGAAAGACCGGCTCCAACGCAATGTGAACGCATTCTTGACCTTTTCGATACTGTTCATGGAACTCAACCGCGCTTTTCGGTTGGTTGACCTAAAGAGGG
>JAXGQX010000060.1:0-3284 GCA_040766225.1 Bacillota bacterium | reverse complement strand
AAAGGCCCACGTTGCAGTCAAGGGCAAGTCACCGGAGCCTCAGTACCGAATGCAGGACACGAAGTGACCCGGTGAGATCTCCTTTTCCGGGATGTCATCGCCCACGCACTCTGGCTTGGCCGACGGGCACCTGGAGGCAAACCGGCATCCGGGCTTTGGGTCCACGGGGCTCGTGACCTCGCCCTTAATGATCTCAATTTGTTTTTCCCGAAATGCCAGTTCGGGGATGGGGATGGCGCTGAGCAGGGCCATAGTGTACGGGTGGGCTGCATTGGCGAAGAGCTCGTTGGTCGGAGCCCGCTCCACGCACTGGCCGAGATACATGACCAAGATCTCGTTGGAGATGTGCTTAACCACAGACAGGTTGTGGGTGACAAACATGTAGGTCAGCGAGAGCTCTTCCTGGAGATCCATCAAGAGGTTCAGTATCTGGGCCTGGATGCTGACATCCAGGGCAGAGACAGGTTCGTCGCATACGATGAACTCGGGGTTTAGGGCCAGGGCCCTGGCGATGCCGATCCTCTGACGCCTTCCGCCGTCCAGTTCGTGGGGATAAGTGTTGTAGAGCCTGTCCGCCAATCCCACCGTCCGCATCAGTTCAAACACTCGCCCCTCCACACCGGATTTGTCTCCTATGATGCGGTTGACATATATGGGGTCGGCGATGAGTTCTCCTACAGTCATCCGCGGGTTGATGGACGAGTAGGGGTCCTGGAAGATCATCTGCATTCTCTTTCGCTCTCTGCGCAGTTCCTCCTTGCTGAGACCACTTATGTCTTTGCCGTCAAAGAGGATCTCTCCGCCGGTCGGCTCCAAAAGGCGCAGGACCGTCCGCCCCAAAGTCGATTTGCCGCACCCCGACTCCCCCACAACTCCCAGCGTCTTCCCTCTTTGAATGCTGAGACTAATGTCGTCCACCGCATGCAGGTTCGATCCCTGGGGTGTCTTGAAGTACTTCCGGAGGTGCCTCGTTTCGACCAATGGTATGTTCAAGGTAAGGTCACTCCCTCGCTCCTAGAGCCTGGAACAGGTGACACTTTATCACCCGGGTGCCCCTGACAAAATCGGGTGGCGCAATAGTCGAGCATATGTCCATGGCCTGGGGGCATCGCGGATGGAACCTGCATCCCGGTGGCAGGTCCGTCGGATCCGGCATAAGCCCATCGATGGGCCTCAGGCGACGAGTGGTAACCGACAGATTGGGGATCGAGCCAAACAACCCTACCGTATAGGGGTGATGGTCAGTCCCCTGGAACAGGTCCTCGGTAAGACCGCTTTCCACGACTTCGCCGGCATACATGATGGATACCTTATCGCACATTCGAACCACGACGCCCAGGTCGTGAGTAATCAGGATCATGGATGTACCCATTTCCCGCTTAAGCCGGTTCATCATGGACAGGATCTGCGCCTGTATGGTCACATCCAACGCCGTCGTGGGTTCGTCTGCGATCAGAAGTTCAGGCTCGCACGCCAGGGCGATTGCTATGACCACCCGCTGCTTCATGCCGCCGCTGAACTGGTGGGGGTACTCCCGCTTTCTTTCTGGCTGGATGCCGACAAGGGTCAGGATCTCATCGACTCTCTCCTGCACCCCTTCCTCGCTTAGGTCCCTATGGAGCCGGATCACTTCGGCTATCTGGTCGCCTACGGTGAGGATGGGGTTCAGGCTCGTCATCGGATCCTGGAAGATCATAGATATCTTCTCGCCCCTCAAGAGGCGCATGTTGGGTTCCGGCAGCGTCAGGATGTCTTGCCCGGCGAACTCTATCATGCCTGAAATCACTCTGCCGTTGCCGGGCAGAAGCCTCAGGATGCTGAGCGCCGTCGTGGTCTTCCCCGCACCGGTCTCGCCAACCAGTCCGAGAGTCTCTCCCTTGTTCAGCGAGAGATTGACTCCGTTGACCGCTTTGGTGATGAGCTCGTCGGTCCTATACTCCACGAACAGGTCTTTGATGTCTAGCAGTGTCTCCATGGTCATGCCTCCGCGGGCCTACTATTGCTGTCTCGGGTCAAGCGCGTCGCGCAGCCCGTCCCCCAACATGTTCAGCGCAAGAGATGAGAATGAAATGGCCAGCCCCGGGTAAAGGACAACATGCATGGAATACCGCATGAATTCCCGACCGTCTGACAGCATGCTTCCCAACTCGGGAGCGGGCGGCTGCACGCCCATCCCCAAGAAGCTGAGGGCGGCGGTAGAAAGGATCATCGAGGAAACGTTCATCGTGGCCTGAACCACGATCTGCCCCATGGCGTTGGGAAGTATGTGTTTGAATAGGATGTGTGCGTCCCTAGACCCATAGGACCTTGCGGCCTCCACGAACTCCTGCCCCACGATCGTGAGGATCATTGACCTGGTTATGATGATAAAGCGCGGGACCTGAGCAAGGGTAATGGCGATCATGAGATTGGTTATCCCCGGCCCAAGGGCTGCCGCGATGGTGATGGCGACGAGGATGACCGGAATCCCCATGAGGACATCGACGATCCTCATCACAATACTGTCAACGCGCCCACTGTAGTAGCCGGCGATCAACCCTATGACGCCCCCTAGGAATACCGCGATCACCGTACTCACGATCCCCACCGAAAACGATACTCTGGCTCCGTGAATGGTTCTGGCGAAGATGTCCCGCCCGAACTCATCGGTGCCGAAGATGTGCTCTCTCGACGGAGGCTCCAACCTATGGGGCGTGTTCTGTTTTATGGCCATGGTCTCGTAGTCCGCTATGAAGTCTGCGAACACCGCGAGAAAGAAGAAGATGGAGAGGATGACGATGCCCAACATGGCAGGCCGGTTCTTCTTCAAGCGCTTCCACACTTGCTTCGCCCGGCTCTGCTTGCGGTATTCGGCTTTCACCTGGCCCTGCACTCCTGTCATGGTCGGGACTCCCCTATTTCGCGAATCTCGCCCTGAGGCGAGGGTCAACGTACGCGTAAAGAATGTCGACTACAAGCAAGATGACGCAATAAGTGGCGGAAAGGAAGATGATCGATGCCGTCGTCTGCGGCATATCCTTCATGCGAATGGACGTGATCGTAAGAGTGCCTACGCCCGGGACGCCGAAGATCGCCTCGACGAGGACGGTCCCACCCAGAAGATATCCGAAGTTCAGCCCCACGATCGTGATGATGGGAAGCAGCGCGTTCTTGAGCGCGTGCCGCAGGATGATGGACATTTCCTTAGCCCCTTTGGCCCGCGCCGTGCGGATATAGTCTTGCCGAATGACTTCAAGCATGGCGGTGCGCGTGAGCCTGAGGATCCCTGCGGCGACGGGCAGGCT
>JAXGQX010000006.1:0-93600 GCA_040766225.1 Bacillota bacterium | reverse complement strand
TTGACAAGGACCTTCGCGACGAGGCTGAGGCCATGGGGATGACGCCTCATGAGGTATGCACACTTGCGTCCATTGTGGAAAAGGAAGCTTACGACCCTGACGAACGCACTACCATCGCCGGGGTCTTCCTCAATAGGCTCGACATATCAATGACTCTTGGCGCTTGTCCGACCGTCTTGTACGCTATCAACAAGCCGGAAGGCCCTTTGCTTTGGAGCGAGACGGAAGTGGATTCTCCTTACAACACTTACAAGTACGCTGGGCTTCCTCCAGGTCCCATAGCCAGTTTCGGCAAGGCGTCTTTGGAGGCTGCGCTGAACCCCAGAGATGTCGATTACCTCTACTTCGTGGCCAAAAGCGATGGCACTCACGCGTTCGCCAGGACTCTCACCGAGCACAACCGCAACATCGCGCTCTACCAGGGTCAGTAACCGCGTCTGAATAGCCTGATCCCCTTACTTGGCATTCTAGGAAAGTGAGAATAGCCATGTGAGGAAGGGATCTTGCACATGACCGCAATTCGCGTAGGACTCGTAACCCTCGTTCTTATCGCCGTGTCCGCCTTCTCTTTCGGCGCGGACGTGCCCCAGTGCCTGGCCGTACCCCAACACCGGCTAGCGGCCCCCCAAAGCTGGTGGGACGAAGTCGATCTGCTGTGCCGGGTGATCATGGGCGAAGCCACCGGCGAGCCTTTCACCGGACAGGTCGCCGTCGGATCGGTGATGCTGAACCGCGTAAGGAGTCCCCAGTTCCCCGATACCCTATCCGGCGTTGTCTTTGAAGTCGACGCCTTTGAGTCGGTCACCAATGGGCTTATCTGGTCGCGTTCCCCGACCGAGAGCGAAATACGCGCGGCCGAGCTGGCTCTTAACGGTTGGGACCCGACCTACGGATGCTTGTTCTTCTGGAATCCGAGCAAGCCTGTCAGTCCGTGGATCTGGAGCCGCCAAATCGTGGTGACTATAGGCAACCACGTATTCGCGTACTAGAGAAGGCAGGCCACCAAGGAGGCGTTTTCTTATGAGATGGAATTTGAGCAGGATCGGCGCCGCCGTGTTGGGACTTGTCGCCATCGCCTCTCTCTTGTTCGGGGCGAGCCAATACAGGCAGGCTCAAGCCGCGCAGGTAGCCGTAACAGGCATGCAGCAGCGTGCCATGTTCAGCCTTATTTCCCACGTTGAGAATATCGAAGGCTGTTTGGCCAAAGCGCGCGCCGCGTCTACACTAGGCCAACAAACGACGTTCCTCACGTCAACATGGTCGCACGCCCAAGCCGCGGCCGAGAACCTAGGCCAGTTCAGTATGGCGTCGACGGACCTTACCGGCATAAGGCAGTTCGTGTCCCGGATCGGAGACTACTGCCTGGTCTTATCTCAGAAGTTGGCAAGGGGCGACTCTGTGACCCAGGCAGAATGGGATGAGTTGAGGCGCCTTGAAGATTCCACAAAGGACCTGGCCGGCGCCCTGTCGGATATGGGGCGTCAGGCACTGGCCTCAGGAAGGCGCACCGGCAGGGCAAGCCTGGCCGCCCTGTTCATGGGGGCCCCCAGGGCGGATGACTGGCTCAACGACGGCTTCTCGGAGATAGACACCATGACTCAGAGCATACCTTCGCCCATATACGACGGGCCCTTCTCCGAGCCAAACCAGACAGCCCTCGCTCTGGCTCGTCCGGGCGAACCCATTGACATGGAGACCGCCAAGAACATCGCCGGATCTTTCCTCGGGGCAGGTGACGGGTTCCAGTCTGTGAGAGTGGAGGACTGTGAGGGCGCTATCCCGAGTTTTCTAGTGACGCACAAAAGGCCGGATGGGACCGAACTCACCACTGCCGTGGCAAAGCAAGGCGGCGCAGTGGTCTGGTGCGCAGACGGAGGGCAACCTACCTCGGTCCCCGCGAGCGCTCCCCCGGAAGGCGGAAACCTGGAGCGGGCCAGGCAAGCGGCTAAGGACTTCCTGTCCTCAAAGGGATTCCAGTCCATGGCGGAGACCGGTTGGAGGCGCCCCGGAGTTAACTCGGGGAGAGTGGTCTTTGCGTTCGTGCCCGAAACAACGGTTGGCCAGGGAGACACGGCGGAGCCTGCGGCGGCTTTATCCTGATCTCGTGAAGGTTGAGGTTTCCGGAGGCGACGGCCAAGTGATCTCTTTTGGACCAAAAGGGTTACCTGACCAGCAACGATCACCCGTCTCGGGTGCTCAGGGAACCGTTTGTGGTCCTCATGGAAGAAGCCCAGTCTACTCTGAAAGACGGGCTACAAGTGGAAGGCCCGTGGAGACTGTGCGTCATTCCCATGTTGCCTACTAGAGAGGTCATGGCTTGGGAGTTCAACTGCAAAGAAGGAACGACAACTACCTGGTCTACATCAACGCCATGACCAATCGAGAAGAAGCGATTTTCCAGGTACTTCTGAGAGCGAAGAGGGGTCGCTCACTGTGTGAATCCCGTCGAATACTCGGACTTTGGCGGAGGCATGCTAGTTATCGGTCTTGAAGGGAGGTGAGGGGTATTGCCGCTAACCCAACTTGAGACTTGGTATCTGAACGAGGCCATAAAGGAGACCCTCCTCTGTCAAAACTCGCCGCGTACGCCAATTTGGTCCAGGACGAAGGCTGAGGGGCCTCATCCATAACCTCCAGCAGACCTGCCTTCGCCATGTAGAAATCCTGGCAAGCCACGCCGAGTAGCGAGACGAGGCAATACGCTCCACAGATGGGAGGTAAGTTCCAGACTTGGCTCAAATGATGGGAATGTCAGGGGGAGGGAGCTTGAGCGACAAAGAGATCGTTGAAGACATCCTGACCAGCAAGAAGTACCTGTCCAACTACTACTACGCGCCGGCGATTTTGGAATCAAGCCGAGAAGACGTTCGTTCGGCGTTTCAGGAAGTGCACACTGAGGCCCAAGAAGAGGCCAAAGACATCTTCAATTACCTTAACATGAGGGGTTGGTACAACGTGCGTCAAGCAGACGACCAGTCGGTCAACGAACTGAGAACACCGCCATGCAGTCGCGCCAGGTCATCCAAGTAATATCTCAAGGGATGGGCAGGATCGTCGCTTTTCCAAGCGGCAGCGCGCCAGACCGCCGGTAGCGGATTCGGCTCCGCTGTGGGTTTTAGGATCTCAAGGTCATTGGAGCGGCACCCAGTACGGTGAGGGACAAACGGGAATGGGACCGTCCAGCCTATCCCAGGGCGTAAGCCACGGCGGCCAGCCCAGCCACATGGGAATGAGCAACACCGGTATAAGCAACATGGGCATGAGCAACATCGGAGCGAGCAGCTATCAGGGTGCCCCAGCAGGTCAGCCTTCCCTCATGGACTAGAGGCACCGGGCTTTCGGGGCAGCAGTTTGGAAGCTGGCGCGTCCGGGACAGGGCATATCGGGACAGGGATGGACCGGCACCCAGTACGGTGAGGGGCAGACGGGAATGGGGGCCGTCCAGCCTATCCTGGGCGTGTTACGGCGGCCAGCCCAGCCACATGGGAATGAGCAACATGGGCGACGAGTAACATCGGGGTGACAGCTATCAGGGCGTGCCCCAGCAGGTCAGCCTTTCCCTGCGGACTAGAGGCACCGGGATTTCGGGGCAGCAGTTTGGAAGCCAAGGAACCGGGACAGGGGCATATCGGGACAGGGATGGACCGGCAGCCAGTACGGTGAGGGGCAGATGGGAATGGGGCCATCCAGCCTTTCCCAAGGCGTAAGCTACGGTGGCCAGCCCAGCTTCATGACAAGTGGCTTTTCAGGCGGCTACCAGGGGGTTCCACAGCAAGTGAACCTGCCTTCGTGGACTCACGGAACGGGGATTTCAGGACAGCAGCAAAACTTCGGAAACCAGCAGAGCTTCTTGTCCGGCTCCTTGTCGAGCGGTTACCAAGGAGCCCCGCAGCAGGTAAGCCTGCCGTCTTGGACGCAGGGCGCAGCGCTCCAGGGAAGCTCTCAAGGCGCTTTCCCCCAGACGGGTTCCTTCGGGCAGAGTTCCTTCGGGCAGAGTTCCTTGGCAAGCGGAACCGGCTTCCAGGGCGGTTTCGGCGGAACCAACTTGCCCAGTTGGGTTCACGGTTCCGTATCCCAGTCACAGGGCGGAAGCGCGAGACAGGGATTCTAACTGTCTAGAACACGAGGTTAAGAGGCAAAGTGAAGGGGTAGAGGGTTTCGTCTACCCCTTCTGTCATAACAGACGACGAAAGGACGGGGTTTTGTGCCTGAACTCCGCTTTGACATCCTCACAGGAGATTTCGCTATCATCGCGACAGAGAGAGCCAAGAGACCGTCGGACTTCAAGGCGGCACAGAAAGCGGAAACCCTACCCGAGCACGACCCGAAGTGTCCGTTCTGCCAGGGTAACGAGAAGCTGACCCCCCCGGAGGTCTTCGCCCTAAGAGACGGCACACGTTCGGATGAACCGGGTTGGAGCGTCAGGGTTGTGCCCAACAAGTTTCCCGCGCTGATGCCGGCGAAAGAGGCGCCGGAAGAGGTCCTGGAAAGACTGAGGTCGGGGGGCTCCAAGGCACCCGAAACCGGAGACCCATTCATGTATTGGCAGGTCCCGGCCGTTGGGGCACACGAGGTGGTGGTCGAGTCCGTAAGACACGACTTGAGCTTGGGAGGCTACACAAAGGAGCACCTGGCAGCCATCTTGGAGGTCCTAAAAGCCAGAATGCTCGCCCTGTATGACCTGAAAGAGGTCAAGTACGTCCAGGTCTTCCGGAATTTCGGCCCCGCGGGAGGAGCTTCCCTGGTGCACCCGCACTTTCAGATCATCGCGTTGCCGGTTCTACCGCCCAGGGTGGCCCAGGAACAGGCCCGTTTCTTGCAGTACGAATCCACGACTCGAAGGTGCCTCCTGTGCGACCTCGTCGAGCGGGAAATTGAAAAGGACGAGAGGATCATAGCCAAGACCGAGGATTTCGTAATGCTGTGTCCATTCGCGTCGCGACATTCCTTTGAGACGGTCATTATCCCGCGCAAGCACGCCGCGAACTTCGCCGCGTCGTCGCATTCGGAGCTTTCCCAGTTGGCCGAAGCCGTGGAAGGGCTCTTTTCCCGCTACGAAGCCCTGTTTTCGTCGCTCTCTTACAATATAGTGCTGCACAGCGCTTCTGTTCCGGGACGTAACAAGAGCGGCCAGCCTTACCATTGGCACCTCCATGTGTTGCCTAGGCTCACTATCGAGGCGGGGCTAGAGCTCGGCACCCATGTGCAGATAAACCCCACGCCTCCGGAATCGGCCCGACAGCAATTCCTTTCGGTATAGACATCATTGAGGCAGGCGATGTGAATTGTTGGATACAGGCATAAACGTCCTCTTGGTCTCATCCGAGGTAGCCCCGTTCGCCAAGACCGGAGGGCTCGCGGATGTGGCAGGCTCACTCCCCAAAGCCCTGGCGTTGCAGGGAAGCGATGTCCGGGTAATGATGCCTAGGTACAGGGGCATTCAGTGCCAAACCACCTTGCTGGACTTCCCGGTAGAAATAGGAGGCCGCAAAGAGACCTGCGTAGTAAGGAGCGGGTACATAGAAGCTAGGAGCGCCGAAGAGAAAAGGCGAGTTCCCGTATACTTCCTGGACAACTACCAGTACTTTGACCGTGAGCGTTACTACATGTTCGACGATGAAGCGGAGAGGTTCGCGTTTTTCGACAAGGCCTGCCTGTTAGCTTGCGAAGCCTTGGGCTTTCGTCCCGACGTAGCGCATGTGAACGACTGGCAGTGCGGGCTGATACCCCTTCTGATTCGAGAACGCGCGGAAGGTAATGACTTTTGGAAGGACGTTGCCACCTGCTTCACGGTACATAACCTTCGCTATCAGGGACGGTACCCGAGAGAGGTACTCCAGGTCGCGGGATTGAGCCAGAAGCACTTCCATCCGGAGGGGCTCGAATACTACGGAGACGTGAACTTCATGAAGGCGGGAATAGTCTACGCCGACGTACTGAACACGGTCTCCGAGACCTACGCCAAGGAAATACAGACTCCCGAATACGGCGAAGGCCTAGACGGGGTGCTAAGAAGGCGCTCTAAAGACCTATACGGGATCGTCAACGGCATAAACTACCACGAGTTCAACCCAAAGTCCGATCCGCGTACTTTCGCCACATACGACTCTAGAGAACTGGAAAAGAAACGGGAGAACAAGCACTCTCTCCAGAGGGAACTTGGCCTTCAAGTTACCGATGTCCCGCTCTTGGGCGTAGTGTCGCGGCTGGTAGACCAGAAGGGATTGGACATTATGCTTCAGGCCATGCCACGCATACTCTCAGAGGGATGCCAGTTCGTCCTCTTGGGCACCGGAGATAGGTTTTTTGAGGACGCTTTCTCAAACTTGGCGAAGGGACACCCCGGGAAGATGGCCGCGGTGATCGGTTTCAACGGGGTGTTGGCCCAGAAAATCTACGCGGGCAGCGACATGTTCTTGATGCCGTCCCGGTTCGAACCCTGTGGCCTGGGACAGTTGATAGCCATGCGGTACGGCTCCATCCCCGTGGTCCGAAAGACAGGGGGACTGGCCGACACGGTGGGAGACTACGACCCGTCCACCGGCAGCGGAAACGGGTTCGTCTTCGAGCAATACTCGGCCAAATCCCTTGAAGACGCCGTCAAGAGGGGCCTTAGCCTGTATTCCGATAGCGCGATGTGGCGAAAGATGGTACGGGAAGCCATGGAGATGGATTTCTCGTGGAACCGCCAAGCGGCCCTATATACGGAACTGTACATGGAGGCCATGGGAAGGAAAGGCCGCATAGAACGGCCCGCCTAGGCGCCTCTACGGATCACCGAATCGTAGCATTGGAGTAGGCGCTCCGCGCACGACTCCCTGGAGAAAGCTTGGGCGTTCTTCTTGGCGTTATCGCTCATCTGCCTAAGTTCCGCCGGATTCTGTAACAGCGAAGAGGCTTTTTGTGCAATCTCCTCGGGATCGTTCCTGCAAAGGTAGCCGTCCACTCCGTCTTCCACCATGTCTTTTACGCCCAGTTCTCCCACGGCGACCGCCGGCAATCCCGCGGCTTTGGCTTCTACCAGTACCAACCCTTGAGTGTCGGTGAGGGACGTGAACAGGAACAAATGAGCCCCGGCATAGACGCTGGGCATCTTATCTGGAGGAACGGTACCTATGAAGAAGGTCCGGTCAGCCAAACCCATGGAACGGGCTTCCTGCCTAAGATCCTCTCTGAGCGGACCATCGCCTACGAGCACCAGGTTGGCGTCTGTCTTCGCCGCGATCTTGGCGAACGCTCGCAAAAGGACTGAAAGGTTCTTCTCAAGGCCGAGCCTTCCGCTGGTGAGTACGATTTGTCCTTTTGGAATGCCGTATGTTTCGGATAGGAAATTAGGGTCCCCGGTCTGGAACTCGGCGACCGGAATGCCGTTGGGAACAGGGACGGGATCGAGGGCTCCGTCTTTTCCTTTCAAGTATCGCGCGATGGTCTTTGACGGCGTTATGACAAGGTCGGCGTTTCGGGAGAACCCTAAAAGCCGTGCGCTCCACCATGCTGGACATCCTCGGCCCAACCACGGGAACATAGTGGGAATACATGTTGTACATAGTGTGATACGTCATGACCACGGGGATGCCCATCCGCCTTGCCACCCGGCTGGCTCATTGCGCAAAGGTTAAAGGGCGAGTGATGTGAATCACATCAGGTCTATCTTTCCAAAGTTCCTTCCTGACTTTGAAGTACCATGGTACCGCGACATAGTAAGTCTTGTTGGTTGGAGCTCGGAATGAGGGAAGCGGGTAACCCCGACCTCCGGCTGCGCGCCAGGTAGTACGGGCAGAACACGGATACATGATGCCCCATCCCGGTCAAGGTATTTTTCATGGTGTGAACGGGCCCGGGTTACTCCCGAGACGTATGGATAATAGCTGTCGCTAACCATGTGTAATCCTCAATTTGAATCCCCCTCCATCCGTCCTAGCCATTATCCATGATGCCAAGGCTTGGGGCAACCTTCCAGAGCTACCCCGAAGAGGGTACAATAGGTGATAGAAGCGCCGAAAGGAGCGTTTGGCCATGCCTGTTACCAAGGCTGTATTCCCCGTGGCCGGTCTGGGAACCAGGTTTCTTCCGGCTACGAAAGCCCAACCCAAAGAGATGCTTCCGCTGGTTGACAAGCCGACCATCCAGTACGTCATGGAGGAAGCCATAAAGTCCGGTATCGACGACTTCCTGTTCGTGACGGGCCGGGGCAAGATGGCCCTTGAAGACTATTTCGATCACTCCGCCGAGCTGGAGCACCATTTGAAGGAGAAAGGGAAGACCGATCTTCTCGCTCTGGTGGAGAACATAGCGTGCATGTGCCAGATCCACTACGTCCGCCAGAAGAACCCATTGGGATTAGGACACGCAGTATCGTGCGCGCGCCAGCACATTTCCGATAACGACTATTTCGCAGTCTTGCTGGGCGACGACATAATCGTCTCTGACATACCGTGCTTAGCCCAGATGATGGTCGCCCACGAGCGGACCGGAAAAGCCGTGGTAGCGGTGCGTAAAGTGCCGCATAATCAAGTCTCCCTCCTACGGAGTCATCGACGGCAGGGAGGCGGGCGCCGGATGTGGGAGATCCGTGACCTGGTGGAGAAACCCCGTCCCGAAGACGCCCCCTCAGACCTGGCTGTGATCGGACGCTACATACTGCCGGCGTCCATTTTCCCGATCCTAGATACCGTTCAGCCCGGCGTCGGAGGAGATCCAGCTCACTGACGCCTTGAGGCACCTTGCCCGCGACGGTCAGATCATCGGATACGAGTTTGAAGGCACCCGGTACGACGTAGGCGATCCCAAGGGCTTCTTGAGAGCTACCATCGAGCTGGCCTTGGAAAGGGAAGACCTGGGCAGAGACCTCGGTCCCTATCTCGCCAGACTCGTGGAAGAGGGGATTGAAGCAGTAACTAAGGTTACCTTCGCTAGCTGTCCGTATAAAACTGGGCATCTCGCCCAAATATACTACGGAGCACTAGTAGAAGGGAGACCTGAGAGATATGTCCATTTCGGAAAAAGACGCCCGCATTCGGTGGGAGGATGACAGAGAGCGGGACCTGTGGGATTTCATGGGGCGGCGGCTTAGAGACGGGCTCTCCATCACCGCGGCCTTGAAGGAATACGGGGACAAGAACGGTATGTCGTGGCTTACGGCCAGGTGGAAGTACTATCAGATAAGGAGCAAACAGGGAAGCGACGATCCGGTATCTCCCCCGAAAGCCAAGTCCGCCAGAAATAGGGGGAGACGGCGGAAAGAAGCGCCCCAGAACGAGTTCCTTTCCTATCTGACGGACCTGGTCGAGGGCTCAGCCCAGTCCGGCGAGGACATCGTCCCTTTGATGAAGGGATTGTCGCGCTTAGCCATGCTGTCAAGCGAGGGTATCCGGCTAAGAGAAGCCCTTCGCGAGCGAGAGAAACAGGCAGCGTCGGCTATATCTCAAGCCGAGAAGGCGGCCGCGGAAAGGGACCGAGCACAGCAGAGCCTTCAAAGGATGTGCGCTTTTCTCGAAGAGTGGCTCTCTCTGCCCCCTGTCGAGAAGGTTGGCTCTCTCCAAGAGTCCTCTTGAACGCTTAAGGGCCGAGATAGACTCGGCTACGGCCCGGCTAATCGGCCCGAAAGAGACTTGGAGAACCGCCAACCCTTGAATGAAGACGCAAAAGACCGTCTCAGGGCTCTCTGGACGGTCTTTTCACTGGCATTCCTGTTCCTTCTGGGCGTCTTGATCCGTTACCAATTGATAGGCCCGGTAGAAGGCAACGTGTTTGTGAGTCCCGCATTCCTCCAAAGACATAAAGCAGTGCCGGTCAGTCTCGCCCGCGGGCGCATACTAGATCGGCACGGAGTCCCGCTGCACTACCCCGAGTGGTCTTTGTCCCTAGCCTTGTGCCCATCGGAAGTGGAAAATTGGGAAACCGTCATGGAGTGCCTGAGGAGTCTCTTGGATGGAAAGACCAGGCCAAGTAGAGTCTTTACGGGGAGGATCGTCCCCGACGAAGATCGCTAGAAACATTACGGGCGAAGACGCCCTGAAACTCCTCTCAATGGACGAACCGGGCATATGGGCTATCCCCGATGAGACTAGATACGGCAGATCGTCTATTGCTCGTCATGTGGTAGGGTACATCCGTCCCAACGCGTACACCAACCCCGAAGATAACGTGGGAGAAAGCGGTCTGGAAGAAGCCTACCAAAACGTACTTGTCCGAGGGCGACCGTCGTGGGTTGGCACTGTCACCACCGGGGAGGGCGATCTGCCGGGAGCAGGACTCCGAATAGCGCCTGCCGAGAATGCCCCGCCGGACCTCGTTACGACCATTGATGCCAGGGTACAACTTGTAGCCGAACAAACCGGCGGCACACGCCGTTCAGCAAGGAGCGGTGGTCATCCTGGACGCGGCCACTTCGGAAATCCTCGCTATGGCGTCCCATCCTTCCTACGATCAGAACCGGCCGGACCTTTACCTGGAGGATTCTCAAGCTCCCTTTGTCAACCGCGCCATCTCCGCCTTCCTTCCCGGGTCCGTGTGGAAGGTTCTCATCATGAGTTACGCCTTGGAGCAAGACCCATCCCTGATTCACGAGACTTTTACCTGTAACGGAGAAGTGCGGGTGGGTCCGGCACGAGTCTCGTGCGGGCACGGGGACGGTCACGGCCAATTGACCCTGAAAGAAGCGCTTGCCCAATCCTGCAACTCTTGTTTCATACAGCTTGGCTTGAGATTTTCCCCCAAAGCCCTAGTAGACTGGGCTAGATGGTGTGGCTTTGGGGATTGCACCGGCATCCCTTTGCCTAACGAAGCCGCAGGCACGCTTCCCAATCCCTACGCCATGTATGATGGCGATATCGCCAACTTCTGCATAGGCCAAGGGTACGTCACGGTGACTCCTCTTCAAATAGCTGCTTTCTATAGGGCGATCGCAGCTGGGGGCATGTACAAGACCCCGACCCTGATACTGGGCGAAAGCGATAGGACTTCCGAGAACCGCCTTTTCTCTGAATCGACCGCAAGAGCCCTCTCCGACGGCCTGTTGCTAGGGACAACAGAGGGTACCGGTCAAGATGCCTGGGTGAGCACGTTCGGCTCCGCCGGCAAGACGGGCACCGCGGAATCCGGGCCGGGCCTTCGGTCTCACGCCTGGTTCGCCGGATGGACCCCTTTACTCAAGCCAAAGTACGTCGTAGCCGTCTTCGTCCAAGAAGATGGGGACGGTCCTTCCAGGGCAGCTCCTCTGTTTCGTGACATCTCGACCTCATTAACGCGATAGACCTCGGAAGGACACGCACCTCGGTTCGGCCGCCGGAATAGGATATAGGGTCACCAAAAAACAAGAACCCAATCCTAAACGGAGGTTTGAAGCGTGCTCGCACTGCTTCCGCAGATTGGCTCCTTCCTTCTCAAGATTCTGGAGACGTGCCTTGGTTTCGTCTCCGGTAACCACTTTCCGCTGCCTCTATCCGAAGAAGAGGAAAGGACGTGCCTTCAGGCGGTCAAGAGAGGGGACATGGCTAGCCGAAACACGCTTGTAGAACACAATCTCAGATTAGTGGCCCACATCGTGAAAAAGTTCGATCCCAACCCGCAAGAGATCGAAGACATGATCTCCATCGGAAGCATAGGGCTAGTCAAGGCCATCAACACGTATCAAGACGACAAAGGCACCCGGCTCGCCACCTACGCTTCCCGTTGCATCGAGAACGAGATCCTCATGCACCTTAGGGCAACCCGCAACGACAAGAACGAGTTGCACCTGTTCGATCCCCTAGGTCCCGAGGACGAGGACGGAGACGTGTCATACATGGACATCATCCACGACGAGGAGCCGGATGTCGCCGAAGTCGTGACCGCGAAAGTTCAGGCGGAGAGCGTCCTGGCCAGGCTCTCGATACTGGACGAGAAAGAACGGGAAGTACTCGAATTAAGGTATGGGCTATGCGGAAGGCCGCAGAAGACTCAGAGAGAAATCGCTAGGTTCTTGGGGATCTCCAGGTCGTACGTAAGCCGGATAGAAAAGCGGGCCTTGGCCAAACTGTCCAAAGTGTGTCAGGCCTCCTTGCAGTAGTCCAGAACGCGCCTACCGTGCCGGGAGATTAGAGGCCGGAATTATGAGAACCGCCCTCTCTTTGGTACTATATTAGTGCCGAAAGGGGGCTTTGTCCTTGGCCAAAGTGGAAGAGTACCACGGAAGCGGTCCAATGCGGCTCTTGACGCCTTCGCTTAGGATCGCAACCATCTACGATCTCCCTATAGACTGGCTAAGAGGCAAGTCCGTTCACGCCATAGTTACGGACCTGGACAACACTCTGGTCCCCTGGCGGGACTATAAGGTGGCTGACGAACTCTCCGGATGGTTCAAAGACCTGCACAAAGAAGGCTTTCGCACTGTCATCCTCACCAATGCCCGCCCTTCGCCTACCATCAAGAAGATGTCCGAGCAGCTGGGTACCCAGCTTGTAATAGGCGCTCGCAAACCCGTGCAGCGGTTCTTCCGACAAGCTTTGTCCAAAGTGGAAGCTACGCCGGCTGAGACCTGCGTCATCGGTGACCAAGTGTTTACCGATGTCCTGGGAGGAAATCTTCTTGGTTGCCACACCGTCCTCGTTGACCGGATAGGTAATCGCGAGTTCATCGGGACCAGATTCATGCGAGTCTTTGAGCGAATGATACTTAGGCGCCTGGCCCAAAGCGAGCGAGATTAAGACCGCAAACCCATAGGCCTCGGGTCTCACTTTTTAGCCGTGAATTCCGATGAAGGGTATGTAGTTATCCCTCGCATGGAGGCGGGGTTCATGGTCAAAGTACTAGTCGCATTCACAAAACCACGATGGCAACAGAGCGTAAGGTCCGTATTATCTAGGGAACGAGCGGTTAGCGCATCCTATGCGGAGTTGGGCAGGACCAACCTCAGGTTGTTAGGCGGTCGTTATGACGTAGTGATCCTCCAGATAGGGCGAAGCATGCAGTCTTTAGGCCAGTATTGCCGGAAATCAAGGCAAGGTACCCGGGTTCTAGACTGGTGATGGTCCTAGACAACTTCGGGATCACCGACATAGTGTACGGTCACCGCATGGGCATCTCGGCCCTCATCGATGAGAACGCCACGTCAGAACAGCTCCTAAGCTCGTTGAGCGCGGCTTTGAGGGGAGACCTCTACGTAAGCGTCGTCGGTGGTCGAGAAGAGTCAAGACGCGAAGCCAGTCTGAAGCCGGTCTACCCAAGAACCTCTGGAGTCGGGGCAACTGGAACAACTGAGCGTGGGGAAATCGAAGTATTAAGGCTGGTCGCCAAAGGGATGTCAAACAGGGTGATAGCCAGACTCTTCATCAGCGAGAAGACGGTAAAGAACCATCTCTACAACATTTTCAAGAAGATCGGCGTAACCGACCGGACAAAAGCGGCTCTATTGGCGGTACGGACGCTCGTGGCGGCAGGAAATGAGTCTTTAGGCCCTGCCCAGGTCTTCGTGGACTCCGATATGTAGGCTGAGAAGTTGTCTTGTTGCCGCAGATCACCCCCCCGTGACCAAGACGGCAAAAACCTGTTAGCCCGGGTCTCCCGGGCCCCTTTTTTGTTATACTGGGCTTATCACTAGCGTCGAAGAAGGTGGGCCGTTGACTAGGACAATACGCACTGCCTGCCCTCTTGACTGCACCGATTCATGCGTGTGGTTGGTGGACGTATCAGATGACGGCGTGATCCGGGAAGTCCGAGGAGACAATAACCCCTATACACGAGGTTTTACGTGCCCCAAAGCCCAATCTCAGCTGCGACGGCACAACGACCCCAAGAGGCCCTTACATCCCATGATAAGAACCGACGGCAAATGGAACCATATCTCCTGGGATGAGGCTTTGGAGTTGGCGGCGGAATCCATTAGGAAGTCCTTGGCCCAACACGGCCCAAAGTCGCTCTTCTACTACTACGACTCCGGTTCCATGGGTTCTCTGAAGAGGCTGGGACTGCGGTTCTTCAGGATGTTAGGCGGCATAACCGAGCCCTTGGGAAGCTTGTGTTGGGCGGCGGGCATACAGGCGCAACTTTACGATTTCGGCTACTACTTGGCTCATTCGCCCGAGGATATCCGAAACTCAAGAGAGATTATCATCTGGGGCAGAAACCCGGCGGTTACAAACGCTCATTTGGTCCCGTTTCTCATGGAAGCGAGAAAAGCCGGGGCCCATCTTACCCTCGTTGACCCGGTGAAATCTGAGACCGCGTCGTTTTGCGATCAATGGGTACAGATCCGACCCGGCACTGACGCTGCCCTTGCGCTTGCCATGGCCAACGTCATCGTCCGAGACGGCCTCCTGGACGTGCCCTATCTCGCGTCCTACACCTACGGTTTCTCCAGGTACCTTGAGCACATCGCGGACTTCACGCCAGAGTGGGCCGAGGCTATAACGGGGTTGCCCAAAGACCTCATAGAGAACCTGGCCAGTATGTACGCATGCTCGCGTCCTTCAGCCATACTCATGGGATACGGGCTTCAGCGCTACTATTCGGGAGGAAACGCGGTCAGGGCTATAGACGCCCTCGCGGCCCTCACGGGCAACATTGGGAGAGAAGGGGGAGGCGCCAACTACGCCAACGGCTGGGTACGGTCCCGTCTCGGGTCTTTTGTGCCGCCGATAGACTCCCGTTGTCCTCCCCGGTTAGTTCCCAGAGCAGCTATGGGCGATTTAGCCGCGCTGTCCGACCCGCCTGTACAGGTGCTGGTAGTTACGGGAGCTAACCCGGTGAACCAGGCGCCGGACTCAAACGCGATCATGAAGGCCTTTTCGGCCATTCCCATGAAGATAGTCCTTGACCTCAGGTGGAGCGAAACGTGCGAGGTCGCGGACTTGTTCTTGCCTGTGGCTACTTCCTTTGAGGACGAAGACTTGTACTTCGGCTCATGGCATCGGCACATCACCTTCGGTGAGAAGGCGGTAGAACCGAGAGGTGAGGCTCTTCCCGAGAGAGAGATCTGGCGGCGCCTAGCCAGCCTCTTGGGACGCGGCGACGACTTTGCCAAGACGCCTCTCCAATGGGTAGATGAGTTGCTGGGCAAGGCGGCTCTTCCCACACTTCGGGCGCGAGCTTTGAAGGGACGGTCCGTTAGGTTCCCGGGAATACCCGATGTGCCGTACCTAGACGGAAGATTCTTCACCCGTTCGGGCAAGTTCGAGTTCTATTCGGAACAAGCCGAGAAGGATACCGGGTTTCCGATGGCCACGTTCTTGCCGCCGGAAACGGGGGCCTTCCGAGGAGTACCCTCTGAGACTGCTCTCTATCAGGCACAGAACCCACCTCCATTCCCAGTTTTGAGACAGTGCTTTCGGAGAAAGGACTGCCGTTGGCGTACGTGGCGCGAAAAGCCTTGGCTAAAGCGGGCTTGGGCAACGGACGGCCGGCTTTTCCTCGAATCGAAGGAAGGAAGGATGCTGGTCGAGCTGAGAGAAGCGCGGAATATTGGAGAAGACGTGGCGCTTGTCTACGAAGGCGGCTCCAGCCTCAAAGGCATGGGCGCCAACCTCCTGACGCCTCAAGGAGAAACGGACATGGGACACGGACCAGTTCTTATGATTGCTTCGTAGGAATTCGTCGGTATCCTTCGTTAGGGAAAGAAACCGTGCTTGTAGAAGAACAAGAGCGAGGACCCCATCGAGGCTAAAGCCAGCCCTAGAAGCCCAACACCCCGACTTTGTTGCCGTCCTTCCCAGAGGATCCTTCCCCAGTTGACGGTATAGACGCCTATCCAGACGGATATGACTATCCCCGCGATGTACATGTTCTAGTAGTTTCGCAACTGAGTCCGATTAATGCGAGAAGTCCCTAGGTTGGACCCAGTTGTCATGATGCGTACGATATGGCATAATCCTGTCAACAAAGCCAAATTATGATTCCATGAACGAGAATAGTACCGGGCATGCCGTGCCGAAAGCGAGCAGGGGTTAGGTGAGAGTCCCTGCGCACGAGTCACCCGGGAATGGGCTCGGGAGATTGCGAAAGCCGGTTCATCGCCGATATCTGATGGGACGCTTCGTCGTAAGGCGCCAATAGGCGAACTTGGGTGGCACCGCGGACACACTCCGTCCCAATGGGATGGAGTTTTTTATTTGACCTGGCACCGAAGGCGTCGAAATGGCGTAAGGCTGTCGATTTGCCGAGAGGAAGGGGAATAGGCCATGAAGAGAGTGTTTTCGGGAGTACAACCTACCGGGGGGCTCACACTGGGCAACTACCTTGGGGCCATCAAGCACTTCGTCGAGATGCAGGATGAATACGACTGCTTCTACTGTGTGGTGGATCTTCACGCGTTGACGATCCCAAAAGACCCCAAGGAACTCGGTCCGTTAATCGTGGACACGGCCGCTTACATGATGGCCGCCGGACTTGACCCGGAGAAGGTGACCCTGTTCGTCCAGTCAGACGTCCCTGCTCATTCCGAGTTGTCATGGATCATGGAATGCACGGCAACCTTCGGCGAACTGTCGAGGATGACCCAGTTCAAGGAAAAGTCTGAAGGCAGGGAATCGGTCTCGGGCGGCCTGTTCACCTATCCGGCTTTGATGGCGGCGGACATTCTTCTCTACGACACAGACTATGTGCCGGTGGGCGAGGACCAGAAGCAGCACGTTGAGCTGGCTCGCGACTTGGCCATTCGTTTCAACTCGCGATATGGGCAGACTTTCAAGGTTCCGGAGCCGGTCATCGCCCAGACGGGAGCCAGGATCAAATCCTTGGCCGACCCCAGCAAGAAGATGTCCAAGTCCGACACCGACCCGTTCGGCGCCATCTTCTTGGGGGACGGGGAAGACGAGATCGCTAAGAAGGTCCGCCGGGCGGTAACCGACTCGGGGCGTGAGATCATCTACGACCCGGAGGAAAAGCCTGCCCTGGCAAACCTCCTGGCCATATACTCTCACTGCGCTGACCTGCCTATAGAGCGTGTCACAGAAACGTATGCCGGCAAAGGGTACGCGGACTTCAAGAAGGGTTTGGCGGAAGTCGTAATACAATGCCTAAGACCCATCCAAGAGAAGTACCGGGAGATGTCAGAGTCGGGGTACGTGAAGGAAGCGCTGGTGAAGGGCGCGGGGAAGGCCATGAAGGTCTCGACGCCGGTGTTGCGCAAAGCCAAAGAACGACTTGGGCTGCCCAATAACACCATGTCCTAGTGAGGCATTAACAAACAGACTAGAGAACGCCGGACGAACCGGCGTTCTCTGATCCTAGCGGTGGTTTCTGCCGTATAAGGTCATTGCCTAACCCCATCAAGCGCTAGTATACGGATAGGTACTGGTCCAACTCCCAACGGTGGACTTGGGTGCGATAGACGTCTGACTCGATACGCTTGGCATCCACAAATCGGTGGACAATGTGCTCGCCCAGAGCGTTTAGGACCACCTCGTCAGATAGGAGCTCCGAAATGGCTTCCTCCAGGCTTCCCGGCAGGCTTCCTATCCCCAAGTGACGTCTTTCTTCCGCGGTCATCTCGTAGATGTTTCGGTTCACGGGAGGCGGGGGCACCATGCCTTTTCTGATACCGTCCAGACCTGCCTGAAGGGTCACTGCCATGGCTAGATAGGGATTGCAGGAAGGGTCTGGACTTCTAAGTTCAAGCCTCGCGGCATTCCCTCGCCCCGACGGCACGCGGATCAGGGGCTTCTGCTGCTTTCTGACCACGAGAGACCGGTGCTCCTTGCACTTGAGCACCAGCCGCTTATAACTGCTGATAAGCGTTGACAGCACGTATAACTGCGTGCGTGGGTCAAGAGACCTCCGAGATACGAGGACGCGGACCCGAGAGGCCGGCTCCCGCGGGTCGTCAACACGTTTCTTTCCCCTTTGAAAAGGGACTGGTGGACGTGCATCCCGAGCCGTTTATTCCAAGGGACCGGTTTGGGCATAAAGGTCGCGTGGAGGCCGTGTTGAGACGTGACGGTCCTCACCACCAGCTTAAGGGTAATCATGTTGTCGGCGGTTGACATCGCGTCAGCGTAGCGGAAGTCGATCTCGTGCTGGCCGGAGCCACTTCATGGTGGGCTGCCTCTATCGCGAAGTCTAGGTCCTGTGGCTATGACCATGTCCCTACGGGCACCTCTCCTTTGTCCACAAGAAAGGTCAAAGTAGCTTCCCTGGTCGTGGGTCTTTGTGGTGGGGGCGCCTTGATCGTCCAGCTTGAACAGGAAAACCGGCCTCCGGACCGGCGTTCTGCGGAGTACCCCATATCGGCTGCTTCTTTACAGCGCGCTAGAGCTGATCTCGGAGAACCGGGGAAGGGTTCGTCGTTGGCTGTATAGATGTCGCAACGAGACGCGCGGTGTGTTCGCGGCCGGAGTTAAGCCAGGGAAACGCCACGTAGGTCGACGGGTCGGGCTTCAGAAGCATGTCAGATTCTTCGATTCTCACGAATCCATGAACCGATGAACCGTCAACAGGATCTGTCCATCCAGCGCTTTTTCTAGCCTCTGGACGGGAATGGCCACGCTCTTTACCACTCCCAAGATGTCAAGGAACTGCAGCAGGATGAACCCGACGCCCCGATCACCGGCGAGGCGCAACACCTCTTCCTTGTGTGGGCCTGGGGTTGATGCCGTAGGGTGTGTTCCGGCCACGGGTCATTCGTCCTTTCGTGGAACTGACTTCAAATCCAGTCATCGCTTTTCGCCGTTCCCGCTGACCGCGTTTCTGCGGAAGTAAGAAGTGCTGTCGCTCTCGGGTACTTTGTCTACGGCTCATATGGGGTTTCCACGGCCGCATCCTGACTTTATGTCCTGAAGACCCTGCCGGGCACCTGTCCGGCGGCATTCAGCAACCCCAGGCTTTGTTCTTGGGCTCGTCCAACCCAGCGGCCATCATTCTGCGGATGGATTCCATGGTCGTGATCCCGCTCTCCACAAGCGCGCGTACCCTGAGTAGGGTATTGACGTTCTCTTGAGAATACAGCCTGTGACCTCCCGAAGTCCTATCCGGTTCCAAAAGTCCGGCCTGCTCGTAGTACCTGATGCGGCGCCTAGTCAATCCGGTGAGCCGCTCTACTACTCCCATGGGGAAGACATATAGGGACTCCTGGCGCGCTCCTTTGCCGTCTGACCTAAGCACCCGGCCTCACTCTCTTTCTCTCCAGATATACCGTCGCGGCAACGAAAACCTTAAGCCTCATTATATGCGCCGCTCGATTCAGGGCAATAGAATGCGGCATATATATGTCATAAAATATAACACATATATGCCACAATGACTTTGCGGTGTCCCTACCTCGGAGGAAATGGCAAGCATATACTTTGGCCGGGTATGAGGTTCCACGGGTCCGTTTGAGGGTTCAGGGCCAAAAGCTCATCCACCGACGTGCCCACCTGAGAGGCGATAAGGAAGAGTGTATCCCCTGGAGCAACAACCCAATAGAATCCGGATGGACAGGGAGGAACGGGCCCGATCGGAAGCCCAACGAAGTCGGGGAGTTCCAAGACCTCGCCCGGGAGCAGGTTTGTGGGGTCGACGGCGGGGTTAAGCGCCAGGAGTCTTTCTACGGTGCTGCCGGTCTCCAGCGCTATCCCGTAAAGTGTATCACCCGGCGCCACTACCCACACTCTGCGGCCGTCCAAGGTCGTATCCAACGGGCACATGGCGAGACCACTCCTTTTATAGGCTGTTCTACGTATCTTATGAGACGGTGCCGACCGTTCACTACGCCTGTGATTGAATTCCCATCAAGGAGGAAACGGGTGTCCCTCCCTTGAATTTGGTTACCGTAGAAAGAGACACACTAATGCGTCAAGGCAAATGCATTCGAGTAATGCCGAGGAGGCTAATAGACTTGAGTTCAGGACCCTTGACCCGCCTAGATAGACTTCGTTCCAGTATCGGCGCCCCAATCCGTCTCGGTCGTGACTACTTCTTGTTCTGGGTAGCTCAGACGCTGTCGACCATGGGCGATGGCGTAGGGAGCCTTGTCCTTTCGGTCTTGGTTCTGAAAGAAACCGGTTCCGCCGAGATGGCTTCTATAGCCGTTGTGTTGCGGATACTGCCGCCTCTCTTTGTCGGACCCCTCGCCGGGTTGGTACTTCGACCGCGTCAGCAGACGAACCGTCATGGCGGTCACCGCTCTTGTCAGAGCGATCCTCACGTTTATGTGGGCTACGCCTTGTATGCAGGCGCCTTCGGAGTCCGCCACGCGTTCTTTGGATGCTCGCTTCAGGAGCCATGTCGGCTTTCTACGAACCGCGACCATGGCCTTGATTCCGTCACTGGTTCCGGCCGGATCCATACCGCAAGCCAACGCCGTGACAAGCATGGGGAAGAACACGGCCATGATAATCGGCCCGCGTTGGGAGGCTTCGTCTTGGAGTCTCTGGGGGGACACGGAGTGATGTGGGTAAACGCGTTCTTCTGCGCCGTGTCCGCACTTTGCGTCCATTCCATAAGGCAGCGTGGCGACATTCCTCTAGCCAAAGCCGAGAGGCCCGGTCTCCGGGGATCTGGGAAGGCCTGGCATTCTACCGCAAGACGCCCGTGGCCATACACCTCTTGCTCATTACAATAGCCATAAACTTGTGCCGTCCCGGCAGACCTGAGTTCAAGTTCATGTGCTGAACGTGCTGAAAAGAGACACCGGGGTTTTGGGCCTCGCTTTCACCGTGTCTGCCGTAATGTCTGTGCTCTCTTCTCTTACGGTCGCCGCGTCAAAGACCGTGAGATTGCGCGAGATGCTTCTCATTGGCATCGCCTGCATGGGGACGTCTTTCGCGCTGACGGCTGTCCACTCGACATGTGGATGGTGTTTGGCACGTTTGCTCTATTCGGTCTGCCGGGTCCCTTGATACGGGTGCCCATCAGCTCCATCTATCAGAAAGCCACCCCTGCGGGAATAAGGGGGAGGGTCTTCGCGTTCCGGTCCGCCGCCTCCACGCTTATGTTGCCGGTGTCCACCCCTATTGTGGGCTGGGGGCTAGACGCCTTCGGGAGCCGGTTCATGCTTATGGTCCTTGGCGGAACGCTAGTAGCCATAGCGGCGGTGGCCTCCAGGTCAAGGCCGTTAGCCGACGGGTAGGGCTTCTCCTAGACCTCGATCTTGGTCCAATGACCCGCCCTAAACCTTAAGGCGGCGAGAATGGATCTGGTCGTCATGTCCAGCGCCATTCCGATCCATGCCCCGGGAAGTCCCATATTCATCTTGATGGCAAGGAAATACGCGACGACAACCCTGACACCCCAGATGCCGGCTAGAGTGATGTACAGCGTCCATTTGGTATCGCCTGCGCCCCTTAGGCCTCCCGACAAGATGAAGTTGCCTATAAGAAACGGCTGGGCAACGGCGATAATCCGTAGAGCTCCCGTAGCCAAATCGGTTACCGTCTGGTCGTCGGTGTAAAGAATTGCCACATACTTCCCGAAGAAAAAGTACACGACCCCGATGAGGGCGGCGATTGACACGCCGATCTTCAGGGCTTCCCAACCTGTACGCATGGCACGTTTCGGCTTCCGGGCGCCGAGGCTTTGTCCGACCAAAGACGTCGTGGCGATCTGAAACGCCTGGCCCGGGGTGAAACTTAGGCCCTCGACGTTGAGCGCTACCTGGTGGGCCGCATAGACCACGGTGCCGAAACTCGAGACGATCCGGGCAAAGACCATTTGCCCGGACCTCATGACCAGTTGCTCAATGGCGGCGGGAAGGCCAACCTTGAATATGCGCCGCATTATCTCCGGATCGGGGCGGAATGAGTCGTGAACTGATATCTTTATGGCCGCTCTGTCGAGGAGGATCTTCCGAATAATCAGAATGCAGGCGACTCCCCTTGATATGGTCGTCGCTACGGCCGCCCCGGAAACTCCCATCTCGGGCAATCCAAAATGCCCGTATATGAGCAGGTAGTTGAGCACTATGTTGACAAGGTTAGCCACCATGTTGACAGACATAGGAGTCCTGGTGTCGCCGGCCCCGCGAAGGGAGGCGTTCAGGCTGATGGTTACCCCCTGGAAGAGCAAGCCGGCGGCGACGATCCGCAAATACTCCGACCCGGGGCCAATCACATCGGCCTCGGCACCCATCCAGCTTATGATCGACCTGGAGTACATGTAGCCAAGAACGCTCAACAGGAGCCCGATGGCGGCCGCTATGGTCAAAGCCTGTCTCGCTGCGGCAGAAGCTTCTTCGGGGCGCTTCGCCCCGGTAGCACGGGCGACGAGGGCGGTCGCGCCCACGTTAAGCGCCATGAACATGGACATGGCGACGAACATGGGCTGGTTGGACAGTCCAACGGAAGTGATGGCCCACGGGCCCAGCCTGCCTACCATGATCATGTCCGCCATGGAAACGAGAGTCATCAGGATCATCTCGGCCAAGGCAGGCATCGCAAGCGTCAAGATCCTGTTTCTGATCAAAGAAACTTCCTCGGGAGCTATGACTTCTTCCTCTGCCGTTCCATCGTAGGGTACCGGCGCGGAAAGGGCTAACTCGCCGGATGACTCTTCGGGCGAGCCTCCCCAGTGGTCGACGTCGGACGTATCGGTATCTGTCTCTAGAACGGTCCCGGGTTCGGTGTCCGGACCGTTGGATTCACTATAATCTCGTAAGTTTCCCACGGTTTCCTGTCCCCATCTCCATCTATCTTTGGGTTATTTCTTTATAAATATCCTACCATTCGAACAACGGAACGGCAACAAACGGCCGAAGTGGACATCTGGAGCCAAGGTTGTTAGCCGGTGGGCTTGCCGTTCCTCGTTGGAATTTGGTAAGATTTGGTATGTCTTGATCCGGCGGAGTTCCACCGTGTCGAATTTCGCCGCTCGGCCGCAAGTATATCATCTGCAAGTAGGGAGGGGAGTCGCCCTGTACGCCAGTATCGCGGGGTCAACTATCGTAGGGATTGAAGGCGTCAGCGTGGCGGTGGAAGTGGACGTTTCCGGAGGCCTACCCGGACTGGAGATCACGGGAATGGGGGATACCGCCGTCCGAGAATCACGACATCGCGTTAGGTCGGCCGTGAGAAACTCAGGTTTCGTTCTCCCTCCTAGGAGGATAACCGTAAACCTCGCTCCCGCCGCGATACACAAAGAAGGGTCCCAACTTGACCTTCCTATAGCTCTCGGCATTCTGGCGGCCTCGGGTTCGATTCCTTTGGGACAACGTTTGGAGGAGTACTGCTTTCTGGGCGAACTGGGCTGAAGGCTCGGTCAGGCCGGTAAGGGGCGCGTTGGCCATGGCGCTGTCCGCCAAAGAGTCAGGCTACGCGGGCGTGATCGTTCCGCGAGACAACGGACCGGAAGTCTCATTTGTCGACGGTATACCCTTCGGGTCGCGGAAAGCCTTAGGGAAGTGGCTGATTTCGTCAGCGGGACTGGTGAGCTGAGTGTTCCCAAGACCGCAAGAGGTGAGCGAACACCGTGTTGCAGTGTACCTGATTTTCGAGATATCAAGGGCCAGGCCGCGGCCAAACGGCTTTGGAGCCGCCCTTGAGGCGGGGACATACCTTTCTTTATGGTTGGCGCTCCGGGCGGAGGCAAGAGCATGCTGGCCAGAGCGATCCCTGGGATTTTGCCGGACCTGACGCCTGAGGAATCCCCGTGGTCACCTGTATCGCCAGCGTGGCCGGCATTTTGCCGGAAGGGTCAGGTCTCCTTAAAGAGCGCCCGTTTTCGCTCTCCCCACCACGACGGTGACCCTAGCGGCTCTTATCGGTGGAGGAGCTCACCCGGTCCCCGGAGAAATCACCTTGGCTCACAGGGGTGTCTTGTTCCTCGACGAGTTGGCAGAATTTCCGCCGTCGGTGCTTAACGCGTTACGAGGGGCCGTTGGGGCCAGGGAGGGCGGTGGTCACCCCAGATCCAAGGACTTGTGTTCCCGTGCCGGTTCATGCTTGTCGGTGCCATGAACCCGTGCCCGTGCGGCTACTCGAGACTCGGTCCAAGAGGTGCACACGACCATGCGAGAGAAGCAGTACGCTTCTCGTGTAAGCGGCCCCTTTTTGACCGCAGAGCCTCCACCTGGAAATGCTCACGGGTCACTCCCGGGGAACTCCTATCTTCGGCCGATGAAGGAGCCTCCAAGTCAAGGAGAGAGTAGAGCAGAAGCCGCCAGGCCCAACGCCTAAAGGAACCGGCATGGCGCTTAACTCAGAAATGGGTCCGAGGGAGGTGAGCGCCCTTCTGAGCGAATGTCGGGGCAGGCAAGGAAACTCCTGATGCGACATTTTCGACCTTGCGACTATCCGGCCCGGACCTATTACAAGCTATTGAAGGTAGCCTCCTCCATTTCCGATCTGGACGGTTCTCCACGGATCGAAGAAGAACACGTCGCCGAGGCGCTTTCGTACCGGCCGAACTCGGTAGGGGAAGCATGAGGAGTTCACACAGCGGTGGAAGGCCGCACAGTGCAAGCCAAAGCTCCCACATTGCGCCCTCCGTCGTTGGCCGCGAGAAGGAAGAACTCGCCTGTGTTCTCTTGACCGAAAGCGAGGGATACCGCGTTATCCAACGCAACTACCGGTGTAGGTACGGCGAAATCGACATAATCGCCACGGACGGCAACGTGCTTGCCTTTGTTGAGGTCCGTTACAGGCGAGAGGGGGGTCTGGTCTCAGCTCTGGAGTCTCTTGACCGCAAGAAGGCCGGAAAACTTAGGCTCGCGGTGAGGTCGTATACATCGCTACATGTCAAAGACATTTCACCGGATACGCCCCTGCGTATCGATCTATGTGTAATCACGGATGGGGAGCCCGGCTACCGGTTGCTGAAGGGCGTTTTGGAGTTCTAGGTCGCCCCTTACTCGTCGTCTCTTCTCCCGTCTTTGACCGGGCTAAAAGATCGCCTGTGTATCGGACACGGGCCGAACTTCCCAAGTCGAGACCTGTGCTCCCTGGTGCAATAGCCCTTGTGTTCCTCGAATCCGTAATCCGGGTACAAGTCGGCGTACTCGGTCATGATCCGGTCCCTGGTAACCTTAGCGATAATGGAAGCGCAAGCGATTGACGCCATCGATGAGTCGCCCCGTATTACCGCCTCTTGCGGTATTTCCAGTCCGGGGATGGGGAAGCCGTCAACCAGGACGAATCCGGGCGGGAACCCTTTTAGGGCAAGCATCTTTAGGGCGAGTTTCATGGCGGAAAAGGTAGCGAGGACGATCCCATGCTTGTCTATGTATTGGGATGATCGGATTCCCACTCCAAAAGCCAAGGCATGACGGAGGATCTCGTCAAATAGGCGCTCTCTGGTCTTTGCCGTAAGCTTCTTGGAGTCGTCGATGCCAGAGACCATTGAGTCAGCGGGCAACACGATGGCCGCTGCCACGACCGGGCCCGCCATGGGTCCTCTGCCGACTTCATCCACTCCGGCTATGTAGCCGTACTTTTGACGCCATCTAGATTCGACACTGTACATTCCTTTGACTCTCTCTTCGTCTTCCGAACGCCTTGGCAAAGCATTTCACCCCTGTTGCAGGGGTTTTCGCCGGACGGTGCCCAAAGTCCTGTTTGAGTGTACCTGCCCCTAGCGCGGGTATGGGTGACGATAGACAAACCCGGTGTTGAGGATATGGATCGTGATATCGAACTCGTATTTGACCTCCGGGAACCGGTCCGGCCAGTAGAATTGCTCCCACTCGGGGTAAGTGGCGAACTTCATATGAACGCTCCTGCCAAGTTTGATGGGGTCGGACCTAAGTTCCTGGAGTTTGCCCATGGATCTCGCCAAGAGCGATCCGAGTTCCTCCTGGGCCGTAGCGACCACGTCTCGCTCAAGCTCGGCGCCCAGTGGCTCCAAGGTCGCGTGGACTGTTATCTCGTCGATGGTAGCCGCTATGCGGATGACCCAAGTGACAAATGTGGCGTTGCCTTCCACACGGACCTTTCGCCTAGTTGAGGCGTGTCGAAACCGTAGGGACACTTCCTCGTGGCTCTCTGGAAACGCCATTTCCAAGACCGTGTTGCTGAAATCCCCCGCAAGGAGGTTCGCGGCCATGGTCTCGTGGAAATCCAGGGTTCCCACCATACGTTGATGGTCGCCGACTTTGGCGTAACCGCGCTGCCCAACACCCGGACAACTTTGGGGCTCTCCGTCTTGCCGTCGCCCTTGTCTTCATCGCCTCCTACTGCCTCTGAGACCGGCTTGTCGACTTCTCCCTTGGCCTCCGGTCCAGGCATATCCCCGGTAGAGCCCTCTTTGGAGTCGTCTTGGGCGGCAGCCGACGCCAAGGTCATGTAAGGCGTCCATGGGTCGGAGTCAACGGTGTTATACGCGCTCAAAAAGTCCTGCATGGTCACAAAAGGGGTTCCTCCGAGAGCGGTGTGGGTCGACTCGATGAGCTTTCTAATCATGACCGACGGTTCCGTCTCTTCTCCCGGGGTGAACTGCTTGACAAAGTCCTCGGCCTTTTCCCTGCAAGTCACAATGAGGGTATTTGGACGAAACTGCAACATCCGTGAGAAAACGTCCACCACCGGCCCCACATCAGTGCGGGCGAACGCTTCACCTACTACGAGGACGGTAAGGTGGGCCATGGTCACGTCTCGCCCGGTTATTTGTTGAATCGCATCAACCGCGTCAAGCATGTCTTCGCCCTCAGCGGTTATCGGAAGGCCTCCTAGCGGCCCGGTAGAGCCGCTTCCGCCGGGTCCGCCCGCTGCCGCTCTAGGTATGGCGATCCGAGCCGTTAGACGCAAGCGCTTGCCGGCACCGTTGTCGACGCCGAGCACCGTGACCAGGGACTGGTTCTCCAGTTCCTGACGACCCCAGCATCCGGCGGAAAAGGCGGCCAGCAAGAAGAAGATAAGAAGAGTAGAGCCAAATTTCCAGGCTTTACTTCGCTTCAAGACCGGATGAATCCCCCTTTTCGCCGAAATCACGTTTCCCGTGCCCTTCTTGGGACGGGCCGCCGTTTTTCTCTTCGCGTGCGCCGCCTCCACGAGCTTCAGCAGAGATCCCCCTTAGTCGAGCGACAAGATACAGGACCCATCCCAGAAACACAAGGGCGACGCCCGTTTCGCGAAAAAGGATTTCGTGCAGCACTCGCCCGGGATACAGAATGTTTGGGGGGAGCGCTGCCCCCGCGAAAACCAGGAGTGCCACGGAGGGCACGAGAGGCCTTATGGTGTGCGTTCCCGTCAGTTGAGAGAGAAAAATGAGGGCTATGATGAATAGCACGCTGAGCTGGACTGACGTGGTGAAGAACCACACAAACGTGAACAAGGCCTCCAGCCTTTGGAGAAGCGGGCCGAGGTACACGGCTCGCGCCAGTATTCCTGGAAGGACGATGAATCTGACACCTCACAGGGAACACTGCCGGCCATGGCGTTGTACACCGCATCTGACGCGGGCAGACTTTGACAACTTAGATGCCCTCGGAGCCCGATGCAGACTCACATGCACGGCCGACGGGGCAGACGGGCGCCGAGCGCGCCGCGGGGCGCCCAGACGGGGCCCCGCAGAATGGGGAAGAGGTTCCGTAAGTCTACGAAACGGTTGTTCCCGCGATGACGCGACCAGAAACCACCGTTAAGGGCGCGAAGATCACCGCCACTCGCCACCGTCTCAAGTCCGAGCCAGGCGGCGTAAACCGATATGAACACACCGACGGCTAAGATCACCTCTATCGGGAACTGGGGCAAGAGACCGATCACGGCGCCTCCGGCGACAACCCGGTTATTGAGAGCCCCTCCGGCTAGACAAGTCAGGACGATGAGGAAGGCGACCAGGTCGCCCAAGAAACGTCCGAGGGTCTTCCTGAGAGCCGGTACCACCGCCAGATCCGACGTAGCGCTCGACCACTTTAGCCAGCCCACTAAACCTAAGAGGGCAAGGGGCGTGGCAATTAGGGCGGTGAGCCAAGCGGAAGTGCCCACCCTGTCCGCAAGAATGGACGGCGTCATAAGAAAGACCTTGGCTCCCAAGAGGAAAGCCGTTATAGTACTCAGCTCTTTGCCGTCGAGATGTCCCAGTTGGACGACTTGGGACTCACCTCCATCCGGGCTTTCGTTGTCCTTGCCTTTTTCCTTTTTCGCCTTTCCCTTGTTCACTGTTTTCGCCAAGGCCTCCCTTCTTGTCAGGGTCCGACGCCTTGCGCTTCTCATCCAAGACCATGGACCTGAGCTTCGGCGACAACGTTTGGCCGATGTCCCACAACCTCGGCTCCTTTGGCGCCCTGAACGTGTCTTTGGGTCTAGCGAACGTCTGCCTTCGCCTGGCATCCTGGGCCGACGGCTGCCAGAGGGATGAAAAAGAGGTTTTCCAGACGGGAGCGAATGGAGCGAGCAGAGGGACCCCTAAGGACGAGAGGGACGCCATGTGGCAGACCAAGAAGTAAGTCAGGGCTACCACCCCCAAGAGCCCGGCGAAACTGCCTGCCAAGATGAACAGAAGGGTAGCTACGCGCGTGAACATGGCAAGCCCTTGGCTGGGCACCGCGAAGGAGGCGACGGCGGTGATCGCTATTACTATGACCATGATCGGGCTGACTAGGTTGGCCGACACCGCCGCGTCGCCGATCAACAGAGCTCCCACTATGCCTATAGTGGGGCCAATTGGGGAAGGGATGCGTATGCCCGCCTCACGGATCAACTCAAAACCGAAGTACATCACCACTACTTCGAGATAAATGGGGAAGGGTATGGGCTCTCTGCTGGCGGCGATGGCCATAAGCAACTGGGTAGGTATCATCTCGGCGTGGTAGTCCACGATGGCGATATACACCCCCGGCAGGAACACCACCAACAGCAGCGATAGGTACCGGATCAGCCTCAAAAGGTTGCCGTAAGGCCACCTAACGTACTCGTCTTTCGGGGCTGTGGATGAACGCCAAGACGTTCACGGGCAGCACCAGGACAAAGGGGTCGCCCGCAACTATGACGGCGCAGGAGCCCTGCATAAGGAAACGGGCCACCCGGTCCGGACGTTCCGTGCTTAGGATGGTCGGGATCAGGGCCTTTCGTGTCTCTATCAACTGCTCCAACACACCGCTGGTCAGGATCTCTGAAACGTAAAGAGACTTCAGCCGGCGTCTCAGCTCGGCGACGGCTTTGTCGTTGGCGATGTTTTTCATGTATAAAAGCGCGCAGCGGTTGAGCGAAGTAACACCAAGGTCCACGTTCTCTACCACCAAGTCGGGCGATTGGAGGATGGACCTGATGATGGCCGTGTTGATCCTCATGACTTCAACAAAACCTTGTTGGGGGCCCCTGACTATCCGCTCGCTTAACGATTCACCGACCGTCCGGTGCTCCCACCCCTTGGTCTCAACTGTGAGGGCGACCTCGCGCCCGTCCAGGAGGACGACGGTGTCCCCGCTAATCATGCCCTCTACCAACTCTTCTACCGTCTGCTTCTCTTCCACCTGGCCGCTTGCCAAGAGCGCGTCTTTCAAGTAGTCCACGGGATCTTTCGCGTTGTAGTCCCGAATGGACGAAAGCAAAAGGAGAGGCTCCAGGACCGAAGATTGCACTTTTGAGGAGTCGGCCAGCCCCTCAATGTAGGCGACAACGACCTTGACCGACGGCCTGGCGCAAGCGATCTCCCGGAATACAACGTCAGAAGTGTAAGGGATATGGAAGACCTGCTTCAGAAGGCTCATAGAATCCTTGACCTTCTTGGGTATCTCCGTCCCGTCGGAAGGAGCAATCTTCTTGACCGGCGGATTCTTCCCGTGTATGGGCCTGCCGCCTAGAGAAAACGGCAAGCGCTCGTGCTTTCCTCGAGCGGGAGTTATGAGCGAAACCAGACGTTTCCAGGGGTTACTTAGCCTCACGTTCTCACCTTGCACCTCGGTTCTAGAGTTGATCATGCCCCTCCGTTATTCCCGACAAGCCTTTCTTTTGATCCAAGAAAGTGGTATATTCATGTCGGATTGTCAGGAATTGGGAGGGTTCTACCGGTGGACACGATTCGCGGGGCGGTACTCACAGCGGATAATCCCGCTTATCCGGAGAACCTCAGGGCGGTGCCCCACCCGCCGCCCTTGTTCTGTGCCGGGGAAATCCTTCCGACTGACAGGATTGCCGTAGCCATAGTCGGCACTCGCCGGGCCACGCCTGTGGGAAGGGAAGTAGCGTACGAGATAGCCTCAGACCTTGCCAAGGCAGGCGTGACCATAGTTTCCGGGCTGGCGGAAGGCATAGACGCCGCGTCTCATCGAGGCGCGCTGGAGTCGGGAGGCAGGACAATCGCTTGCCTGGGAGCGGGGATAGATGTAGTCTACCCCAGGGCAAACCGTCTCCTTTTTTCGGAGATTCCCAAGAGCGGAGCGCTGGTTTCGGAATACCCTTGGGGCTCGGAGCCTTTGCCGTGGCACTTCCCGGCAAGAAACCGGATCATCTCCGGGCTTTCCTTAGGTGTCCTGGTAGTTGAGGCTGGAGAAAAGTCGGGCGCGCTTATCACCGCGGATTGGGCGGCTAAGCACGGCAGGCCCGTGATGGCCGTGCCCGGGAGCGTTAGGTCACGAGTGAGCCAGGGCTCAAACCGGCTCATACAGGACGGAGCCTATCTGGTATCCTGTGCCCGTGATGTGCTATCCTTTCTCCGGCAAGAGACCGAGTACATACCCGAGGCTGTCTCTGCGCCGGTCCCTTCCTTAACGTTGGAGGAGTCTTACTCTAGAGGAAATAGCGGGCGGAGGCTCTTAGCGTGGAAGAGGCACACTCGGATACCCTCCTCTCGGCGGGGAGGCTTATGTCGGTGTTATCGTCCCTGGAAGTCAAAGGAGCATTGAAAAGGATCCCGGGAGGCAAGTACATGCTAAAGGAGCGCCACGCGGAAATCCTGCCGGAAGCGAAGGAGCGGCATAAGTAGATGGCCGAAACCAAACGTCCCCTCATAATAGTTGAGGGCCGCCAACCAAAGCGAAGACCATATCCCGCTTTATGAAGTCCAGGTACCAAGTAAAGGCGTCTTCAACGCTTTGAAGAGACCTACCCAAGAGCCAGCTTGGGGTGGATGTGGAGAACGGTTTTTCGCCCAAATACATCAACATTCGGGGAAAAGGCGAAGTAATCAAAGAACTAAGGAAGCGGCCAAGAAGGCGAGCTCGGTGTACCTGGCCACCGACCCTGACAGGGAAGGAGAGGCGATATCGTGGCACCTTTGTTCCATTCTCGGCATAGAACCGGAGAACGCGAAAAGGGTGACCTTTCACGAGATCACTGAAGGGGCCGTCAAATAAGCCTTTGCCCATCCTATGCCCCTTAACCTGAGACTCGTGGACGCCCAACAAGCGCGCCGCGTTATCGACCGGCTGGTGGGCTACAGCTCAAGCTCCTCTTTGTGGCACAAAGTGAGGAGGGGCCTGTCGGCGGGCAGGGTGCAGTCAGTCGCTCTTCGGATCGTGGTGGAAAGAGAGAACGAAATCAGGGCTTTCAAGCCCGAAGAGTACTGGACCTTGGACGCGTACCTAAAGGGCGACGCGGGTGAGAAAGCCCGTTACTTTGGAGAGAACGGGGAAGAAGGCCGGAGATCAAAGACAAGTCCGCGTGCGACGCTATCGTAAGGGATATCACCGGCAAGGACTTCCTGGTCAAGTCCGTGACGCCCAAGCAGCGCGAAAGATAGCGCCTCCGCCCTTTACCACATCTACTCTTCAGCAGGAAGCCTCGCGCAAGCTTGGTTTCGCAGTCAAGAAGACCATGTCGTTGGCTCAAATGCTCTATGAAGGGGTAGAACTGGGCAAGGCAGGTATACGGCTCAATCACCTACATGAGGACTGACTCGACCAAGGTCTCAGAAGTAGCGCAGCAGAGCGAAGCCAAGTCGTACATCACCGGCGTCTTCGGACCCGACTACTCAGGGTCTCAGAGAAAGGAAAGGGAGAGGCCAGGAGAACAGGGAGCTCACGAGGCGGTCCGTCCGTCCAGCATATTGCGGACTCCTTCGGAGGTAAAACCATTCCTGGGGAAGGACCAATATCGCCTGTACAAACTGATTTGGGAGCGGTTCGTGGCAAGTCAGATGGCTCCCGCGATATACGACACTGTGAGCGCCGAACTGGACTGTGCCGGGCACACCTTCAGGGCTAGCGGCTCTCGCCTCAGGTTCGCGGGTTTCACAAGAGTCTACCAGGAGGGATCGGACTCCCCGACAGAAGAAGACAAAGAGATCATCCCTCTATCCGAAGGCGAGACCCTTAAGCCGTTGAAACTCGACCCGGTCCAGCACTTCACGGAGCCTCCACCCAGATACACCGAAGCTTCCTTGGTAAAGGCCCTGGAGGAAAACGGCATAGGACGTCCTTCCACCTATGCCCCAACCATCGCGACCTTGTCCCTTCGAGAGTACATAGCCAAAGAAGGGAAACACGTCTACCCGACGGAGTTAGGGTTCCTTGTGGACGGTCTACTGGTGGAGAACTTCCCGGCCGTGGTAGACCTGAAGTTCACGGCCGAGATGGAGCGCAAACTGGACTCGGTGGAAGACGGCGCCATCGGCTGGAACTCGGTGGTCCAAGAGTTCTGGGAGCCCATTTCCGAGCAGGTTAAGAGGGTTGAAGGAAGTGGAGCGCGTCGAAGTGCAATCGGAGCCCGCCGGAGAGGACTGCGAAAAGTGCGGCCGGCCCATGGTCATAAAGAGAGGCCGCTTCGGGAGGTTCATAGCCTGCTCCGGTTACCCGGAATGCAAGAACACGAAACCTCTCTTGGAGAAGGCGGGAGTCAAGTGTCCGAAATGCGGTGAAGACATGGTGGTCCGCCGCAGCAAACGGGGTAGGGTCTTCTACGGATGCCAGGGGTACCCGAAGTGCGACTTCGTGACCTGGAACCGTCCGGTTCCAGAATCAAAATGCCCACAGTGCGGTTCGTTTCTAGTGGAGGTGGGCACGAAGAATGAACAGAATTGTGCCAACCCGGACTGCAATTATAAAGCCCAAAAACTCAAAGAAAACTGAGAATGGAGGTTGCCACTCTAGTCATCACAATGTTAAGATAAGCCGAATGAGGCTTGTGCACCCGTTCACAGCAGTTCAAGTGATGATGAGAAGGTGTTTCCGTGGGCAGGTCTCTACTGGAGTGCCGCGATGAGTTTTTGGCAGAAGTCGGAGTGTCAAAGACCCAGAGTCCCAATACGCAAGAAGCATACGCCAATGATCTTCAGCAGTTCTTCGACTTCTTGAGAGCTGAAGCCGGTCTACCGGAGGACCGGGAACTGTCTCCAGACCTCGTAAGCGGGGATAGCATACGGCTATTCATCCAACACCTCTCAAAAGCCCGCTATCGCAAGACGTCTATTGCTCGGAAAGCATCGTGCTTGCGCAGTTTCGTCCGTTTCCTTTGCGGACGAAAAGAGCTTTCGGAGAGCCCCATAAAAGACCTTGCCCCAAGGCGGCTTGAGCAGAAGTTGCCAAAGGTTCTTTCGAAAGCGGAGGTAGAGTCGCTTCTAGAAGCGCCGGACCGGAATACGCCGGCGGGCAAGCGTGACTTGGCGATACTTGAGATGTTCTACGGGGCCGGATTGCGCATATCCGAACTGTGGAGACTCAACATAGGAGACATCGACTATTCGGACGGGTTCGTTCGTGTATTAGGAAAAGGAAACAAGGAAAGGCTTGTTCCAGTTGGGTCCCAGGCTATCCAAGCCTTGGGCGATTACCTAGAGTTAGGCAGGCCGTTTTTCCTTGGGAAGTCGGACGGGAGCCCAAAAGGGAGCACCCCTAGGAAACCGTTGTTCCTAAACGTAAGAGGCGGTCGTCTGTCGGTCAGGTCCTTGAGGCGAGTCGTCGAGGAGAACCTCCGCGCATGTGGGATTGACCCGTCGCGCTGTTCTCCACATACCTTAAGGCATTCCTTCGCGACCCACCTCCTATCCGGGGGAGCGGACTTGAGATCGGTCCAAGATATGCTGGGGCATCAAAGCATCAGGACCACCCAGATATACACGCATGTACAGCCGGACAGGCTTAAAGAAGTGTATCTCAAGAGCCATCCCAGAGCCCGCCGCGACATGGAGAAACCAGGGGAAGACGTGTCTTTGAAAGGGAGGAGACAATGAGCCCTGAAGTAGGTCCTCTGTTTAGAAGCACCACGGTCTTGGCTGTCCGGGTCGGCAACACTTCTGCTATGGCGGGAGACGGGCAAGTCACACTAGAGGCTAATCACACCGTCATAAAGAGCGGCGCGAGAAAAGTCCGCAGGCTTTATCACGACTCCATCCTGGCCGGATTTGCCGGGTCTGTGGGCGACGCTTTCACGCTATTCGACAAGTTGGAGGGCCACTTGGAAGAGAGTAGGGGCGATCTTCTAAGAGCTGCCGTGGAACTGGCCAAGGAATGGCGCACAGACCGGGCCCTGCGCCAGCTTCAGGCGATGCTCTTGTGCATGGACAAGAAGAGGATACTCTTGGTCAGCGGAACCGGGGAAGTGATCGAACCTGACGAGCCGGTGTTGGCCATCGGTTCAGGGGGTTCGTACGCCACGGCCGCAGCCAAAGCGCTGGTGAAATTCACAGATCTGGACGCTTCCGCGATAGCCAGAGAAGCCCTCAAGATAGCGGCATCCATCTGCATATACACCAACGACAACATCGTGGTGGAGGAACTTAAGAGCGATTCGTAGAGAAGGGAAGACATCCGATAATGGCTGATCTAACGCCTAGGCAGATAGTCGAGGAACTTGATAAGTTCATCGTTGGCCAGAAGGAGGCCAAGAGAGCCGTAGCGGTGGCCATAAGGAACCGCCTTCGCAGACAGCGAGTCGAAGGCGATCTCCAAGACGATATCGTCCCTAAGAACATCCTGATGATCGGACCTACCGGCGTAGGCAAGACTGAGATTTGCCGTAGGTTGGCAAAACTCGTCAACGCGCCGTTTTCCAAAGTTGAAGCGTCCAAGTTCACGGAGGTCGGCTACGTAGGCCGGGACGTGGACTCCATAGTGAGAGATCTCGTGGAAGCAGCCATACGTATGGTCAGGTCGGAGAAGTTCACCGAGGTGAAACCGAAAGCGCTTCTCTTGGCAGAAGACCGGCTTCTGGACCTCATCGCTCCCATGCCCAAGAGGCGAGAGCAGTCTCGAAACCCATTTGAGATGCTGTTTAGCCCCGCCCCGAGAGAAGAGGAGCCGGAAGAAGACGACTTCGACGAAAAGGTCAGGCGAGCCAGGGCGGACCGCCGCCTTAATCGTGAGCGACTCCAAAACGGCGAACTCGAGGACCAAGACGTGGAAATCGAGGTCGAAGATAACGCGGTACCAACCGTCGAGTTCTTTGACGGCAGCGGGATGCAAGAGATGGGCCTAAACATACAAGACATGCTCGGAGGCATGTTGCCCAAAAAGAAGAAGAAGCGGCGGGTGAAGGTGAGCGAGGCTAGAAAGATCCTAGCTCAAGAGGAGTCCGCCAAGCTGGTTGACCAAGACTCTATCATTTCCGAAGCGGTTCACCGGACAGAAAAGCTGGGTATCGTCTTTCTGGACGAGCTCGACAAAGTAGCCGGGCGAGAGCACGGGGTAGGGCCGGACGTCTCCCGCGAGGGAGTGCAAAGGGACCTCCTTCCGATAGTAGAAGGCACCACGGTCGTGACAAAGTACGGGCCCGTGAAAACTGACCACATCCTCTTCATAGGGGCGGGCGCTTTTCACGTCACTAAGCCTTCGGACCTTATCCCCGAACTCCAAGGACGCTTTCCCATAAGGGTGGAACTTCAGCCTCTAACAGAAGACGATTTTGTCCGGATATTGACGGAGCCGGAGAACTCCTTAACCAAACAATACCAGGCGCTACTGGCCACCGACGGTGTGTCTTTGGAGTTTAGGGAAGACGGGGTGCAAGAACTTGCACAAATGGCTTACGCCGTGAACCAGGAAACTCAGAACATCGGCGCAAGACGGTTGCACACGGTTATGGAGCGTCTTTTGGAGGACGTGTTGTACAACGCTCCCGAAGTAGACGAACCCAGAGTCGTAGTCGACGCGGCATATGTGAAGGCCAAGATGAGCGACCTTATGACCAACAAGGATGTATCGCGGTATATACTCTGACAGTTGGTCTAGGCGATGAGAACAAGGGGGAAGAACACCATGCAGACACTACTAGAGAAGACACGAAGAATGAATCAACGCCTATCGATGGCAGCCAGCGAAGTTGATTTCGACTCCAGCGCCAAGGTCATCAGAGATTCCGCCAGACTGCAACGTCTATGTTTGGACAAGATGGGCAGGATTCTGGGCTACGCTCTCCAAGACGACTTCGAGTGCGTATCCTACGCGAAAGATATTCTGTCGAAGAACGAGTTCCCCGCGTCCTACAACGAGCGGCTGTTCCGGCAAAACCGTGGCGAACCTGAGATCCGACGAGTGCGCTTACGACGGGGCAATGAAGTGTTCCCACGCTCCGACGATCACAACGATCCTCCCGATAATAGCCGGTGGGGAGAGACTTGGTACCCTCCTATTGGCTAGGTTCAACGGGCGGGAGTTCCTGGATGAAGACCTGGTCTTGGCTGAGCATGCGGCGACCGTGACCGCCATGGAAATAGTTCGACATAACCAAGACACTGTGGAGGAAGAAACCAGGAGCCGGGCCGCGGTTCAGGTCGCGCTTGGCACTCTGTCTTTCTCCGAGCTAAACGCAATGAGGCACATTTTCGAGGAACTGGGCGGCACCGAGGGGTTCCTGGTAGCGTCAAAGGTAGCGGACCGGGTAGGCATCACAAGGTCCGTCATCGTCAACGCCCTTAGGAAGTTCGAATCTGCCGGCGTCATCGAGTCCAGGTCACTCGGCATGAAGGGCACGTTCATAAGAGTCCTAAACAAGAAACTCTTGGAAGAGCTGAAGAAGCTACGTTAGATTGGTGACAGCGGAAAAGGAGACGCTTAAGACGGCGACAAGGCGAGGTCCGCGGATCTCGCCTTCTCTATCTAAGCAAGTCCGGTATTTTTTTGTAAAATTCTACGGGGAAAAGAAGGAGTTTTGACTTTCCTGTAGAATGAGCCATCCTTACAAGAGAAAAAAGACCTAGGTGCCGTGCACCGATAATGGCAAAACTGCCGAAAGGCAGTGACGCAAAGCCGCGGGTCTAAATCGTGGACCTCCACGACATGACAGCCGGGTTGCCGAAGGGCGGTTCTTCCATTTACCCCTGCCTTCCGGGATTGGTGCCGGAAGGCATTTCGTGTTTCAAGGGGGAGCGGAGCCAGTGAAGGATGTAGGCGCCTTGATGCAAAGGGCTTTGGACGGGGCGTGGACTCGCCACGAAGTGTTGGCCCAAAACGTCGCCAACGCCGAGACACCCGGGTACAAGAGACAGGACGTGGACTTCCAGTCGTTCCTCAGGAATGCGCAATCGGGCGGTCTTGCGCTCGCAAGCCCTCACCAAGGTCACATCGCCGGCGATAGCATGTCCCAGCGTAGGGTCACAGAAGACCGTTCCAGTGTAACCCCTGACGGTAACGGCGTGGACATCGACAAAGAGATGGGCGAAGTGTCATCTAACGCTCTCTACTACGCCGCCATATCCAGGCAGATGTCTGCCCACCTGTCTATGCTAAGAAAAGCCATTACCGAAGGGAGGCGTTGACCGTGAGGTTATTCTCGTCCATCGAGACAAGCGCGTCGGGACTCACTGCCGAGAGATTTCGATTGGACCTAATCGCGTCAAACCTCGCCAACGCTGAGACGACCAGGACCGGGACGGGAGGACCGTACCGGCGCAAAGTCGCTCTGTTCGCTCCGAGAGAGGCCAGGTACTCATTCCAAGACGTGCTCGCGTCCAAGATGTCCACTATAGGACAAGGGGTGCGAGTGGTCGGAGTAGAGGAAGACAATAGTCCCTTCAAGAGGACGTATATGCCCGGCCATCCGGATGCGGACAGCGAGGGGTACGTTACCTATCCAAATGTGGACGTGGTCACGGAAATGGTGGACATGATGACGGCTACAAGAGCCTACGAAGCCAACGTCACAGCCATCGAAGCCGCCAAGTCCATGGCCCAGAAAGCGCTCGAGCTTCTAAGGGTATAGCGTTTTTGGACCGCCTCGCAAGGCGGTCATTCACCGGGGGGAGGACCTGTGATGTACATAAGACCCATTTCCATGCCCAATCTCGCACCGGCTGCTTCGAAGACCGTCTCGTCCCAGGGCCCGGCGAGGTCAGATGACGCGTTTTCGGGCGTACTCCAGAAAGCATCTTCAACTCTGGAGCAACTGAATCCAGGATACGCTTCAAGGCCCAGTGGACCTGGTGACCGGAAACGCGAGGGACATGCACACCGCCGTGCTCTCTGTAGAGAAAGCCAGCCTCGCCTTGGACCTTGTGGTCTCCGTCAGGAACCATCGAAGCTATCTAGAGATCATGAGGATGCCCGTATAGGGCTCTCAGAGCGATGACTAGAAGTGCCAACCAGCATATCATCGGTAGCCGGCGGACTCAAGGAAGTCTGGGGAAGCTGGAAAACCCCGAGGAAAATCATTTGCGGGGCCATAGTCTTGGCTTTCGTCGCTACCTCGCTCTTGGCCTTGGCAAACGCCAGGGTCCAAAGATGGAGATCCTTTGGTCCACGTCTTGACGCCGCCGACGCGGGAGCCGTCGTAGCCGAACTCGAACGCCAATCAATAGCCTACACGCTAGAGAACGGCGGGCGAACCATCAAAGTGCCCGCGGAAGACGTCCACCGCACCCGTCTGTCCCTATCCTCTCAGGGATTGCCCTCATCAGGCGTCGTAGGCTTCGAGGCAATCGGGGCCAACGGGATCTGGGCGACCGACTTCGAGAGGAAGGTCCAATACGTGAGGGCCTTGTCAGGCGAACTGACCAGGACCATCAAGACTATTTCCGGGGTCTTGGATGCCAGAGTGCACGTGGCGCTCCCTGAAGATTCAGTGTTCGTCTCCCAAAGGAAGCCGCCCACCGCCGCCGTGCTCTTGGACCTGCAACCTCTTACCGACTTGAGCCCGTCTTGCGTCAAGGGCATAGTCAACTTGGTGGCCCGTTCGGTGGAGGGCCTGTCGCCCTCCGAGGTAACGGTCGCGGACTCCAAAGGACGCCTCTTATCCCAGGACGCCGTCGAATCTCGGGTTCCGCCAGTTGTCCAGCGCTGCCTTCGAGCTCACAAGCCAAGTAGAACGCGAGTATGAGAGACGACTCGTTTCCATGCTCGCCCCGGTGCTTGGAGCAGGTAACGTCGTCTGCCAGGTCAGAGCCGACTTGAACCTGGACCAAGTGAGGACAGTAGATACCAGCTTATACGGGGGAAAGGCGGGGCATCCTCAGAGCATTAAAGGAACAACCGAGACCTACAGCGGTTTAGGAAGCATTCCCGGTGGGCAGGCAGGCGGATTGGATGTGCCAAACTACTCCACCTCAGGCAGCGGCGATTCCGAGTTCAGAGAAGCGAGGTAATCAGGAACTACGAAATCGGGCAGCGAGTTGTGGAGACTATCGGCACTCCCGGGGCAGTTCGAAGCCTATCTGTCGCGGTCATGGTCAACAAGGAGCTGGATGATGAGGGGGAAGGCCTCGATAGTAGAAACCGTGTCGACGGCCCTAGGCCTTGACCCGCTTCGTAACGACCGCATCAGCGTGACAGGTGTGTTGACACTTCGGCAATTCGACACCATAAACGACTCTCCATACAAGTAGCACCCGCTCATCGGCTCTACATCTACGGGCCGCTGTCGAGGCCTTTTTGGTATTGGGCACGATCGTCCTTTTCCTAATGCGCCGGAGAACTCGTCATAGAGACGACACCGCGCTACCGCCTGTTCCGCGGAACCGGAGGATGAGGGAGATAGGCCACTACCTCCCGAGTACGTTGCTGAGCAGCGCACAAAGGAATCGGTTGACGTCTGGCGAGGGTGAACAGGTTCGGTGGCAACTGGTGAAGACTTGGATCTTGGAGGATGAGCACTGATGTCTGTGCACAGAGAATACCTAACAGGCAAAGAAAAAGCGGCCATTCTCCTCATATCCCTTGGACCCGACCTTGCAGTCAGGTCTTAAAGCACATGCGAGAAGAAGATATCGACGCGTTGGCGCTGGAAATCGCGGCGACGCGCCGGAACCAGGATATCAGAGATCAGGTCCTGTCAGAGTTCGCCGACATGGCCGTCGCACAGCAGTACATAGACCAGGGCGGAATCGAATATGCGAAATGAAGTCCTGGAGAAAAACTTAGGCCAAACAAAGCGAACGGGGTGTTGAGCCGCCCTAACCGCATCTTTGCAGGTAAAGCCATTTGACTTCGCCAGAAGGCCGACCCCACCCAACTCCTAAACTTCCTCGAGTCCGGAGGCGCCGCAGACCATCGCCTTAGTCTTGAGCTATCTCTCGCCTAACCAGGCGGGGCCGTGATGGGTCGTTGGGTCCCGACCTCCAAGTGGAGGTTTCCAGGCGCATCGCCTCCATGGAAGGGACCAGCCCCGGGTCATTAAGGAAATCGAGAGGGTTTTGGAACACAAGATCGTGTCCGTAGTAGGTCAGGACTACACCAAAGTGGGCGGCATCGGATCCATAGTAGACATCCTAAACAACGTCGATAGGCAGACCGAAAAAACCATCTTGAGTTCTCTGGACGTAGAAGCGCCCGAACTCTCTGAGGAGATCAAGAGGCGGATGTTCCTGTTCGGGGACATCGTTTACCTTGACGACCGCGCGGTGCAGCAGTTCTTGCGCGAGGTTGACATGTCCAAGGACCTGCCCCTTGCCCTCAAAGGCGCCTCCGACGAAGTCCGGGAGAAGATTTACAGGAGGAACCTGTCCTCCAGAGCAGTTGAGACTCTCACTGAGAGCATCGACTATCTTGGGCCGGTCCGCATGAGAGATGTGGAAGATGCCCAGCAAAGCATAGTCGCGGTTATAAGGCGGCTTGAGGACCAAGGCCTAATAATCGTAGGTCGCGGAGGAGGTCGGGAAATCCTTGTCTAAGGTCTTTCGGTCGAGAAAAAGGTCGCTCCCCCGTCAGGGTGAGCGAGGCATCTTGGGACAATTCCGGACGCTGGCGCGGAAGCGATCATGGAAAAGCCCAGGAAGAATCCCAGCGAGTGCTGGAAAAGCCGGCGCAGGCGGACAGGATTCTAGACGAGGCTAAGAAAAGGCGCGGAGGACGTGTCCTCTCAATCTGGAAACCGAGGGTTTCCAAAGAGGAGTACAAAGATGGGATGGAAGACGCTCTCGCCCAGGCACAATCCTTGCTCGATCAGGCGGTAGAGGCTCTTCACGCATCCAGTCCGCTTTATAGCCTGGCGCACCGAAGCCGAGCCCATGCTCTTGGCCATCCCGCCTGGATGTGGCAGAAGGAATCGTCGGGAAGCCCTTGCCTGTGACCCGGAGCTCGTTCTCTCCATGGTGAGGGAAGGGATCGCTGCCCTGGATGATGAGGCCGAGTACTTGATCAGGGTCAAGCCGGCTCTAAAGACCTTCTGGATGGATGCAAGGAGCAGCTCCGCCAAGAGTCGGGAGCCAAATGCGTCGAGATATGCGCCGACGAGTCCTTGGGAGACGGTTGTCTCATAAAGACCCCACACGGGTTTATCGACGCCAGGGTGGAGACCCAAATCTCAAATCTTGCCCAAGCCCTGGGAGAAGCCAGAAGAAAGCTAGTGGAGGACAGCGTGTCATGACAGAAGCCGGGTTCGAAGCCTACCGGGAAGCCATTCAGACCGCGAGACCCGTAACGTTTGGCGGCAACGTCGTCGACATCATTGGGCTCCTAATCGAGGCGTCCGGGCCAAAAGTTCGCATGGGCGAGTTGTGCAGGCTCACTCCGCCGTCCGGCGTTTCGGTATTGGGCGAGACCGTCGGCTTTAGAAAGGGCCGCGTCCTGCTCATGCCCTACAGCGACATGGATGGCATCTCTCCGGGCACTCCCGTGTACGCCACCGGAAAAGACCTGAGGGTCCCGGCCGGTTCCGGGATGCTGGGAAGAGTCGTGGACGCGTTGGGTTTCCCCATTGACGGGAGACCTGCCTGGCGAGTCGAGTCACATTGCCCGGCCATGGAAAGGCCGCCCGCCCCCTTGGAAAGGGGACTCATTAACCGGTCCCTCTCCACAGGGGTGAAAGCCATTGACGGCACACTCACTCTTGGGGAGGGGCAACGCATCGGGATTTTCGCCGGTTCCGGAGTCGGTAAATCCACTCTCTTGGGCATGATCGCCCGAAATATGTCGGGAGACGTGAACGTAATCGCCCTCATCGGAGAGCGGGGCCGCGAAGTCCGGGAGTTCATCCAGCGTGAGCTCGGGGAAGAAGGCCTGAAGCGTTCCGTGGTAGTGGTGGCTACTTCCGACGAACCCGCCTTGGTGCGGATAAAGGCGGCATGGGTGGCTACGGCCATCGCCGAGTTCTTCAGGGACCAGGGCAAAAACGTGCTCCTGATGATGGATTCGGTCACCCGATGGTGCATGGCGTTGCGCGAGGTAGGGTTGGCCGTCGGCGAACCGCCCACCACAAGAGGCTATACTCCTTCGGTGTTTGCCAATATGCCCAGGCTGCTGGAAAGGGCGGGGACAAGCCCTGCCGGCAGCATCACCGGAATTTACACGGTCTTAGTCGAGGGCGACGACATGGACGAACCCATCGCCGATGCTGCCCGTGGCATATTGGACGGCCACATAGTGCTATCCAGAGACTTGGCCCAGATGGGTCACTACCCCGCAATAGATGTCCTGGGCTCAGTGTCCAGGTTGATGACCCAGGTCAGCTCCGAGAGTCAGATCGCGGCATCGCTTAAGCTTCGGAGCGTCTTGGCCACCTACAAGAAGGCCGAGGACCTAATCAACATAGGAGCCTACGTGAAAGGGTCAAATGCCCAAATAGACGAGGCCTTGGGCTACGTCGACAAGGTGAACGCCTTCCTACGCCAAGGCATAGGCGAGTCTTTCACCATGGAAGAAACCGTGGAATCTCTCCGCGGGATATTCGCCGACGATGATAAGGGGTGTGCGTAAGTGGCCGTTTTGTCGATGTACCGTAAGGGACGAGCCCTATGAAGAAATTCGTCTTCGGCCTGGGAAGGGTCTTGGAAATCCGGGAGCTTAGAAGAGTGCTGGCGGAAGAGCAGTTAGGAGAGAGGCTGGTCGATGAGCGCCGGGCTAAAGAACAGCTGCTTTCTTCGCTCCAAAAGAGGGAAGAGCTCTTCTCCGAGTTCCGAGAGGAGATATCCGGTGAGATCCAGGCCCGAAACCTAAGACATCTGGCCATGTACAGGGAAAGCGTCGAGGACGAGATCTTCAGAAGAGAGGGGGAACTGCGAAGGAAGGAAGACTTGACCGACTCTGCCCGTAAGGAGGCAGTCCTTAGGACACAGGAGCAAAAGGCCCTGGAGAAGCACCGCGAAAACCAAGTGAAGGAGTACAAGGCGCGCTACTGGTGGCAGCAAGGCAAAGAACTGGACGAGATCGGGGCCGACAGGTTCGGACGCAGCGAAAGGAGGTGAAGAAAGACAAAGATGATATCCGAGATGAGGATGATCGAAATCCCCACGGCCGCTAACGGTGGAGTGGGCAAGAACAGAAGCGATGCTATTGCTGAAGGTTTCTTCGCATCGCTCTTAACGGCGTTCCAGCTCCATCTCAATGGGATGGCACCGTGCGTCCCGGCCGAGACCCCGGATAGCTTCATTCCTGCCCATAACCGGGTGGACTCCGTTTCGGAGGGCCCGGCCCGAGAGTCTCTGGGCTTCCCTGAAGGGCAATTGGATGGAGCAGCCCTACAAAGCGCGCTTAGCGCCGCTTTGCCTCCTATGACTGGCGAGACGGAAGTCAAATCCCTGTGGGACGAGTTAGGTGTCCAGGCCTTCGGACTTGATAGCGCGGTGGTTTCGCTCGCCCACGACGGGACGTATGAGGCAGGGTCCGCGGCTTTGGAAGTCTTTCGCGCCCTAGAGGCGGACGGCGTCTCAAGGTCTCCGGCCGTATCCGATCCCGAAGCCCTGGGTCCGGAAGGGGCCATTGCCGAGGATAAAGCCGCTCCCCAACTCGCGCCCAAGGCAGGAGTAGCCCTGGATGCCTCGCCAACGGCAGTTTTGGAGACGGAAGAGAAGAGAGAGGCAATCTCTGTGGCCGAAGCGTCGGAGGCAGCTAACGAGGGAGAACTCGACCAAGAGGACGGGGCAGTTCCCAGGGCATCCGAACTGTCAAGACGACCGGCAAGCCATGGCCCTAAATCCGAAGACTCTGGTCTAGAACCCGAGCAGGTGTCAGAACCGGTTCAGCATCGTGTTCTGCCGGTCTTGGATCGTGAAGACGCCGGAGAACTACAGACGGAAGAACCCAGGTTGGATCTCACGAAAGGTCGCGAAGTAGCCGAATCCCTCTATAGGGAGTCACTCAAAAACCTGCCCAGGAGCATCGAGTTGCGACTGGACCCCCCCGAACTGGGTAAGGTGTCAGTTCTGCTCGTAACTCGCGGGGAGGAGGTAGCCGTGAAGTTCATCGCCGAGTCGCATGAGGCCCTAAGGGCGATAGAGCAGGCCGCCCCCGAGTTAGAGCAGGCTTTGCAGGAACAAGGCCTTGTCCTAACCGGCGCTTTGGTACAGCAAGGCTCTCGCGACGGGAGACCTCACGCTGAGGAAAGGCGGTTCGTGAGAAACAGCGGCGGGAGGCTGGGCGGTATCAAGAGCGTGTCGGACGTGCAGGAGACTGTGGGATTCTTCCGGCCAAGGGAATCGGCTCTGGACTATCTAGCTTGACGAGAAGGGAGGACACCAAAGTGCCGGTAGGCGGAGTAAATGGCACCGGAGGAAATCCGGGTGCAGCATCAACGGCGATGAACAACGCGATGGCCGGAGTTTCGGACCAGTTCATGAAGATCCTCTTGACTGAACTACGGTACCAGGATCCCATGGACCCCATGAAAGACAGAGACTTCTTCACGCAGATGGCCCAGTTCACGACGGCCACCCAGATGGAGGACCTAAATCGCAGCATGGCCCAGGTTGCGGCCATCATCTACCAGGGGCAGATGAACCAAAACCTGATGTCAGCGGCGTCTCTTATCGGCCGTCAGTTCCAGGCAACCATAGACGGGGTCTCGGTATTCGGCGTAATAGAGGCCGTCGCTCTCAAGGACTCTCAGATCATGGTCCGTTCAGGCGAGTTCGAGTTGCCGGCGGACTCCCTGGTCTTGATCGGAGGCTACCAAGATGCAGATCACGATATCTGACAGAGACCATAGAGTCACCGACATCGGCCCAAGGCCAACTAACGGGGCGGCTTTGCGGCAACCGAAAGGACAGACGTCCTTTGCCCAGATCCTTAATGGGATCGAGAAAACGCAGTCGGTCACCTTTTCAAAGCACGCGACCGAAAGACTTCAGGCTTGGGGCCGGCCCTTAGATTCGCACAAGCTGTCTCAGCTTGAAGGAGCTGTGCAGATTGCGTCCGCGAAAGGCGCCCGGTCGACCCTAGTTCTAATGAAGGGATTGGCGTTTGTTGTGGCGCCTCAAAGCGGCACGGTTGTGACGGTGATCCCCGAAGAGCGGATGAAGGAGCACGTGTTCACGTCGATAGACAGCGCCGTGCTAGTAGACAGATAGAGACACTTGCCAAGAGGTTCCGGGCCGGACCCTTTCGAGGGAGGTCAGGCGCTCCAAATCGACAAGCGGGAGCGATGGAACCCAAAGTATAGAAAGGGGTTTGAGTTGAGAAATGATGCGTTCGCTTTTTAGCGCAGTCTCGGGTCTTCGTACTCATCAGACGCGCATGGACGTGATAGGCAACAACGTCGCCAACGTTAACACCCCTGGGTTCAAGACCAGCAGAGTGACGTTTCAAGAAGTATTTAGCCAGACTCTTAGGGGCGCCAGTTCCCCTTCGGATACCAGCATGAGCGCTCGGGGCGGGGTCAACCCCATGCAAGTGGGCCTGGGCGTCACGACGGCAAGCATAGACACGAATCACACGTCGGGTAACCTGCAGCCGACGTCCAGGATGACCGACGTGGCCATTGAAGGAAGCGGCTTCTTTGTGGTGCGAGACGGCGCCGCGACCGCTTTCACCAGGGTAGGAGCGTTTGACACTGACGGAGACGGCATCTTGACCGACGCCGAAGGGCGCAAGGTACTGGGATGGATCGCCGACGACGCGGGCGTCCTTCCTGTGGATAAGTCCGAGGACCTAATGAGTCCCGTGCGCATCGCCATCGGATCAAACATGCCCGCTCAAGCGACGACACTTATCAAGTGGGACAAGAACCTGGATTCGCAGGCTGTGCGGAACGATTAAGAGCAGCCCGGTAACCGTCTTCGACTCCCAGGGATCGACTCATGCGGTGAACATTACCTTCGAGAAGACGGCGAACCCGAACGAATGGACTTGGACTGCAGGCGGGCCAACCGGTATCACGGGAGACGGCGTCCTCACCTTTGACTCGTACGGGAGGCTTCTATCGGCTACCGGCACTTCAGGCGCCACGCCGCCCACGTTCAGTTTCACTTCGGCCGGCGTGGACCCGGTAACGGTAGAGTTGGTGTTTGACGAGGTTACGCAGGTCGCAGGCCCGTCAACCATAGCCGCTCCTGTGGTTGACGGCTGTGCGACGGGGACTTTGGAGTCATTCACCTTCGATTCCAAGGGGTCATCTCCGGGTTTTACTCAAACGGGCAGACCAGGGTATTAGGGCAGTTGGCGATAGCCAACTTCGCAAACCCGGGCGGTCTTCTCAAGTTGGGAAAGAGCCTTTACAGGCAGTCCAATAACTCGGGCGCGCCTGACATCGGCGAGGCCGGTACCTCGGGGCGCGGAACCATCGCACCCAGTTCTCTGGAAATGTCCAACGTGGACCTGGCGGAAGAGTTCACTCAGATGATCATCACTCAGAGGGGGTTCCAAGCGAGCTCGAGGATCATCACCGTGGCAGACGAGCTCTTGCAGGAACTGGTCAGTTTGAAGCGCTAGTTAGGCAGTCTTGAAGGAAGCGGCCTGCGCGAGGGTCTCATTCTCGCGCAGGCCACGGAATGGTGAGGTGTCGGTTGTGGACAGAGCGACAGTAGCCGGAATGATCACCACGTTTGGCGTGGTCATCGCGGGGATGACCTTAGGAGGAAGCCTCAAACCCTTCTGGGATCCCGCCTCGGTCTTCATAACGCTTGGAGGAACGTTTACGGCGACCCTAATGAGTTATCAATGGGGTACGTTCCTGGATGTTCTCAAGATCGCCAAGAACGCCTTCACGACAAAGGAGGGCGATATCGGCGAGACCGTCAAGACGCTTGTCACCTTCGCGGATAAAGCCCGGCGCGAAGGGCTCTTGGCTCTAGACGAAGACGCCGACCTTCTCACCGACCCGTTCATGCAGAAAGGCATACGCCTGGTGGTAGACGGGACCACTCAAGAGCTTGTTAGGAACATATTGGAGACCGAGTTGACGTTCGTCGCCGACCGGCACAAGACCGGACAAGCGGTATTCGAAACAATGGGCGCCTACTCGCCGGCCTTCGGCATGATCGGAACGCTGATCGGCCTCATACAGATGCTGTTGTTGTTGTACGACCCCAGCAAGATCGGTCCGGGGATGGCAGTGGCCCTTGTAACCACATTCTACGGCTCGGTCCTTGCCAACATGGTGTTCTTGCCTATAGCCACCAAGCTCAAGATACGAAATGCCCGTGAGGTCTTCATTAAGGAAGCCATCATCGAAGGGGTCCTATCTATCCAGGCGGGGGACAACCCCAGGGTCGTCCAGGAGAAGCTCAAGTCCTTCCTGTCACCGAGAGAAAGATTGCAGCTGGCAGTGACTGAAAAGGGTAAGGAGGTGGCAACGGGTGGCGCGGCCGCGAATCCAAGATGACGATGCGCCAAGGTCAGCGCCTTGGATGAACACGTACGCCGACATGGTCACCTTGTTGATGACCTTCTTCATCCTGTTGTTCTCCATGTCCATGGTGAACGCTGAGAAGTTCAGAGAAGCCGTGGAATCGGTCCACGGCGCTTTCGGCGTCCTTGAGGGTAGCCAGCCCAGCATCCTCGATCAAAACGGGGCGATGTCCGGCGAGGAGCTTTCTTTGATAGCCGCAGAACTGGCCAGGCTCGAGATACTGGGAGACTCCCTGAAGAGAGAACTGGCGGAAGCCGGTTTTCCGGACCAAGTATCCATCGAGATGGAAGAGCGCGGTTTGGTCGTGCGGTTCGCCGACTCCGTCCTTTTCGACCTGGGAAGCGCCGACCTAAGACCGGAGGGGTTCGCCGTTCTAAGGGAAGTGGGGGAGTTCCTCACTACTACCACCAACCCGGTGAGGGTCGAAGGGCACACAGACAACTGGCCCATCAACACCGAAAAGTTCCCGTCTAACTGGGAGTTGTCCACGGGACGGGCAGCCAGCGTAGTCAGGTTTTTCATGACGGAGTGCGGCTTTTCGGGCAATCGAATGCAGGCGGGCGGGTACGGAGAGTACCACCCTTTAGAGGATAACGACACGGTTGAGGGTAGGCGTCGGAACCGGAGGGTGGACATCGTGATCCTGAGGGAATCATTGGCGGGCGCAGAACCGCGGTAGCTCATTGGCAACGTGTTGTCGGAGGTGTCGTCATGAAGAAGATCCTGTTGTTGATCGCGCTTGTACTGGTGGTGGCCGCCCTAGGTTACATGGGCGCCTCCAAGGTTTGGGGGTTTCCCGTATTTGGGTTTGGTCCGAGGGAAGGTGGCAGCGGCCAAGCGGAACCTGCCCTGTCCCTCATAAGCCTTGGCCAGTTCATGACCAACTTGGTCGATTCCGGCAGGTACATACGCATATCCGCGGAGGTCGAAGTGCTAGCGGATAAGGCGACTTCGGTCACGAGCAGGGCAAGCGAGATAAAGACGGACATTTACGGTCTTCTCCGCTCCAAGACATTTGAAGAACTCACAGGCGAGAATGGCCTCAGGGATCTTCAGATAGACATTCTCGGACGCATCGAGACCAGATGCCCGGGTGTCGCGAAGAACGTGTTTTTCTCAGAGTTCATAGTCCAGTAGACGTGCCTTAGAAGGGGGGATGCGGCTTTGGCGCTTTCTCAGAAAGACATAGATGAACTGATAGTCTCAGTGATGAGAAAAGGCGGCGCGGGCAGTCTTCCGCAGGTAGCCAAGGCCAGGTTGCGAGTCTACGATTTCAAAAGACCGGACAAGTTTTCCAAGGACCACATGCGCGGGGCCCAGCTCCTGTTCGACAACTTCTCAAGGCAGCTGACCTCGTATTTCTCGGCGTTGTTCAGGATGGCCATACACGTCGAAGTTAGTTCAATAGACCAAGTAACCTACCAGGAGTTTGCCAAGGCTCTGCCGAGCCCGTGTAGCGTCGCCATTGTCTCCTGGGACGACCTCCCTTCCAACATGCTCTCCAACTTCAGCCTGAAGGTAATCCTTCCCATGTTGGACAGAATGTGCGGAGGCGAAGGGAATCCCTCGACGGTGTCTCGCTCTTTGACCGAGATAGAAATGGCCATGGCAAAGCGCTTGGCACAAGGCATGTCTGACATTTTGTCCGCCACCATGAAGGAGTTGGACATTAACCGAAAACTCTCGGTGGTGGCCCTCGAAACCAATCCTTTGTTCATACAACAAGCTATGGCCCCTAACGATATGGTGCTCTCGGTGAGCGTCACGGTGAAGTTCGGAAATCAATCCGGTCTCGTGGAGTTCTGCCTGCCCCATGTCCTCTTGGAGCCGGTGTTGCCGGCGCTCTCAGCCAACCGCTGGTTCTCTAGGGGCATGGAGCCTTCGCGCCCGGAGGGCGAGTCCGTCACAAACGCCCTAGAGGACATAGATGTGCCGATATCCTGCCGTCTGGGAAGCACGGCCTTGTCGCTTCTGGACATCGTGTCCATGGAAACCGGGGATGTATTGGAACTAGACGCGCCAAAGGGCGGGTACGTGACCTTATACGTGTTCGGGAAGCCCAAGTTTAAGGCCAAAATCGGCCTCATCGGCAACCGCCTGGCAGCCAAGATCGTGTCATTGGCAGAAGAGGGAGAGGGGGATCCTGTCTAGATGGAATTCACGAACCTAAGCCAAAGAGAAATCGACGAGCTGTTGAAGACTCGCCCAGGCCTATCCCAGAAGGAGGGCAAAACGACGGGCAGACCGGCTGTGCGGCACGCATCCGACGACGAGCACGAGCCAACGGGAGCGAAGCCGGATAGCCCAAACATCGCGCCTGCCGTGTTTGAGAAACTGGCTACGGAACAGACCATGGATGTACCGGTAGCGGGTATGGAAGTGCTGATGGATGTCCCGCTGTCGGTTAGCGTGGAACTAGGGAAAGCCAGATGTTTCGTGAAGGACCTTTTGAGCCTGACCGCGGGCTCCATCGTGGAACTAGACCGCACGGCCGGCGATCCTGTAGACATACTCATAAACGGAAAGCCGTTCGCCCTGGGAGAGGTAGTTGTAATAGACGAGAACTTCGGTGTCCGCATTCGCGAGATCATCCACAAAAGACCAGACAAGGAGTCTCGCAAAGCGAACTGACCGGATCCTAAGATTTTGGATATAGTACGGAGACTTAAGCGGGAGACAGATACAAGGGGGGTGCCCGCCGGGTTTTCCGGCATAGATTATGGACGGCTTCTCGTTGGGTTCAGCGATAATGAAAATAGTGGGCTTCCTTGGGATACTGATAACGATTTGCCTGTTCTTGGTGAAATACCGGAGCGGGAGGTTTCAGAGGAGACTAGGAAGCGGGCTTAGGGTAGTAGACTCACTCCCGCTGGGCCAAAACCGTGCTCTATCGGTAGTGAGGTGGAACGGCCGGCTGATGCTTCTGGGCGTCACCGAGCACTCCATCACGCTTGTCAAGGAAACCCAAGACACAGGCGAACTCGAAACGGCGGAGGAAGGAAACCCAGTCCTAGAGACGGGGCTTAGCGAAGCGGGCAAGTCCTTTGTCTCCATCCTAGGAGACGAGGTCAAGAAGGTCTCCAGAAGGTTCAGCACCCGCCGTTCTACGCTAGCCCTGCTCATCGCCCTGGCGGTGACCCTTTCTTCGGCCTGCGTCGTCTCCGCGGCCCCGAATCTGCCGGTACCCGAGATCAACATCAACGTGGGTGGCCAAGAACAGGGGAGCCTCGGCACAGCTCTGGGAATCCTCGGAATGCTAACGGTCTTGACCTTAGCGCCCGCCATCCTTATCCTCACAACGTGCTTCACTCGCATAGTGGTGGTGTTCTCTTTCCTCAGGTCAGGTCTGGGAACTCAGCAGACTCCTCCAAACCAAGTCCTAATAGGCATCGCTCTCCTTCTGACATTCTTTGTGATGGCGCCGACGTGGAGCGTCATAAACAAGGCGGCTATCGCCCCTTACGTAGCCGGAGAGATTGACCTTCAAAAGGCCGTGGAACAGGCCTCCGGACCGCTAAAGGACTTCATGTTGAGAGAGACCCGAGAAAAGGATCTTGCGCTGTTCGCCAGTATGGGATCGGAAACGCTTCCGGATTCCCCTTCGGACTTGTCCCTGTTACAGGTGGTTCCCGCGTTTCGCCATTTCTGAAGTTTCGGACGTCGTTCGAAGATGGGCTTCATGCTGTATTTGCCCTTCTTGGTGGTGGATATGGTGGTTGCTTTTGCTTATGTCCATGGGAATGCTTATGCTTCCGCCGGTCGATCTCGTTGCCCTTCAAGATCTTGCTTTTGTCCTTGTCGACGGCTGGGGCCTCATCACCAAGTCTCTGGTTTCAGGGTTCAATTAGGCAGTTCCAACTAGACGAAAAGAAGGCCGGGGGGTTAAGAGATGGGCTCGAATCAGAGTCATAAGCATCGGAAGGGACGTTGTTGACCATCATAAAGGTGTCCGCTCCCGTCTTGGTCATCTCGGTGGTCGTAGGGTTCCTGGTTTCGGTGTTTCAGGCAACGACTCAGATACACGATCAGACGCTAAGTTTCGTTCCCAAGATTTTGTCGGTGCTATTGGCTCTGTTCCTCTTCGGAGGGTGGATGCTTAAGACACTTCTGGATTTCGCGCAAGGGTACATAGGAAGACTAAGCGGCCTAGGCTAGACGGAGGGCTTTACAGTGGGTGAGTGGTTTCCCGTAGTATTCCCGTACATGTGCGCCGTGTTGCGCACGACAGGGCTGTTCATCACCGCGCCGGTGTTCGGGGCTAAGTATATCCCGGGTCCGGTGAAGGCGGGGATTTGCCTCATCACGGGATATCTGCTATGGTCGGGGATCCCTGTGGCGACCTTGCCAGAATCAGTCCCATCTTTGATTGGCCCCGCATTGGCGGAACTTGTCTTCGGCCTCTTCCTGGGGGCTATCTCAGGGATCCTGATGTCAGCCGTGGAAATGGCGGGGCAGGTGGCCGACATGATGATGGGCTTCGGGCTGTCCAATGTGATTGACCCCTCTTTGGGTCAGTCGGTCCCGATCATGGGCACGTTCAAGCATCTTCTCGTTACCATGGTCTTCCTGACCATGGACGGGCACCACCTGTTCGTCAAAGGTCTCTGGGAATCCTTTGCCCTGATGCCTGCGGGCGGCGCGTTCATCCCCTCGGAATGGGGAGCCATCGGCCTTGCGGCATTCGGAAAGATGCTGTATATCGCGGCCGTTCTTTCTTGCCCCATATGGGCTTCCGCCTTGATCGTGGACATATCCCTGGGAGTGGTCGCCAGGACAGTTCCGCAGATGAACGTGTTCGTCGTGGGCATGCCGATAAAGGCTATGGTCGGTCTGGGCATCATGTCGGCGTCCATCGCCTTCTACGGCGCGTTCACAAAAGAGATAACGGAAACCCTTGGTTCGGTACTTCAAAGTCTCTTGGGGGCGTTCGGAAGATGATCGCCGAAATCGACCTGCAGCTCTTCGCGGAAGACAAGAAAGAGCCGGCAACCCCTCGTCGAAGGCAAATGGCCAGAGAAAAGGGGCAGGTCGCGTTATCCTCGGACCTAAACTCGGCCGCGGGCTTCCTTGCGGCCGTGATAGCGCTCCGGTTGAGTCTTGACCCTGTCATGAAGCACATCGCCACCAGAGCGCAGGCGATGTGGTCGGCAGGATTACCGGGAGCTATCACGGTGGGCTGGGCGGTAGAGGTCTTGCGCGAACTGATCATCACCGCGTCTTTGGCCGTCTTGCCAATAGTGATTGCGGCGATGACTTTCGGTGTTGTGGCCTCGGTTGCCCAGACGGGCTTCGGCGTGAGAATGAACCTGCTTGCGATGGACCTGAACCGGGTGAACCCTCTGGAAGGGCTCAAGCGGTTGTTCTCCAGGCGAGCTCTGGCAGACAGTCTTCGGTCTGTGCTGAAATTGGTCCTGGTGGGTCTCACCGCATATCTGACTCTGAAGAACATATGGCCCCAAATGTCGTCGCTCATAACGAGGGACCTCTCCAACTCGTTACGCATAACCCGGGATACTCTCTTGCGATTGGTCCTAAACTGCGGGATCTTCCTTCTGGGACTTGGGGCGGCCGACCGGGTCTATCAGTGGTGGGAATACGAACGAAGCATAATGATGACCCCCAGGGAACTGAAAGACGAAATGCGGGACGCCGAAGTCAAACCCGAGGTCCGATCCGCCATTAGAGCAAGGCAGAGAGCATTGGCGCGTCGAAGAATGATGGAAGATGTCAAAACCGCGGATGCGGTGATAGTCAACCCGGAGCACTACGCGGTCGCCGTCAAGTACGACGTATCGGCAAGCCCGGTTCCACAGTAGTGGCTAAGGGCCTGGACGACGTGGCGCTAAAGATCAGAGAGGTCGCGCGCGAAAACGGAGTCCAGATTGTCCCCAACCCGCCTTTGGCGAGAGCGCTGTACAAAGCCGCTGACATTGGGGAGATGATCCCCGAGGAACTCTACAGGGCCGTCGCGGAAGTGCTGGCGTATGTTTACCGTGTCTCGGAAAAGCCCCCGGGGGGAGGGCCGCAATTGATGAAATCCGCAGAAAGCATGGTCTCCATACTTGTCGTGCTAATAGTCGCCATGATGGTAGTCCCACTGCCGTGGTACATCCTGGATATGCTACTGGCCGCCAACTTTAGCATCGCGATCGGCGTGCTTCTCTTGACCATGTACACCAAGGAGCCTCTGGAGTTTTCCGTCTTTCCGTCTCTGCTCTTGGTAATGACCCTTTACAGGCTCGCCTTGAATGTGTCCTCTACAAGGTTGATCCTCCTAAATGGCAAACCGGGCCGCATAATAGAGGCTTTCGGGAGTTTCGTAGTGGGAGGCAATGAGGTTGTCGGGTTCGTAGTCTTCGCCATCTTGGTCATCATCCAGTTCCTCGTCATCACCAAAGGCGCCGAGAGGGTAGCGGAAGTCGCGGCGCGCTTCACTTTGGACGCTATGCCGGGCAAGCAGATGGCCATAGACGCCGATCTTAACGCGGGTCTCATATCCGAAGAAGAAGCCAGATCGAGGCGCAGGGCCACAGAGCAGGAAGCCGACTTCTATGGGGCGATGGATGGCGCCTCCAAGTTCGTGAAAGGCGATGCCATCGCCGGCCTCGTCATAACCTTGATCAACCTTTTCGGCGGGTTTGCGGTTGGCATGCTGCAACAGGGTCTGCCTTTCGCCGAATCCTTCCACAAGTACGCCCTCCTCACAGTGGGCGACGGTCTGGTAAGCCAGCTGCCTGCTCTGGTCATTTCCGCCGCTACAGGCATCATGGTTACCCGCTCAGGTTCAAAAGACAATCTGGGATCAGAAGTCTTAAAGCAGCTTACGGCATCCCCCAAAGTCCTCACGTATACGGGCTGGGCTCTCATTGTTCTGAGCCTGATCCCAGGGCTCCCCAAATTGCCAATGATCTCTCTGGGAGCCCTGTGGCTCCTAGTCGGCCTGTCGGTTCAAAGAGCCAGGTCAACAACAGAGCAAAGCAAGCGGGAGGAAGCCTACAAGAAGGAAGTGGAGGACCAGAAGAAGCCGGAAGCCGCCCAAACGCTGGTCAAGGTAGACCCTCTGGAAATCGAGTTTGGCCTCGCTCTATTGCCCTTGGCGGACCCTTCCCAAGGGGGCGACCTTATGGACCGGATAGTCATGGTTCGCCGGCAAATCGCATCTGAACTGGGCGTAGTTATCCCGTTTGTGCGGGTGCGAGACAACTTCGCCGGTATCGGCCCCAACACATACTGCATTAACATGCGGGGCGTAGAGATCGGATCAGGAGAGGTGTACCCTGACAGGCTCATGGCCATGGAAGGGCCCGGCGTCACTAAGCAGGTGACGGGCATCCCGGGCAAGGAGCCGGCCTTCGGGCTAGACGTGGTGTGGATCCCCAGGGACGGCAGGGATGAAGCCGAGTCCCTCGGGTACACGGTGATAGAGTCTTCCGCGGTCGTGGCGACCCATCTGACGGAGTCCCTTCGCAAGAACGCTCATATGCTCCTGACCCGTCAAGAGACCCAGCGATTGATAGACCTGGCCAAGCAAGAAGACGCTTCGTGCGTGGACGAAGCCATTCCCACCCTTCTGAACGTGGGCGACGTCCAGAAGGTGCTTCAGAACCTGGTCAGGGAAGGCATACCCATCAGAGATCTAGTCACAATTATGGAGCACCTCGCGGACGCTGCCAGGGTGTCCAAGGACATAGACTACTTGACCATGAGGGTGCGGGAGGGCTTGTCCCGCCTGATTACGAAAGAGCTTGGTTTGGACAAGGGGCCTTTTCCGGTGGCCACTCTTGACCCCTCTTTCGAGAGAGAGATCATCGAAGCCACAAAGAAAGGAGACCGCGGATCTTACGTCGCGCTCAGCGCGGACAGGCTGTCTCAGATGATGAAGGTCATTTCCCAAGCCATGACCGAGGTAGGTTCCAAAGCGAAGCGCCCGGTGCTCATCACCTCGGCCGTGTCTAGAAGCCAAGTGTACGAGATAGCTTCACGCATAGTGCCCGACATAGCGGTGGTCGCCTACGAAGAGCTGGACGACAGGGCCAATGTAGAAGCGGTGAGGGTGATTGCGGTTGACTGACGGAACGAAACAACAGCGGAGATCGGACTTTCGAGCCGGGGTAAGTTATCCCATTTGGTACCGTCCGTTACCGGGGTCGGACAAGGCGGACCCTCGTTGGTACACTTCGATGACATCGGACCTTTCCGCGGGGGGAGCATCTTTTCAAGTCGATAGGCATCTCGACTTGTGGAGTGGAAAGGACGGGCTATTGGAGGTCCAGTTGTTTATCCCCGGAGGAGCGGTGTTTGCGCTAGCCGGCCCGGTACGGCTGATAGACACCGGTGATGGGAATAAGGCGGTAGCCATACGGTTCGTGTCCTTAGCGCCGGGAGACAGAGATAAAATCGCTCGCGTCGTTTTGAGCAGCGGATTGGAGCGGAGCCATGCTAAACCTGAATGACATCGAGAGAAAGACCACTGACGAGGTGTGGGGGGCATACAAGATCAGAAACGACCGCGCTGCCAGAGATGCGTTGATAACCAGATACGCGCCCCTAGTCAAGTACGTGGCCGGTCGAGTCGTCGTTAACCTTCCCAAGAGCGTAGACGAAGGCGACTTGGTAGGTTACGGGAGCCTAGGGCTTATCGACGCCATAGAGCGCTTTGATCCCCAGCGAGGCGTAAAGTTCGAGACATACGCGGTTGCTAGGGTGCGCGGAGCGATGATCGATGGACTTAGGTCCATGGACTGGGTCCCCGTATCCGTGAGGCACAGGAACCGCCTACTGGAGAAGGCCACAAAGGACTTGGAGAACCGTCTGGGGAGATCCGCCACGGACGAGGAAATCGCATCAGAACTGGGCATTACCATGGAAGAATACGAACACCGGATTCAAGACATGGCCAGTTCATCGATTCTGTCCCTGGAAGATGTCTGGGGCAACACCGACGAGAGCGACTCCACCGCCAGGAAAATCGAGGTCAAGGACGAGAAAGCCCTCGATCCTCTAGACGAAGCCGAGTGGTCGTCCAAGACCGATGCCTTGGCCCGAGCGGTAGCCAGTTTGCCCGACAGGGAAAAACTCGTCGTAAGCCTGTACTACTTTGAAGGCCTTACCGTGAAAGAAATCGCTTACATACTCAAAGTCTCGCCTTCTAGGATTAGCCAACTCCACACCAAAGCCGTAATCCGGTTGAAGGCCGTTCTGTCAACTCTTAGGGACTAGCGGAGGCCGAAGATGGGAGAGTTTGTCCGCCCAAAGATAGTCATCTCGGATGACACCATGGCCGCGTTCGTGATACTGCCTCACGGACCGGTCTATACTGTGGACGACCTACGGGAAGCCCTTAGGGGGGAGGGAGTCACCCACGGTATATCGGTAAAGGCGCTTCTGGAGGCCGTCAAGGGAAACAGAGGAATGATCTACCAGGTTGCTTGGGGGACAATCGATCGGAAGAGCGCGAAAACGGAAGCCGGAGAACCCGTAACGGTGTTCAGGTTCCCCAAGTCAGTGGGCCGTCCGCCATCGGTACACCCTGTGGGGCCTGGGTTCTTGGAGGGTTGGCAGTCCATGATCGCCCTCGGAACCGTGAGAGAGGGGGACGTGCTTTGTTTCGTCCGGAACCCCGAAAGGTGTAGGAGGGGTACGGGAGTAACAGGGCTCCCGGTGCTTCTGGGACAGGATAGGCCGGCATTTCGAGCTTCCCAGACCACCTCTGTATCTAAAGATGGGAAATCTCTCTTGGCAAAACGTGCGGGAATACCCTATATCGAGGACGGCGTCGCATCCGTCCTAGACCACGTCATCATCCAGGGAAACGTAGGCCGGAAGACCGGAGACCTAGCGTTCCCAGGCGACATCACGGTCCAAGGGGACGTGGACTCGGGCTTCCGCGTATCCGCAGGGCAGAACCTCATAGTAGAGGGATCCTTGTCGGGCTCGGCCGCCGCCGGCGGACAAATCGCCGTTAGAGGCGGCATCAACGCGCCGGGCGAAAGCGTGGAATCCGGACGCGGGATCTATTGCAGATTCATGGAGAACTCGCTGGTTCGGACCACGGGACCGGTAACGGTAACGGAAGCGGTCGTCCATAGCGTGGTGGAGACCGAAGAAGGCCTTAGGGTTACCGACCCATCCGGTCGCATAGTGGGAGGCCGGATCCGAGCAGGCCGAGGCGTGATTGTGAATACCGCGGGATCCTCCATGGGGGTTCCCACGGTAATTGAAGTGGGGATCAGCCCCAAATATCGCAGGGAGTTCTCCAAGCTTGAGCGAGACCTCCAAAGGATTAGACAGGAATTAGACGATGTGAAAAGATCCTCCCTCATGACCAAAATGGGAAGAGAGTACGACAGTCTGCGGCTAAAGCGCGTATCCCTTTTTCTCGAAAGTCAAGAAAAGGAGCTTTCCGAAAAGCTTTCAGCTCTGAAGGAACGGATGCGAAAGCTGGGGCGTCCGGGACATTTCTGGGCCGAGCATGTCCTCCCGGGAACAAAACTGGCTATGGGCGTGTCGGTAACAGAGTTTCGGGGCCACGTGGAAGGCTTGCGGATGGGAGTGATACGGGGTGAAGCCCATTGACACCCTCGCCGGATTGCCGCGTTCAGCCGACATCGCCCGAATGGTAGCCGCTCAAGGCCGGCACGGAGAAGTCCAGGCGGAAAGTCTGGCCACTGGATTCCTACGGGAAATGACCGAGCGCGCGCAAACGGTGAACGAGGCGCCGAAGAGCGAGAACAGCGTGGATAGCGAGTCGGCCGGAGGGTCAGCCGCCTGGGAGTTCCCGGACGACAGGAAAAACGGGAAGGACGGGGCAAAAAGAGAAGCTTCCGGACATCCTACAAAAGGAAAATTGCTCGATATTCAAGGCGCGTGACACACTAGTTGTGATATACTACCCGAGGTCTACAAAGAACACACGCTGCTTAAGGTATCGCTCGGTTCTCCACTGGAGTCGCGGTGCCGACGATGGCGGCGGAGGTAAAAACCATGGGGGTGTGTATTTTTGTCCGTAGTTTCAATGAAGCAGCTTCTTGAGGCAGGCGTACATTTCGGCCACCAGACTCGAAGATGGAACCCCAAGATGAAGCCCTACATCTTCATCGAGAGAAACGGCATCTACATCATCGATCTCCAAAAGACCGTCCGTATGATTGAAGACGCTTACAGTTTTGTACGTTCAATCTCCCAAAACGGCGGCAGAGTACTTTTCGTCGGCACGAAGAAGCAAGCCCAAGAAGCGGTTGAGACAGAAGCGAAGAGAGCGGGCGAGTTTTACGTAAATCAGCGTTGGTTGGGCGGGACTCTAACCAACTTCGTGACCATTCGCAAACGCATTCAGAAGCTCCTGGAGCTTGAGGATTGGGAGACAAACGGTTATCTTGAGCGCCTCACAAAGAAGGAAGCCGCTCTTCTCATGAAAGAGAAGGAGAAGCTGGAGAAGTACTTCCTGGGCATCAAGGGAATGCAGTCCCTACCGGACGCCCTGTTCGTGGTCGACCCCCGGAAAGAGCATATCGCCACATTGGAGGCCCGACGTCTGGGTATCCCGGTGGTTGCCATAGTCGATACAAACTGTGACCCCGACGAGGTTGACGTCATCATCCCCGGCAACGACGACGCCATCAGATCGGTGAAACTAATCTCCGGAAAGATGGCCGACGCTATCCTCGAAGGCAAGCAGGGTGTACAGGTTCAGGAGGAGTGAGGGCAATGGCTGAAATCACGGTCGAGAAAATCAAGAGAGCTCCGAGAGCGGACCGGAGCGGGGATGATGGACTGCAAAAAGGCCCTTATGGAAGTCGGGGGCGACATGGAAAAAGCTATCGACTACCTAAGGAAGAAGGGCTTGGCTCAAGCCGCCAAGAAGGCATCCGCGCCGCCGAGCAAGGACTCGTAGAATCCTACCTCCATCACAACGGGAAGATCGGAGTCCTCTTGGAGCTTAAGTGCGAGTCCGACTTCGTGGCACGCACAGACGTCTTCCGGGAGCTGGCAAAGGAAATCGCCATGCACATCGCTTGGGCGAAGCCTGACTACGTGTCCAAAGAAGACGTGCCGCGAGAGATCGTGGAGCGTGAAGAGGCCGTGGAAAAGGAAAGAGCCAGGACGGAAGGCAAACCCGAAGCAGTGTTGGACAAGATCATTGTTGGCAGGATGGCGAAGTTCTACGAGAGGGTCTGCCTCCTAGAGCAGCCGTTCATTAGAGACGACTCCAAGAAAGTCGGAAACGTCATAGCCGAGAAAGTTGCCGTCTTGGGCGAGAACATCGTAGTTGGCAGATTCGCCCGCCTGGCGTTGGGAGAGTAACAACTCACAAACGATGGGGGATGACCGGAATTGGCGGAAAAGACCGCTAAGTACCAACGGGTTGTCCTAAAGCTGTCGGGCGAGGCCTTAGCCGGCAAGACCGGTTTCGGTTTAGATCTCGCTAAAGTGGAAAGCATCGCGTCGCAGGTGAAGAACCTCTCGGACATGGGCGTGGAGATCTCCGTCGTAGTGGGCGGAGGCAACTTCTGGCGAGGGGTAAAAGGCGAGTCACAGGGCATGGACAGGGCGACCTCGGACTACATGGGGATGCTCGCGACGGTCATGAACTGTATGGCGCTCCAAGAAAGACTGGAGCGTCTCGGTTTGGACACACGCCTCATGACCGCAATCGATATGAGAGAAGTAGGGGAACCGTACATCCGGCGAAAGGCGATACACCACTTAAGGCAGAAGAGAGTGGTGATTTTCGGGGCCGGCAGCGGTAACCCCTATTTTTCTACGGACACCACCGCGGCGCTTAGGGCAGCTGAGATAGGGGCAAACGCGATTCTAATGGCCAAGCAGGGGACCGACGGAGTCTATGACTCAGACCCGAACGAAAACCCCAACGCCAAGAAGTACGAGCAGTTGGATTACATGGAACTCATCCAGAAGCGTCTCCGAGTCATGGATGCGACGGCAACTACCCTCTGCATGGACAACCGTATACCGCTCATAGTATTTGACCTGGATGTTTATGGTAACATAGAAAAGGCGGTTACAGGAGAAAAAGTCGGTACCTTTGTCGGGAGGGAGTAAAATGGACGAAAGAAGTGTCCTCACGGATTCTGAGGACCGCATGAAAAAGGTTATCGAGGCCTTCAAAAAGTCTCTGGCCGGTACTCGTGCCGGACGAGCAAGCCCCGCCATTCTTGAAAGGGTGTCCGTCGACTATTTCGGGATACCCACGCCCATTAGCCAGGTGGCTACCATAGGGGTCGCGCCCCCGCGCACCTTAGTCATTCAACCTTGGGACAAGAAGATGCTGTCATCCCTTGAAAAGGCGCTTCAAAAAGCGGAGTTAGGCGCCATGCCTGTAAATGACGGCAACGTCCTGAGGGTTACCATTCCCGCACTGTCAGGCGAAAGGCGTCAAGAGATACTTAAGACCATTAGGAAAGAAGCGGAATCTCAGAAGATAGCGCTTAGAAACGTCCGCCGGGACATTAACGAAGAGATCAAGAAGGGCGAGAAGGACAAAGAAATCTCCGAGGACATGTCCAGGAAGATTCAAGACAAAGTGCAGAAGCTAACCGACAAGTACGTCAAACTTGTGGACGAGATAACGGCGGCAAAAGAGAAAGAGATAATGGAAGTGTAGCCCTTGCCTAGCAGTAACCTCGATCAGGAGGAACAGAGCTGGCGTGAGCGGGCCAAATCCGGTAACGTACCGTACCATATGGCATTCATTATGGACGGAAACGGTCGCTGGGCAGAGCGAAGAGGGTTAAGCCGAAAAGAAGGGCATAGAGCGGGAGTAGAGGCCATGAGGCGTTGCCTCCCGGCCCTTCTTGACCTTGGGGTCAAGTACGTGACGCTTTTCGTTTTTTCCACGGAGAACTGGCGCCGGCCACAAGATGAAGTCAAGTTCCTCATGAACCTTGTTCTGGATTACGCCAACTCGGACCGGCGGGAGCTTAAAGAGAAGGGAGTACGGCTAATCCCCGTAGGAAGGTGGCGGGATTTGCCTCTTCCCGTGGTCGAGGCCCTGTCAAAGGCAGAGCGCGACACCGCTTTAGGCTCAAATCTTACGGTGCTCCTAGCTGTGAACTACGGTGGCCGGCAGGAGATATTGGATGCGGCTAAGAAGTTGGCATTGAAGTATAAGAGGGACGAGCTCGATCGCGTGGGAGAAGACGAGTTTCGTCAACTGCTTTATGCGCCTTTTGTGCCTGACCCGGACCTGATAGTCCGCACGTCGGGTGAAGAGAGGATTTCTAACTTCCTACTTTGGCAAGGCGCCTATTCGGAATTAGTGTTTACCGATGTCCTATGGCCCGATTTCGGTCCCGTGGACATTTTTAAGGCAGTAGCCGAGTACGGAAGCCGTCAGCGGCGGTTTGGGGATGTGAGGGATAAGAGAGGGTGACCGGGAAGGTGTTCGCGCAACGCACCGTTTCGTCAATGGTTTTTGCCCCTCTCGTAGGTTTCTCGGTGTACCTAGGCGGCCCATATTTCGCCGCTCTGCTCCTCGTCACTTCATTCCTGGCGGCGCTGGAATACCGGAAGCTCCTTTCCCAGGCCGGGGTATACGTCCCCGCGGCCTTCGTAGTCATCACTTCCTTGGTTTCGCTGTCGGGGTGTTGGGGGGAACCAGACCATCTGCTCATGGCTCTAGTGCTGGGAACCCTCGTTCTGCTGACTTTGTCGCTCCTAAAGTGCAACGTAGTGACCGCCGCTTACTGCCTTGCGGGAGCGGTGTATATAGGAGGCCTCCTTGGAGCCTTGGGATTGCTCCGTATGGGGCAGAACGGAAGGAACTGGGCTCTCCTGGTCCTGCTGGTCACTTGGGCCACCGACGTAGGGGCATATCTTGGCGGCAGCGCCATGGGAAAGCACAAACTTGCCCCGGAGATAAGCCCCTCCAAGTCATGGGAAGGAGCAGTGTGCGGCGCATTGGCGGCCGCTGTGGCGGGCGGAATCCTTTCGAGCTATCTGGGCTTTACGGTGCCTTTCGCGCTTGGAGCCGGACTCCTTCTTGGCGTCTTGGGGGAACTGGGAGACCTCACGGAATCCCTTCTAAAGCGGTTCTGCAGGGCCAAAGACTCGGGTAAAGTGATCCCGGGACACGGAGGAGTTCTGGACAGGTTCGACAGTCTTTTGTTCACCGGGGCCGGCGGCCTGTTGATTCGTTTTCTTAGCGGGATGTTGTCCAGTCTCTGACCGGAGGCGTGCGCGATTTGACAGTCAAGACTACAGGATATCTGACAATCACGTTTGTAGCGATCTACGTGTTCTTCCGCTACGTCTTGGGCTATGTCCTGCCCTTCGCCTTGGGCATCTTCCTCGCGTTCCTTCTGGACCCCTTAGTAACGGCCATCTCAAAGAAGACAAGGATGGGACGGTCGCGCTCCGCCCTCATAGTAGTCCTAGTGCTTGTGACCATCTTGCTCTCTCTAGTGACTTGGGCAGTCACCAGGATCGTGGAAGAATTGACCGCCTTGTACGGGTACTTGCCCCAATACTACACCGAGTTCAATAGCGTGGTAACCGAGGTGCTCCGGGCAGTGGGTGACATATCGTCCCAGTTGCCGGAGCCTTTGGCCAAGGCCGCTCAAGAGCAATGGGCCCGTTTAGATGTGTTGTTGTCTCGAGTCTTAAGCGGAGCGGGCGGATTGGTAAGAGGAGTCCCGCTGTTCCTGGTAATGCTGATGTTCACCATCCTATCGGCCTACTTCGTTATGAAGGACCGGATGAAGATCGCATCTTTCGTGCGCGGCGTCGTGCCTCCGGAAACTTTTAGGAGTTTCAAGCACGTAGAAGTTGACATCTTGGGCGGTGTCGCCGGTTTCCTGAGGGCGCAGGCAGTGCTTGTGATGCTCACCATGATCATCAACGTCCTGGGCCTTACCCTGGTCGGGTCGCGATACGCCGTCGGTTTGGGCATACTCCTGGCCGTCATGGACATCCTCCCGGTAGTGGGTCCCGGACTGGTCTATTTCCCTTGGATCCTTTACCAGGCCATTTGGGGAGCTCCCGCGACGGCGGTTGGGCTCCTGGTTTTGTACGGGACCGTCTCGCTCTTGAGGCAGCTCGCCCAGACCCATCTGGTAGGGCGCGAAATGGGCCTGCATCCGCTGGCTACTCTAACGTCGCTCTACGTCGGGTTCAGGATGTTTGGCACGGTCGGTCTAGTGTACGGCCCATTGGCCGCCATCCTCATTAAGGGGCTCTGGGTTTCCGGCGTTATCCCCCACGAGGATGGTGTCCGCGATTGAGGACTGCAGCATACATGGGCTCCACCGGTTCCATCGGAACCCAGGCTCTCCAGGTGATCCGCGAGAACCCCGACCTAAGAGTGCTGGCTTTGGCAGCAGGTACCCGCTGGGAGATGGCTCTATCCCAAGCCAAGGAGTTCGGCGTAAAGCTGTTGGCCCTGTCTGACGAAGAAGCTGCGACCAAGGCGCTGGGAGCTAAGGATAGCTTCGGTCTATCTGATTTGGAGATTGTGGCCGGAGTTTCGGGGTCCAGAAGGCCGCGTCTTTGGCTGACGTGGAAGTGGTGCTTCACGCCATACCCGGGTTCGAAGGTGTTAGGCCGCTGTTTTCCTCCTGGAGCGCCGGAAAAGGATTGCCTTCGCGGGCAAGGAGTCTCTAGTCTCAGCGGGAGAGCTGTTGAGACCGTACATAACCGCAAACCCCGACCGGTTCATACCCGTAGACTCGGAACACTCAGCCATTTTCCAGTGCCTTCAGGGAGAGTCTCGTGAGGACATCCAGGAAATCGTGCTGACGGCTTCGGGGGGAGCCCTTAGAGAACGCACTGTGGATGAGATGCGGGAAGTCACTCCCGAAGAAGTCCTAAAGCACCCCACATGGGATATGGGCAGGAAAGTTACCGTCGATTCGGCCACTTTGTTCAACAAGACGCTCGAGGTCATGGAGGCCCATTACCTGTTTGGGCTGGACTACGACAGGATAAGAGTCGTAATCCACAGGCAGAGCATCGTCCATTCCATGGTCACTTATAGAGACGGCTCAACAAAGGCGCAACTCGCTAGGCCCGACATGCGACTGGCCATATCTTATGGGCTGACGTATCCGGCAAGAACGACAGGATGCGTCAAATCACTTTCCCCGTACCTCGACACGCTGACCTTTGAGGAACCGGACACTGCCAGGTTCCCGTCTCTATTGTTAGGGTATCGGGCGGGACGCATGGGCGGATGCGCACCGTGCGTCTTGTCCGCGGCCGATGAAGTGCTGGTCCGAGGATTCCTGGAAGGACGCATAGGTTTTCTGGATATGTACGGGGTTCTGTCGGAGATTATGGAAGAATACCATCCGAGAGCCGCCACTAGCCTAGAAGTGCTGGAAGAGGAGCGGGACCGGGCCATTTCGCGAACCTGGGAACTCATGAGCTTAAGGAGACGATGATATTTGTCGCAGGTCATACTTGCCCTATTCTTTTTGGGTGTTCTCGTTACTTTTCACGAGCTTGGGCATTTTCTCGCGGGAAGGCTTATGGGTGTGTATATCCATGAGTTCGCCATCGGTTTCGGCCCTATCCTTTATTCAAAACAGAAGGATGAGACCAGATACACGGTCCGTTTGATCCCGGTAGGAGGGTTCAACAGGTTCGCCGGGGAAGAAGGCCCTAATCGGGACGAGGACAAAGTCATCCCCAAAGAACGGCTCCTCTCAAGCCAGTCGCCCGGACGACGGGCGTTCATCATAGTGGCGGGACCGGTTTTCAACCTCCTTGTGGCCGCTCTGGCGTTTTTCTTGGTCTTTTCTTTGGTGGGGATCAACACCCCCACTACTCGCATCTTGGAGGTCCTTCCCGGATATCCGGCAGAAAAAGCGGGAATCCAAGCGGGGGACACAGTCACTTCCGTAGCGGGCATACCGGTTGAGACCTGGGACGAAATGGTCCAGGTCATACAGGTCAAGGCGGGCCAAGACATCGGGATGACCGTAAAGAGAGACGGGGAGATTCGTGAGGTTCAGATGACTCCCATCGAGATGAGCGGCGTAGGAGTAATAGGCGTTAGGCCGACCATGGAACTCACCCGGGTCGGGCTCCTAACGGGACTCATATCCGGGTTCCAAGAGACCTATCACGTCAGCGTCGCGTGGATCAGCGGGATCATAGGAATGCTCGTCGGCAAAGTGGCGCCGGAAGTCACGGGGCCTGTCGGTATCACACAGATCCTAGGCGAGGCCGCTCGCACAGGTTTGGCGCAGCTGTTGTACATCGTAGGCATCCTGTCCGCCAACTTAGCCCTGTTCAACCTGATGCCATTCCCGGCTTTGGACGGCAGCAGGCTCATTTTCTTCGGAATTGAAGCCATAAGGGGTAAACCCATCGATCCCGAAAAGGAGAGTATGGTGCACTTTCTCGGGTTCTTCCTGCTCATGGCATTGTTCGTGTTCATCACTTTCAAGGACATTCTCCGACTCGTAAGGTAGCTCGTGAGAACTCCATAGGGACCACTTGGGGAGAGGTTGACTGCTTTGGACGCTCAAGACATCATCTACAAAAGACGCGAAACAACCCCGGTGAGATGCGGCGAGGTAGTTATTGGGGGAGGAAACCCGGTTTCCATCCAGACCATGACCATGACCGACACGCGGGATGTCCGTAGTACGGTATCTCAAATCAGAGAAGCGGTGGAATCGGGCGCCGACATAGTCCGGGTGGCGGTATTGGACAAGGAAGCCGCGGAAGCCATCTCATCCATCAGGAGACAGGTTCCATGCCCCATAGTCGCGGATATTCACTTTGACCACAACCTCGCCATTTTGGCCCTGGAAAACGGGGCCCACAAGGTAAGGGTCAACCCGGGGAACATAGGCGGCCCGGAGACCCGTCTGCCCGGGGCCATGAAGGCACAGGAAGTCGGCGCGGCGATCCGCATAGGCGTCAACAGCGGTCCGTCCCAAAAGACCTCCTTCTGCGCTACGGTTCGCCGACCCCCGAGGCCATAGTAGAAGCCGCTAAGAGAACCCTATCGTTCTTGGAGGACAACAAAGCGACGGGTATCGTCCTCTTCTAAAGTCCTCAAGCGTCCCCGACACGGTGCGGGCGTACGCCTTGATGGCCAGGCAAACCAAGTGGCCGTTCCATATCGGCATTACCGAAGCGGGACCGGGAATCGCCGGGATAATCAAATCAACGGCCGGAATCGCCTCGCTCTTGACCATCGGATTGGGAGACACTGTAAGGGTTTCTTTGACCGGTTCGTGCGCCGATGAGGTGGACGGCCCAGGACATATTGCAGGCGGTAGGCGTGTCTTCGTTTGGTCCAGACGTGATATCGTGCCCGACTTGCGGCCGCACTCAAGTTGACCTGGTTCCGGTAGCCCAGGAGATAGCCCGGAGGGTGAGGGGCTCAAGACGCCTATACGCATCGCGGTCATGGGTTGCCCGGTCAACGGGCCCGGCGAAGCAAAGGAAGCGGATTTGGGTATAGCGTGTGGACGCGATGGAGGAGTGCTCTTTTCCGCGGCAAAGTAGTAGGTAGCGTACGCGCCGAGAACATGGTGTCCGCGCTTATGACCTCGTCACTGAGGAAATAAGAAGACGCGGTGACGTACCGGGCCTACCCCAACGTGCCCTCGGTGCCCAAAGACATCACAGAGCCGCGGGGGATTCGTGAATGAGCGTCAGAGTGGAACCAGGTTCTCAAGACCTTCGCGTAAGTCAAATAGTCCAAGTCGGCGAGATAGCCGAGTAGACCTCCTAGGGCATCTCTCCGTCCGGTACGTTGAGGCTCCGACCAAGACTGCATGTGGACCATCGGCGTAGACGCGCCTAACCCCAAAGAATGGACCAAGGTAGCTAGGTCTTATGAGAAAGGCGTCCTGGAATCTTTGCTTGCCACCGCGCGCCAAGAGATCAAAAAGAAAGTCCACGGCCTGGAAACTGTCCGCTGGGCGGTCCCCGAAGCCCTCCTAAAGGCATTCAAGGATCCCGAACCCAGACAGACCCAAGAAGAAACTAAGGGCCCGGGTAGAAGACGCAATTCGGGCGCGCGTTTCGAGCCTCCGTCAAAGGATGAAGCCATCCCGCTCAGTGAGATTACCGGCGGGGAAAAGAAAAAGGTGACGGTTTTTGGCCGGGTATGCGAAGTGAACTGGCGGCAGAACCAAGCAGGCAGGTTCGACGGCACCTTCACCATAACCGACATGATGGATTCTTTGAGAGTCAGGCTACCGTACCAGGAAGCCAAGAGGGAAGACATCGAAGTGGGCAGAGCGATAGTAGCCCGCGGGAGAACCGATGTCGACCGCTTTGACGGCGACCCGCTGATAGTCGTCACCAACGACAAAGACATATGTCTCGCCGAGATTGACGTCCGCCCCGACAATTGGCCCGAAAAGCGCGTTGAACTGCACTTGCACACCAAGATGAGCGCCATGGACGCCGTCTTGGACCTAGAAAAAGCAGTGGCGCGGGCAAAAGAGTGGGGACATCCGGCCATCGCCGTTACCGACCACGGCGTTGTCCAGTCCTTCCCTGACGCTGCCTCATTTGGACAGCGGTACGGAGTGAAGATCATCTACGGCGTGGAAGGCTACCTGATCGAGGACAAGGAACCCAAGGGCCACGCTTTCCACGTGATCATCCTGGCTAAGAACGATAGGGGACTAAGGCACCTTTATGAGTTGATTACCGAGTCCCATCTCAAACATTTCTACAGAACTCCCAGGATACCCAGGGATCTGCTTGTATCCAAGAGAGAGGGCCTCTTGATAGGTTCGGCTTGCGAGGCCGGGGAGTTGTATAGGGCGGTCCTATCGGGCAAACCCAGGGAGGAGCTCCTCCGGATCGCGTCTTTCTACGACTATCTCGAGATTCAGCCCCTGGACAACAACGCCTTCTTGGTTGAGTCCGGCGCCGTCCGGGATAGGGGAGCCCTGGCCGAGATAAACAAGACCATCTACGAACTTGGGAAATCCGTCGGGCGTCCATGCGTGATGACATGCGATGTCCACTACCTTGACCCGGATGAGGCCATCTATCGCACGGTTCTCTTGGCCGGCAAAGGGATGGCGGACGGCGAAAAGCCCACGCCGGTCTATCTGCGAAGTACGGCGGAACTCATCGAAGAAGCATCTTCATACCTGGACAAGCAGTCGCTCACGAAGTATTGTAGCCAACACGAGGGCAATAGCTGATTCGGTCGAAAATCTACTCCTGTCCCAGATGGATCCTATTTCCCGTCGCTCCCCGGCGCCGACGAGAGTCTTAGAGAAGCGGCGATTAAGGGCGCTAAGGAGATCTACGGCGATCCTCTCCCGGAACTGGTCCAAAAACGCCTAGAGAAGGAACTCGGCGCTATCATCGGAAACGGATTCGCTTCTCTGTATGTCATAGCCATGCGCATGGTCCAGAAGTCTCTATCCGATGGTTACCTGGTAGGCTCGAGAGGCTCGGTCGGCTCGTCCCTGGTAGCCACTTGCACGGGGATCACCGAGGTGAACCCCCTATCGCCTCATTATGTTTGCCCCAAGTGCAGGTGGAGCGATTTCGAGACCGGACTTTCCTACGGTTCGGGTTTCGACCTACCGCCCAAGTCTTGCCCAAACTGCGGCGCAGAGCTTCGGAGAGATGGCCAAGACATACCTTTCGAGTCGTTCATGGGCTTCAAGGGGGAGAAAGTCCCAGACATCGACCTTAACTTCTCGGGAGAAGAACAGGGAGAGATGTTCCGCTTCGCCGAAGAGCTCCTCGGGAAGAAGAACGTCTTCCGGGCGGGCACCATCGGCACCATAGCCAGGAAAACCGCGTTCGGTTTCGTGAAGCACTACGCGGAAGATAGAGGCAAGACCCTCCGGAGAGCGGAGGAGGTCCGCCTTTCCCTTGGCATTGAGGGCGTCAAGAGGACAACGGGACAACACCCGGGGGGCGTAATGGTCATCCCCGAGGGGAAGGATGTCTTGGACTTCACGCCGATTCAATATCCGGCGGATGACAGGCAAGCGGGAGCTATGACCACCCACTTTGACTACGGTGCCATTTCCGGGCGGCTGGTGAAAGTCGACATCCTGGGGCACGACGACCCCACGGTGCTAAAGATGCTCCACAACTTAACGGGGATTGACCCGACTACCGTTCCCTTGGATGACCCGGCGACCATGAGGTTGTTCTTGGGCCAAAATCCGGACGACGCTCTCGGTATCCCTGAGTTTGGCACGCGCTTTGTCCGGAACATGCTCACGGAGACCCGGCCGACCCGGTTCGCGGATCTGGTCAGGATATCGGGGTTGTCCCACGGGACCGACGTGTGGGCCAATAACGCTAGGGATCTGATTAAGGAAGGCGTAGCAACCCTGGACCAGGTGATCGCCACCAGAGAAGACATCTTTCAACACCTGATGAAGCTTGGCGTGGATTCAGCCGTTGCCTTTGGAATAGCCGAGAAAGTCCGAAAAGGGAAAGCCCCGTCAGAGGAAGACCTGGCCATCATGAGAGAAGCCGGAACACCGGAGTGGTACATCGGGTCTTGCCTCAAGATAAGCTACCTGTTCCCAAAGGCACACGCGGCCGCCTACGTGACGACGGCCTTTCGCATCGCCTACTTCAAGGTTCACCATCCAGAAGCGTTCGCGGCCGCCTACTTCACTTTCCACGGCTCCGCTCTCACTACCGACTTGATCCGCCAAAGTGAAGACGACTGGCGCAAGTTCATCGAACGCATAAACGGCACGGCGGGCGCCAAAGCGAAGGAACAAAGCCAAGCGTCGGCCCTTGAAGTCGCCTTGGACATGAAGGGAAGGGAGTAGACTTCGGGCTTGCCCTCGCTAAGCCGGTCAATGGCGACAAAGTATGTGCTGGACGGAAAGACCTTGATCCCTCCGTTCGTAGCCATACCGGGACTGGGCGGCCAAGCTGCGGCAGCCATAGTGGCGGCGCGGGAAGAAGGGGAGTTCACGTCCATCGACGACTTCAGAAAGCGCACCAAGCTGGGCAAGAAGGTCTGTGAGACCCTAAAGGACGAAGGCGTCCTTGAAGGGTTGCCTGAGGGGACCAGCTCTCGTTGTTCTAGGCCGGGCGGCTGCATTCCAAACGATCGCCCTTTAGGTCGGCGACATGCGCTCAAGGTTCACCTGCGGCTTCCCGCCAAGCCGTACCTTGTCACAATGGCTCGTATAAGTATCGAGTAGACCGGGACTTCGATGGCGACGGCCGCCGCCCTGGCAGGAATCAGCGCCTCATACGGGAGCCCGAACACGGTGTTCAGGAAATACGGAGTGAGCCCGAGGGAAACCAATAGGCCGCTGACCCCAACTGACAGGATAATGAGCCACAACGACGGCACCCTAGTTCTGGTTATTCCCTTGGCTCTACGGCGGTCAATAGTCCGGTAGACGAAGCCCGGGATGGCGCCGGCTAAAGCGGCGGTGAGGGTGAAGTGGGGCATGTATCCGCCGCCCAGGGGGCTTAACGCAAAACCGATAATGTCTGATACGGCTCCTGAAAGGGCGCCGTAGAGCGGGCCAATTATCACGCCTGCCAGCATGTTGGGCAAAGCGCCCAGTCAAGCCGGACACCTTCAACGCCTGCTATCGCCACTCGTACTGACGCGAACCTGGTGAGGACTACAGACAGAGCTGCCATGACCGCCGAGAGAGCCAAGTACCGTGACGAACGCATGGGCCGAACCCCTTAAGGGAAGATAATAGTCTACTTAATCAGGCTGGGCAAGGAACAATCTTCCACAAGTTTCCGCTCGCCTTCATGTTGCGGACCGTCTCCTGACGGTGATAAGATCGTTACACAAGATAGACAGGGCATCAACTGACAGTATCTGCCCTGCTGTGCTCGTGGATCACGGTGAGTTTGAGCCAACACCGTGAAAGAGGGAGCCTGACCTCCTTCTGGCGTGTAGGCCGTGTAGTTAGCGGAAACACAAAAGCTTTGGGAGGCACCCACCTGCTTAGGCAGGTTCAACACCCTCCGGTTCACGACATGGCGGGGTTTTTGTTGAAACCGATGAGACTCTGTGCTAGACTAACGTAGCAGTGCCGAAGTGGTGGAAATGGCAGACACGCGGTGTTCAGGGCGCCGTAGGCGTACGCCTGTGTGGGTTCAAATCCCACCTTCGGCACCATCTCTAGTCTCACTACCGGCAAATCCCCTCACTCATACGCGATAAAGAGGCGGCATCGTCGCTTCATTAAAACGTAAGCATCTGGAACCGAATACCGCTTGAAAAGGGGTGACGTAATGCTCCTTTCGTTTGACCAGGTGTCTTTCTCCTATCCCGATGTGCTGGCGCTTGACAGGGTATCGTTCCAACTGGAACGAGGCGAGATCGTGGGTCTCATCGGTCCAAACGGGGCCGGCAAGACAACAGCGATCTTGCATGTAATCGGTCATCTTAAGCCCCAAAGCGGTGTGATTCGGATTTGGGAGAAAGACATATCCGGGTTCAAGAATGAGGATTTTCCGGTTTCCTATATCCCCGATACGCCCGTGTTCTATGAGGAACTCACCATGCTGGAGCACCTACACTTCCTAAAGGCGCTCTACCCCAAGAACCGTTTGTCCATCGAAGAGGTCGTCCAGAGGCTCGAGCTGGGCGACCATCTGGCGAAAGTCCCATCTGTCATGTCCAAAGGAACAAAGCAGAAGTTGATGATCGCATTATCACTGTTGAGGGACTTTGAGTTGCTGTTGGCGGATGAGCCTTTTACGGGGTTGGATCCAAAGCAGATTAGCGTCTTCAAAGAGATACTGAGAGAGTGCAAGCTGAAGGGGAAGGCGGTCCTGCTATCCACGCACCTGCTCGACATGGTGGACGGTCTGTGTGACAGGTTCGTTATACTGCACCGGGGCAAGGTCGTGGTAAGCGGCACAAAAGAAGAGATCATTCGGGACCACTCGTTGAGGCCCTGCAGTACCCTAGAGCAGGTTTACTTGTCGCTCGTAGGAGGAGTGGGACCGCTATGAGCAAGGTCTATGGAGCGATCATAAAGCACAGGCTCCGGACCACCAGGAACATGCTGAGACATTACTGGCCCTCACTGCTGGGTCTCATCTTAGGACTTGCATTCCTAGGCAACCGTCTCCTCGCACTAGCCATGGGCGGCGGTACGGGGTTCCCGCCGGAGTCGAAACAAGTCTACTACCTGCTTGGCGCTCTTACCATCATGAATGCCTACCGCACATTCATCCAAGAGACGCCACCCATAACGGTAAACGCGGCAACTCTGCATCATCTGTACCACACGTCGTACTTCAGGAGGGTCCTGGCGGCAGAACACGTTTGGACACTTGCCAAGAACATGCCGACGGCCCTGTTTTTCGCGGGACTGGTGGATGGGTTTCGGTTAAGCCCTCAGATCATAGCGAATACGCTATTGATTGGAGGCTATCTGTATTCGGGGGTCCTCCTTTCGTGGATGCGGTATCACGACGCGAAGAAGATGAGCCGGTTGGCCGCTGCATATGTCCTGTCCTCGGCGGGGTTGTGGGCAAATGCATCCGCAGTGCGTTGGCTTCTGGTTGGCGGGATCACCCTCTGGTCCGTGTACTGGACTTTCCTAAAAATGCGCGTCCTCGATATTTCAAAGTATTACAGGGACATGGCTTTCCTGGATGAGATGACGTCAGTAGCGAGCCGCTTCGACATGGCCCGAATGGCTCAGATAACCGCCGAGCGGAATGCCGTTCGTAGACACAGTCTTCTTCTGTACCGTCTGCCGCTGAAAAGGCACAACGCCGTCTTTCTCAAAGGGGTTATATCTACGGTCAGAACGAGTGACCGTGTTCTGATCGTCCTTCTTGGGTTCGTTGTTCTGGGCGTACTCGTCGCCAAAACGCCTCTTCTTGACGGTCTGCCTTTCATTGGGGATCCTATCGCCAAAGCTCCAATTGGGGTTGTGCTCATCATGACCGCCTATGCCAACCTTAGCGAGATACTAAAGAAGCAGCTCAATACGCTCATAGAAAAACACGGCAAAGGCCTGTTTCTCCCCGTAAGCCGTCAACACTTAGTCACGAGTTACCTCGTGTTGGGGTCCCTGATATTTACCGCGACAAGCCTTCTAGCCGGATGGCTTATGGGCGGCAAGTGGGTTCTGGTGCTCGCATTCTGCGTGCTTTACAGCGTCATGTTCTCACTTGACCTGACCATCGAAGCAAACAACATGAAGTTCAAGAGACCTATAACCGGTGTCATACGGGTGATATCCCTTGCCTTGGGTTTCCTCTTTGTGGCGTAGCCGACTAGCGGCGAATCGGTGCCGCCGTAGCTCGTCGCCTTTACCGTATGTCTTGTTTTCCAGGTCTCTCCCCATCCGTGCCCTGTAAGCGCAAGAGATACGCCTTCCAATCGTCGTAGGTCTTGTACGGCGTGTTCTTCACAATGTCTTCTCTGGCCTTGTCGTATATCCGGTCTACCTTCTCCATCTCCGTCGGGTTCAACGATACGGCGACTCTCTTCGGGATATAGGGAAGACCCCAAATCACTTCGGGCACTTTGTGGAACCACCGTTGGTAGTCGCACTTAGGACAACTGTAGGTCCGCTTGATAATAGGCGGGAGACCGGCGCCTTCGCTGTCAAAGCCGCCGCCGTAGACCGTAGACTCTGACTTCTCCAATACTGAGGGATGCCAGAAATTATGTGAACAATAGGGGCACTTCTTCGCGAAAAACACCGGGTAGATTCCCGTCACCGAAACCCATAAGACCCCCAGCCATACGGCCATGTACTGCAGAACCCGTCCGAGGTCGACCCACGATTTAGCGTAGATGCCGGTCTGTCCGGTCCTTTGGGCCAGGAAAGAAAGGATCAACACGACACAAGCGGAGATGAGGAGTCCGTTCTTCCTTAACACGGGCGTGCCCTCCCTAAATGTACTTCTATAGATAACTACGCCGAAACTCCGCTATAGTTCCGGTATTCCAGGGTCCTCCTCGGTGTAGACTTGGAAACCGTGAGATAGCAGAAGTTCCGCGAACACACCGTGGCCTTGGCAGAGATGCTTGGAGAACGTGCCGTCATACACCTTATCGAGCCCGCAAGAAGGGCTCCGCGCCTTCAGAATCGCCTTGTAGCATCCGGCCTGTAGCCCCAGAAGCAGGGCACGCCGGGCTCCCTCCAGGTACTGCCTAGTAACGTCGGCGCCGTCTACAGTGCGGACGAGGGCTCCCCGGCTCACTGATCGTTCACCGTCTACCGGGATGATCTCCGCGGGCATCCGGGGAGTCGGGAGCCCGCCCAAGACCTCGGGACATACGGGCACTCCGAGCCCTCTTCCCATCAACGATAGGGTTTTTTCATCGCCTTACATTCACTGTCATACCGACAGAGTTGCACAAGCACGCCGAAATGATATACGTTTAGATCACCTCATCAGACTCCAACCTGATGTCATAGAAAACTCTCGGAGGTCGGATCAATGTTCTCACTAGGCAGGCGGCACTTCCTCGTTCGCGCGCTCATATCCTTCTTTCTGGCATGCGCGTCGCTACTTTCAGCCTTTTCCGGCATCGCTTTGGCGGCAAGTGCTCCGCCGGAGGTGAAGGCTGACGGGTATTTGGTGGCGGACCTAAAGACAGGCCGAGTGCTCTTGTCCAAAGACGTTGATACCGCCTTTGTGCCGGCGAGCCTCACCAAGATCATGTCCTTATACGTGCTATTTGACGCCATCGCCAGCGGAGAGATAGCCATAAACGATATGGTGAAAGTGTCTGAACTCGCCTGGAGAACCCAAGGCTCAAAAATGTACATACTGGTAGGCTCCGAGGTTAAGTTGGAGGACCTCATAAAGGGCATCACCGTTATGTCCGGCAACGACGCCTGCGTGGCAGTAGCCGAACACCTGGCCGGCAACGTGCAGAGCTTCGTTGACCGCATGAACCAGAAGGCCAAGACCCTGGGGATGAATGACACCCACTTTGTGGACCCGCACGGCCTCTCTGACGATAACCGGATATCCGTATCCGACCTCATGAGACTTGTGACTGCGTACACCATGGTGCATCCTGAAGCTCTGCCGTACCACGCGCTCAAGGAGTTCGAGTACACCGCCCCGGGCCAGTCTCAAATGGCCCCCCAGTTTAACCGAAACAGGCTGCTTTGGTCCTATCCAGGCTGTTACGGCCTGAAGACCGGCTTCACGACCAAAGCGGGCTTCAATACCGTCGTCCTGTGTGAACGAGACGGCCTAGACCTGATCGCCATCGTGATGGGCTCCGCCCGGGGGAAGTCAATCGATGAGGGAGAGCGGGAACGGACTGCGCTTGTCACCTCGATGCTGGACTGGGCCTACGCCAACTACTCGTATGTGTCTATGGCCGAAGTCGACGCCGTGGTCGCAAAGGCCAGGGTGTGGAAAGGAAGCGGGAAGTGGGTTGACGCCGTGGCACCGTTTGGTCTGGGGGCCACCGTCGAAAAAGGGCAGGCGGATTCGCTGACCTACGAGGTCGAACTCAGGCCCGATCTGGAAGCTCCCCTTCAACGCGGCCAGAAGGTCGGCGAAGTTATCTACACGGTAGACGGGCAGGAGGTTGGCCGTTCAGACATAGTCGCGGGCGCGGACGTCCCCAAGGGAAACATTTTCCGCGTGATCTGGGACGTCATCACCAGGGCCTTGGGACGAGCATTCTCCAAGACCTAGAACCCTACCATAACGGTGCATGCGCTGATCTCCCTCAGGGGCGTCCCTTGATGGGTCTATCGCTTCTACCACTTGTAGATCTGGGACTTTTCTCTGGGGTCAAACCCCATGCACAGTAGGTGTTCCACCGCGTTTTCCTGGCGGACAGCCAACCGGTCGCCTGCTTCCTCTAGTATGCTGATGGAGCAGTTGGCTACGGAGGCCTCGCCGGGGTCAACGGTTCGTCCTTTGGCGTAAGCGAGCAGGTTACGAATGGTTCCGCCGTGGGCGACCACCGCTACGACTCCATCCCGGAGCCCCTTGTCCGCGCATGACTTCCGAATTCGTTGAAACGCTGTGACGGTTCTCCCAAAGCACTCAATGTAGGACTCGCCTCCGGGGCGAGGGGCGTTAAGCGGGTCGCTCTTCAACCCCCTGTATACCTCCGGCCACAACTGCTCCACTTCCGCGAAGGTTTTGCCCTGGAGGATGCCGCAATGGGTCTCTCGAAGCCCCTCATCTACAGTGACCCCTTCTGTACGCCTTCTTTTCTGTGCGGCCAAGATGGCCTTGGCAGTGTCCAGGGCGCGAGAGAGGTCGCTGGAGAAGATCTCATCGAACTCCACCTGGGATAGGGCCTGGGCTACCAGCTCTGATTGCCTGCGCCCGGTCTCTGACAAGGGAACGTCCAGGTGCCCCTGCAATATGCCTGACTTGTTGGCTTCGGTTTCTCCGTGCCTGATTAAGTAGTAAGTTGTCATGTGCTCCCCTCCTCGGACGAGTATACATCAAAAGGGATTTGTGTGGTCTTATGGCGAATACCAGCGTAATGACACTAGGAGGGCTTACTATGGCAGACGAACTAATCGGGACCATAGGATATGTAGACCTGGGCACAAGGACGGTCCGAAAAGAGACTCTTCCGTCCCTGACCTACCGGTTGTATTTCGGGGGCACAGGGCTGATCGCAAGGGAGCTCTTGAGGCTGACGAAGCCAGGGGTAGACCCGCTTGGCCCAGAGAACGTTCTGATCATCGCTGCCGGCCCTATCACCGGCGCGCCTCTCCCCGGAACGGGCAGAAGCGCCGCTGGCGCCATTTCTCCCCTTACCGGTGGGTTTGGAGTGGGTGAGGGAGGCGGGTTCTTCGGCCCCGAGCTGCGCAGGGCGGGCTTTGACGCCTTGGTGGTGACCTCAGCGTCGGAAACCCCGGTGTACCTCTGGGTCCACGATGGGGAAATAGAGATACGAGACGCGTCTCACATCTGGGGAAAAACCACCGGCGAAGCCCAAGACCTCATACGCGACGAACTGGGCGACAACCTCATCCGCACGTGCCAATGCGGTCCTGCGGGAGAGAATCTCGTTAGGTTCGCGGGCATCGCGAACGATGTCACTCACTACATCGGACGAAGCGGCATAGGGGCGGTAATGGGCTCCAAGAAACTCCGAGCAGTCGCCGCCAGGGGGCACCAGCCGGTGTTCTTGGCCGATAAGGATAAAGTCCGGGAAATCGCCTCCTGGTTCATGCGTAACTGGAAAGACCTCTCCTGGGGCCTCCACGAGTTCGGCACAACAGGAGGAGTCAAGAACAAGCAGGTGGCGGGCGGACTCCCCACAAGGAATTTCACGGAAGGCCTCTTTGAGGGCTACGAAGGAATTACAGGCCAGACTATGAACGATGCGGTCCTGGTGGACCGCGACTCATGCTACGGATGCCCAATCCGCTGCAAGAGGGTTGTGGAGGTAACAGAGCCGTTTAAGGTGGACCGGAGATACGGTGGGCCGGAGTACGAGACGTTGGGCTCGTTCGGTTCTGCATGCGGCATTGGGGATGTTCGATACGTCTGCAAAGCCAACGAAATCTGCAACGCTTACGGTTTGGACACCATCTCGGCGGGCGTTACCGTCGCATTCGCTATGGAATGTTTCGAGAAAGGCCTTTTGACCCTGGAAGATACCGGCGGCCTGGAACTCACCTTTGGGAACGGCCCGGCCATGCTGTCCGTGTTGGAGAAGATCGTGGGAAGAGAAGGCATCGGCGATCTTCTGGCTGAGGGTTCGGTCAGGGCTGCCGAGAGGATAGGCAGAGGCGCCCAAGCCCTCGCCATGCATACCAGAAAGCAGGAGATCCCCATGCACGACCCCAGGCAAGAATGGGGCTTAGGCTTGGGGTACGGCCTATCCATAACCGGTGCGGATCACCAGCACAACATGCATGACATCCCCTACGCGAAGGAAGGCAAGGGCGCAAATGACGCCAGGGCGATGGGAGTCGGCTCGGTGCCTTTGCCCCCTCTCGATCTGTCCTTGGAGAAGGTAACGCTGCTTCGCACCATAACCAAGTACCGCCACTTCTACGATTGCGCGGTGATATGCACCTTCATGCCGTGGACCGTTTTCCAAATGGTCGACCTGGTTACGGCGGTAACGGGCTGGAAAACCGGGACCGCGGAAATCCTGGCCGTCGCGGAAAGGGCATACACTTTGGCAAGGATCGTGAACTTACGGGAAGGCATGACCGCTTCGGACGAAAGACTACCTGACAGGTTCTTCGAAGCGCTCCCCGCGGGCCCGCTTTCAGAGTCCAAGATGTCTAGAGAGGAATGGGAGAGAGCAAAGCTGGCGTACTACCGTCAATCCGGTTGGACCGATCAGGGTGTCCCAACCGAAGACACCCTGGCCAGACTAGGCATCTCCTGGGCGGGCAAGTGCCTGCCTGATAGAGACTAGATAGACGGGGCAGGGAGAAAGCCACCGACGCATAGGAGAACCGGAGGTCATATTGTGGCCGCGACAGAAAAACCAAGGGCCGGCGCTTTCATCGACCCCAAGCTGACAGCCCGCAACAAATGGGCGTTCATATTGGATGGAGCCAACTTCAACATCGGTACGGCGTTCCTGGAAGGCAACACGGTGCTTCCGACGTTCGCGAGCACCCTTACGAGCTCACCATTTCTAATCGGGTTGGTGAGTTCGATCCGCAGCTTCGGATACTTGATGCCCCAGATTTTCGTTGCGGGGTTCATCGAAAACCGGCCAATGAAGAAGCCCTTCATGATGCGAGCCGGTTACGTCATGCGTTCGGCGGGAGCGATCCTGGCCCTATCCGCGCTCATTGCCAAAAAGAACCCACAGTGGGCTCTGGCCGTGTTCTTCGCGGCTTTGACCGTGTTCGCCTTCGCCGACGGATTTGGCGGTCTCCCTTGGATGGACATTGTGGCGCGTACCATCCCTCAGGACCGCCGCGGTCGCCTGTTCGGCACGATGCAGGCGGTGGGGGGCTCCGGCTCCTTCGTCGCCGGTTTCCTGATACAGCGGCTCCTTAGCCACAACGGCAACTACCCGCTCAACTACTTCACGGTCATGGCGTTGGGGGCCTTCTTCATGTGCTGCTCTCTCACAGCCATGCATTTCATCGCAGACCCGGGCGGGCCCACGCCCGAGAAGTACAGCTCCTTAGGGACCTACTTGAAGAGGCTCCCTTCAGCCTGGGCCCAAAACCCCCTGTTCCGGCAACTCATGGTCACGAGGCTGCTGACCGGCTCGTTCTACTTGTGCCTTCCGTTCTTCGCCATTCACGCCCAAAGAGAACTCCACTTTCCTGTCAGCGTCGTGGGCTTGTTCGTGTCCGCCCAAATGGTGGGGTCCGTCATAGGAGGGCCCATCTGGGGGTACCTGGGGGATCGTAAGGGCCCTCATTGGGTCATCCGCATAGTAGCCCTCACGACCACCGCCACGGCGTTGTTGGCTCTAGGAGCCAGATTGGCAGTCTCTTGCGGAGCTTCGGCGATGGCCTACGGACTCTACTTACTCTTGTATTTCTGCGTGGGCACATCCTTCGGAGGAACGTGGATAGGCTTCTCAAACTACGTGTTCGACATTTCCGTCGAAGGCAACAGGGCGACCCTAATGGGCCTCTACAACACCATAGGGGCGCCCATAACTCTCCTTACCATGGTGGGCGGGTGGATCCTCCAGATCAGCAACTTCCCGACGCTGTTCGCCATAGTCGCCGCCATAGAAGTTGTTGCCTGCATAGTTGCGTTTAGGCTTCCAAACCCAAGAGAGGCGCCACCGGTTTCTCCCTCGCATACGCTGTAAGTGGAGGGAGGGATTCTTTTGTCCCGCAACGAGACTCACTGGGGTTTGGCTCTGGGAGGCGGAGGTGTCCTGGGCTTTGCCCATATAGGGGTCCTGATGGCCATGCGCCTCTACGGACTATCCCCTTCAATGATAGCGGGAACCAGCGCCGGAGGAGCGGTTGCCGGCCTCCTGGCTGCCGGGGTGAACATCACCGGTATTCAGGACGGGGCAATGGCACTTGCCGCATCGGAGGACGCCATCGACGACGAGCCGATAGAGTTCCCATACGCAGGACCCCGGTCACACTCCCTGGGCGTCAAGGGCCTCATTAGGGGAGGTTTCATCGAGTCCTGGTGCGACCGGTTGACAGGCGGAAAACGCCTGTGCGACGCCCAGATGCCCGTGGCCATCACCGCGGTGGACGTAGAAACAGGCGAAGAGGTGGTTTTCACAAACCGCCCGCCGAGATACCGGACTTCCATCTTAGGCAGTGAAACGGGCAAAGTTTACATCACCGACGCCAAGATATCGGAAGCTATCCGAGCAAGCATATCGCTCCCGGGCGTATTCGTTCCGAAGAAGCTGCACCGAAGGACTCTGGTGGATGGCGGGGTCCGCAACATGGTGCCCGTGGATGAGCTGGAACGCATGGGAGCTCAAGAGATCGTCGCTGTCGACTTGGGGTCCCACGCCGAGAAGCCGCAAAAAGTGGATAACGTGATAGGCGTTCTCTCGAGATGCTTCGCCTTGGCGTGCAGGAGAGAAGTCGAGCGTACCCTCACCGAACACGCGTCTCTCATCCTGCAGCCAGATGTTTGGGATGTGGGATTCCCCACTCCGGCCAAGGCGCGGGCTTTGATCGAATCGGGAAAGGCGTGCGCCGAGAAGAACATGCACCGGTTGGTGACGATGCTGAAGTAGTTCGTCGGAAACCCCTAAAACGCCTCATAACCCTCCCGGATGTGGGCATACGAGCAGGACTTTGCCGTGCCCATAGGGAAAAAACCCACATCTATCTTGCGGAATGTAACGCCGCACGGAAATGGAGGCAGTTCTATGACAAAGGCGTCGGGAGTCACTACTGAAGAACTCATGCAGATCGCCGTCGACCTCGCGGGGCAGACCCGTTGGCCGGCTGATTCCAAGATCCACGTTCCGGGCACGGACATCAAGAAGATACTGTTCGGAATCGACATGGGCGTGCCTGAACTACTGGTGGGGCAGCAACTCGGAGTTGACTGCGTTCTCGCCCACCATCCCGATGCCTCGGTCACCACGTTCCCGGAAGTGTTTGACCTCCATACAGAACTCATGGTAAGAAACGGGGTTCCGTCGGAAGCCGCCGGCGACGCTGTGAAGAAGATGAAAGAAGCGGTGGCGTTCGCCAGGCACTCCGCCAACTACGACCACGCCCCGTCCTTCGCCAGGCTCTTGGGTATCCCATACCTGAATATCCATAACCCCTTAGACGAGATCGGACGCCGGATAATGCAGGACGCGGTGGATCGCCACACCACACCTGACTCAACCGTAGCCGACGTCATCGCCGCTCTGAACACGGTGCCTGAGATAAGAAACGCCCCCACGAACGTGGAACTGCGCATGGGCGATATGGCCAACAAAGCGGGGAAGGTCGTGGTCGTACACGGAGCGGGTACCAACGGAGGTTCCGCTTTGGCCAGGCTCTACTTTGACCACGGAACCGATACCGTGATCTACATCCACCTGAGCCCGGCAGAAGCCGCCAAACTGAGGCAGGAGTTCCCGACGGGGAAGAACCTCATCATATCGGGCCACATCGCGTCAGACCTAGCCGGAATCAACCCGTATATCGATAAGCTGGAGTCCATGGGGCTCACGGTAATAAGGGTCAGCGGGCTCTAGGCGGCCATCTACCGGTAGTGAACTAAGCGAGTTGTCGGTATTGCAGTCCGGCATTACAAAAGGCTACAATTCATATCACTAAGGTAGTATGAGCCGTAGACTCGAAGCCATAGGCGCAAGACTAGGCCAGCCAAAGGAGGGTTTGCGAGGATGACGCGTGAGGACATCACCAATCTGAAGCTTCATCGCCACAGGATCGTCCATGTCTTGGGACGACTCCAAGGGGCTACTATGCCCTTTTGCGCCTCTCGCGGCCGTCCCCATCACCCACGCCTTCGCGACATGTCCTCCTAGAGGACAAACGAAGTCGCGAACAACTTGAAAACCAGGGGGCCGGGTCGCCGGCCCCTCTTCTTTGAGAGTACCGGTTACCCGAGGGACCAACGTGCGGGAGGCAACCCACCAGCACAGGAAAAGGGGTGACCGGCTATGCCGATGCCGCATCAAGATATGAAACGCCTAATCCAGAGGCGACTGAAAGGAACCGACGGCCCCCAGAGGGCACGGGTCATTCGAGAATGCATGGAAATGCTCCCGGGCTACAAACAGGGACCGTACGCGGATCTCCGAAAGTGGCTCCTCTCTCAAATGGAAACCACGAGAAAGCGAAGGGAAGTCAGGCACGCCGACGGGCTGTTCGTCCCCAGAGACGGCGATGCGAGGTTCGTCCTGCTCGGGCCCCCCAACGCGGGCAAATCGTCGTTACTGAGGGCGCTGTGCAAAAGTAGCGTGACAGTGGGGGATTACCCTTTTACCACCCTCAGGCCCATCGCCGCCACGGCCATAATCAACGACGCGCGAATCCAACTGGTTGAGATACCCGGTCTCATCGAAGGCGCCCGTGAAAAAACAAGGGGAGCGGAAGGATGTATCTGGCAGCGGCAGAAGATGCTCGTGGATTCCTTCTCGTTTTGCCCCTCGGGAGCCCGGAGGGCTGGACAGACTCCCCGTCCGTAGTATCGGAGGTCGATGGCATCATCGAGGATCGACCCCTGCTTATAGTCGGGACCAAAGCTGACTTGCCCGAGTCCCGAGAGATGATCGCGACAGCGAGAGAGCGACTACCGGGCAGAAATCTGGTTGCCGTTTCGTCACAAACAGGTGAAGGGCTAGACATACTCAGGGAGTCCATCTGGGACATGGCGCTTAATGCGTTTACAGCAAAGAAGGGGCTGCCTCTGGCCATGCGGACCCGCCTCTTCATCGTTCCGGAGGGAACCACCGTAGAGGAGTTGGCGGCCTTTATCCACAAAGACTTGCCTTCGGAGATGCATAAGGCCGCGGTTTGGGGCAAGTCGGCCAAATTTCCGGGCCAGTTGGTGGGCAGGGAACACAGGCTTCAAGATCGCGATAGGGTGGAGATAGTGAAACGTAGGGCGCGTCCCCTATGCTGAACCGACCTACAGCGAATCGGCTACGTAGACGGTGTTGCCTCCGCCTTTCTGGCGAGGTACATCGCCCTGTCGGCAAGGCGGACGAGTTCTCGACCGCAGTGGAGGTACCGGAAAAGTGGCGATCCCAAAACTGAGGCCACACTTCACAGGCGTTCCGTTATAAACGGGCGGGCGTTCTGCAGCTCACGCAGAGTGCCTCTCGCGAACTCGGCTGCGCTGGACGTGTCTTTCGTGGCAAAGGAGTACAAACTCATCTCCGCCGCGCGCATCACGTTTCCCTTGCCCATTTTTCGACGAGGTAGGCGCCGATCTGGATGAGGACCGAATCTCCGGCTGCGTGCCCGCATGTATCGTGTTGATTCCTTTGAGTCCGTCTACGTCCACGAAGAGGATGGAGACGACGGTGTCTGCGTGCAGGTCGTTGTTCAGCTAATCCTCCAAGTACCGGAGGTTGTACAGGCCTGTCAACGCGTCCGTACGGGATTCCTCGGCCTTTGTCGCGTACTCTTTGAGGAGACGTGACTGGGCGAACATAGCGAAGACGCCTATCAATACCACTACAGTGCCTTCGTGCCCCATGTAGTGAATGAGCAGGGCGCTAATGGTAGAAGCGGCGTAGATAGTGGGAATAGCGTACGAACGGTCTTCGTAGCTTATGCGCCAAAACCACGGGAGAAAAGGCTCCTTGTGTTCAAGAGCGATAGCAGCTGCGACGAGGCCGTAGTTCACTGCTTCATGGACACACACCATGATAGGCAGGATCGCCAGCGCCCACGCGCCCAGCTCGGCTCCCGGAGCCCACCCTATGGCACTTCCCAAACAAGCTGCCGCAATCAGCGACAACGCCATCTGTCCGACGTTGAATAGGCAATTCATCAGTCCGTTCTTCTGAGTGAAGAAGTGGAGAAGAAGGGAGTGGGAAGGACGGCAAGTAACGCAAGGGGGAGACCGTGAACGTACAAGGCTGTCATGATGATGGGAGTACCCGGCATGAGTCTGACCCCTCGTCGGCAGTACGAAGACGACATTGTGGGCCACGAGGCCAGCGATGCCGAAAATCGTGATTGAAACCCAAGACGGCAGAGTAGCACCCTCAAGAGACCTGGCCATCGCCAGGAATCCAAGCATGGCCACCGTGACGAAGTAGCCGGTCAGATGCAGTAGATCGGTGCCCGTAAGCTTGGTACGGATGAGCCGGTTCATGGTAGACACTCCCAAGAAGACGCAAAAGGTTCAGCCTTAGTAGGTCTCATCGACCAAACCCTTCATTACCGTTAGTGAAAATGCGAAGGATTTGTCACCTCCAGAACGCTGGAGCAAGAGTCACCAGGACTGTGAATATCTCAAGCCTACCGAGTAGCATAAGGAGAGTAAGCAGGGCTTTTCCCGATGCCGGAACCGCAGCGAAACTAAACATCGGTCCCACCGTACCCAAGCCAGGTCCGATGTTCCCCAAAGTGGCAGCCACACCGGACACCGCGCTGATCATATCCATGCCTAACCCCAGTAGATAGAAGGTGGCTATCAGGGCGCAGCCCAGATATGCCAACATGAAGACGAGCACCATCCGGACCGTGTTTTCCGGGACCACGTGGTCTCCGATCCTAAGAGGAAGCACCGCCTTTACGTGGATCATCCGTCGCAGTTCGCGGAAGATGCTCTTGAACAGAACGAGATACCGGATGACCTTGACAGAGCTCTCCCGTTGAGCCGGAACAGCGCCCGACAAACATGAGGAGAAGGGAGAACGTCTGGGATAGGTCCGGCCACTTATCGAAGTCAACTGTGATATACCCGGTCGTGGTTATGACCGAGATAACCTGGAATGACCCGTGATGCAGCGCCTGGCCCAAGCCCATCTCTTTACCCACGTTCACGGCTATTATGAGGGTCGCGATCGCGATGATGGCCAGGTACAACCTGGGCCTCCTTATCACGAAAGATGCTTTAGGCTTCTCGTGGTCAAAGCCCTGTAGAACAAGCTGAAGTTCATGCCTGCGAGGAGCATGAAGACCAGGATGATGTAGTGTGCCCATGGGATTCTGGATACGCCCCGACGCTCAAGTTCCTATTGGTGCCGCCGCCGGTGGCGACGGAACCAAAAGTGTGGATCAATGCATCATAGAGGCTCATACCTGCCAGACAGAGAAGGATGGTTTGAAGGACAGTCATCCCTCCGTAGATGGCCAAAAGTGAGGATGCGGTTTGCCGGAGACGAGGCGTCAAGCGTTCTACTTCGGGACCCGGCACCTCGGCCCGGAAAAGAAACGAGCCGCCCAAACCGGCCTTGGGCACGAAAGCCAGGAAAATGAGGATGATCCCCATGCCGCCCAGCCAGTGGAGATAACTTCTCCAAAACAAAACGCCGGCCGCAGGCACTTCAACGACCGGCATAACGGTTGCGCCGGTCGTAGTGAATCCGGACATGCTCTCGAATACTGCGTCAACAGGGCTCCGTAGAACCCCAGAAATGACGAGGGGGATCGCCGCAGCTATGGAGCTGATGACCCATCCGCCGGACACTATCAAGTATGAGTCGCGAGGGCCTACTGCCAAGTCTCCTCTGCGCATGTACAAGATTAGCCCGGGGATCCCAACCAGCGGGATGGACACGGCAAAAGCGAGCCAGTCGGCAGTCCCGTAGTGCAGCGCCCACAAGGCCGGGAAAAGCATACTGACCGCAAGAAAGATGAGCAAGAACCCAAAGACGCCTAATACGCTCCTCCAGTTCACCGGTCAGGCCTCACAATCCAAGAATCGACTTTAGCCTCGGAGCCGCCGCGATGCTGCTAAAGGTAATCACCCGGTCTCCCGCTTGAATGGTCGAATCCCCGTGGGGGATAATGACGTCCGAACCCCGGATTATGGTTCCCACTAGGGCACCCGCGGGCAGGCCCGCGCTCCTCAAAGGCTTCCCTATGATAGGGGCATCCCCCGCGATAACCACTTCCATTACTTCCGCCTGTCCCTGTTTCAGGAAGGCCAGGTCTACCAATCTGTCAGTCTGGACCAAGCGAAGGATCGTGCTGGCCGTCAGAAGGCGTGGAATCACAGTGGCGTGTACGCCAATCGTATCCGCCAGGGAACTGTACTCCTCGCGCCCCAGCTCGACGATTATCTCCTTCACGCCCAGTCTCTTCGCGACCATAGCGATGAGGAGGTTAGTCTCTTCTTGGCCGGTAGCCGCGATCAGGGCATCGCATTCGCCGATCTGTTCGGACATCAAAAGGTCCATGTTGGTGCCGTCCCCGTTGATAACCAGCACTCCGGGAAGATGTTCGGCCAGCCATTGGGCCCTTTCTGGGTCGATCTCGATTAGCTTTACGGAGAGTCCTTCTCGCCGGTAACCCGAAAGGACCTCGCACGTGCGTAGACCGGTCTCTCCGCCGCCGACCAGTGCGACCGAGCGTATCTCGCTGGGAATTCGACCCGCCAGAAAAGTCGAGCGCTCGAAGTTGCCGCTCTTGCCCAGAACGTAGATGTAGTCTCCCAAGAGAAACTTGGTGTTGCCGTCAGGGATGAGGAGTTCGCCCTCCCTGACCACGGCAACCACCAAGGAGTTCTTCAAAGCCAGCTGATGCAAAGGCTTGCCCAGCACTCCCGCGCCGGGAGTGTCGCAGCGAATACCCAGAAGTTCTACCTTTCCGTCAGCGTAGAAACCAACTTCGCTAGCGGTGGGAGCCTTAATCAGTTTGACGATTTCCTGAGCGGCAAGACGCTCCGGATGGATGATGAGATCGATGCCTAGTTGCCCGTGGACCAGCGCTTTCGCTGGGACAGTGTAGTCCGGGTTTCTCACGCGGGCAACCGTCGTCGCGACGCCGTAATACTTTGCCGTCAAACAAGCGATGATATTGGCCTCGTCCTGCGTGGTGACGGCGATGACCATGTCGGTGTCGGAAACGCCCGCTTCCTCCAGAGTTCTTGGAGATGCGCCGTTCCCGACTATGGTCATAACATCAAGGGATTCCCGAGCCGGTAGCAGGGCTTCTTCCCTTGCGTCTATAAGGACGACGTCATGGGATTCCTCCGCCAGCTTACGGGCTATGTGATATCCTACCTTACCTGCTCCTATGACTATGGCTCTCATGCGGTTCACTCTAGCCTTTCTGCTGCTCTCTCCGCTGCTCTATCCGCCGCTTCGTCCGCTGCCCCGTCCGCCGCTCCGTCCGCCGCTCCATCCGCTGCTCTGCTTGAGACATCGGCACGTTGCAGATGACGTTCATCACTGACCATACGGTGCAGACGGTATATGAAGTACAGCATACAGGGGGACCTCAGATCATTCAATAGCAACCTTTACGTCTCCTGCTTTGAGTTTCCCAAAGGCCCAAAGGGCTGGGAAAAAGGTGAAGAAGGGTTGCGACGGATGCAGATGTCTTGTGCTGCCTGCGAGAAGGTGAAGAAAGGTTGCGATGGACGCCGATGTCTTGTGTTGCCTGCGAGAATGTTGGAAACTGTTGTTGGGTCCGATATCTACGCCCAAGCACAACCAAACATAGGTGGTACAACGACATGCAGATAACCATACGAGTAGTCACCGAGGAAGACCGCGACGCGGTCCTGGCGGTGGAAAGCCAATCTACCCCGAATCTGAAGTACTTGCCCATGGTGTTCGACCAGTTCCTCAGCGACCCAGAGGGAGATTTCAGCGTGGCCGAGATGGACGGAGAAGTGGTCGGATGCGGAAAGTTCACCGTTATGCCGGACGGTTCGGCTTGGTTGGAAGCTCTCCGCGTTATCCCGCGGGCGCAGGGGCAGGGAATAGGGAAAGCCTTCTACGCGAGATTCTTCGAAGTAGCCGAGGGAAAGGGCATCAAGACGATGCGAATGTACACCGGCATGAAGAACAAGGTGAGCAAGGGTCTTGCGGAGCGCAACGGGTTTACCCTTGCGGGGACCTACCGGGGGATGTCAAAGGCAGCGGGCGCTGAGTCTCGGCCCTTGGCGGGTAGAGGGGGAGATGCGAGGCCCGGCGGTCGCGGTGGTTCCGGCGGTTTCGGTGGTTGCGGTGGTTCTGCTAGTTGCGGTTGTGACGTAAACGAGTCATTTCGGGCTGTGACTGATCCCATTCGGGCCGTTGAACTGCTTATGCCGCAGAAGGACCGGTGGGGCGGATTCGTGGTTATGAATCGGACGTTCTACCGGTTAACTCCGGCCTTGTGCGAAGCGTGGGCCAGGGAAGGAAAGATCTTTGAAGAGCCTTCCTCTGGCAGCTTGGTCGCCTTGGGAGCCCGCTTCATGCCCAAGCAGGCCCTTCACTTGGCGGCGTTCTCAGGTGACGAGGGATTGTGCCTGGAGTTCGCGACCAATCTTGCCCGGGTTCGGGGGGCCGGTCGGGTTCAGTGCATGTTTCCTCCGACTGCAACCGACATCCAGGACGTCCTGGCCAGGCACGGTTTCGAGCAAGACCACTCAGACTATCTGGTGATGGAGGTTACGCGGGCGGAGGCTGCGCAGAAGGAAGCTGCGCGGACGGAAACACGCTAGCCGAATCGCAGTGACAGTGACACAGATCTAGTGCGATTTTTCCACTGGTCGCTATGGGAGCGGAAGAATTGTCGGGTCGTGAGGACGATGACCGGACAGAAACGGAGGGCGAGGGCGACAGGCGGACAATACTTCCGCTAATCGCTATCTAGAGCGGAAGAATTGTCGTTGTGAGAGCGATGACTGGATAAAAACGGAGGACGAGAGCGACGGAGGCGGACAATACCCGCTGATCGCTATCGGGAGCGGAAGAGATGTCGGGTCGTGAGGGCGATGACCGGACAGAAGCGGAGGGCCAGGCGGCACGCGGACAATACTTCCGCTGATCGCTATCGGGAGCGGAAGAATTGTCGGGTCGGAGACGATGACCGGACAGAAACGGAGAGGCCAGGGCGACAGGCGCACAAGCGAATGACCTGGCCGCCGGGCATCTGTCCCGGACGCCAAAGTAAGTTGGTTATTGACAGCGTGTGGGCAAGAGTATCATGGACGTTGCGACTAGACGATTCGGGATGGCGGAATTAACAGACGCGTACGTTTGAGGGGCGTATGGTGAACACCGTGCGTTCAAGTCCCGCTCCCGACACCAACTTAAACCATAGACGGCGTTTCGAGGAATCGGAACGGCGTTTTTGTTTTCGGGGAGATGCGGAGACGTTTGGGCGTGGGGGGAACTACTGTACTGAGCGAGCGGTGAAGAGCCGGCTGATCTATCGCCACTATGGGCCACTTGTTGTGGCAAGAACAGGTAGAAGAAGAGAGTTTTCGTCTTGTTTGCTACCGCTATAGCACTTTCTCCATCTCAAATGGCTCCTGCATCTGCAGGTATTCGTTACGATGCGATGACCTGAGTTTGTCGAGTAACCACAATACTTCCTGTGTCTTGGGCTTGTCCTTGAGTATACGATTGCCTCGATGGCGGAAGGCGCCCCTGCAGGGTTTGGCGACAAGATTGTAGGTTTTCATGATGTCCGGATGGGTGGATACGGTCCAGAGGTATGAATCGTGACAACTCGACAGCACGTCCATCATTGCGCCTAGATTTGTCACTGTGAGCAGCGGCTGCTATCGCCGGAAGGGACTGCGTCGTACTCCTTACCGGCATAGCGTGCGCATGTATAGCCCTTGAGCATATCAAAGGACAGGATGTCCTCGTCCGCCAGCGTGCTTTCCGCTGAGAGGAGGACATAGCTTTGGCCTTCCACATGAGTTCCATGACCAGTCTGCTTCTCTGCACGTGTTGCCTGTACTCTGCGAGGTTCTGTTCAGGGACGACAATGCGTCCCACGTCCGCCTCGCTCCGGGCCACCGCCTCAGCACCCTTCAACCGGGGTGGTCTCCGTTATCTTGAGGTCAAGCGAAAGGCTCGGCTGCTCACTATAGAACTGGCACTGGGATCTCATCAAATGGGAGGATGGGACGCACGCTACGCTCAGTGACACAGCATCGCGTTTTTGTCCCTGAAGATAAACTCCATCTTCGATCGACCTGCGCTACCACCGATCTGGCGTAGGACAGGAATTCCCGGCCGTCTGCAGTGGGCTCAACTCCCTTTCGGGGTCCGCGCGAATGGTGATCCCGATTTTCGATTCCAACTCCCTAAGCGCGTTGCTGAGGTTTGGTTGGGACATGAACAAGTTCGCTGCGGCCTTAGTGATCGACCCGGTGTTCCCAATTTCAGGCGTAGCGCAATCCGTTGCAGTTTCATATGAAGCGCCCCTAACCGCCGGCCAGTGATTTATAGGGGCATACAGATTATATATTACCGCTTTCTGTTGGTGCGCGAGCGGAGTTTGGGCAGTCCAGAAGTTCGCGCTGGGGGGTTAAGGCCATGACAACCGACGATCACTTGACCAGAGTCGCCAATACGGCTTCAGGATTACTCCCGGCTTCATATTGACTTTGAGCGCTGTTTTCCTGCTTTTTTGATCCTGGTCGGTGTCTTAACGCGCGTGCTGCCTCTAAGCGCGAGTACGAGCGAAGGTATGTCGACGGATACGAGTCCATTGTGGATGGCACCTATCGTGAGCTTCCGACCAGGAGCCTCTTCCAGTTTGGAAGTGGTTTACCGCTCCTGTGAAGTGATGTTCGCTAAAAGCGACGCGATGCTATTCGCAACGGTTCCTTTGAGTTCATCTCCGGAGTTTCTACGTGGTGGACAAATCCAACATACTGAAGCGCTTCTGGGTTTTCTGCATAACAATCTCGCACCGTAAGTACTTTCTTCTTGTGGTGTTGACTTCGGCTTTCCTGCTGCTTGGATCAGTTATCGGAATAGTGGACGAAGTGATCGCGCTCGTCCCGATGATGATATTGCTGGCGATTTCGTTCGGGTGGGATTCGCTAGTGGGTGTCGGGATCTGCTACCTCGCCGTCAACAAGGGCTATGCGGCTTCGACCCTTAACCCCTACGGTACCGCCCTCGCGCAGAGCATAGCAGGAGTCCCGCTGTATTCGGGCCTCTGGCTGCGTGTGGTCTTCCTGTTGCTTTCGGGCGGCATGCTCATTGTGTACCTGTACTTCTATGCAAAGAGGATTGACCGGGACCGGCACGCCTCAATTACATACGATACTGATGAGAACTGGCGTATCCAATATACAGGACAGGCCTTGTTTGAGTATGAACGCCGAAAGTACCCTTTCAGGATGATCGTCGCCGATTTCTTCACAGGCGCCCTGAAGATGGTCCCAACTATTTTGATCTTCTGCCTCATCCTGGGAATGCAGTACCTGATCGAAGAGGGCAAGATCCTTGACACCATCATCTACAATCTCGCGAATCTCATCCAAACCGCGTCTTCCTTCGGGGCGGCAACGATCCTCTGTCTCTTCGTCATGGTAGTCGAGATCGCTATTCCGGGACGATCATGAAAGCGCTTGCCATCATACCCATCGTCGCTCCGCTGGGCGAGTTTTCAGGCATCTCGCGTCAAGCTTACCTGCCCTTATTTTCGCCATAGGCGACAGCTTTCCGAACCTGCTGTATCCTACCGACCCTACGCTTATTCTTGCTCTCGCGATGATCGGCACAACATACAAGAAGTGGATCAAGTGGCTTGGACCGTACCTACTGTACACGGCCATCCTGAGCATCGGCACGCTTTCGCCTTGTCGGTCGGATACTGACCGGAAATGCGAACCAAAGGATGAACGGAGGGAACGTATGCTAAGGGCCAACAAAGAAGACTTGCCGATCCCTCTTGGTTCAGGGTCAAGTTTGGCACCCGAGGCACAGCCAGAGCGTTGGGTTCACTGCCCAAGGCAAGCTTTTTTGCCTGCCCAACACCGGCGGCATCACGTACAACGCGAAGATCGGTGATAGATGCATCGGTTGGGCCGCAGACCATCTAGAGCCCGGCGTTACGACCAGAAATCCTGACGAGGCCTGCAACCTCGCCTACGTAAGTCTCTCGTGCATCGGCAACCCGGCCATCGTAGTGAGCGGCGAGGCGAAAGGGGAGAGGGGATTCGTTACCGGGAAGCACGGAGGAGTTGGGCATGTCGTTTGCTGGTTTCGAGATGAGGCGCTAGGCAAAATGACCATTGGGGATCGGATTGACGTCCACTCCTGCGGGCAGGGAATGGTGCTCCATGACTATCCCGATGTACATCCGCGCAACATGAGCCCGGACTTGCTGGATAAGATGAACATCGTGGAAGATGCCGGCAGGCTCCGGGTCGGTGTGGCGAAGATCGTGCCCGCAGTACTCATGGGCTCCGGCTTAGGCCACGAACCGTCCGAGATCGGTGACTACGACATCACTCTCCACGATGAGAGGGTCATCGAGAGATACGGCTTAAGTGAACTCCGCTTCGGCGACATAGTGGCGATCGCGGACTCCGATACCCGGTACGGTCGCACCTATCGCACCGGGTCAATTACAGTCGGCGTCGTCGTCCACGGCGATTCGCGTCTTGCGGGCCACGGCCCCGGAGTCAGTACAATAATGACCGGAGAAACCCAGCTTATCGAGCCCTTTATAGACCAAGAAGCCAACTTAGCGGGCATGTTCTTGCGAGGTGCGGATGATGCCTGAGTCGAAAGCGGTGTATGAGGGACTGCTCGACAGTATCCCTGACTATCAGGGGTTTCTGACTGTCGAGGAACTAGATGACAGCACTAGGAGGCTGGCTGCCAGCTATCCCGAATGTGTCGCCATTCGTGAAATCGGCAAGACCAGGATGAACCATCCTCTCTATGTGCTCAGAATAGGCTCCGGGAGGCACACTGGCCTAGTGCTCGGCTGTCCGCATCCTAATGAACCTGTCGGTGCGATGATGATTGAGTTCTTCGCCGAGTCCCTTGCCAAGAATGCCGCGCTGCGGAAGGAATTGGATTATACCTGGTACTTCGTTAAGGCGTGGGACGCGGACTCGGTCAAGTTGAATGAAGGCTGGTTTAAGGGCCCATTCACGATCAAGAACTACGTTAGGAATCACTTCCGTCCTGCCCTCTTTGAGCAGGTAGATTGGTCTTTCCCCGTTG
>JAXGQX010000059.1:0-4217 GCA_040766225.1 Bacillota bacterium | reverse complement strand
CACCGCCGACAGGATAACCTACCATATCCATAACCTCATCCGGGGTAAGCATCTTGGCCTTCATCCCAAACTTGTCTTTGAACTTCCTATTATCAATCCTGGCGTCGCCGGCGGTAACTATCAGCATGCACCCGTTTTCGGTCCTAAACGAAAGCGTCTTGGCTATTCTGGCCGGCTCTACCCCTACTGCTCTGGCGGCCAGTTCCACCGTCGCGCTGGATACGGGAGTTTCGATGATCCGGTGTTCGAGCCCGTGTTTCCGAAAAAAAGCCCGTCCTCTTTCGATAGACACTATCTCGCTCATCTCCAAGTTCACCTGTTTCAACTCATACTAGGCCTATCCCTCTCTCTAGACAATCCCAGCCCAAACCCCATCTATCGAGTCAATTTGATCAACGCGGCGATTCGAGAGGTGAAACAATTCGTGGACTGCGGATTAGTAATACTTGGTATAATCCAGGGGGAGGGACCGATATGTGCGATACTCTGTGCGTGTTGCCCGAAGGGTCGGTGGCCGGTCACACCTTGATCGGCAAGAATAGCGACCGGGACCCCAACGAACCCCATGTAATAAGGTACGTTCCTGCGCAAGCCCACGAGCACGGCAGTCGAGTGCGCTGCACGTACATAGAGATACCTCAGGTGGAACGCACCAACGAGGTCTTGCTGTTCAAGCCTGACTGGATCTGGGGCGCCGAAATGGGCGTCAACGAACACGGAGTAGCTATCGGCAACGAGGCGGTGTTTACCCGCGCCAAGAAGGAGAAAGAAGGCCTCATCGGCATGGACCTCCTGCGATTGGCGTTGGAACGCGCGGATTCGGCCGAGGCGGCTCTCGATGTCATCACCGATCTGCTCGCTGAATACGGACAGGGCGGCAACTGCGGGTATTCCCATGACTTCCGTTACGATAACAGCTTCTTGATCGCGGACCCTGCCAAAGCGTTCGTTCTCGAGACCGCGGGACGGGCATACGCGGCTTCCCCGGTAAGAAGGGCGGCGGCTATATCCAACAGACTGAGCATTTCACGCGAACATACACAGAGACGCGGTGTCGATGCTGACGCCGATTTCGCTAGGGTCCTCACGGAGCCTGTGTTTTCCCACTTCGCGCAAGGCGCAAGACGTCGCGCTCGGTGTCAAGAGGCGCTCGGAGGTGGTCCCCTGAGCGTCTCAGACATGATACGTGTCCTTAGGTCTCACAGCCCGAAGCTTGAAGAGCGCGAATTCAACCGGGGTGATGTCGGCAGCGTCTGCATGCACGGCGGGGGCCTGATCGGTGACCATACTACAGGTAGTTTTGTCGCTGTCCTCCGTCGTGACGCGCCGATTACCGTCTGGGCGACGGGGGCATCGACGCCGTGCATTTCGGCCTTCAAGCCTATATTCTTCGGTAGCGACGCTCCCGTGCACACACACGCGATGAGCAAGGCCGCGCCTACTGGCTTGAGCGGGAACGCCTTACAGAGCGGTGTTGGCAGGTAAGGTTGACGCCGGGGCCTTGCGAGCCCGGCGCGACGCCCTCGAGGCCGCTGGAGGAAGTTAGAGTCGCGCCTGTTTGCGGAGGGGACTCCCACCCACGTTGTTAACTGCTTTTTCTGCCCGCGCGTCGGTCGAGGAGCAGGAGATGGTGGATGCTTTCTCATCGGACAAGTGGTCTGAGATGCCTGGCCGCAGGTTGCTTCTTGCCGGACACGGCGGCGAAGAACGCCGTCTTAGGGACCCAGAGGAGACCTTGCGCGGCGCAATGTGCCGCCTAACACTTTCTACGCCTTGGTGATCTGAACCTCTTGAATGAAACCGCGTTCAGACGCTAACCACTTCGACTTCCCCTCTCAAGAGACTGCGGAACTCCTTTGACCTGAGTGTGCAGAATATCCGTGTTGGGTACAAGTTTTGAAAGCGATATGACCAACTGCGGGAGGCAGGTGTAATAGCGGCAGGGTTTGCGATATCGGTATAAGGCACGACCGTGCTTTACGAGTAAACATGATGAGGTACTTATGAAAGCGAGTACACATCTTCCTCCTGGTTGGTATGATGCTTGCGCTGTATGCCTGCGCCCTGCAGAACCCGCCGTCGAGCCCACCCCCGATCGAATCGTTAAGATCGGTAGGGCCGGCGGCAAACCGGTTACCCCAGACGTCTGGCAATCTCCTCTGAACCCCACTTTCCAGGTATCGACGCGGTCTTTGACCTCCGTTCCCCCCCTTGACAAGAACCCCGAAACCTTGGAGCTGGAGTAACCAAGACGAAGCAGATTTCCCGACCACTTCAGCTACATCTGCAAGACCGCTACCTCGCCAACAGCGCGCCAAGTTTCACGACGGTACGGAGCTAACCACTGAAGACGTGGAGTTTACGTTCAATTACTTATGCCCGCGAGACCGCGAGCGACAACACCCGAGTCTGCGAAGCCATCAAGGGATGCCAGGAAATGATGGCCGGTGAGGCTAACACGCTATCCGGCTTCAAGGTCATCGACACACGTTCTCCATTGAACTCCTGTACCCTTATGGCGCCTTTGAATCCGTTCTGGCCGTTTCCATGCTGCCCATCTTGCCCGCTAGTTGCCTGTTTGGAAGCCGGCGAAGCCTGGGGCATGGACGTGTTGATCGGCCCGGTCCCTACAAGCTGAAGAGCCTAAGAGCCCGGTGGAGGCCCCTGGAATTGGTGGTCAACCCCGACTATCACGGTCACGTGCCCAATGTTGACGGCATCAAAATGATGAACATGGACGAGTCCACCGCCCTGATCGAGTGGGAGGCCGGCAATATCGACCTGGCCGGATCTCGTTCGCCTTGGTCCGCGACTATGAGAAGCGCTTCCCGACAATCTGAAGAAGCAGGTGCTGGTTGGCACCGTCCGCTTGCAGCTCAACCCCTCCATCCCTCCTCTGGACGACGTCAACGTTCGCAAGGCCATCGCCATGGCCATCGACAAGACCGAACTGGTGGAAGGCTACTTTGAAGACAACGTGGTTGCAATCAACGGCATCATTCCCGAAGGCATCCCAGGCTTTAACAACAACATTCCGTTGGAAGGCTGGAACAGCCGATCCCGAGGGAGCGAAGCAGCTCTTAATCGATGCTGGTTATCCCAACGGCGTGACCTTCACCGCCACCGTGCGCGAGAGCTCGACTAGCTTCCCGAAGGAGCTTCAGCTCTTGAAGGAGCAGCTTGCCAAAGCCAACATCACTATGGAGATTGATAAGATCGATAGCGCCGGTTACACGGCAAAGCGTAACTCCAATAATATGCAAAGTATGCTGGCTGACTGGTACGCTGACTTCATCGACGGCGATATGTACTTGTTCAGCCTGTTCCACAGCGATTACTCCCGCGGCTACTCCGTCGGTCTGGTGGACGAATGGTATGATTCACAGGTCGAACTGGGCCGCACCCTTCAGGGAGACGAGAAGCGTGAACTGTACGAGAAGCTGGATGACTACCTGGCTTATGAAGTGTTCAACTTTGTCCCCTTGTATCAGGATCAGAGTTTTCTGCTGATCTCTGACCGCGTGGAAGGTGTATTCCTCAAGAAGGACTGCCTGTATACCTTCTCCCGCGCATCCATCAAATAAGCGTTCCCCGGACCGTCCAGAAAGAGGTCAAAAGTCAAACCGTCGGCGCTTTCTAAGCGCCGACGGTTTAGAAAAGAGGTGACAGCATGGCGAAATACGTGCTCAACCGTCTCGGGCAGACCGTAATTGTGCTGTTTTTCGTCGCGTTAGTGACCTTCATATTGATAAATGTAGCTCCGGGCGACCCGGTGGACGTCATGCTGGAAAAGCGCGCGGACGAAGCGACGAAAGCTCGTGTCCGTGAGCAACTGGGGCTGGACAAGCCTTATCACGAGCAGTTCATTACCTTTATTAGTGGCGCGGTCAGAGGGAATCTGGGCAAGTCTTATTTCCAGCGCCAGCCGGTGACGAGCATCGTGGCTCACGGTTTCGTGATGACCATTCGTCTAGGCCTGGTGGCCCTGCTGGTATCAGTGTCGATCGGCCTGATCAGCGGCACACTGGCAGCAATATTCCGTGGCAAGTGGATCGATAGACTACTGATGCTTCTTGCCATGGTAGGCATTTCGGCACCGGTCTTCTGGTTTGCCGTCTTGATGCAGCTTGTGTTTGGCCTGTATCTTCGTTGGTTCCCTATTTCCGGTAAGGATGCCGCGGGTTGGATGGTAATGCCGGTGATCTGCCTGGGGTTAA
>JAXGQX010000058.1:0-4289 GCA_040766225.1 Bacillota bacterium | reverse complement strand
CGATGAGGGATGAAAGCTGCGTGATCTGCGCGTTCAGCATCTTGGCGTAGCGACGGATGGTTGAAATCTCGGGGGACTCCATCATATTTAGGAGAGGCACCAGGGCCTTCATCACCTGAATAGGGTTCTTCAACTCGTGCCCCATGACTTGCACAAACCGGTCTTTCATCCGCTCCAAGCGGCGGATCTCCGTTACGTCGTGGATCAGCAGAAGGTAGCGAGTGGAGACGTATGAGGTGGCACGGACAGTGCGAGCGCGGATAGACAATTCGATGCTTTCTCGCACCTCGGGTATGGTGGCGAGCCAATTGCTGCGGCCATTGCCGGCCCCCAATACTTCCAACAGGGAGAGACGGTCGTCAGAATGCTCGGGACGCAACTTGAATTTGGCTGCAAGCTCGTGAAGATCTCTGCCAAGGTCTCGCATCCCCCTAACGCGGAAGCAATCCAGCAGGACCCTGTTGGCAGCCAGAATCTCCCCTCGCTCGCCCACAACCAGAATTCCCTCTTCGATCTCGTCGAAAAGGGACTCCCATTCGCGCTCCCAGTACCGTCCGCATTCAACGAGGTCCCAGCCGAGTTCGCTTCGAACAAGAGCATATTGGTGGTTCTTGACCACATCTACAACCTGCGGAGCCTCTCTCATTGAGCAAGGGTAAGAGCACATGACCAAGATGTTGTCTTTTCCTATCGCTCCGGAGATGCGCCCTTCGTACTCTGTGAACTCCCTCCATATCTCATTTTCCACCCATGACGTGTTCCCCGCTACTCGAATACCCTGGTATCCTGCGGAGATGGCTTGGGCGAGTTTCTGCTTCCATTTGCAGAGAACGTTTTCAGGCTCTAAGCCCCCGCCGGGCCGGAGATACCAACCATCGAACTGAAGTACCTCCAACTGCCCGGTTTCTGTGAAACCATCAAGTCCGGGCACTACCTCACGCAGGGCTGCGAGCGCTTCCCCTTCGCAAACCGGCTCAGAGCAAACCCATACGCAGCACTCGTTGTTCTTGAGCCCTGCCCGTATATAGGGCACGAGGATCTCAAGCAGTTCCGTCTTTGACTCATAAAAGTGGCAAACGTGAGTCCCCCACGGCACGCCGCCCAGCGGCTCGATCCCGGAGTCCCTGATTTCCTGCTCCACTTCTTAGTACTCCTTTGGTTTCAAAGTGTTCTGTAAAAGCACACCGGATTACATATGCCGAGATGTGGCTGAAATCCTGCAAATTACCACCTCTTGACATCACGTTTTGCCCATCAAGTCATACATTACGTTAACTAACTGCTACACGGCGGTTTCGCTAGGCTGAAGTTGGCGGTTCTTAGGCGGTTCCTAAGTCGCTCCCTACCTCCCGGCAATAGGCCTGGAGGCGCAGTTCCCGGAAAGGAGGGCATCTCTATGAACACCGCCAGTGGATTACTGGCTACATGGATCTTCTTGGCCTTCGCGGTCGAGCGGTCGTCTTTGGACAAGAATCTGCGATTTTCCCGCCTACTTTTCTGTTCTTAACTTGCCGCATCTCCTTCCCCTGTCAACAAATCCGGTGCATGTAACTCATTCGCCTGAAAAGCCTTCTGTCGCCTGGATTTCTCTCTTGGCGTGGGTGCCGGTCCAGAAAAACCATCGACGTCCTCGACCGCCGCCCGCTGTCCACGACTTGTCGGATGCCTATTCTGCCTGGTATGGACAAACGCCACAGGAACCCCACCGTGCACTTCAGCATCGATGCGATCAGGTAACTCGACCTCTTGGTCGTCGGTGTAGTCCTACCTGTTCTACATCCGCTGACGCCGATGCGGAGGCGCTTATCGTGGGAAAAGATGCTTCGGCCACAGGAGAGTGCTCCTCGGACAACGGCACGTGATGGTTCGGCCTCGGATGACACGGCACCTTCCCCCGAATCCGGAACTTGGAACCCTCCTTCTTCGGGCGTAGGCGATTCGTCCTCCCGTCCTTGTGCAAAGACGGCGGTATCGGATACGTGAGAACCCTTGTCAACCGCTAGGGAAGGGTCTCGCCGCATCACTCTTGGACGCTACAATGCTTCCGGACACTTTGGACAAGAACTTGGGTCCTCGTAGCAGTATGTAGCGCGGCGAGTGCCCGGACCATCCCCAACTACTACACCATCCACGAGTGGGCCCGGCCTGGCTCCCCCACTCGTCTCCTACGCCCCATGGTGGGCGAACTTCGACTTCGCGAGCCTCTTCATCGGGAACGTCTTCACGGTGAACGCCCTAGGCTCGGCATGGAGCCTATCCGGACAAGCCTCCGGTCCTCCGCACCCCGAAGGCACCGTTGACATTACGGCTATGAAATCCCCACGTATGGGGTAAACGCACCATTTGCCGCAGCATCATCAATTCGAAAACCCGGTTCACCGTGATATGGAGACAATCCGCACGAGAGCGTATGTCCGGTATCTTGGGATGACCGAAGCGGCTCACCTGATGGCGACCACTTCGCACATAGCCCGACCGCGCGTGGTGGGCGTTCGACGTTCAAGACATCGCGGCGACACAATAATCGGCGACATCGACTCAGTGGGAAGCTCGCCACAGGCATCGCTCAAGCGCCGGACAAGGCGATGAGGTCCTGACCGATTACTCGTGCAAGCAGTTGGAGGCGTGGAAGCGTGGCAGAAACCCGGTCCAAATTCATGTCACGCGTCTCTCCTCTGAGATGGAACCCCCCAAATCTAATCCGTAGATTGGCATGCAGGGCCAGGCTATAACAACTCGAACATTCATCATCTGCCTGTCACCGGTCTCTGCCCTCGGCATAGGGGGAAGGTAGTCTTCCCCGTCTCTAACAACATCCATCCTTGATTCAGTGCTCATATAGCCTGAATTCTGCCTTTCTCATCCTTGAGTATTCTTCGGCTGCTTCTGTCCGCCCTGTTGACTTGAGCCGACCTCGTCGATTTGTAAGCCTGATCTTGGAATACGGGTGCTGCGTACATCGCAACTCCCGGATTCATCGCTGCGCGGGAAGAGATGGACGTAAGCGTCGCCGTTGCCGACCAAGAGCGCCACCTGACCCGAATCAAGGACGCATGTACCATCTCGCCGCCGATTACCTGCTCAAGCCTGTACTCGAACTTCGTTGACGTCCATTGGGACAGATGCTTTGTGGGGCTCATCCCGGTCGGCCTTCATGGGGACAGTCTCCCGCACGTCCTGTCCTTCGACCCTATAGGCAAGAACAACCTCGGAACCGGGATCTTGCTGGCAAGTCTGAACGTGAAACTGACGCCGGCAGGCCTTGCTCCGCGAGATCCAAAGCGGGGTCCAAGTCCGAACTCGCGATCCCGTCTGCCCGCGGACCGCTATATGAAGAGCCCGAACAGCTCACGTAGACCGGTCGGTTTTCGAGGGCACGCAGTCTTACTAGAATCGCGACTGAGGCGACGACTCCCAAAACCAGGAGCGTAGCAAGCAATACCATGACGCACTTCTGGAACTGCTTGAACCTCATCAGCAACTCGTTAGGTTCCAAGGGTATCTCCTCCCATTGCTCTTGTCTTAGCAAGGCAGCTATCTCAGGCCGCCCAATCTAGACAGGGCCTACATAGTACACGGTATAGACCTGATATCCGGGACCGGAACCGCGGCGGCTAATGTCCTTCCATTCCATACGTTCGACCGCGAACACGACGCCTCCGGTGCCGGTTGGCCTTGCCCACGCGATGAACCTTCGGTTCAGCCCAACCGGGGATACCGCGATCTTCAGCCGCCAGACAGTCAGGTCAGATTGCAGTAGACTGACCCCTTTCCTGTCCCCGATGAGCCGGAGTTGTTTTGTCGGGTTTTCCGGCATCTCCAGCATTTTGTCATCCAGGGTCAGCAACCCGTCGACCATCACCTCGTTGCTCCCGAACACCTCGTATCCCACGTGCGCGCTTCGGGCGACGATGTTTGCTTCTCCCTCGCCGAGACTGATGTCAACTGCAAACTCGACCCCATGCAGATCTATCCGTTCGGGGAACGTTATGGTCGCGCGGAATGGGAAGGCCACGCCTCACCGAGGATAATTCCTCCCGGCTGCGCCCCCGCAAACGTCACGCTGAGGACGATGAAGACTATAGTCAGCAAGCCAGCCACTCGAGTCGACGCTTCTCTTCCATGCTCCTTATCGCTCACTAAGCGAACCACCACCGCGAAAACGACGCCCGAAAGAAACGAGACCCAGTAGAGTCCGATTTTCGCATAGAAGTCATACCCGCCAAATGGCAGCGAGTGTCCAATTCCTCCGGCTGTCAGCATGACAATGACAGTTGCCAGAGAGAGTG
>JAXGQX010000057.1:0-4457 GCA_040766225.1 Bacillota bacterium | reverse complement strand
GAGGCTGGCAAGACGATATCGGCCATCCGGGCCGTTTCGGTCATGAACTGGTCGCATACGGCGAGGAACTCGAGTTGTCCTATCCCATCCCGCACCCGCCTCGAATTGGTATAGGACACGGCGGCGTTAGAGCCGAAAATCAAAGCCGCCTTAATCCGATAAGGCTGCCCCGAAGCCACCTGCTCCCAAAAACCGGGCATGTGGTTGGAGGGTACAGGACTCAAAGCTCCGCAAAGCAGGGGGTAGGTGTGATAACCAGCCCGGTCCTTGAGGGATTCGGGTCCGATCTGGTCGGCCAAAATGAATTCGTGGGTGTTCTGCGACCTTTCCCCCCGAAGCGAGACCGCCACATTGCCCCCGGGTACATCGATGTTTCCCGTTACGGCCGCCAGAATGGAAAGGGCGCGGCAGGTCTGAATGGAGTCGGCGGTCTGGTCCACCGAGACGCAGCGGCTTATGCAGGCCGGGGATGTGGAGGCGAAAAGCCGGGCAGCCGCCAGAACCAGGCCGGCCGGCACGCCGGTCAGCCGCTGGGTGACCTCGGGGCTTCTCCAGCTGATATCTTCAGCCAGCGCATCGAACCCGCTGGTCCAGTTACTGACGAAATCCCGGTCGTACAAGTTCCCCTTAAGGATAACATTCAGCATCCCCAGGGCGAGATCGGTATCGGTCCCGGGTCTGAGCCTCAACCACAGGTCGGCTTTCGCAGCGGTCTCGGAGAGCCGCGGGTCGACGACAATAAGCTTTGAGCCTCTTTCCACCGCGTCCATAATGTCGGCGCCGAGAATAGGCCAGGTCGAAGCCGGATTGGAACCCCAGACGAGGACGCAACGGGTGTTGGGGAAATCGCAGGCTTCGGAGTATTGGGCGCCGAAGGTTACCTTGCAGTCCACCAGCCGCGGCCAAAGACACTGTGCCCAGCCCGCGGCGCCGTGGTTGGGGGTACCGAAGGCGTTCGCCAGGCGGGAATAGACGCGACTCCACCCTCTCCGGGTGCCTTCCAGAAACGCCACCGATCGGGCGCCTTCTCGTTCCCTAAATCCAAGAATTTTGTCCGCCACCTCGTCCAAGGCATCATTCCAGGAAACCTCCTCCCACTGGACGGGTTCCATGGAATTCCTGTCCTTCGGGCCTATTCTGCGCAGAGGTTTTTTCAGCCGTTCGGGATTGTAGAGCAGATCCACCGCCGCCAGCCCTTTGGGACAGAGAACCCCCTTGGTAACGGGAGAGGAGGGATCGCCTTCGATCTTCATCACCCTGCCGTCGCTTTTGCGACGAAACACCAAAAGTTCGCAGGCGGTATTGCAGGAGAAACAGCAACTGGGGATGATCTCCATGCCCTCGGAGCCGGCCCAGGCCCGGGCCGCGGCCAAAAGCGCCTGGCCGTCCGGGCGGGGCGCCGATCTTCGTACCTCCGCCTTGTCCGGCTCTTCGTTCCCAGCCGCGGATGGCGCCAGGCCCGGCGGAGACGATGCGAGCAGCTCCTCGCCAATCGCCCCTGGGCCCTTCGCCCTCCCGCCGGCCGCCCCCCGGGCAGCCAGGCCCCGGATGACTAAAGCGGCAAAGGCGGCTCTCTTCTCCTTGCCCGCATCCATCGTCTTATTCCTCGACCAGGGCCACGGCGCGGACGGGGGATCCGGTGCCGCCCCGTATTTTAAGGGGGAGGGCCAGGAACTTGAACCGCTTGTACTTGAAAAGGAGAGGGAGATTGATGACATTCTCGTAATGGGGATAGTTGAGTTCGCCGCAGATAGTGTGGATTTCCTTATTGCCCTTGCCCAGAACGCCGGGCGAACGGGTTTCCACCCCGAAGCCCGCCACGCCGAGAGAGCCCAGCCAGGTGGCCACCTCGGGCGTAACTCCAGGCCCGTTGTTCCACTGGTCGGTTTCGTAGTATTTCCGGTAATGATCGGTATAGATCAAAACGGTGTCGCCCTTTCGTATTTCCTTGCCTTCCTTTGCCAGGGCATCCCTGATTTCCTTTACATCGATCAGTTCCAGCGGTTTTTTGTGGGAGAAATCCAGGCAGATAGCGTCGGTGAAGAAAGTCTCCAAGGGCATGGTGTCGATGGATTTTCCCACGAAGGACTTGCCGAAATGGTTGATCGCATCCACGTGAGTTCCCGTATGCTCTCCCAGGACGATTTCATGAACCACCGGGGATACGGTGCTGGGATTTTTCTCTCCCGCCCTCTGCTCGTGGGTGACGGCGGGTCTCATCCTCACTTCCGGATGCCCGTCGAATACGGGCATCCCCGGATATATTTCCTGGCTCAAATCGATAATTTTCATTGTCCCTCCTTAGCCCGCTGGGCCGCCACAATCTCGGAGAATTCCGCATCGCTCAAAAGACTTCTCGCTTCGTTCCCCCTGCGCTTCACCTCGGCGAGCACACCGGCCACCGCATTCTCGCCCAAGCTACCTAAGCCCAGTTCCTTAAGCTTGTAAACGATAGAGGGCTTGCCGCTCTTCTTGCCCAGGACGATTTTTCCCTTTCTTCCCGTGATTTGAGGATGGGTGGCGAACATGGCCAGGGGATTCTCCACGACGAGGTTCACGCCGATCCCCGATTCTCGGGTAAAATTCTCCTCACCGACCACGGGCTTGTTCTGGGCTAGTTTTACGCCGCTCAAGGACTCCACCAGGAGGGAGAGTTCCTTGAGGGCGCCGATGTCGTATTTCGTCTCGTAGCCGTACAAAAGCTCCAGCCCGAGGATGAGTTCCTCCAGGGCGGCGTTGCCCGTCCGCTCGCCCAGGCCGTTCACGCAGGAGTGCACGACATCGGCGCCCGCTCCCACCGCGGCCAGCTCGGTCGCCACCCCCATGCCGAAGTCGTTGTGGGTATGGATCTCCACGGGAAGCCCATTGGTCAAGGTCTTGTACTTGCGCACCAGGTAGGCTATGGCTTCCGAGAGGCGCAGCCCGATGGTGTCCACGAGTCCCACGGCGTCGGGAGGGGATTCGCGCATGATAAAATCGAACATGGCATCCAGGTCCTCTTCCCGGGCCCTGGTGGCGTCGTAAGGAAAGAAAAGGGTGTAGAGCCCTTTTGACTTGGCGTAGTTGATCACCGGCGCGGTCCTGCGTACCACGTCTTCCCAGGTCCATTTGAACTGGTGGACAAGTTTTGGGTAGCCGATTGGAACTTCGATCACCACACCATCTGAACCGCAGGCCAGAGCCTTATCCACGTCCTCGGTCAGGGCCCGGGCGAAGGTGAAAATCTTAGCCTTGAGCCCCAGGGCGCTGATTTCACCGATGGCCTCGAAATCCTCTGACGACACGGCGGGCATACCGGCTTCGATCCTGTCCACGCCCACCCCATCCAGGGCTTTGGCGATCCGTATCTTGTCCTCCTTGCGGAAGACAACCCCGGGGGTTTGCTCTCCGTCCCGCAGGGTCGCGTCGTGGATCAGGACTTTTTTCGCCGCCTGGGGGCGCGCGGCGAGGACTTCGGGTTTGAAATTATAGGGACTTACCCACCACTTTCCTTCGTTATAGTACTCTTTTGACATCTGCATTCCTCCTTGGGTTAGGCGGCCTTAGGTTTCAGCTTGAGATTGACGATCAGCAAACAGACCGCGAACAGAGCCGCCCCGATCACGTCGGTCAACAAACCCTCGAGCACCATCAGGGCTCCGGCGAGGAATAGCGCGAAGCGCATCCACAGGGGAATGTTAGTCTTCAGATAGCCGACCAAGCCGGCCGATATGACGTAGACGCCGAAAAGGCTCACGATGACTGTCCAGACAATCTCCAGCACCGTGCCTTGCATGAGGAGCCCCGGTCCGTATACGAACATAAAGGGGAGAATATAGGTGGGCAGTCCATAGCGGAAGGCGGTCCAGCCGACTTTATTGATGTCGGCCCCCGCTATGCCCGCGGCGACGTAGGAAGCCAGGGCGACAGGAGGCGTTATGGTGGAAAGGCAGCCGTAGAAGAAGACGAAGAAATGGGCCGTCAGGAGCGGTATGCCCATCTCGGCCAAAGCCGGCGTCACGACCGTGGCCAGTATGAGGTAGGCTGCGGTGGTAGGCAGTCCCATGCCCAGGATAATGGCCACGATGGCTGTATACAACAAAGCCAGGAAGGGTATTCCCATGGAGAGGGATACGATCATTCCGGAAATCTTCGATCCGAGGCCTGTCACCGAGAGGACGCCCGAAATGATGCCCGCCGCGGCGCAGGCTATGGCCAAGGGAACGGTCGCCTTCGCTCCGTCCTTGAGCGACCTGATTATTTTAGCGAAGAAGACCCGATCGATCTTCCTTCTCCATATGATATTCACCGCCAGAAGGGCGAGTATCGACCAGTACGCGGCCTTGAAAGGCGAATAATTCATGAACATCATGACCAGGAGGGTGAGGAAAGGAACAAGGAAGTGAACGCCCCCCTCCAAAACCCCCGCCTTGGTCTTCGGCTCGGTGTCATCGTCAGTCTTCGACCGCAGACCGTTC
>JAXGQX010000056.1:0-4713 GCA_040766225.1 Bacillota bacterium | reverse complement strand
ACAGGTCAAGGTCTGGAGGGGCGCCTTGGTCTGTGCCGGCGAACCCTCGGGCGACCGTTAGGCTCCAGAGCTTCATGTCTTCCTCGTCTTTTTGCCGCATTGGAGTGACGGTAATCCTAGGGCCGAGGTCGACGTATTCGGGCTTTCCCGGGGTAAGGGGTCGCACGTACTGGTTAAGGAAGTGGAATATCCGGTAGTCCCGGTCTCCGATGAGTTCCAGGAGCGACTCATCGACGAACGGACAGAGGTCTATGGTTGGGCGGGCGCGCCGGTACCTGAGGAAGTCTTCAACCATGTCCAGTTCGGCGGCCTTTATGCGGCCTGTCAACCCCATTCCTGTGGCGCGGCTTAAGGGAGAGTGGCTTCCCGCGAAAGAGACGTATCCTCCGGCGACCGGAGTGGCGCATGCTCCCGAACCGGGGAAAAGGTTGGCATAGGCCCACGCGTAACGCGCGGTCATTTCCGCTTCAGCCATTTCTAGCCTCACGGCTATGGATTTGTCGACAAAGAGACCATCCATGGCGCCCATCCTCTCCACATCTCCCGTCTGTGCTTATATGATACATCATTCTGGATCTTAGTCGAAGGGTGCTGGAAGAATGACGTGCTAGGGGAATCGGATGAAGTCCGGATTAGGAGATGATCCGTGCCTCCATGAACAGGAAAAGTGGGATTTCCTTGCGCGCCCTGTTCTCGGCCGCCGCCCTGGGACCGGGCTGGCTCTTCTTGTTGGAGACCCATTCCTCTAGCCTGGTTACGGCGAACCCCTGGTTGGTCAGATGTTTGAAGTAGGACTGCAGTGGTCTGTGAAAAGATAGTGTCTGGTTCGAGACGCTTGGGCGGACCTCACCGGACGATTGCTTCTTCCTCTGTTCCGCCGTTTTTCCGGGATGCATATCGATCTTGATAGTCTGCTCGGATAGATACCTGTCGATCCTGCGGTACTGGTCGCCGGTCTTTGGATCCCAGTCCCACGAGCTGCTCTTAGGGATGCGAAAAGCGGGGTGGTTAATTACCATGCTAAACGTGCCGCCCGGTCTCAGAACGCGCTTGCACTCCTGAAGGACGCTTCTAAAGTCCTCTATGTTTTGGGCGGCCAAAACCATGACGATCTTGTCCGTTTCCGCGTCTTTGATGAACGGTAGACGGTCGGCGGGAGACACCTTGTAAACGATCTCAGGCGGCGACGCTTTGCGGGCCAGCTCAATAAGCTCGCGGGAGATGTCCACGCCGGTTACCGAAGCCCCAGACTTGGCGAACTCCCGCGCGAAGAATCCCTGGCCGCAAGCGGAGTCCAAGACTTTCTCGCCAGGCCTTAGATCCAGAGACGCAAGAGGTTGGGCAAGATGAGTTCTTTCGGTACGCGCCTTCTGGAGAGAAGAGCGTCGTACCAGCCGGTGACATGTCCCCATGAAGTGCGCTGTCTGTCATGTTTTCTGTCCATCGTGCTGAATTATAGATGGGACTGCCCATTGTCGGCAACTCTTCCTTTCCTTTATCGCGCTTGACCGGAATGGTATAGTCTCATGGGCAAGAATTGCTTTCACCATCCGCTCCGCTAGAAGTTCTAAGGTCACGAAAGGGGTTTCCGAGATGGTACGAGTTCGAGGGCGTAGTCCTGCAAAGAGGCGCGCTTAGTACCGCCCAGTCGCACTATGCCTTGTTACCCTCGAACAGACGATCGCCGTAATCCTGGAGGGACTTCAAAATGACCGTACTAGTAGCCAATAACCTCGCCAAGTACTTCGGCGCGAGACTCATATTCAAGCCGTTTCCTTTACCGTCGGCCAGGAGAAAGTCGCCATTGTCGGTAGAAACGGTGAAGGCAAGACCACTTTGCTCAGGGTGATAGCGGGCGAGTTGAAGCCGACGAAGGTTCGGCCTCACTCATCGGGCGGACTCGGCTACTTCCCAGGACATACCCTCATGGACGGCACGGTGCTGTCGGTAACCCTCTTCAAGGAAGACCTGGCCGAGCTCTCGGCCAAGTTAGCGTCTCTCGATGAACAGATGGCAGATACCGGCCAGGCATATCCGGAGGATACCGGCCGCATGGAGGAGCTCTTCGACGAGTACTCCAGGGCTACCGCGCGTTTTTGAAGCCCAGGATGGCTACAACCTGGAGCACAAGGCCAAAGCAATTCTGACCGGGCTCGGCTTCACCACCGACGAGTTCCACAAAGATGTTTCGTCCCTTCCCAGGAGAGCGGGTGAGGTTTACTCTCGCCAGGCCTACTACTGGGACCGGACCCTCCTAATGCCAGACGAGCCCACTAACGACGGACCTGCCCGGCGCTGAATGGCTTGAGGGCTTCCTCAGCGCATATCCGGCGGCGTCTTGATGGTGAGCCACGACAGATGCTCTTCGACAGGGTTGCCCAGAAGATAGTCGAGCTGGACAGGGAGAAGGGAAGTTCGGCATCGGCAACTACTCCGGCTTCATGATCACGGCAAAAGGAACTGGAACGGAGGCTTCAGTCCGAGGCCTACAAGCGTCAGCAGGAACTCATCGAGCGGACCACCGCCTTCATCAAGAAATGGAAGGCAACGCCCACCCACGTCAGGCAGGCCCGCAGCCGAGAGAAAATGCTCGCGAGGCTTGACTTGATAGAGAAGCCCAAGAGCGACAAAAAGACCATGGGGCTCAGGTTTGAGGCCGAAGTGGAGTCCGGCGACGAAGTCTTGTGGATAGAAGACGTCTCCAGGGCTTTCCCGATAAAAGGCCCGGACGGGGAGTTGACGGGAGAGGTGCGGCGATTGTTTCAGGACTTCACGTGGCTATGCCGGAAGGGCGACCGCATAGCGCTGGTGGGTCCCAACGGATGCGGCAAGACCACCCTCCTGCGTTGCCTGGCCGGGGAGGATAAGGGATACACGGGCACGGCGAGGTACGGGCAGAACGTGGTCACCGGGTTTTTCTCCCAGGGTCTGGACGACCTTAACGACGAGAACACCCTGTATGAGGAGGTCCACTCCTTAGGCCTCGAACCCCAGGAGTGCCGGGACCTGTTGGGCAGGTTCCTCTTTTCCGGGGACGAGGTGGAGAAATACGTCGGCTCGCTCTCAGGCGGCGAGAGGAATCGCCTTGCCCTCACAAAGCTCGTAGTAGGCAAGGGGAATCTGCTCTTCCTAGACGAACCCACCAACCACCTGGATATGGCTTCCAAGGAGGTCCTTGAGGAGGCCCTGGCGGACTTTCCGGGCACCGTTATCTTTGCCTCCCACGACAGGTTCTTCATAGACCGCCTGGCCACCCACCTTTGGGTATTTGACGGCCATACCGTTCACGTGTTCAAAGGAACCTATTCGGCGCTCCGGGAGAAGATCGAATCGGGCGCCAAGATCACTTACGAGGAAGACCTGCCGTCCTTCGCATTGCTAAGGAAGCCTTCCAAGGATGGGCGAGGGATGTCCTCCGGAGCCGGCCAGTCCAAAGGCGAACGGCATACCCTTCTCGGGATTCCCAGCATCAGTCGGCCCAAAGGAACCCGTCGCGGAGAGGGGCAGGGCGGCTCCCCAGGCAAGCGAGGCGCCCGCGACCCCCAAAAGACAACGAAGGCCCAGGACAAACCGAACTCTGAGGATGCCGAAGTCCGCGCGCGGCTAAGTGAACTTGAGCGGCTTGAGGCCGAGATAGAGGAGCTGGAGTTAAAGAAAGAGGAGATGTTGGAGGTTTTCAAGGACCCATCTTCCTACGGGGACCCCAAGGATCTTCCGATGCGTGAGTTCGGCGACTTGGAGAAAGCGCTTATGTCCCTGTATGCCAAGTGGGAGGAGCTTGGGGCGGCATTGGCAGGAAAGATAGCGTCGGATGAGAAAAACTAGGCAAAACCATTAGTTGCGGGAGGTTCTCGCCGTGGACAAATCCGCTCTAGACGTCATCGCGCAGCGCGCCACAGTCCGCTCATATCTCGACAAGGATGTGCCGGACGAGATCATCGAAAAGCTAGCCAGGGCCGGTCAGCGTGCGCCTTTCACGGGCCAGATGTACGCTTTCATCTATACTCGCGACAAGGAGAAGAAGGAGGTTCTCTCCAAGCACCTCGGCCGTTTTATAGCCCAGGCGCCCGTGTTCATCTTGTTTTGCATGGATTTCCGCAAACTTGAGAAGTTCATCGCCTTTAAGGGCCGCGAGAACAAGGCGGGCGAAGTCCAGATGCTCTTTTTGGGCATACAGGACGTCGCCTACGCCGCGGCCAACATAGTCACCGCTGCCGAAGCGATGGGGCTCGGTACCTGCTTCTTTGGAGGGGCTCCCATGATCTCGCCGCTGCTCACGGACATGTTCAAGCTCCCCGACAGGGTGTACCCCGTGGTGGGGATGGTCGTGGGGTACCCTGCCGTCAAACCCGGTCCCAGGCCGCGGATTCCCACTAAGTGCGTTCTGTTCAAGGACGAGTACCACGATTTGACAGAGGATGAAGTGGCGGATGCCATGAGCGTGATGGACGCAGGGCTGATCCGCGAGGGATACTACAGGAACCTCGGGGCGAAGATACCCAAGCCCGAGGAAGGCGAAGACACGGTGGACTACGACAGCTACGGATGGAGCGAGCACATATCCAGAAAGTACGCCAGGCGGGCGGATTCGGAGAAGTTGAAAGAGCTCATGGCCAAAAAGGGCATAGTGCTTTAGTGAAAGAGGGACACGCCATGACCGGTACCAGACGGGCCTATTGGGATCATCCTTTGGAGAAGACGCTTCGGACAGAG
>JAXGQX010000055.1:0-5234 GCA_040766225.1 Bacillota bacterium | reverse complement strand
AGCCTCGGACGTTTACCTGCGGAGGTAGAGCACTGAATGGTCGCGGGGGCCTCACCGCCTACCAAGACCAATCAAACTCCGAATGCCGCAGGCCCAGAGTCCGGGAGTCAGAACATGTGGGCTAAGCCGTGTGTTCGAAAGGGAAACAGCCCAGACCGCCCGCTAAGGTCCCCAAATCCGTGCTAAGTGGCAAAGGATGTGCGTCTGCTCAGACAACCAGGATGTTGGCTTAGAAGCAGCCATTCATTCAAAGAGTGCGTAATAGCTCACTGGTCGAGTGGACATGCGCCGACAATATACGGGGCTAAGCGCGGTACCGAAGCGGCGGACTGCATTGCAGTGGTAGGGGAGCTTTCCGTCTGGGGCGAAGCCGCGGGACGACCCGCGGTGGACCGGCCGGAAGTGAGAATGCTGGCATGAGTAACGAGAGGGGCGTGAAAAACGCCCCCGCCGTAAACCCAAGGTTTCCTGGGCAAGGCTAATCCTCCCAGGGTCAGTCGGGAGCTAAGGCGAGGCCGGAAGGCGTAGCCGATGCACAGCAGGTGGACATTCCTGCACCTCCGACGCGGCGCTATCACCGACGGGGCGACGAAGAAGGGTAGCTCAGCGGGGTTCTGGACGTCCCCGTGATGCCACGTAGGCCGAGAGGTAGTGAAACGCGCCTCTCGCGACGGCTGAGGTGGCGGACGAAACGACTGAGCGAAGTGAGTGAGCCCATGCTTCCGAGAAAAACCCCTAGGGAGCCGCCAGGAGCCCGTACCGCAAACCGACACAGGTGGGTGGGTAGAACATACCAAGGCGATCGGGAGAACTATGGTTAAGGAACTCGGCAAAACTGCCCCGTAACTTCGGGAGAAGGGGTGCCGGCCTGGGTGGAGGGACACGCTCCCCGAGCCAGGGCCGGCCGCAGCGAAGAGGTCCAAACGACTGTTTATCAAAAACACAGGACTCTGCTGAAGTCGTAAGACGACGTATAGGGTCTGACGCCTGCCCGGTGCCGGAAGGTCACGAGGAGCTGTCAGCGCAAGCGAAGCAGCGAATCTAAGCCCCGGTAAACGGCGGCCGTAACTATAACGGTCCTAAGGTAGCGAAATTCCTTGTCGGGTAAGTTCCGACCTGCACGAAAGGCGTAACGATTTGGACGCTGTCTCAACCATAGACCCGGTGAAATTGCACTAGTCGTGAAGATGCGACTTACCCGCGGAAGGACGGAAAGACCCCGTGAACCTTTACTGCAGCTAGACATTGGCTGCCGGTCCGTCGTGTAGAGGATAGGTGGGAGACGCTGAACCAGGGACGCCAGTCTCTGGGGAGTCGCCCTTGGAATACCACCCTCGACGTTCTGGCAGCCTAACCCCGCGCCGTGATCCGGGCGGGGGACCGTGTCTGGTGGGTAGTTTGACTGGGGCGGTCGCCTCCTAAAGTGTAACGGAGGCGCACGTAAGGTCTGCTCAGGATGGTCGGCAACCACCCCTTGAGTGCAAGAGCATAAGCAGGCTTGACTGCGAGACCCACAAGTCGAGCAGATGGGAAACCAGGTTCTAGTGATCCGGCGGCTCAGAGTGGAATGGCCGTCGCTCAACGGATAAAAGGTACTCCGGGGATAACAGGCTGATCTTCCCCAAGAGTCCACATCGACGGGAAGGTTTGGCACCTCGATGTCGGCTCATCGCATCCTGGGGCTGGAGCAGGTCCCAAGGGTATGGCCGTTCGCCATTTAAAGCGGTACGCGAGCTGGGTTCAGAACGTCGTGAGACAGTTCGGTCCCTATCCTCCGTGGGCGTAGGAAAACTGAGGGAGGCTGCCCCTAGTACGAGAGGACCGGGGTGGACGGACCTCCGGTGTACGGGTTGTCAACCTAATGGCACTGCCCGGTAGCTGAGTCCGGTCGGGATAACCGCTGAAAGCATCTAAGCGGGAAGCCCATCCCGAGATGAGTTTTCCTTCTGGTAAGACCCCTCGTAGACTACGAGGTCGATAGGCTGCAGGTGCAAGCGCCGCGAGGCGCTCAGCCGAGCAGTACTAATCGGTCGAGCTCTTCTTCCCGGCTCTTTTGGCCCGGATCGGTGCGGTCTTCTTGCGAGGCCCGCCTTGTCGCGCTGTGCGGCCCCCAGGGCACGGCGAACGCCTGCCCCGGAACCGAAGAATGCCCCTAGTTGGTCAGCGACCATGGCAGGGGAGGCACACCTGGTCCCATTCCGAACCCAGAAGTTAAGCCCCCGAGCGCCGATGGTACTGCGGAGCGAGTCCGTGGGAGAGCAGGACGTCGCTGACCAACTAGGGGCATTTTCCGTGCCGTGCCCCTCCCGCGCCCGATTGTGTGCGGGTTGTGGAGAGGCGGATTGTGGGCACCCGGGGGCGCCCGGGCGCGTATAGTTAATTCCCGCGCCGCGACGGGCACCCGCCCGGACGACGCGAGGCGAACCTTGAAAACCGGATACTGCGATCGAAAGATCGACGAAAGACAGCGAATAGAAGAGCGAAGTTCGAATTTTCGAATTCACGTCAATTCAAACCAAGCGAATCCAGATCAGCGGGATCTGGTCAGGCAACCGGCTCAAAGAGCAGAGACAGCGCGGCTGGCGCCGCGCCTTTGAACGGAGAGTTCGATCCTGGCTCAGGATGAACGCTGGCGGCGCGCCTAACACATGCAAGTCGAACGGTTAAGGCACCTTCGGGTGCGAATAAAGTGGCGAACGGCTGAGTAACACGTGGGCAACCTGCCCCTCGCACCGGGATAGCCTCGGGAAACCGTGGTTAATACCGGATACTCCGCCACCCCCGCATGGGGGCGGCGGGAAAGCCCAGACGGCGAGGGATGGGCCCGCGGCCTGTTAGCTCGTTGGCGGGGTAACGGCCCACCAAGGCGATTATGGGTAGCCGGGTTGAGAGACCGACCGGCCAGATTGGGACTGAGACACGGCCCAGACTCCTACGGGAGGCAGCAGTGGGGAATCTTGCACAATGGGCGAAAGCCTGATGCAGCGACGCCGCGTGCGGGACGAAGGCCTTCGGGTTGTAAACCGCTTTCAGCAGGGACGAGGCCGCAAGGTGACGGTACCTGCAGAAGAAGCCCCGGCTAACTACGTGCCAGCAGCCGCGGTAATACGTAGGGGGCGAGCGTTATCCGGATTCATTGGGCGTAAAGCGCGCGTAGGCGGCCAGCCTGGTCGGGAGTCAAATCCGGGGGCTCAACCCCCGCCCGGTTCCGATACCGGCAGGCTTGAGTCTGGTAGGGGAAGGCGGAATTCCAAGTGTAGCGGTGGAATGCGCAGATATTTGGAAGAACACCGGTGGCGAAGGCGGCCTTCTGGGCCACGACTGACGCTGAGGCGCGAAAGCTAGGGGAGCGAACAGGATTAGATACCCTGGTAGTCCTAGCCGTAAACGATGGACACTAGGTGTGGGGGGATGTGCCCTCCGTGCCGCAGCCAACGCATTAAGTGTCCCGCCTGGGGAGTACGGCCGCAAGGCTAAAACTCAAAGGAATTGACGGGGGCCCGCACAAGCAGCGGAGCATGTGGCTTAATTCGAAGCAACGCGAAGAACCTTACCAGGGCTTGACATCCAGGTGAAGCGGCGGAAACGCCGTGGCCGAGAGGAGCCTGGACAGGTGGTGCATGGCTGTCGTCAGCTCGTGTCGTGAGATGTTGGGTTAAGTCCCGCAACGAGCGCAACCCTCGTCGCATGTTGCCAGCGGTTCGGCCGGGCACCCATGCGAGACCGCCGGCGTCAAGCCGGAGGAAGGTGGGGACGACGTCAAGTCATCATGCCCCTTATGTCCTGGGCTGCACACGTGCTACAATGACCGGCACAATGGGCTGCCACTGCGCGAGCAGGAGCGAATCCCCAAAGCCGGCCCCAGTTCGGATTGGAGGCTGCAACCCGCCTCCATGAAGTCGGAGTTGCTAGTAATCGCGGATCAGCACGCCGCGGTGAATGCGTTCCCGGGCCTTGTACACACCGCCCGTCACACCACCCGAGTCGTCTGCACCCGAAGTCGTCGGCCCAACCCGCGAGGGGGGGAGGCGCCGAAGGTGTGGAGGGTAAGGGGGGTGAAGTCGTAACAAGGTAGCCGTACCGGAAGGTGCGGCTGGATCACCTCCTTTCTAGGGAGAACGAGCTTCTTAGAAGACTATGAGACGAGACGGTGCCCGTCCGTTCCCGCTGATGGCTTTCGTCGCGCCGAGAGGCGCGCAGTGTCCGGTCTCGAGGGCTCGCCCTCGCCGTACCTTGAGAGCTGCATAGCGTGACAAGACGATATTTTTTCTTCATCAAGAAGATCGCATCTGATCGCACCGGCGCCCACGGGCGCCGGGGTGTGTTTTGTATGCACCGAGCCATCGAGAAGAAGATGGTAAGGGCACACGGTGGATGCCTTGGCACAGGAAGCCGACGAAGGACGTGACAAGCTGCGATAAGCCACGGTTAGGAGCACATATCCGCCTGACCCGTGGATCTCCGAATGGGCAAACCCGGCGGGGGCCATACCCCGCCGCCGCGCGCCGAACACATAGGCGCGAAGGAGGCAACCCGGGGAACTGAAACATCTAAGTACCCGGAGGAAGAGAAATCAAACGAGATTCCCCTAGTAGTGGCGAGCGAACGGGGACCTAGGGCAAACCGCCGGCCGCTTCGGCGCCGGCGGGGTTGTAGGACCACCCACATGGCAGTCACAAACCCCCGCGGAAGCGGAACGGCCTGGGAAGGCCGGCGACACAGGGTTAGAGCCCCGTACGCGAATCCGAGGGGGCTGCCGGGTGGCACCTGAGTACTGCCGGACACGTGAAACCCGGTGGGAACCTGGGGGGACCACCCTCCAACCCTAAATACTCTCCTGTGACCGATAGTGGACAAGTACCGTGAGGGAAAGGTGAAAAGCACCCCGGGAGGGGAGTGAAACAGTACCTGAAACCGTGTGCCTACAAGCAGTCGGAGCAGCGCTTTGCGCTGTGACGGCGTGCCTTTTGTAGAATGAGCCAGCGAGTTACGGTGTGTGGCGAGGTTAAGCTTGTAAGCGAGCCGCAGCGAGAGCGAGTCTGAACAGGGCGCTCAGTCGCACGCCGTAGACGCGAAGCCGGGTGAGCTATCCATGGGCAGGCTGAAGCGGGGGTAAGACCCCGTGGAGGGCCGAACCCACCTAGGTTGAAAACTGGGGGGATGACCTGTGGATAGGAGTGAAAGGCCTATCAAACCCGGAGATATCTCGTTCTCCCCGAAATAGCTTTAGGGCT
>JAXGQX010000054.1:0-5335 GCA_040766225.1 Bacillota bacterium | reverse complement strand
AGGCACTGTCGAGTTCGTCATAGACATACTGCCGAGGCTAATAGGGGCGGCGTCTGTGACCGTCAGACTGACGTTCATGGCAATGCTGTTCGGCGTCGTCATGGGTGCTCTGGCGGCCCTCTTGAGGGTGCGAGGCCGCGGTTTCCTGTCGAAACTGGCAGGCGTGTACGTCGTAGTTTTCAGAGGGACCCCTCTTGTGGTGCAGATGCTGATCGTATACTTTGCCCTTCCGCAGGTAGGTCTCAGGTATGACAAGTTCACTTCAGCAGTGATAGCCCTCGGCGTTAACGCCGGAGCCTACATCGCGGAGATCATCCGGGCAGCCATCGAATCCATAGACCGCGGGCAGATGGAGGCGGCCCGTTCGCTGGGCATGAGCCACGGGATGGCCATGAGAAGGATAATAGTCCCCCAGACATACCGCCGCCTCCTCCCCCCTCTCGGGAACGAGTTCATCGCCATGCTCAAGGACACGTCGCTAATCGCCCTCATCGGCGGCGAGGAGTTGACTAGGGCCGGCCAGCACATCATCAGCGCGACTTTCAGACCTTGGCCGGTCTACCTGAGCGTGGCCGCTATTTATCTGGCTATGACGGCCGCCTTTACGGTAGTCGTCCGGTATTGGGAGAGGAGACTGCAAAATGGATAGTTCCCTTCCCGTTGTGGAGTTCTCGGATGTATATAAGGTCTTCGGGACTCTTGAGGTCCTTAAAGGCGTGGACCTCAGGGTCAAGCGCGGCGAAGTAGTCACCATCATAGGACCCAGCGGTTCGGGCAAGAGTACCCTTTTGCGCTGCGCCAACTATCTGGAGAAGGTGACTTCTGGAAAGGTGACGGTTTGTGGCCAGGAGACACCTGCGACCGAATCCGACCTCAACAGACTGAGGGCCAAAGTGGGCATGGTGTTTCAGCACTTCAACCTCTTCCCTCACATGACCGCTCTGGGGAACGTCATGGAAGGCCCGGTGCAGGTCCTAAGAAAGTCGAAACTGGAGGCGAGCGACTTAGCCCTTGGCCTTCTAGATAAGGTCGGTCTTTCGGACAAGGCAAACGCTTACCCCAGGGAGCTGTCGGGAGGCCAGAAGCAACGTGTCGCCATCGCCAGGGCCTTGGCTATGCAACCTCAAGTGATGCTGTTTGACGAAGCTACGTCCGCCTTGGACCCCGAACTGGTGGGCGAGGTCCTCTCGGTCATAAGGGATTTGGCAGACGAAGGGATGACGATGCTGGTCGTAACCCACGAGATGGCCTTCGCTAGAGAGGTCTCGGACAGGGTGGTAGTGCTGGTCGACGGCCGTATCATCGAGGATGGTCCTCCCGAGAGCGTCTTCGGTAACCCTCAAAACCCCCGCGCCAGGGATTTCCTGGCGAGGTCCATCAACGCAAGTAACGCAAATAGCGCCGGTAGCGCCTGCAACGGAGGCCACTCCGGATGGGGACAGGTAGCGGTGGATTAGTTCCTGAATACGGATTCCCCAAACGCGGGAACAACCCCGGTCGGACGAAGAGGGCTGCCCCAGGGCGGCCCTTTTCCGCCGTCCGTCCGCCGCCGGGTCGTCGGGCATACACATGGCTCAAACTGGAGAACATTACCTAGAGAAAGCCCGATAAGCGAGGTACTGGGGGGATGAGTCTTGCCGAGCCATCTCATCATCGAAGTGCGGGAAGCCTTAACGGAGAGCTTTAGGCACACCGCTCTTATGCTGCCGGTACTCCTCGCTGCCTTCATCGTGATGGAGACCGTTAACCACAGCGCCAAGACCGCCAGACTGGCGACCGCCGCCAATCACGCCGTCTTCGGCCCAATAGTCGCATCAGCCCTAGGACTCTTGCCCCAATGCGGTTTCTCGGTAGTAGCGACCACTTTGTTTCTGGACGGCCTGATCCCCACCGGCTCTCTTTTGGCCGCGTACATTTCAACATCAGACGAAGCGGTTCCCGTGTTACTGGGGAACCCGGATACCCTTCCTTGGGTCTTGCCCCTGTTGGCCACCAAACTGGCGTGGGGTGCGGTGGCGGGGATAGCTGTCAACCTTGCTTTGGGGAACCGGGGACGGGTTAGGCAGAAAAGGGGTGCGCCCGCAGAGACCAATGCTCGCAGTCCCGGACACGGCGGCGGCGGAGATTTGGGCGCTAAAGAAGGCAAGGTCGTAGGAGGATGCTCCGTCGGGCATGCCGCCCCGAAAGGATGGAGAGAGTATCTATCTCACGCGGCAGTCCGCACCGCGCGGGTCGGGGCCATGGTCTTCGTACTGTCATCCGTCTTGCACTTCGCCGGGCATCTCTTCTCCGGCAAGATGGACCTTGCCCTGGGTCAAGCCGGCTTGGTCCAGCCGTTGGTCGCCTCGTTGTTGGGCCTCATTCCGTCCTGCGCTACCTCGGTAGCCATGGCCGAGGCCTTCAGGGCGGCTGGATGTCGTTTCCGGCGGTCCTAAGCGGCCTCACTTCCAACGCCGGCATCGGCCTCTTAGTGCTGATCAAAGAAAACCGGCAACCCGGTCGGTCCTTGGGGATAATCGCGCTGCTTGTAGCGTCGGCGGCTGTCATCGGCCTGTTGGCGTCCCTCTTGGCGTAAGCTTGAACGCTTTCGGCTTCCTAAGAACCCTCATACAGAGCAGTAGAAGCGTCTCTGGGCTTGTGCTACAATCAGGGTACCATCCCCAAGGAGGATCGAATCACAAGACGATGATCCGCTAGCCAGCTTGCAGGCAAAGCCTGCACCGAAGGACTCTTGCAGAAGAGCGAGCGTACTTGACGCTTCGCTACCTCTTTACAGAGTCCGGCTAACGAATCGCGACGGGAGTGATTCGCATGACCATCCTTCAACTTTCCGCTCTGAGTCTATCCTTCGAAGGAGTGCCCGTATTTCAAGACGTGTCCGCGTCCATGGGCACAAGTTCCCGCGTGGGCGTCGTCGGCCCTAACGGCGCAGGCAAAACCAGCTTGATTAGGGTCGTGCTCGGGCAGATAGTCCCCGACAACGGTGGGGTTTCATGGGTGAAGAAACCTAGAATCGGCTATGTCCCGCAAGTATTCCCTTTCGGCGCCGGTGAGACGCCGTTGGCCTTAGCAGGGCACGCTCACGCCGAAACCCTTGGCCGCTTTGGCGTAGGCAGATCTTTATGGGACACTCCGGTGGAGAGTCTCTCCGGAGGCGAAAGGACCAGGCTCTGTCTGAGCCATGGCTTTCAAGGAGGACCCAGAGGTCCTCATTCTTGACGAGCCTACAAATCACCTGGATATAGCCGGAGTGGAGTGGTTGGAGAAACTGCTGGCATCATTCCCGGGCGCCGTGTTGGTCATTTCCCACGACCGTTATTTCCTGGACAAGGTGTGCACCGACACCTGGGAACTAAGGAACGGAAGGCTCATGGTGTACCCGGGGGGCTATTCATCCTACCGGCGGATAGCGGAGGCAAACGAGGCGACGCTTCTGAGGGAGCACGCCAAGTGGTCGAGGGACGTTAGAAACCTTGAGACAGAAGTGAGAAATCGTCGCGCCTGGTACGAGAAAGCCCACAAGGACGCGGGCAAGAACGATTTCTATCGCAGAAAATCCAAGAAGCACGCCAGGCAGTTCCAGGCCAAGGACCGCAGGCTGTCCAAACTAATCCAGGCGGAACCCGAGTTGACCATACCGGAAACCCGGCCATCCGTAAGGGTCGCCCATGAGGGCTATCGCACCTCAACCGTCCTCAGAGCCGAAGAGCTTGCCTTTAGGTACGAAGCCGGTCAGCCCGAGACCGAACAACGCGACGCGACTCAATGCGAGTCCGGCCGGCGATGGCTGATCAAAGACGCGTCTTTCACGGTAAAGCCGGGCAAAAAGGTCGGCCTAATCGGACATAACGGTTGCGGCAAGACAACGTTGTTGAGGCTCATCACGGGGGAGCTCTCCCCTGTCTTGGGCAGAGTCTGGCTGAACCCAAAGATTCAGGTGGGCTATCTCGAGCAGATGCTCTCGAATCTCGCACCTGAGGAATCTGCTGCCGCGAACCTTACTAAGAGCGCCGGAATGTCCCTTCAGGAAGCGCGAGACCTGATCGGGATGATGGGGGTTCAGAATGACGCGCAGCTTAGGCCCGTCAGCACGCTTAGCATGGGCGAGAGAACGCGCGTGGCGATGGCGTGCCTCACTTACGGGGCTTACGACTGCCTTGTGTTGGACGAACCCACAAACCACCTGGACTCCTTGGCCCGGGATGCCATTGAGAGCGCCCTGAAATCCTTTCCGGGCGCAGTCATCGTAGCCACCCACGATAGGTATTTCCTGGACACCGTGTGCGATACCATATGGCGACTAGACAAAGGCGAGCTTACGGTCCATGAGAGCAACTACACGTCGTTTGCATCCTCGGGGAAGAAGTCCTCGGATGCCCAGAGCAAGAGCGAGCGTGATGCCAAGGAGCTGGCGCTACGCGCCGGCATGGCTTACCTCATCTCAAGGATATCGGCGGCCAAGAGCGAGGCGGAGAAGGCCGAACTGGACCGGCAATACTCCCAGTTGGCGGCCGAGTTGAGGGCCCTTTCCCGGTAGCGGCGACAAGAACTCACACCCGTCCTAGAGCCGAGCCCTATGAAGTGAGACTCGCCCAGGTAATCCTCTTCACCATCTCGGCGAAAAGGCTCCACACGTTTTGGGTGCTCTCCATTTCGATCTCGTGGGAGTCGACCGCGTCCGCCTTAATGAGGTCTCCATATACAGGCGTTATGACCTCGTTGTCGCTTATTCCGCGCAACACGATGAAGGGCACCCCGTGTGATAGAGCCACTTGGCCCACCGCGGCTCCTTCGCACTCTTCGACCTCTATACCGTACCGGTCTTGGATGACCTTGATTACCGAGGGGTCCGAGTTGATCTGGTCCGCCGTTCCGATGACCGCCTCAACGCAACGAGGCTTCGTCCGACCTTCTGTGCGCGGCCAGCCGGGGCGATCGGGCCACGGACGAAACCCTGGTTCCGCTGCCCTCGCCGCCTCGATAGCCAACTCCCTGAGCCCTCTGGAACTGTGGATGAAACGCGCCCGCACCCTTTGACCGCCCGCGAAATCGGTCCGGTCGGCGTTTAGCGAGTAATCGGTCCGAAAGCGAATCCCCGGAAGGTCAAGGTTAACCGTCCCGTCCGAGAGTGTCTGGTAACTCGAGTAGTAAGCGATGTCCCGCCCTATCACCACGTCGCCCGGGAGTATTTCCGGGGAAATCGACCCCGCGCAGCCTACGATAAAGACGGCGTCCGGAGACCACTCGGATATCAGGGCTTCCGTAGCTATCGCCGAGTTAATGATGCCGGTCCCGCTGACAGTCAGTCCTAGCATCACGTCTTTGACGGAAGCCT
>JAXGQX010000053.1:0-7270 GCA_040766225.1 Bacillota bacterium | reverse complement strand
TCGGCCATGCTCCGCGACAAACGCTGCCGTGAGCACATCTTTCATATCCCCCGCATAAAACAATGTATTCTCAATGCCGTTGATCTGCGAGTTGACCTTCGCGTCGGCAATCGCCTCCTCCACATACTCAATACCGATCACCTCTTTGGCATTGCGCGCTACGAAGTTGGCGATGGTGCCAGTACCGGTGTAAAGATCATAGACCCGCTCCTTTCCCGTGAGCTGTGCAAAACTGCGGGCCACCTCATAGAGATGGTATGCCTGCTCACTGTTCGTCTGATAGAAGGACTTGGGACCGATGCGGAACTGCAGTCCCTCCATCTCCTCGATGATGTGGTCACGTCCCTTCCAGACCACCACCTCCTGGTCGGTGATGGTGTCGTTCGCCTTCCGGTTGATGATATAGAGCAGCGAGGTGATCTCCGGAAACGCAGCGGCAAGGTACGCCATCAGCCGTTCTCTTTTCTCACTTTCATCTTCATAAAAGACCACAATCACCATCCACTCGCCAATGGAGCTATTGCGGATCAGCAGCGTGCGCATCAATCCCGCCTGGTTGCGCAGGTCGAAGAAGCTGTAGCCATGCTCCAGGCAAAAGCTGCGGACGCGGTTGCGGATGCGGTTGGCCAGGTCATCCTGCAGCCAGCACTTCTCAATGTCAAGCACCTTGTCGAACATGCCGGGGATATGGAAGCCGAGAGCATTCATCTGCCCGAAATCCTGTCGGGAGCGCACCTCCTCCTCGGTGAGCCAACGTTTGTCGGAGAAGGTGTACTCCATCTTGTTGCGGTAGAAGGTGATCTGCGGCGCCCCCAGGATAGGGCTGATCTCCGGCAACTCCACCTTGCCGATGCGGGTGAGGTTGTCAAGCACCTGCTGCTGCTTGTATCGCAGCTGCTCCGTGTAGGGCAGGTGCTGCCACTTACAGCCGCCGCAGACACCGAAGTGCTGGCAGAAAGGTTCACTCCTCAGGGGTGAGAGGCTTTGAAACCGTACCACACGCCCCTCGGAAAAGGAGCTTTTCTTACGGATGAGCTGGATGTCGGCCACATCACCTGGTGCCGCAAACGGCACAAAGAGTGCCATACCATCGACCTTCGCCACCGCTTTTCCTTCGGCAGCCACGCCGGTGATTGTCACCCCTTCCAGTAATGGAAGCTCTTTTCTCTTTCTTGCCATCATTCTCTCTTTTAGTAGAGTGCAAAGGTAGTGAAAACATAACCAAAAAGCTGACCGCTAAAAGCTGTAAGCTATTTAACTGAACGAACAGTTGGGCTGTGTCACAACCTGAAAAAAATCATTCCCCTTGTCGTCGACCAGAATGAATGCGGGAAAGTCTTCCACCTCGATCTTCCAGATCGCCTCCATGCCCAGCTCCGGGTACTCGAGGCACTCCAGGCTCTTGATGCTCTCCTGCGCGAGGATGGCTGCCGGACCGCCGATGCTGCCCAGGTAGAAGCCGCCATGCTTTTTGCAGGCATCGGTCACCTGCTGGCTGCGGTTCCCCTTGGCCAGCATGATCATGCTGCCACCGTGCGACTGGAAAAGATCCACGTAGGAGTCCATGCGTCCTGCGGTGGTGGGACCCATCGACCCGGAGGCGTACCCCTCGGGCGTCTTGGCCGGACCGGCGTAGTAAATGGGGTGATCCTTGATGTACTGCGGCAGTCCCTCACCGCGGTCGATCCGCTCCTTCAGCTTGGCGTGGGCGATGTCGCGACCCGCAATAATGGTGCCGCTCAGCGAGAGACGCGGGAAACGGGGATTTGGAGAGCTCGGCCAGGATCTCCGGCATGGGGCGGTTGAGGTCGATCTCACGCCCCCCTCGCCTGCCTGACGATATTCCTCAGGAATGAACCGTGCCGGGTTCTCCTCCAGTTTCTCAATCCAGATACCCTTCCGGTTGATCTTTGCCTTGATGTTGCGGTCGGCAGAGCAGGAGACACCCATCCCCACGGGACAGGAGGCGCCATGACGCGGCAGACGGATCACCCGGACGTCGTGGGCGAAGTACTTGCCGCCGAACTGGGCACCCAGTCCCAACTCCTCGGAGGCTTTCTTCAGTCGCTCTTCCAGCTCCACATCGCGGAAAGCTTGTCCCAGCTCGTTTCCTTCGGCGGGAAGGTTATCGTAATATTTGGCTGATGCCAGCTTCACCGTCTTCAGGTTGGCCTCGGCGGAGGTGCCGCCGATGACGAACGCCAGGTGGTAGGGCGGACAGGCCGCCGTGCCGAGTGATTTCATCTTCTCAATCAGGTACTCCTCCAGCCGCCCCGGGGTGAGCAGCGCCTTCGTCTCCTGGTAGAGGTAGGTCTTGTTGGCCGAGCCACCCCCCTTTGCGATGCAGAGGAACTTGTACTCATCGCCTTCGGTGGCGTAGAGGTCGATCTGCGCCGGCAGGTTGGTACCGGTGTTCACCTCGTCATACATGTTGAGCGGTGCGTTCTGCGAGTAGCGCAGGTTCTCGTTCACGTAGGTGTTGTAGACACCGCGTGAGAGCGCCTCTTCGTCGTTACCGTCGGTCCATACGCGCTGTCCCTTCTTACCCATGATGATGGCGGTGCCGGTATCCTGGCAGAAGGGGAGGATCCCCTTGGCCGAGATCTCCGCATTACGCAGGAAGGTGAGCGCCACATACTTGTCGTTCTCGCTCGCCTCCGGGTCGGAGAGGATCTGAGCCACCTGCTCCTGGTGATCGGGGCGCAGCAGGAACTGCACATCGCGGAAAGCAGCCTGTGCCATCAGCGTCAGCCCCTCGGGCGACACCTTGAGGATCTCTTTGCCTTCAAATTGTGAAACCGTTACATGCTCGCCGGTGAGCCGGTAATACTCTGTCTTGTCTTCCGACAGGGGGAAAGACTCCTGATACCTGAATGGTTTTGTTGCCATAGATGAAATGCTTCTGTTTTATCTGTTTATGGTTTGGGTTTTTGCATAAAGAGACAAAAATACAAAGAAAAAACGGCTCCCGAAAACGGGAGAGAGGCAAACATTGTCAACAATTTATAATTTCAGCGTGCCGCCGATTGCGACCGTGCAACCCTTTCTCACTGGGCGGCCCCTGAACTACTCCCGCGGACGGGTCATCTCGTCGGGCCGCACCCAGCGGTCGAACTCCTCAGCTGTCACATAACCAAGCCGCAGAGCCTCCTCCTTCAGCGTGGTGCCGTTGCGGTGGGCCGCGTTGGCGATCTCGGCCGCCTTGTAGTATCCGATGTGGGGGTTGAGTGCCGTGACCAGCATCAGCGAGTTGTTCAGCAACTCCCTGATGCGCGTCAGGTTGGGCTTGATACCGGCGACGCAGTGCCGCTCGAACGAGAGGGCCGCATCGCCCAGCAGGCGGGCACTCTCCAGGAAGGCGGCTGCCATCATGGGCTTGAAGACATTCAGCTCGAAGTGGCCCTGCATGCCTCCCACAGCGATGGCTGTGTCGTTGCCGATCACCCGTGCGCAGACCATGGTGAGTGCCTCCGCCTGGGTGGGGTTCACCTTACCCGGCATGATGGATGATCCAGGCTCGTTGGCGGGGATGACAATTTCACCGATGCCGCTGCGGGGGCCGGACGCCAGCAGACGGATATCATTGGCAATCTTGTTGAGCGATATCGCCACCTGCTTCAGCGCACCATGTGTCTCCACGATGGCATCGTGGGCGGCCAGCGCCTCGAACTTGTTGGGGGCAGTAACGAAGGGTAAAGAGGTAAAAGCGGCAATGTAACGGGCGGCCGCCTCATCATAACCAGGAGGGCTGTTGAGACCTGTGCCCACAGCAGTGCCACCCAATGCCAGCTCCGACAGATGGGGAAGTGTATGTTCAATAGCCCTAATGCCAAAGGCGAGCTGCGTGGCATAACCGCTGAACTCCTGTCCCAGGGTGAGTGGTGTGGCATCCATCAGATGGGTACGCCCTATCTTCACCACCTCCGCCATCTCCTCAGCCTTGGCTGCCAGTGCCTACTGCAGGCGGCGCAACCCCGGGAGGGTCACTTCGGTGATCATTTTGTATGCAGCGATGTGCATCGCCGTGGGGAAGGTATCGTTGGAGGACTGTGACCGGTTCACATCATCGTTAGGCTGCAGGGTCTTTTCTCCCTCACCTACTCTCTTGCCCGCCAGTTGGTGGGCACGGTTGGCAATCACCTCGTTCACGTTCATGTTGCTCTGGGTGCCCGACCCGGTCTGCCAGATCACCAGCGGGAACTGCTCGTCGTGCTGCCCCTCCAGGATCTCGTCGCACACCTGTGCGATCTGATCGCGCTTCTCCCTGGAGAGCACCCCCAGCTCATGGTTGGCATAGGCGGCCCCCTTTTTCAGCCAGGCAAAGCCGCGGATGATTTCCTGCGGCATCGATGCCGGCTGCCCAATCCTGAAGTTGTTACGTGAACGCTCTGTCTGTGCACCCCAGAGCTTGTCGGCGGGCACCCGCACCTCACCCAGGGTATCTTTTTCAACTCGGTATTTCATATGATTAAAACTATTTATTTTTAAATGTATCATATGGAACTCGCTTTAATCATTTGACGGGGTGATAATGATTATCATGCTCGTTTCATATCTGTCAGTTTTTGCGTAACAGTTCTGTTACTGATTGTTGTGTTTTGCCAAAGATAAAAAGAATAAACGAAATGTTATTATTTATAACTGATATAAATAATTCCTGCAGAAATGGCTATCTTTGCGGTTCGATAAAGGAACAATATCCATAAATGCGTCTTTCAGAACTCAAAACAGGCCAAAAAGCCTACATCACCAAAGTGAATGGTAGCGGTCCTTTCCGCAAGCGGATCCTCGAGATGGGGTTCGTAAGGGGAGAGGAGGTACGGTCGATTCTGAATGCCCCGCTGAAAGACCCCATCAAATATGAGATCATGGAGTATGAGGTCTCCCTACGCCGCAGTGAAGCGGTGATGGTAGAGATCTCCGTGCTCAAAGAGGAGGTTAAAAAACAGGATTTCGACCAGGAGGAACAACCGACAGTCCACGAGTGTGGAAATAACTATAGAAAAAAAAGACACAGAAGACATCATCATTCAAGGAAAACCCATCTCCGTGGAAACAATATCAGGGTTGCCCTGGTAGGTAATCCCAATGCCGGGAAAACCTCCATTTTCAACCTGGCATCAGGTGCACACGAGCATGTAGGCAACTATAGTGGTGTCACCGTCAACGCCAAGGAGGGGTATCTGAGCCACAAGGGTTACTCCTTCACCCTAATCGATCTGCCCGGCACCTACTCCTTGTCGGCCTACACCCCTGAAGAGCTCTTTGTACGCAGACATATCCTGGAGGAGAAACCAGACGTGATCATCAACGTGGTCTCCGCCTCGGCACTGGAGCGTAACCTCTACCTCACCACCGAGTTGATCGACCTGGAGGTGCCGGTGGTGATCGCACTCAACATGTACGACGAGCTGGAGCAGAGCGGTCGCACCTTCGATCACAAAACCTTCTCCACGCTGACAAACACACCTATTGTTCCCACAGTGGGAAAAAGAGGGGAAGGCATCCCCAGTCTACTGGAAAAGGTCATCAGCGTTTATCAGGAGAATAGACGTCGCCCGGTGCGGATCCCCTACGGGAGGGTGCCCGAGAAATCGATCGCCATCATGGAGCGGGAGCTGTCAGAGACGGCCGCCGCCCGGGGAGCGATGCCGCTGCGTTACCTCAGCATCAAGCTGCTGGAGGGTGACAAGGAGGTGGAGCGGCAGGTTAGACAACTGCCGGAACAGGAGAAGATCCTGGCACGGCGCGACAAGGAACGGGCCTACATGGAGAAGCTGCTGCGGGAAGATCCGGAGTCGGCCTTCACCAACGCCCGCTACGGCTTCATCGCCGGGGGACTGAAGGAGACCCTGAGCGAGAAGACCCAGTTCGCCGACAGCACCAGGCTGATCGATACCCTGGTGACGCACAAGTACCTGGGATTCCCTCTCTTCTTCCTTTTTCTCTGGGTGATGTTCGAGGCCACCTTCCGACTGGGGGGTTACCCTATGGCGGCCATCGAGTGGCTGGTGGAGCAGACGGGTAACCTGGTGAGGGGCAGCATGGCAGAGGGGCCGCTCAAAGACCTGATCGTGGACGGCATCATCGGCGGCGTGGGGGGCGTGATCGTCTTACTGCCCAACATTGTCATCCTCTATCTCTTCATCGCATTCATGGAGGATTCGGGTTACATGTCGCGGGCCGCCTTCATCATGGACAAGGTGATGCATCGCATAGGCCTTCACGGCAAATCGTTCATCCCCCTCATCATGGGCTTCGGCTGTAACGTGCCGGCCATCATGGCCACCCGCACCATCGAGAGCCGCAGCAGCCGCATGATCACCATGTTCATCGTGCCCTTCATGTCCTGCAGCGCTCGCCTGCCGGTATACATCCTCTTTGTGAGTGCCTTCTTCCCCTCGAGCGGGAGCCTCATCCTGCTGGGGCTCTATGCCTTCGGCATCCTGATCGCAGCTCTCACGGCCCGACTCTTCCGCGACACCCTCTTCCGGGAGGATGAGACACCCTTCGTGATGGAGCTGCCGCCCTACCGCATGCCCACGCTCAAGTCGGTCACCACGCACATGTGGGACCGCTCACGGCAGTACCTTCAGAAGATGGGGGGACCCATCCTGATCGGTTCCATCATCATCTGGTTCCTGGGATATTTCCCTCACAACCAGGAGCGGGAAGCCGGTTTTGATGTGCAGATCGCGCAGGTTGAGATGCAGCATGCCGGCAACACGACCAGCGATACGGATATGGAAGAAGCGATCGCTGAGATTGAACACCAGCGCAACAGGGAGCACCAGGTGAACTCCTACATCGGACGGATCGGCCATTTCATGGAACCGGTAATGCGACCGCTGGGATTCGACTGGAAGATATCGGTGAGCCTCCTCTCGGGGATGGCCGCCAAGGAGATCGTGATCAGCACCATGGGGGTACTCTACACCGGTGACAGCGACGACCAGCAGTCGCTGAAGGAGCGGCTGCAGTCGGAGAGTTATGCCGACGGATCGCCTGTCTTCAGTCCACTGGTGATCGCCGGCTTCCTGCTTTTCGTGCTGATCTACTTCCCCTGCATCGCCACCATTATCGCCATCAAGGAGGAGTCGCACTCCTGGCGATGGGCACTCTTCAGCGTCTTCTACTCCACCGGACTGGCCTGGCTGGTAGCCTTCCTGGTCTTCCAGATAGGGAGCCTGCTGATGTAGAAACAGGAAAGGGTAAGCGAACCAATTCAGGAATAAAATTGTTCAGTTTATATGGATCTACAGCTATACAT
>JAXGQX010000052.1:0-7301 GCA_040766225.1 Bacillota bacterium | reverse complement strand
CAATGCCGGATTCCTTTCGTGGCACACCAGGTATGACCTGAACGAGTCCGTCTTTAACTACTCGGCGAGTGCCGCGGGTGACGGCTCAGAATTAACTGAAGGAATTGGCTGGGGTTGGGATCCTCTCGGATACTTCTCCTACCACCACGGTAACAGCGCCATAGCGGAGTCGGTAATCGCCAAGTCCGCCGGAATAACCGTCTATTCAGTCGGGCTGACTCCTGGAGACACCGGCCAAGACATTCTGAACCGGATTGCCGATGACGGGAAATCCTACGCGGCGACGCAGGACAACCTCACGGCCATTTTCATGGAGATCGCCGGAAGCATCGCGTACGCGGCGACGGATGCGACTGTCACCGACCCGATCGGCGATATGTTTAGCTTGGTTGGCGAGATAACGACCAATACAGGGGAGCCAGTTCATAGCCCTGACAACGAGACCATCACTTGGGATATTCCGTTTGTTTCGGAGACCAATCCCGCAACCATGACCTACATCGTTGAAATCCACCCAGAGGCCCAGAGCGGTGTGGTTTACCCCACCAACGGGGATACGCCAGTCGAGTATACTAATGCCCTAGGTAACCGGGCTGAGAAGGAATTTGATGTGCCGGAAGTGGGCATAAACGCGGGGACTATCGTAGTTCACTATTTCAGGGTGAACGCCGCGGGTCAGCCGGTGAACTCTGAAGGGGCAGTGATAAGCCGAGAAGGCGCGGAGCTAGACCAGTTCACGTTCAGGGAAGGCACTCAGCTTGAGCTGAATGTACCCCACTCGGTGTTCTTTAGTGGCAGCGACGCGAGCGTGACGACCAGGCAGATAGGCGGTCTCTGGTATAGCTACAGCTCAGCCGGTGACACGAATCCGACGATCATCACGCTTACCACTTCAGAACCGAGCCAGGATGTGTGGTTTGCGTGTCTTCCAGCGGGCGCGCCGCTAAGCATCACGAGCTACGAGGATGAGTACGACAGCGCGTACCACAGCATCACGGTAGGAGCGCTCGGAGAAGAAGGAAACACGATTTGGTTTAGCGAGGACAACGAAAGCTGGTCAGAGATCAAGCCCGAGTACATGAAAGTCGGGAATTACACGGTGTACGTAAAGGTAACGAACCCGAACTACGCGGAGCGTAGGGGCAGCGGCACTGTGAAAATCACTGCGAAGCCGCTTGTGATCACAGCTGGCAGCGCGACTAAGACGTACGACGGGGCGCCACTGACCAACGCTAGTTACACTTACGGCGAGTTGGCCGGAGAAGACGTCATAGTGAGCGTGACGGTGGAGGGCTCGCAGACCGAGGTAGGGTCTAGCGCGAACGTGCCGAAGGATTCGGTGATCAAGCGCGGCGATGCTGTTGTGACGGACAACTACAACATCACTTACGTGAACGGAACGTTGACGGTTACTTTGGGCACCGGTGCGGAACTCGACATCACCAACTACGAGGGTGTGTACGACGGACTTTCTCACACCATCACGGTGAACAACCTGGTGACTGGAGACGAGGTCAGGTACAGCAAAGACCGGGGCACTACATGGCTGAATGACAACCCCGGCTTCGTTAACGTGGGAACGTACGAAGTGCTGGTGAAGGTAACCAACCCGAACTACGCGGACCGTACCGGAAGCGGAACGGTTACGATAACGGCCAGGCCTGTAACGGTTAAGGCTGACGCCAAGACCAAGACCTACGGCGATGTTGACCCCGTGCTTACCTATGAGGTAACTTCAGGCAGCTTGGTCTCCGGTGATGCGTTTACCGGCGAACTCGACCGCGTGGACGGCGAGAACGTCGGAACTTACGCAATCAACCAAGGCACTCTGGCCTTGAACGGCAACTACGACCTAACCTACCGGAGCGATAACCTGGTCATCGAGAAGAGAAACGCGTCGGTCACGCCCGACGACAAGTCGAAGACCTACGGAAATCCTGATCCGGAGCTGACCGGAACCCTAGCCGGCTTCCTTGACGACGACGGAGTGACGGCTACTTACAGCCGAGTCGAAGGCGAAGCGGTTGGCGAGTACGCTATCAGCGCCACACTTGAGCCTGAAGGCGTACTCGGGAACTACAACGTTACCCACAATATAGGGACTCTCAGTATCAGCAAGAGAGCTATCACGGTCACCGCCGACAACAAGACCAAGGCTTACGGCGATTCCGACCCCGTGCTTACCTACGAGGTAACGTCGGGCAGCCTGGTCTGGTGATGCATTTACCGGCGCGCTCACCCGTGAGGGCGGAGGGAAGAGGAGAATACGATATCCTCCAAGGCACCCTGGCCTTGAACGGAAACTACGACCTTACTTTCGTGGGAGCGCTGCTTACCATCACCCTGCCACCGGCGCGCCTCTCGACATCAGCAACTACAGCGACGTGTACGACGGCATGTCCCACAGCATTACAGTGAACAACCTGATAACCGGCGACACCGCCTACTACAGGCTGAACGCCGAGGACGAGTGGAGCACGACGTTGCCGACATTCACAGACGTGACCGACGAAGTGACTGTGTATGTGAAGGTAACCAACCCGAACTACGAAGACCGCACCGGAATCGGCACTGTGAAGATAACTCCCAAGGCTGTAACGGTGACTGCGAACAGCGACTCCTTCGTCTACGACGGCACTGAGAAGACCGTTTCCGGTTACACGGTTACGGGATTGTTGGCTGGTCATGAGCTTCACGATGTGGGCGCCACTCGCACCGAGAAAAACGTGGGCGATTACGAAGTACCGGTCACGGGTACGCCCAGGGTCATGGACGGTAGCGAGGATGTAACCCTGAACTACCTCATTACCAAGGAGTCTGGTACCCTGACTATCACCGCGGCCCAGATCCCGGTGACGATTAAGCCCAACACACAGATCTTCACCTACGACGGGACTGAGAAGACGGTTGAGGGCTATACGGTGACGGGATTGCTGGAAGGCCACGTCCTTAGCGGCGTGAGCGCCGGCCGGACCGAGAAGAACGTAGGCACCTACCTGATAGACGTGGTTGGTGAGCCGAAGGTCACGGACGGCGGAGTTGACGTGACCGAGAACTACACCTTCACCAAGGGGCAGGGCAAACTGCTCATCGAAGAGGCCACGGTTGTGGTGAGGGGCAAGAGCGGCACCTTCACCTACGACGGCACTGAGAAGACGGTAGAGGGTTACGAGGTTACCGGACTGGTTGAGGGCCACGTGCTTAGCGGCGTGAGCGCCAGCCGCACGGAGAAGAACGTTGGCGAATACCTGGTCGAAGTGACCGGCACCGCGATTATCATGGACGGTAGTGAGGATGTAACCCGGAACTACATCGTCAAGAGGCTTAGCGGGCAACTGACCATCGAGCCGGCCCAAATCCCGATGACTGTGAAAGCCAACAGCGGCATCTTCACCTACGACGGCACCGAGAAGACCGTTTCCGGTTACGATGTTACGGGCCTGTTGGATGGTCATCGGCTTGAGGGTCTGAATGCCAGCCGCACCGAGAAGAACGTGGGCGATTACGAAGTAGAGGTCACGGGTGAGCCCAAGGTCTGGGACGGTGACGTAGATGTGACCGGGAACTACGACATCGACCTGGTGTCTGGGACACTGACCATCGAAAAGAGGAACGCGTCGGTCACGCCCAACGACAAGAGCAAGGTCTACGGTGACGAAGACCCTGACCTAGACGGCGTGCTTGAGGGCTTCATTGCCACGGACGGCGTAACGGCCAGGTATACCCGTGTGACGGGGGAGGATGTTGGCGAGTACGACATCACGGCCACTCTGAGCCCTGCAGGCGTACTCGGGAACTACAACATCACCTACAACACCGGGAAGCTGAGCATCGGCAAGGTGGCTATCACGGTTACCGCCATTACCAAGAGCAAGACTTACGGTGACGCGGATCCTGAGCTAACCTACACGGTAACCTCTGGCGAGCTGGTTGGCGACGACGAGTTCACGGGCGCACTTGACCGTGAGGACGGCGAGAACGTCGGGACGTACGAGATAACTCAAGGCACCTTGTCCTTGAGCGTGAATTACGATCTGACGTTCGAAGGCGCCAAACTCTTCATCGAGAAGAGAAACGCGTCGGTCACGCCCGACGACAAGTCGAAGTCCTACGGAGATCCTGATCCGGAGCTGACGGGAACCCTAGCCGGCTTCCTTGACGACGACGGAGTGACGGCTACTTACAGCCGAGTCGAAGGCGAAGCGGTTGGCGATTACGCTATCAGCGCCACACTTGAGCCTGAAGGCGTACTCGGGAACTACAACGTTACCCACAATATAGGGACTCTCAGTATCAGCAAGAGAGCTATCACGGTCACCGCCGACAACAAGACCAAGGCTTACGGCGATTCCGACCCCGTGCTTACCTACGAGGTAACGTCGGGCAGCCTGGTCCCTGGTGATGCATTTACCGGCGCGCTCACCCGTGAGGGCGGAGAGGAAGTAGGAGAATACGATATCCTCCAAGGCACCCTGGCCTTGAACGGAAACTACGACCTTACTTTCGTGGGAGCGCTGCTTACCATCACCCCTGCCACCGGCGCGCCTCTCGACATCAGCAACTACAGCGACGTGTACGACGGCATGTCCCACAGCATTACAGTGAACAACCTGATAACCGGCGACACCGCCTACTACAGGCTGAACGCCGAGGACGAGTGGAGCACGACGTTGCCGACATTCACAGACGTGACCGACGAAGTGACTGTGTATGTGAAGGTAACCAACCCGAACTACGCGGAGCGTACCGGAAGCGGAACGGTTACGATAACGGCCAGACCTGTAACGGTTAAGGCTGACGCCAAGACCAAGACCTACGGCGATGTTGACCCCGTGCTTACCTATGAGGTAACTTCAGGCAGCTTGGTCTCCGGTGATGCGTTTACCGGCGAACTCGACCGCGTGGACGGCGAGAACGTCGGAACTTACGCAATCAACCAAGGCACTCTGGCCTTGAACGGCAACTACGACCTAACCTACCGGGCGATAACCTGGTCATCGAGAAGAGAAACGCGTCGGTCACGCCCGACGACAAGTCGAAGACCTACGGAAATCCTGATCCGGGCCGGCCGGAACCCTAGCCGGCTTCCTTGACGACGACGGAGTGACGGCTACTTACAGCCGAAGTCGAAGGCGAAGCGGTTGGCGATTACGCTATCAGCGCCACACTTGAGCCTGAAGGCGTACTCGGGAACTACAACATCACCTACAACACCGGGACGCTCTGCATCGAGAAGAGAGCTATCACGGTGACAGCTCACGACCAGACCAAAGTATTTGGTCAGGCAGATCCTGAGCTCACATACGAGATAACCTCTGGCGAGCTGGTTGGCAGCGACCAGTTCACGGGCGAACTCGACCGCGCAGACGGCGAGAGTGTCGGAACTTACGCAATCACCCAAGGCGATCTGTCCTTGAGCGACAACTACGACCTCACTTTCGTGGGTGCGCTGTTGACCATCACCGCGGCTGGTGGAGAGGACCTCGACATCAGCGATTACGAAGGTGAGTATGACGGCGACTTCCACACCATCAGCGTTAACAACACGGTGGATGGCGATAAGGTCGAGTACAGCAAAGATGGCGGCGAGACCTGGTCGGAGGAGAACCCTGAGTTCAGAGATGAGGGAACGTACGAGGTCCAGGTTAGGGTAAGCAACGACAACTACGAGACACGGACCGGAACCGGCACTGTAACGATTACGAAGCGGTTCCTAGAGATCACAGCCGGCAGCGCGAGCAAGAGGTACGATGGCAAACCGCTGACTGCTAACACCTACAGCATATCCGGTGGCAGCCTCGCAGAGGGTGACGCGCTGGTGAGCGTGACCGTAGCCGGTTCAAGGACTGAAGTTGGGACTACGCCCAACGTCGCTTCCGATGCGGTTATCAAGCGTGGGGAAGAGGTTGTGACCCGGAATTACGATATCAAGTATGTTAATGGCGAACTCAGGGTAACCAGCGCGTACGTGCCGCCTCAGCCGCCCGACGAGGAAATCCCGGATGACGAGCCTCCGCTCTTGAACCTGGCGGACCACTTCGCGTACATCGTAGGATATCCTGACAACACGGTCAGACCTGAAGGACTGATCACCAGAGAGGAAGTCGCGGCTGTATTCTTCAGACTGCTTGATCCCAGCTACAGAGAGCTTATCAGGACGTCTGTAAGCGATTTCCCCGATGTTCTCCCCGACAGGTGGTCATCCAAGCACATCGCGACACTCGCGACCGGCGGCGTCCTGGAGGGTTACCCGGATGGGACCTTCAAACCGGGCAACTTCGTCACCAGGGCCGAGCTCGCGACGATAGCATCGCGGTTCGACGAACTGAGCTTCCTGGATACCAACATCTTCCCGGATGTGGAAGGTCACTGGGCCGAGAAGTACATCAACTCTGCAGCGGCCAAGGGCTGGGTGGAGGGCTACCCGGACGGCACGTTCAAGCCGGACGCGTACATTACTCGCGCCGAGTTCGTGACCCTGGTCAACAGGGTGTTGCAGCGTAGAGTGTTGGCAGAGGACGTTCTGCCAGATGCAAAGCAGTTCCCGGACCTTCTACCTGCAAGCTGGTATTACGAAGCGATGCAGGAAGCCATCAACAGCCACCTCTTTGAGCGTAGAGAGGATGGATACGAGACATGGTTGGAGATCAACTATCCTGACATCGAGATGTAACCCAGGTCAGTAACCCAGAATTTGGGTTCAGAGAGGATAGGGCTTCGGCTCTATCCTCTTCCTTATGCGCCCGGCATGGTGCTGTCCCAATTTCAGGCTGCTAGGATAGAGGCTCACAAGCAGGACTATTGAGCAGGTTACTTGAACATAGATCATGAGGTGGTAACGCTTGATTGGCGTTTTGGCACCGTACCAGGAGATCGAGAAAATTGTAGACGAGGTCCGGGGCGAAGTGAAGGAGACCATCAAAGTCTCCAAAGCCCGGGTGGCCAATGCGGTTGCGCTGGCGGAAGAACTCATTGGTGCCGGCGCTAGAGTCCTAGTAGCTAGGGGGGGCATTGCTGATGCCCTTAAGGCGGCCGATTTGGACGGCATCCCTCTAGTAAACATCTCCATCACCGCGTACGACGTATTGAGGGCGGTGGCTGAAGCTAAGAAGAAGGCGCCAAGAGTCTGCATTATGGCGTTCGAAAGCATGATCGAAGGACTAGACGAAATCCTCCTGCTTATCGGCGAAGACACGAGCGTGGTTACCCTGCGTGAAGGCACAAAGATACCCGAAGCTATGGCGAAGTGCTGGGAAGATGGCGAGGTCTGCTTCGTCGGTGGAGCTATTACTTGCGAGATA
>JAXGQX010000051.1:0-7434 GCA_040766225.1 Bacillota bacterium | reverse complement strand
CTCAAATATCTCCTCCAGCCGGCCCTCTTCGACGATCTTGCCGGCGTACATAACGGCCACACGATCGGCGATTTGAGAGACAACGCCAAAGTCGTGGGTAATCAGCAGAACCGACATGCCCATATCCTTTTGCAGGCTCTTGAGCAGTTCAATGATCTGAGCCTGAATGGTCACGTCCAGGGCTGTGGTCGGCTCGTCGGCGATGAGCATTTTCGGGTTCGGGGCCAGGGAAATCGCGATCATCACCCTCTGGCGCAACCCGCCGGACAGCTCGTGAGGATAACTCTTGAGCCGCTCGTCTGGTTTGGGGACGCCAACCTTTTGGAGGATGGCGATGGAGCGCTCCCGCACCTCGGCTTTCGTGAGATTCGGTTCGTGCAAACGGAAAACCTCGCCCAGCTGCTTGTCGATCCTGTACACCGGGTTGAGAGAGGTCATGGGCTCTTGGAAGATCATCGAAATGGTCTTGCCTCGTAGCTCCCGGGCCTGTTGCGGGGAGAACCCCAGGCTCTCCTTGCCATCAATCATGATGCGGTCGGCGTCAACGTACGCCGAATCGGGCAACAGGCGAATGATCGATAGGGATGTGACCGTCTTGCCGCAACCCGATTCGCCTACAAGCGCCAGCGTCTCTCCTTTGCCGATGCCAAAAGAAACGCCGTCTACCGCCCTGACGACTCCTTCCGGCGTGTCAAAGTAGGTGCGCAGGTTATCTATTCTCAGTAACTCCTCGTCATGCATCACGGTTACCTACTTTCTCATCTTGGGGTCAAAGGCATCGCGCAACCCGTCGCCGATCCAGTTCATGGCAAGCACCGTTAGGGAAATGGCAATGCCCGGTATGGTGGTCAGATACGTGGCGGTGCGTAGATAGTTCTTGCCCTGGCTCAGCATCATACCCCATTCAGGGGCGGCCGCGTCTACACCCAGGCCCAGGTAGGCCAAGCCCGCTGCCGACAAGATGGCCCCGCCGACTGCCAGGGTCGCTTGGATGATGATGATCCCCATGCAGTTAGGCAGAATGTGGCTGAAGATAACGCGGAAGTGACTGAACCCCGCCACCTTGGCAGCCTCGACATACTCGGTGCTCTTTATGGAAAGCACCTGCCCGCGCGTCATCCGGGCAAAGCCGGGCCAACCGACGATCGCTAGGGCCAGGATGATGTTCTGCTGCTTGGGACCCAATACCGCCATAATTGCGATGGCGAGCACCATAAAGGGGAACGACAACATGATATCGGTGAAACGCATAAGCAGCGTGTCCAAGTTGCCGCCAAAGTACCCGGAGACCAAACCGATGGTGACGCCCAGGAACCCGGACAAAAGCGCGACAGAAAGGCCGGTCAGAACTGAGGTTCGGCCGCCGTAAAGCAACCGGCACCAAATGTCGCGGCCTAGGTGGTCGGTTCCAAGCGGATGCCCCTCTGAGCCGGGCGGCAACAAGGTGTCGGACAAGTTCATGTCCATAATAGGATCGTAAGAAGTAAACAGCGGCGCGGCCACACACAAGAAGATGATTACGAGCAGAATGAATAGGCCGATGACCGCTATTCTGTTCTTGGTAAACGCCCGGACAATATCGCCCCAATAACTTGTCACAGGCAGAGATTCGATGCCTATCTCGCCTGCGGGCGAAGGCCCGGTCTTTGTTGTCAACTTCACGTTCTCTTCTTGGTTCATACCGGCACCCCCGTCAATCCTTCTTGCTGAGACGGATTCGAGGATCGATGAACCCGTACAGTATGTCAACTATAAGGTTAATCATCAGGTAGCTGAAGCAGAGGAGGAGAGTTATCCCCTGAATCATGGGGTAGTCCCGCTTCGTGATGGAGTTAACCGTCAACCGGCCAACGCCCGGCCACGAGAAGATCTGCTCGGTAACCACGGCGCCGCCAAGCAGTCCTCCGATCTCGCCACCAACCGTGGTGATAACCGGGATCATGGCATTCTTTAAGGCGTGACCGTAGAGGACGGCCCTCTCCTTCAGTCCCTTGCTGCGTGCGTAGCGGACGTAATCCTGCCCCAGTACGTCGAGCATGCTCGACCGTATCATCCGGGTCTGCACCGCCGCCATGCTCAGGGCCAAGGACGAGGCGGGCAGAATCATGAACTTCAAGAACGGTACAAGTCCTTGATCGAGGTTGGCCGAGCCCATGCTGGGCAGCCACCCCAGCTTCAGCGAGAAAGTGATGATGAGCACCAGACCAAACCAGAACCTGGGCAAGGAAATCCCCACAGTCGCCAGCGCCGTCGAGATCGAATCCCAAATGCTGTTGTGTTTGATCGCGGCCAGTATGCCAAGCGGCAACGATATCAGCAGTGATAGCAACATGGCCGCCGCCATCAACTTGAGGGTGGCAGGCATGCGCTGCATAACGCTTTTGAACACATCCTGTCCCGTAGCGTAGGAGGTGCCCAGGTCTCCTCGCACCGCCCGCCGCACGAAGGTAACGTATCTTTCCAAGAATGGTTTGTCCAACCCCCACTCGGCCTCAACGACCGCTCGCTGCTCAGGGGTTATTTTTCTATCTTCTGTGCCCAAAATAAGTTCGACCGGATCGCCCGGTGTTACGTACAACAGCGAAAAGACGAGCAACGATATCACCAGCAACGTCGGTATCGCCTGAAGGGTTCTCCGGAGCATATAAGTCCACATAGGCTCGATCTCCTCATTCGGTGCCTGCGACTATAGTCATCAGATGCGCGCAGGGTGTGAAAACCGGGCGGACGCCGGCCTTGGCCGCCCGCCCGGATGATTGTCAGACTACTCGGCGGTCACCGATACGTTTCTCCAGCTGCTGCAGAGGTTCAGGTATACCGTCGGCTGATCGAAGTCGGTCACGCGAAGGTTGACCCCTGTCTGGAAGTACTGGAAGTAGGCAACGATGAAGACCGCATCGTGCACGAACATCTCGGTGGCTTGGGTGAGCAGTTCGGCACGCTCGGCGCTGTCTACGGTTCTCCAAGCTCCTCAAGCAACGCGTCCACTTGCGGGTTGCTGTAGCCAGGGTTCGGGCTAAAGGATAGAGGATCCGTGTGCATGATCTTCATCAACCCGTCAAGGCTGCTGTAGCCTCCGACGATGTACATCGGGCAGTTGCCTGCGGCCAAGTCGGTCAGGTGAGTGCCCCACTCGGCGGTGCGGGCGGTGCAGTCGATGCCGTTCGCCTTGAACTGAGTAGCGACGATGACAGAGAGGTTCTCGCGCAACGGGTCGTTGTTGCCGACCTGAATGATGAAGCTAAAGGGCTTCCCGTCTTTCTCGTAGATGCCATTAGCGTTAAGCTTCCAGCCCTTGGACTCCAGAATCCTCTTCCCTTCCTCGGGGTTGTAGCCGGGATACTGGGCAATATAGCGATCGACCTGGTCGCCGGCCGGGCGCTCAAGCGGGACGGGAGCATAGCCCCTGACAGCGAGTTCGATGCCGGCGTCGTTCTTGAAGAGCGCTTCAACGGCGCTGTCCACATCGATCATCATAGTCAGGGCGCGTCGTACGTCTACGTCTTGGAAGAGCTCGTGTTGCACGTTGATGCCAATCCATCGCGTGGATCCGACGCCAGACGAACGAAGCTCCACATAATCCAAGGCCGCGATGTTGCCGATGTCCTCGGTGGAGACGGTGACTGCCACATCGATTTCCTTGTTCTGCAGCGCTATAGCGCACACGTTGTTGTCGGGAATGATCTTGTAGACAACCTTGTCAAGGCCGGGCTTGATGTAGTAATCCTCGTTTGCCACCAGCACGACCTCGGTATCGATCTCATGCTTTTCGAACTTGTAGGCGTTGGATCCGACGGGATGAGCGTTCAAATCCCAGCCTGTCTCGATTGCCTTCTTCGGGAAAATCAGGATCTGGTACATCTTGTACTCGAAGAGCACGTCGATGTCCTTGGTGACGATCTGGATGGTGAGCGGATCGATCACTTCGATCTTGTCGATGGTTCCGACCAGGTCGGAATAGCGGGAGGATCCATTGTCCGGGTTCATGTTGAACTCAAGACAGTACTTTACATCCTCGGCGGTCACTTTGACCTTCTCGTCGTTGAACAGGTCATTACCGGTGTGCCAGTAGATGTTGTCCCTGAGCTTGAAGGTCCAGGTCTTTCCGTCCTCGGCGCAACCCCATTCCTCAGCCAACACGGGGCGGAACACCGAGTTGTTATCCATCTCAATGAGTTTGTGGTAAATCTGGTTGAGCACGTAATAGTCGCCGTCTGTGGTCGACTTCCACGGAATGAGAGTGGTGATGTTCATGTAAGTACCAACTCTCAGAACCTTCTCGGTCGGTTCGTTGTTTCCTTGCGGATCTTTGGCAGGCTGAGTGCAAGCGGAGATCAGCATGACCAAAGCCAACACAAGTCCCAATAGTGAGATAATCTTGCTTTTTCTCAACTCTCTTCCTCCTTTTGGCGGTTCCTGAGTGTGTTCTAATACTCCACTACAGTCGACATTCCCTTTTCGAAAACCTGCAATTTAATGGGCATTTGTTGTCCATCATCCATTGCAATCGGTTGAATATTGCTGCCATCACCTGTCGGGATCAAGTGAAACTGGCCTGACACTTTGGGTGGATTAAGCGATCGGCTGCGGTAGACCTATCCAGGCGATACAAATCGGGGCGTCCATTCTGTGACCATGCAACGGTTTGAAGCAGGGTTCCGATTCAGGGCGCCCCCGGACCTCAGATCTTAGGCAGGATGCTCTCTTGCGCCCCTCATCAGGCGAAGTACACTAACGGGTGCGCCTCATCACCATGGCGCTCGCCGCAAGCCTCAAAACGGAGCGTCCACTAGGCAATCGGACCCTTCCTGACCGTGGACCCCTCGTTTCGATGCGTCTTCCGGGAGGGCGCACCTCCTGCGCCTCATCCAGGCGGACGGTACTCAAATTCGGTGCCGCCGTCCAGTAGTAACGGTGACGGCGGTGATTTGGGGGTTTTACGCCCTACATCGGTAGTCCGCGAAATCGATGGGAGGCAGATCCTTTCCATCTATCGCTAAATTCCGATGTTTCACACGGGCAAAGAGGATCTGATCGAACGACGGCCGAATTATCAGCCATATGCGGAAAGAGGCGTCCTTATGTGAGCAATACTAGCCCGGCTCCTGGATCGAAAGGCAGTAAGCTGTTGATTCAGAAGTGGGTCAATCCGCCTGATGAACTGAGCAACCTCATTGTGACGGTATCGCCTTCCCTGCTTGCGTACGCTCCTACGACAATCGACTGGCTCTGCCCTCTTTCCAGATCATTCCTACAGAGAATACCGGGACGATTTCTTAGTTCTGTTCCAGCTTCAGGCACACGTCTGCCCTCAGAAGCTTCTGGCCAGAAAGGGGTCCACAATGGGACGCCCTTGCCGACCTAGTGCGACAGTGACGGGAACGCCGGCATCCTACTCGTTGAAGCGAAAGCACATACGTCGGAGACCGTCTACCTGGAAGCGTCGGAGACCAGCAAATGATCCGTCAAGCGTTTGCTGGGTTCAGGGCTACATGGGCGTGGAGCCTACAGACTGGACGACAGGACACTACCAACTTGCCAATCGGCTTGCCTTCCTGTATTTCTGACGGAGGTCCTCCACAAACCGGCGTTCCTTGCGCTGGTCAACTTCGTTGATGATGCCAGCCACGTGGCCACGTCACTGGCAGAGTGGCGCAGGCACTATCAACGCGCATTTGCAATGAGATGGGGATTAGACCGGGATGCAGGATGATGGGCGCGTCATCCTAGTGTTTCCGAAAGCGTGATATCGAGGAATGAGTTACGCATGTAGATTATCTGTGAAGGAGGTCTCTACTCATGTCAGTTTGTGTGGGATTAGGGACTCTTCTACGATGGCAGTTTCGTGGCATACGCCCAGAGGTACTATTACCACAACCGGAAACTGGGGTGGTTTGACTTCAAGGCGTTTCACACGGTTGTTCAGGATTTCGTGCGAGATAAGGAGCAGGGGCATTCCTCGTACAAGGGGTTGTCTACGCTGCGTGGTTTCTGGGGATCCTTTCCGGCAAAGCAGGCGGACGAGCGGCAGTTAAGAAAATGATCGAACCTTGCAGCACGATGCCATGCACGCCGGCATCGACCTCAAGTATCTCCCCATGTCCATGGCACACGGTGAAAAAGGAACCGACGTCGCTCTGGCGGTAGATGCCCGGCATAGGACTGACCGGCAAGATCGACGTTGCGGTTCTTGGTCACGGGTGATGGAGACTTCGTGCCGCTCGGTGAGGAACTCATGAAGAACGGCGTTCGAGTCATGGTCGCGTACTTCGACTACAAAGACGGAGAATACCGAAGCTACGCCAATGAACGGTTGCTGTTTGCCGCCAACTATGAACTGAACATCAGTGGGCTGGAGACAGACAAGAGCTTTCGCACGCAGTTCAAGTCACTCTTCCGTCAGCCTGAGGCGGGGCACAAGGAGACATCCAAGTGCTAGAGTGGGAATTACTCAGGCGTCAGAGCATGTTCGAGCAATAAGCAGTTCGACTACCGGCATTCGGGTATGACCCAAGTACCTGTCAGCGCGCTCTAGAAATGATACTTATGAGACCGGGGGGCGATGCGGTACAGCAATGTGGAACGGACCAAGTAGTGGAGACGGTACCCTGGGGAGTATTGTAGGAGGCGAGCACCCTACAAATCGGAGCGTCCATTCCGCGACCATGCAACGGTTTGAAGCGGGGTTCCGATTTGCGACGCCTTCGGACCTCGGATCTCAGACAGGATGCTCTCCTGCGCCCCTCATCAAGCGGAGTACGCTCACCTGTGCCCCTCATCACCCTAAGCCCGCTCGCCAGCGCCCCTCATCACGGTGAGCCCGCCTAAAAATGGAGCGTCCGCCCTAAGACCCTCTCGCGGCTCCCTTCCTGATCGCGGACCCCGCTTCGTTTCGATGCGTCCTCCGAAGCAGGGCTCACGCTCCTGCACCTCATCAGGCGGACGGTACTCGATTTCGGTGCGCCCGTCCAGTGGTGCGGCCAAACTAATCTCAAGGGAAGTCGCGTTCCTCAGAATGAAAGTCCCCACAGGGAGTTACTAACAAGAACCTGGACTCAAATGCCAGGAGGGGGACCTATGGTTTGAGTATTTCAGCTCAGTCAGCTCGACGTCGTCCGCGTACCGCCCCTAATTGGGAAGGGTATCCATGCGTTCCGCAAGAACTCTCCCTGAGACGCAAAAGGGCGAATTGAGAAGCCACAGCCCCAACCGGCAAGAAGAGTGCGATTAGCAGGACCGTGGCTGCCACTTTCCCTCCCCGGGTTTGGAGAGTTCGACCTGGACGACCCCATCTTCGGGGCGCGACCCCAGGAGGAAGCATAGTGAATTACTTATCCATGACTTCCGAGATGATACAAGCCCTCTCTGACGAGATTGAGGCGATCAAGGAAGGCAGCGGCGGAAGGCAAATACCCCTTCAGAACGGCAGAAAGG
>JAXGQX010000050.1:0-7657 GCA_040766225.1 Bacillota bacterium | reverse complement strand
CTATCGCGGAGTCATCAACCTGTGACACCTTGCCTGCGACTAGTTATCAACTGCAGACACCTCTGGCGCAAAGTCGTCAGCTGTTGACGACTTCCTATCGCAGAGTCGTCAGCCCGTGACACCTTGGCCGCGACTAGTCATCAACTGCAGACACCTCTAGCGCTAGGTCGTCAGCTGTTGACGACTTGCTGGGTTATATCGTCCTTCTCTTACTCCTTGCTAGGCTCATCAACAGCGCTTCGAGGCCCGTGTGGCAAACCCGGCTGGGTTTACATAATCTAGTTCAACTGAGAAAGGGGGAGAGAGGAAGGAGAGTGGATTACGTCATCGACCATGTCTTGCGACAGGAAGAGGAGGCCGCCATGCGGCGACTCCGACTCAAAGGTATTGTGGGCAGCGGCTATTGTGGCCGTGGCGATTCTAGTGGCGGCGTTGGTGGCCTGCGTTTGCATAAGAAAACACGGTTTCTCCGCCTGTTTGGAATGCAAGGCGCTGTGTCCGGCCGTTTCGGATACCGCCAAGATGGAGGACGCGTCCTGCGTGACCCTCACATTGCCTGGCGGAGTAGGGATAACCAAGATATATGCCTGCGTCCTCCAAGACCCCTGTAAACCCATAGACAGCGGCCACATCAGCATCGGGGCCAGTGAGGACGACTGCTACTTCGCCCACTGCTTCCCTAAGGATCCCTGTGCGTCGGTAGGCAACTTCGAGACCACGCTGGTCCATCCACTGATTGTGGGACCGGAGGGCGGGGTCGTCGTGTTCACCGTCGCCAACGGACTGTGCCCGACGTCGGCAAAAGTCCTGGAAGTGACGGTTGTCTACTGCCCCGTGCCCTGTGCTGAGTAAGCATTCGGCAGACTAGAGAGCGTACTGAATAGCGTTACCCGGGGATCCGGATCGGATTTGCAGGGAGGGGTATGCCCGCAACCAGGTGATGTAGAGCTTGGTGGTTGTCTGTTACGCCGAGGGCTTGAGGCCGGCTTCAGGCCCTCTGCAGCAGCCTGCTCTCGGGAACGCTCGACTGTTGTCTGTTACCCTCGCTGCCTTGTGAGCGTAACATATTTGGGCAGCATAAATACGGGCAACGTCGCGGGTAATGCGGCGGCAGAAGCCAATCAAGCTAAGGAATCCCGATACAGGAGCGTTCGTGGCGTTCGGGGCATCCGAGATGACAGAGGGTACAGATATGGCACCTGAACTTATTGGACAAGATGACGACATACGGAAAGCATCCCACGACCCTCTCAGGCGGAGCGGGGCACCGCTTGGCATAGCGCTAGGCGGAGGAGCCGCGAGGGGGCTCAGCCACATCGGCGTTCTCAAGAGCCTGACCGCCCGCAGACTGTTCTTCCCTGTGATTACCGGCACCAGCATGGGCGCCATCGTCGGCGCGGCGTACGCGTGCGGTAAGCTGGCCGAGATCGAGGCGGTCGCGCGTTCAATCACTCCGATTACCATGTCGGGGTGGCTGGACATGAACCTTCGAACAGGCGCTTTGAAGGGCGACGCCGTCAAGGAGGTTTTCGGGCAGTTTATCGGAGACACCACCTTCGCAGACCTCCGTGACCGGGGCACATTCTTCGCGGTAGTTGCCGCGGACCTCGACAACGAAGAACCCGTGTACATAAGCGAAGGCCGGGTTGACGACGCGGTCCGTGCGAGCATGTCGATTCCGGGGGTGTTTGAGCCCGTCGGTATGGACGGGAGGGTCCTTGTGGACGGCGGCCTGATGGACAACGTCCCGGTTGACGCCGCCCGATCTCTCGGCGCGAGCATAGTGGTGGGCGTCGAGGTGCTCAACACCTACGACATTTGGACTCGCGCTGCGCTTCGACTTGGACTGTCGGTTGTGCAGATCCGGGAGATGAGGATGCGTCTCCGGCAGATGGCCGCCGAACAACGTGCCTTGCGGCAGGCTACGAGTGGCCACCTTGACGAAACGAACGTCTCTGTTGGACTCTCAAGTGGCACGCGTGACGACGCGGTAAATGCTTCCGTCGGACTTCCCGACGGGGCAGGGCCAGATGAAGAAAGCGCCTACCACGATTTCACCGTTCCGGCGAACAATCGTCAGACCGAGCTTCTTGTCGGTCAAGGACGGAATGATGAACTCGCACGGTGGCGCAAGGCGTTGCCGTGGAGCCGCACTTCCTTGAAGACGACCCTCGACGCCTTGGACTTTATCGCTTCCATCCTAGAGGACGGACGCCAGCCCTTCCGGGCCAACTCAAGAGCCGATGTGTTCATCCGCCCAAACGTGAGGCGTTACCATGCGCACCAGTTCTACCGGGCGCCTCAGCTTATCGCGTTGGGCGAACGCGCCGCAAGGGAGGCCCTGCCCGATATTATGGCTCTCGCTGCCGGCCAGCTCGATCGGTGGACCCAGTAGCAGGGGCTCTAGTTCCATGCCCACTCGCAGCTCCTACTCCCGGTCTCAGTCCCAGCCCTACTGCCAGTCCGCTCCCGAGTATTACTCCTGCTCGCCTGCTTCCGAAAGAATCCTGTCCAGTTCCTCGAGATCTACGGGTTTGGCGACATGCCGGTCAAAGCCGGCGTCAGTAGCTCGCTTGACGTCTTCGGTAAACGTATGGCCGGTGACGGCGACTAACCAGACATGCTTTAGGGAAGGGTCTTCCCGAAAGACCCTGGCGACCTCGTACCCGTTCATTCTCGGTAGGCCGATATCGCACAACAGCACCTCAGGGCTGAACTGCTTTGCCCTTTCGATCCCTTCGGGCCCGCTGTAGGCCACTTTGACCTGGTGTCCTTTCAGTGTCAAGAGCTCGCCGATGGACTCCGCCACGTCGGCGTTATCGTCCAGGATCAGCACTCTCCGGCTCCGGAAGGCCGAGGTTCTGAGAGAACGTCTTACGTCAGTGGCCAGAGTTGCTTCGACCGGGAGGGTTATGACGAACTCGGATCCCTTGCCAAGTCCCGCGCTGTAGCCGCTAATCCGGCCGTCGTGAAGCTCCACAAGCCTCTTGCAGAGAGCCAAGCCCAAGCCAAGCCCTCCGCTGGACCGGCTGATAGTCACATCTGCCTGCTCAAAGGGACTGAACAGTCGTGCGAGCATGTCTTCGGACATCCTATCCCGTTGTCGCGGACGCATATTTGGGCTTTGCCTCTTGCTGCATCGATCTCTAGTTCCACGTCCGTGACCCCGCCACGCTCCACTGAAACTTGGTGGCGTTATGTAGCAGGTTTCCTACGATCTGAATGAGCCTGTTCTCATCGGCGTTAAGGTAGACCGGAGAAGGTGGCAGTTCGTATCTCAAAGTTACGCCGCTTCTATCGAACAGCGGACGATGGTCTTCCAGCACCTGTTTCATGAGCGCGACTAGATCAAGTCGTCGCAGCTGAAGCTGCAGCTTGTTCTGCTCTATCCGGTTGATGTCCATGAGGTCGTTGACCAATCTGGACAACTGGGCGGTCTGCCTATGGATGATGGCCAGAGCCCGTTTGGCTTGGTCGCCGCCCGGTTCTACGTGTTTGAGGATGGAGAGCCTGCTCTGTATAGAAGCCAGCGGGTTCCTGAGCTCATGGGACAGAATCGCCATGAAATCGTTTTTCCGGCGGTTGGCGTCCTTCAGCTGCTCAGAAATGGACCGGTATCGCTCTTCGCTTTCACGGAGGGTCCTCTCGACTTCGACCCTCTCCGTCACATCCCTAAAGACCAGGATCACACCCAGGACGTTGCCTTTGTCATCCAGAATGGGGGCGGCGCTGTCATCGATTGAAATTTCTCGACCGTCTCTGGTGAGTAGCACGGTGTGATTGGCGAGTCCGACTGTGACGCCTTCTTCCAGCACCCGGGTAACCGGATTCTCGATCGGCTTGCGCGAGTACATGTTTACGATGGGGAAGACATCCGTCAGTCTCTGGCCCTTCGCCTCGTCGAGCGTGAAGCCGATCAGCTTCTCGGCGACGGGGTTCACGAACGTGACCACTCCGGCATTATCCGTTATGATCACCGCGTCTCCGATGCTCTTCAAGGCGGTTGCCAGCCAACGTTCGCTTTCCCGGAGTCTTCTCTCCATATCGTGCCTGTAAAGGCCCACTTCGATGGCAACCCGGAGTTCCCTCTCGTCATACGGCTTGACGATGTACCCGTGAGGTTCCGCGATTTTGGCCCGCGAGAGCGTATCTTCATCTGAGTACGCAGTGACGTATATCACCGGTATGTCGAAGCGAGACCTGATCTCCCGCGCGGCTTGAATGCCGTTTACCTTCCCGCGGAGCATTATGTCCATCAATACCAGATCGGGGGACATCTCCTCGGCCAACCTGACGGCATCTTCTCCCGTAAACGCTATCTCGGGGACTGAATACCCCAGCCTGGTGAGTCTTTGTTGGGCGTCCAGAGCTTCGATGCCCTCGTCCTCAACGAGCAGGATCTTCGCTGCGCTCACAGTCAGAACTCCTCCCTTCATCGCCGCTCTTAAATGTGAGACAAAACTCCGATCCGTTCTCCGACCTGACTGACAGACTGCCGTTGAGCTGCCGTGTCAACACGTTTACCAGCCGAAGGCCCAAAGACGCCTGTTCAAGAGGATCGAAGCCTTCAGGTAGGCCGATGCCGTCGTCCCTTACGGTTAGCTCCAGTACGTCACCGGGACCGCGGCTGACACGCACCTGAACCCGCCCCTGTCCACGGGCAAGCCGGTGGCGCGGGAAAGCGTGCTTTAGGGCGTTGGACACCAACTCGTTTGTGATAAGGGCGCAGGGGATCAGATTGTTGATTGACAAAGGTATATCCTCAACGTCGATCTCTGGCCTGACATGGCGTTCATCTACTCCGTAAGAGAGGAACAGGTTGGATGTCAGGCTCCGGATGTAGGCGGCCAAGTCTACCCGGGCCAAGGACTCGGATTGATACAGCTTCTCGTGGATGAGGGCTATCGAGTAGATCCTCGTCTGGCAGTCCTTGAATACTTCCCGCGCCTGTTGGTCTGTAACGTACTCCAACTGCAGATTAAGCATGCTGTGGATAACCTGAAGGTTGTTCTTGACCCTGTGGTGTACCTCTTTCAGGAGAACCTCTTTTTCTCCGAGGGACCTGCGTATTTGGTCTTCAGCCGCCCTCATTTCCCGGACCAACCTGGAGTTTTCTATGGAAATGGCCGCTTGGAACACCAGTAGTTCGGTCATCCGAGTCTTTGCGGACGTAAAAGCCGAGTTGGAGAGCCGGTTCTCCAAATACATGACGCCAATGACCGACGATTGCCTGATTACCGGCAAACACAGGATGGATCCCTGAGGAAGGTCGCGACCGGTGATGGCGCTATCATGCGCGTTCCCGGCCGGGTCTCCGGTCACCAAGGTCTTCTGTCCCGTCCTATGAACGTATCGGACTATCTCTTTTCGAATGTCTACGGCATCGTCCAGGGGCAGGTTCAACATCTCTATGGCAATTGGATCCGCGACGCGGCAGGATGCGCGAACGCACAAGCCATCCCGCTCCGAGAGTAGCAAATAACCGTTCTGGGCTCCCGAACTCTCCAAGACGGCGCTCATGATCTTCTCGATCAAGGACTCTTCTTGGATTTCCGCGGAAATAGCCAAAGAGGACTTCATCAGGTATTGCATATCCAGATCGGGAAGGAGCCTCGCCCGCGACTCGTCACCGTCCGTGGGCGGGAGGCTCTCCTTCACAGGCTGTTCTGTGAAGCATTCGGCGAATCTCTCCATCAATGCGACTTCCTTGCGGTCGGCGTGGCATTTCCTGTACAAGCGGGCCGCCTCGGATGCGTAGGCCCTGGGCAGACCGCGTCCGTGTCTGACATGGTGCTCCGCCAGGCATTCCCACAGATGGCCTTCGAGGAGAACGTACCCCTGCTTACGGGCCAGGTCCACCGCGTCAAGGTAGAGGCCTCTAGTTTCGCCGAAGCTGCCGGTTGCCCTCGAGATTTCGGCTTCCAGAAAAGCCTTGTACGGCTTTAGGAGGGGTCCCAGAGAAGCCCACTTTTCCACTTTCTCCAAGAGCGGTCGGATGTCGTCCAGAGCGGCGTTCACTCCAGAATCGTCGCCGGAGCCACCGTTTGTCTCAGGCAGCCTCAGGCGGTTCAGCGCTCGAAAGACATACCAGACTCGCTTGAGCACGTTGTCGGTCAAGCCCGCGAGGTACTTTTGGACGCTTTGAAGGTGCTCTTCCGCTTCCAGGTACTCTCCTAAGTAATAGTGGGTTATGGCCGACAGGACGTGGAAGCTCCCCGCCGAGGACACGTGGTTGTTTTCTTCCCACTGCGTGAGTTTTTGTTTCATGGGGATCTGGACGTGGCCCACCTTCATCGGGTCGATCCAGCCTTCCCGCACCGCTTCGGCTAAACCCACGGAGAAAGACAGGTGATACTTTTCGGAGAACGCCCGGCACTCCTTGGCGTAGTCCTCAACGGCTCTCAAATCCGCTCCCCAAATTGCCAGGTTCCACATGAGGGGGCCATAGGATAGGCCCGCGTTGTAGAGGTCTCCGCAGTTCTTTCCGCACTGAATCGACTTGAGGCAGTAGGACACGATCTCCTGTGGGCTGCTCCGAGAGTGCATGTTGCACCACACAATGCCGTTCATCCCGCGAGTAGCTCCGAACGTGTTCGGGTACTTGGCCGACAGGTCCCTGGCAAGGTCCTCGTATTTGAAGGCGAGTTCAAACTCTTCGCGTTCCCCCAACTGAAGACCCATGATGGTGAAGGAATAGATCACGGATTCGTCCATGCCGCCCTGAAGGCAGTGCTTGGTGGACTGGGCGGCCGACAGGTACAACTGGGGCACAAGGCCAGACACGTATAGGTCGGGGATCAGCTCACTGTAGAAGGCGAGCTCTATCTTGCTTTTTCTATCGGTGGCGAAAGGCTTGTTCAGGATGGTTTGCCAGATGTCGCCTTCAGTCGCGGCGATCTCGGCCATGAGTTTTTGGCCCTTCCTGTCCGCTTCGACCGGGTCCATCGGGATGTCCTTGCCGAAGTACGCCAATCCCCTGTTCGCTGTCTCGATGGCGCTCCTGAAGCTGCCGATGGACGACAGGGAAGTCGTCTGTTCGGCCAGGCACTCGGCCCGGTCCAAGTCCGACTTCGCGTGTTCCAGGAGCCGGGACAAAAGCTTCTCCGAGTCATCGTAGTTGCCGCACATGAGTTCCGTCCTGGCGGACCTCTGCAATATCCGGAAGGTCCTCTCGTAGTGGGGCTCTTCCCAACAATCGTCGGGCAGCAGCTCTCTGCTGACCCTAAAGTATACGTTGGCAGTTCCTGTGGCTAGGGCCGCCAACGCTTTGTTGCCGGCATGGAAGTTCAGATCAGACAGGAGGTAAGCTGTCTTCCTGTCCAAATCCTCGGGTCTTCCCATATTGAGGTGAGCGACTATGGAGAAGAGGTTCTCGGCCTTCTCCGGATCAGTAGACTCCCTAAGGACCCGAGATAGGAGATGGGACCCGACGCGCCAGTGGATTTCGCGCCGTCTTTCGGGGGGAATGGCAGACAGAGTCGCCTCGTGGACCTTGTCGTGGATAAACCTTAGCTCATTCTTGGTTTCCACCAAGAGTCCCATGCTCAGAGCCGGTTTCAGGGTCTCGAATGTCTCAACAAGAGTGATGCCCCTAACCGATGCCAGCTCCGATGCCGACAGCGTGTTTCCCATACATGCGCAATACTCTAGGAGGTCC
>JAXGQX010000005.1:0-94419 GCA_040766225.1 Bacillota bacterium | reverse complement strand
CTCATCTCGGTCCAGCCCATTTGCTGCATCGTTTGACGACCCTCCATGTACTGGGGAGCTCTGTCGACCGTATCTTGGATGCCTCGCTGCTCATATCCTCGCGGCTGCTGGGTTCCGGGGACTTGACCGCCAAGTACCGCGCGGCTTGACATGAATGTACCGCCCGCTTGTCCGCCGCTTTGCTGGCCGCCGAATTGCTGGCTTCCTGGCTGCTGGCCGCCGAACTGCTGGCTTCCTGACTGCTGGCCGACGAACTGCTGGCTACTCGACTGCTGGCTACCCGGTTGCTGGTTTGAACCCTGCCCGAGAAGACCGCTGACTGTGTTGTAGTGCTGCTGCTCTTCCTCTGCGAACTCGTTGAACATCCGCCTAAGCTCGGGGCTCCTCGTCTTCTGGGCGTAAGCGCTGTACTTTTCGATGCACACTCTCTCATGGCTCAACTGGTCCTGTAGAAGGCTTCTTTCCTTCTGCGTGAGATGTGTCACCTTGTAGATCCACCCCTTCGAAGGTCTCTTGTGACCCATTTTTGCCTGACGTGCGCGTACCGTAGGGTCCATACTTAGTCTTCTGACGAAGGGGGCATCAATATGCGGATTCACATCCGCGCCTTGCGATTCTGGACGGGGTGGTTATCTTTGCGGGCGCCAGCGAAGTAGTCCGGCGTGACCGCTATCTTCGCTTATCAGACTGTCAGGTATGTCACTGCTGAGAGGACAGCTGAAGTGATTAACACGGCTAGCCAAGGCTTCGCGGCTCGGCCTCCAATGGTCTTCAGGCTGATACTGAGGCCCAGACCGACCATGGCGGATGTGAGAAGGAATGAGGTTACAGTGGTGATGCCTGTTAAGACCTGTTTTGAGATAGGCGCGTACGAACTGATGACGCTGGTCACGACGAAGCCTGCAAGAAACCACGGAAACTGCACTTTTCCCTTGTCGCCCTCGCCTGCCCGGGACGTCTTGTACATGAGAATCAGGCTCACCGGAATCAAAAGGAGGACGCGCCCGAGTTTCGCCAAGAGAGCTATAGCCAGGGCATCCTCGCCGGCGGGAGACGATGCGGCCGCGACATGCGCGATCTCGTGCAGGCTTACCCCGCTCCACACGCCGTATTGAAGCGCGGTGAACGGGAGCAGCGGGCGAAGGAATGTATAGATTACCGTGAACAGCGTTCCGGTAAGGGCAATGATACCGACGCTTATGGCGGTGTCATCTTCTTTGGCACCGATAATCGGAGAGACGGCAGCTATGGCTGCGGCTCCGCACACTCCGGTCCCGACTCCCAGAAGAGTGGAAATCCCTAAGTCGGCTCCAAGCCACTTGGCGATCCCGAGGGTGAGTAGAATGGCCCCGGCGACAGTGCCCAAATCGCGGACGAGCAGGCCTAAGCCTTCCTCCATGACTACTGCTAGGTTCAGCCGAAAACCAAACAGCACGATGGCGACTCTGAGCAGCACCTTCGAAGAGAACTGAATGCCTATCCTGAGGCCCTCAGGATAGCCAAACACCTGGCGGTATAGTATCGCGAGGAATATGGAGCATATCATGGCGCCAAACCTGGAGACGACGGGAAGGCCGGCAAGAAGAGTTCCGGCATAGGCCACGGCAAAGGTGAAACCAACTCCCAGCGCGAAGGCCAACTGAGCGGGATAGCCGCCCTTTGTATGAGATGTTCGGTGGCCCAATGAGTCCACTCCCGTCATGTTCGTGTCTTAGGTCAGTCAGATTTGAGTATACAACACCGAAGTCTCAGATTGTACACTTGCCTACGCGGTGATATACTGCAGACCGTGAGCCTACCTCTGATCGAAAGGAAGTGGTCCCCGTGACATTAATGACTATCTTACGCTTTGGACCGGAGCCGGGACCCGAGGTGCAGGCTTAACCCCATTTCGGTTTCTCTCCGGTCTCTTTGGCATGGGTTTACCATGCGTATTTTCGATAGACCGAAGGGAGATAATCGATTGTCTTACGGCACAAACCCCGTGATCGTCGCTTCTGGGCTTACTCGGCATTTCCGCGTGAGGCTTGACGGCGAAGGGTACGAGGACAGACTGAAACGCTTTTTCAGACCACAATACCGCACGGTAAAGGCCCTAGACGGCGTGGATTTCGCCATCGAACAAGGCGAATCCGTCGGCTATATCGGCTTAAACGGGGCGGGGAAATCCACAACCATCAAACTCCTGTGCGGCGTCTTGGTTCCGACGGCCGGCTCGGTAAGGGTGAACGGCTTGGAGCCCCATCGTAACAGGACCGCTAACGCCAGAAGGATAGGACTTATGATGGGGCAGAGAACTCAGCTCCTTTGGGACTTGCCGGTCCACGAGAGTTTCAACTTGCTGAGTAAGGTGTATGACCTGAAGCCTGAAACCTACAAGGCTAACGTCAAGAGGCTTCAAGACGTGCTGGACATCGGCCCGCTTTGGCAGACCCCGGCCAGGATGCTGTCCTTGGGTCAGAAGACCCGGTGCGATCTGGCGTTGACGTTTCTCCACGATCCGTCAGTCGTCTTTCTGGACGAACCTACTATCGGCCTGGATGTTCTCGCCCGCGAGCGAATCCGGGACTTCCTGAACGAGGAAAAGCATCGCGGCGTGACCATTTTTCTGGCAAGCCATGATCTTGACGACCTGGAGATCGTCGCCGACAAGGTCATGCTGATCCACGAAGGGAAGCTTCTGTTCGAAGGCTCCCAGTCCGGTCTCAGGGAGTTGACCGGGGGCCCCCTCGTGAACCTGGAGGAAACGGTAAAGCGCTTCTACAGGGAGGCGGAACTCGGATGAGACGCCTGTCAAAGTACATGATGTACGCGCGCTCCGAGTTCATCCGAGGTTTCCGTTATCGGGCGAACTATTGGGCGACCGTGATCAGTACCGTGTTCTTGGCGGTCATCCAGTGGTACCTATGGCACGCGGTCTACACAGATCGGGAGTTGATTGCCGGACTCTCACTTGAGGCGGTTCTGGCTTACACCTTGATAGGTCGGGTGACCTCGGGGTTTCTGATGGCTCCAACCGCCGCGCTCAGGATAGGGTCAAGGGTGAGGTTAGGGACCATCGTCCACGACTTGGTGAAGCCCGTTGACTTCCATGACCAGCTGCTTTGGCAGAGCCTAGGGAAGGCGGGATTCCAGTTCGTCTCAACGGGTATACCTCTCCTGGTAGCCATGGCCGCCATGGGCATCTTGCGGATTCCTCCCGCCGGAAGGCTTCTGACATTCCTTATCTCGATGCTGATGGCGTACGTAACTCTTTTCGCCACTTCCTTCTTGTCCGGAGTCTTCACTTTTTACACCAAGACGGGCATTGGTGTGGATTACGTCTATACGGTGATATCGCTCTTGTCCGGAGAGTTCCTGCCCCTCGAGTTCTTCCCCGGCTGGCTTGGGGCAATAGCGAATTGCTCCCGTTCAAGTCCATGCATTACGTCCCCATGGCGATATGGAGCGGGATCGCGGGGCCGGGTGAAGTGCTACCCGCGCTAGTCTCCCAATGCTTGTGGACGGCGGGTATGGTGGCCGTCTCGAAGATCGCGTGGTCCGGGGCTCTAAAGAGCCTGACCGTACAGGGAGGTTAGGCCATGGAGAGCACACGCCAGACTCTTTCAGAAGCGGCGATGGGAGCGCCAAGGGACCCGGTTCAGAGCGAGCCGCGACTTCGCAGCATATGGCGGCATGTGAGGCTGTACTACTGGTACTTGCGGGCCAACTGGCTTTCATTGTGGGTTTACCCCGTCCCGTTTGTGATGATGAATGTGGCGGGGGTCGCCTACGCCCTAGGATCGGTGGCGGCCGTTTGGGTGCTGTTTTCGAAGATACATGCCATCGGGGGCTGGACCCTCCCTGAGGTGATGCTTATTTATGGCCTTAGCATATTCTCCCGTTCTCTGTTCCACCTGTTTTGGGTCGAACTCATGAACACGTCGGCTATGGTGAAGGCCGGAGATATCGACCGACTGCTCGTGCGCCCGCTGAACCCTCTGTACCAGCTGGTGGCCGGGTATCTGGATAACGACGACTGGGGTGAGCTCCTGACGGCTATCATCCTGGTCTGGACATCTTTGGGCATGCTCGGGCAGCGGACGATCGCAAACGTTCTCTGGTGCCTGGTGGCTTCGGTTTCAGGGTCAATCATCTTCGCATCCATACACTGCGTGTGCAACGCATTCGCGTTTTTCACCGTAGAAAGCCGGGGCATGACCGACCTGGCCTGGACGACAGATGAGTTTACCAGGTATCCGGCCGACATCTACGGCAAGGGAGTCCGGGCAGTTATAACCTGGGTGATACCGGTTGCGTTTGCCAGCTTCTACCCTGCTCAGGTCATATTAGGCGAAGGGCGGTTGAGGCTGATGGGCCTCCTGAGCCCGTTTGTGGCCATCGCGTGCTTCGCTTTCGCCTATTGGTTTTGGGGAAGGGCGATGGACAAGTACCAGGGTGTAGGCAACTAGGATTCCCCGGTGGGGCGTTTGCGGGAAGAGGACAGACCTGCCGTCTCGGAGCGTCCCACCGGCATCAGTGCGCCATCAACGCTGGTCGGGGAAGATCTTGCCCGCCAAGTCGATGACTAATCTAGCGAGGGATACTTCCATGATCTTGGGCAAGAACCACCCCGTTATGCCGAAGAGAATTAGGAGGACACAGGCGATAAAGGCCTTGCGGTCTGTTGGGGGGTTTGTTTCCTTCCATGCCCATGCTATGAGCGCGAGCGCGAGAAGTATCACGGAAGCAGACGCTATCATAACGCTTCCTCCATGCTAGAACCGGATGGTTCTCAGTGTTCGCCCTGAATGGCGGATTGTGCCCTTGACTTTCACTTGCAGCACCGAATCTTGGAAGTAGCGGTCCCATGAGTCTTTTGTCCGCATCCAAGCTGGACAATCGCTCCTCTTGAGAGAGGCGCCAAACCCAAGCACGTCAGATCCAAGATCTTTCGCTCTTGCGACTGCCGCCGACACTTCGCCTTTTACGGCTTCTTCGAGGAGCCGTTCGAGTTCGTCCCATTGCTGGGGTGATTTAGACGGGTCTAGTTCCACTTGCGAATCGCCCAAGGCGGCCTCCACTTCTATATCGACCGACGCGATGACCTGCCCGTCCACAAAGGTTACTTCCAGGTCGGTGGTAGACTTCAGCATTTCTAGCCCGACCTTGGCTCCAGGCGCTCCCGGAGCGTCAACGGCGATGATTCCTGAACGGGCTTTGCCCGAAATCCATAGGAGTCCTCGACCCTCTACGTCGTCCAGCCAGCCGACAAGCTTATCTCCCTTAAAGACCGCTGTCGCGTCAATCTCAGGGGCTAGACGGGCGCCTTCACGAGTAACGTCACCAACTTGGGTAGGCTGTCCGGACTTTCTGTCGAAGAGCCTCACGCCAGGCGCGGTCACCTCGATGCCGTCCGACTCAAGGTTCTGTAACATGTGGTTGAGATCGGTCGTGACTAGTTTTGACAGTCCCGCTTGGGTAAGAGTGATGAGTCCGAACCCCCCTTCCGATGGTATCGCGTCGGCGTCGAATTCTACCTGAATCATCTGACCGGCCGGTGTGCCGCGAGCTACAAGCACGAACGCGTTAAGTCTTGTCTCACCGTCGCGCAGGAAGAAGTCGAGGTGCTTCCCGATGCCCTCTCTGGCCAGACTTTCACCAATCAGGATGAAGCGGTTGTGCTCCCAAATTGGCCTTCGCGTGGAGCGTTTTAGGACATTGCGCACGGCGTCAAATATGGTTTGGCCGGTCGATTCCATAATGTAGAAGGCTTTTTCGGAGGTACGCCCTTGTTCTCCACCGAGCGCCATGGGCTTGACTATCTCAATCGTAAGCCGCAACTCACCGTCGTCTCCCGTATCCAGACCGACAGCCGATACGAAGCCGAGAGTGTTCAGTTCTTTGCGGCTCCAACAACCGGGAAGTAGAAGCGTAATGGCAAGGATCAGCGCCAAAGTTCGAAGACGCGTGCCGGTGTGCTTCACCGTAATCGCTCCCCCTAGCGTTTTCCTGCCGGACTCTTTCCTTTCACTTTTCTCCATAGGAGCCCCCCCACTACGAGTAGGATGAGCAGTAGATGGATTGATATGAGCGACGTGCCGAAAACGCGAACGCTGCAGAAGTCGTGGAGTTCCGTGGAGCTGTCAAAGGCCGTAACGGCAAGTCCTGACGTAAGGAAACCGAAGGCTGGGACAAAGGTTCTCCAGCCCTGGATGTTCAGCATTTGGGCAAGGGCAGTGGAACAGGCCCAAAGGAAGAGGGCGCTCTTTAGGGAGGTGGTCATTGTCCAGGCTACCAGCCCTAGGGATTCGGTCCTTTCAATGAAGTTGGCCACGCTGACTATGCGGGCCAACTGGAACGCCGGAAAGGTGATCGCGGTGAGAAGCGATCCAAAAGACATAGTCAACACGATGACAAATGCGGTCATGAATGACCCGGATGTTAGGACTGCACCGATGACATACTTGCCGACAGTCTTCGGCTTTCTTAAGTGGGGCAGAAGCATTCCAACAACCGAGAATTGGGTGTAGAAGGAAATGGACTGCAATGCGGGGAGGGTAGTTGGCCGCCATCCATGGGCCAAGATGGGTGTCAGGTTGGATAACTGACAGCGTCTCAGGGGGAGTATGATCAGCGGCAGGAAAAAGATGAACACGGTGATCAACACGACCTCCGCGCACCGTGAAATTGGTTCCAGACCGGTTCGAGCGGCATAGATCGCCGCGGATGCGACCAGAACGACGAAAACGATCAGCGGCGTCTCGGTCATTATGGCGGCCACATGCACTTCCGCTATGGAACGGAGCATCCCGGTTAAAGACAAGATCCACGAGACTATGAGCATAGAGGCCGCGAGCCTTCCGAGAACCGGCCCAAGCAGTTCCATCACGATTTCCACGATGCTCTTGCCGGGGAACGCTTCCCCAAGGCGTACTACCAAGACGGAATACAGCCCGGCGATCGGGAGGGAGAGCGCTGCTCCAAGCCATAAGTCCTGAACATCTGGAGAAGCGGAGACCAGCGGAAAGACGATGGTTACCGGCACCAGCCTGGAAATCACCAACAGCGCGAACACCTGGTAGGGGGAAATTACCGTCTTCTCATTGTCGGGAGGAGCGCGCCTCTTGCTCATTCGCATCAGCGTCTGCCTTTCGGCGGTTGGGGCTTTGGACTCTGCGGCCGTTTCCTATCTTTCGCCCACACGAGCCACGGTCTGGTCTTCATAGCCCAATAGGGAGCTCTAAGCAAGGAATCCTGAAAGTCCTGTGTCGTGGTTGGAGCTATCGGTTCTAGGTAGGGAGCGCCAAAGGACCGGAGCCCGCCAAGGTAGATGATAGTTACGAAAAGCAGGATGGTCATGCCGAATATGCCCATGGCGCCGGCGGCAAGTGTGAAGAGAAAGCGAAGCATTCGGACCGAGTTCTGAAACGACCCGACCGGTGCCGCGAAGGACGATACACCGGTCGCCGCCACAACGACAACCATTACCGGCGAGACAAGGCCGGCCCTGATGGCGGCGTCGCCCAGGACCAGAGCTCCGATAATGCTCACCGAGGGACCCGCGATTCTGGGTAGCCGCACTCCCGCCTCTCGCAGGATTTCGAAAAGCACTTCGATTAGAGGGCTTCTACGAGCGAGGGGAAAGGCACCCCCTCGCGCTGGGCGGCGATGGCCAGAATCAAGGGCGTCGGCAAGAGCTCTTGGTGGAACGCCGTGACCGCAACATATAGGCCCGGCAAGAGCAGTGAAATCGACAAAGCCGCCATCCGGAGCCACCGGAGGGCGGTTCCAACCCAATAGCGCTCGTAGTAATCCTCGGGAGTCGAAAGAAACATATAGAAGTTGACCGGGGCAGCTAGTGCGTCAGGCGTGCCATCACAAAGGAACAGCAATCGTCCCTCCAGCAAAGCGGCAACGGCGCGGTCCGTTCTTTGAGTCCGCAACAGCGTTGGGAACAGAGAGAGTGGCGCGTCTTCAATGTACTCCGCGAGACTAAAACTGATGCCGTCAACCGAAAGGCGCGAAAGCCTACGACGTCCTTCCTCTACAAGGCGGTCACTAACCACTCCCGCGACGTAAGCCATGGCAACTGGAGTCCTCGACGTCGGGCCCGACGTAAAGTACTCCACCCGGAGACGGTCGCTCCGTATGTACCTCCTCAGCAGGCTGACGTTTGTCTTAAGCGACTCCACGAAACCTTCTTTGGAGCCCGCTACGGTCGACTCCGATATCGGGTCCTCGATTGACCGTATAGCGAAGCCTCTAACTTCGCACATGAGCGCCTTCTTGTTGCCGTCAACGAGGACCGCGCAGTCGCCCGCGGATAGCCCGCTAATCACTTCATCGAAGGTGGACACTGTATCTGCCTTGGCAACGGTTAGCACTTTGTCTCGCAAAATGTCTATAGCGGATGATGCCGTCAGCACATGCTCGTGAAAGTGGGCTAGCCCTCTGATCACCGACTCCTCGAGGTAGTATCTATCCACCATCTCGCGGAGATAAGCGACTAAGGTCATTCTTCGCTTTGGCCCGGTGGCAAGTTCTATGTATCGCAGCACTAAGTCATCGCTGTCGCCAAAAGCGGTCTTTATGTAGGCTACGTTTTCTTTAAGAGAAGCGGATAGGGAGGCCTGATCCGAGCCGGAATTGGCCCCTGAAGCTGGGCCTAGTCCATCGCCACGCACGTCAGGGGTTCCGCCGCCACGCCCGTCGTCACGCACGTCATCAGATCCGTCATGATATGTACGCTGAGTCGTGTTCTAGCCCACCTTGTTCGTCTAGGCCGCGTTGATGTTTACTGCGAACTTCGTTTCGCTTGGAGCACCTGCCGAACCTATAGCACTTGCGGCACTTATGGCATTTTGGGAACTTACGGCGCCACCGGCTCCTACGGCCACCCACCGCACCTACGGGTTAATGTGCCCTTCACTGGTTGAGTGGATTCTGAGAACTAAGGTCTCTTGAGTGCTTGCTGTCTGATTTGCGGAGGCCTCAATCTTGGTCTGAGTCGGTAAGGCACATCGTGTTGTATGGACGGGCAGAACATGCTAGAATAATCGTTACAGTGCCGGGATGATGGAATTGGCAGTCATGCGCGACTCAAAATCGCGTGCGGTAGCCCCGCGTGCGGGTTCGACTCCCGCTCCCGGCACCACCTCCGATAGGTAAAGGTCCCACTCCCAGCGGCTTTCCATCTATTGTCCACGACGACGAGGATCCCTCTTCCAATCTCTTCTTACGCTACTCCTCTGACCGGTTCATGGCCCACGCGAATGTTCCAGACGGTCACGTGAGGGGTGCCCATCGCATCTCTTGGCGGCTGTTGCCTTGTCACTTCTCAACTCAGGAGTGCACATTGCTGGCGCATTGTCGAGAGCTACCACAGCTGGGTCTGACTGGCTAGCGCCTATGCATACAAAGTGGTGACAACGGTTGGCGTGACCTGGGAGGTGCCACATGATTACCGCAGTGGCGAAGTACCTCGAGAGCATACATGAGGCCCGGGGCACAGGCGCTCTACTTCCTGAAGTGCCACACTACAGCGCACTAACCGCACTACTAAACAAAGTTGGAGAGTCTCTCAACCCTAAAGTCAAATGCTTCATCGGACTCAGAGATCAGGGGGTCGGTCTGCCGGATGCGGGACTCTTTACCGCAGATCAGGTGAGCCATACACCTGACGGTGTTCCCCCTGGGCAGGTACCAGCGCGAGGCGTGGTTGAGGTCAAGGGCATAGACGACGATGCATGGGTGACTGCTGACGGGTCTCAAGTCACTCGGTACTGGGGTAAGTACAATAAGGTTCTGGTGACAAACTACAGGGATTTCGTTCTCGTATGTAAAGGAGCGGATGGTACCCCACGTAAGGTGGATGTCTTCCGTATCGCCTCTGACAGGGATGATTTCGTGCAGAAGTGCTCCCATCCGCGCAAGACCGCCGCCCAGATCGGAAGCCCTCTAGGCCACTATCTTAGGAGAGTTCTGCTTCAAGATGTTCCCCTATCGGATCCTAAGGATGTTGCCTGGTTTCTTGCCTACTATGCGCGGCAGGCACTCGCTCACATCGAGGGAGTCGGCTCAGAAGCTCTTGATAGGATCCGGGAGCAGCTCGAAGAAGCACTGGGAATCACGTTTGAGCACAAGCAGGGTGGCAGGTTCTTCAGGTCCAGCCTGATCCAGACTATCTTCTACGGGATCTTTTCTGCTTGGGTTTTATGGAGCCAAAATGGGAGGAAAGGACCGGGTTTCCGATGGAGAGAGGCCACATGGTCGATGCGGATTCCTATGGTATCAGCTCTCTTCGAACAGGTTGCGACAAGATCCAACTTGGAGATGCTGAGTCTCGTGGACATCTTGGACCAGACAGGGGACGTGCTCAATAGAGTGGATCACAAAGCTTTCTTCAAGCGTTTCGAGGACTCGTTGGCTGTGCAGTATTTCTATGAACCCTTCTTGAAAGCGTTCGACCCTGAGCTCAGAAAAGAGCTTGGAATATGGTGCACGCCTCCCGAGATCGTGAAATACATGGTAGAGCGTGTTGACGATGTCTTGAGGAATCACCTCGGCGTGCAAGACGGGCTTGCCGACAGCAACGTGTATGTTTTAGACCCATGTTGCGGCACTGGTACCTATCTGCTAGAGGTCCTCAGAAGAGTAGGTCAGACTCTCAGAGACAAGGGGGAGGCCGCGCTCGCCGCAGCGGACCTGAAAACTATGGCTACGTCTCGTCTGTTTGGCTTTGAGATCCTCCCTGCCCCGTTCGTAGTGGCTCATCTGCAGATCTCCCTGCTTCTGCAGAGCCTCGGAGTCTCACTAGTTCAAGGTGAAAGAGCTGCGGTCTACTTGACCAATTCTCTCACCAGGTGGAATGCTTTGGATACGGGCTATCGGCGGCCGTTGATCCCAGAACTCGAAGCCGAACGAGACAAAGCGGACTCGGTTAAGCGGCACTTGCCCATCCTAGTGGTCTTGGGTAACCCTCCATACAATGCGTATGCGGGCACTAGTTCTGCGGAAGAGAATGGAGCGGTAGAAGTCTACAAGGAGCGTCTCAGAGACGATTGGAACATCAAGAAGTATAACCTCGACGATCTCTATGTCAGGTTTTTCAGGCTCGCCGAACGACGCATATCAGAGATGACTGGCCGCGGAGTGGTCTGTTACGTCTCGAACCACTCTTGGGTCTCAGACGTTTCCTTTGTCGTTATGAGGAAGCACTTGCTAGGGTCGTTTGATCGTTTTTGGATTGACGAACTACACGGTGATCGAAGGATATCTGAGAGAGGACCGGATGGGAAAACTAGCCAGACCATCTTTGCCGTAAAGGGTTTTTCTCCTGGAATCAAGCAGGGAGTGGCAATATCGCTGTGGATGAAGAGCGGCGACGAAGGTGCCTCACCGCATGTCTACTACCGCAATGACATAGATCATTCAAGAGCTGAGGATAGACGTAGAGCCTTGTTGAAGAGCCTCAACGATCCGCGCTTTTTCGAACACTATACAGAGGCGAATCCTAATGAATCCAACTACTTCTCATTCAAACCCATCAACACCAACAGGGATTATTCCTCATGGCCAGGAGTCCACGAGTTGTTTGGGTTCAGGTCGCTGGGACTGCTAGAGAAGCGGAAAGGAGCCCTGGTCGACACAGAACGCCGGAGACTGGAACAGCGAATGCAACGGTATTTCGACAGAACGGTAACCTTTGACGCGTTCAAAGCCGACATCCCAGGCCTAGGAATACCCGCATCCAGATTTGATCCCCAGGCAACCAGAAAGAAACTGCTCGAGACAGATCCGCATGAACGCGGCGAGGTTCGTCGATACCTAGTACGACCGATGGACCTTCGGTGGTGTTTTTACTCTACGGTGCGTTCTTTATGGAACGAGCCGCGACCCACCTTCGCTAAGGAGACCTGGCCCGGAAACTATGCACTGGTGACCCGGCGTACGGCAACTGCTGACCCCGAAGGGGTCCCGTTCTATTTCACGGCAGCACTCGGATCGGAACACGCCCTTCGGACTGACGCATCGTACTTCCCAGTAATGCTAACGAATGATACCACCGCCCCCCAGACGCCAAGGCAGAAAGTTGCTGTTCCCGACCCGCCCGGAGCGGCTATCTCGAGAACGGACAATCTGTCGGCCTACTCCAAGACCTACCTTCGTCGAATCGGTTTATCAGAGTTAGGCAAAATAAATGCGGCAGAAGTCCTCCCCTTGCATGTCTTGGCAATAGGCTTCTCGCCGGCCTATTTGAAAGAGAACACTGCGCTCCTGAGGCTGGATTGGCCGCGGATACCTCTACCTCCCTCACCGCAAGTGCTCCGGAAGTCTGCACAGCTTGGGAGGGAGATAGCGGGTCTTCTCGACACGGACAGCTCTATCGTCGGAGTCACTGCAGGACGACTGCTGGACGAGTTTGCAGCAATGGCTGTGGTGGTCCGATTAGATGGACAATCAATTAACCCGGATGCGGATGATCTTCTTGTTAACGTCGGATGGGGAGTTCTACGGAACGGCACTGTTAGCGCCGGAAAGGGACGGTTCGTTGAGAGAGATTATGAGCCCGTCGAATTGTCAAGCCTCCAAGATGGTTTGAGGGCCCGAGGTATGTCCCTGGACGAAGGTCTGAGCCTACTCGGGAAGACGACATGTGACGTCTTCCTGAACGACAAAGTGTGCTGGCGAAACGTCCCCTCGCGAGTCTGGTCGTATGTACTGGGTGGGTACCAAGTTATTCGGGTCTGGTTGAGCTACCGCGAGGCTGCCATCACCGGGGAGTCTCTAACTCTCGCTGAGGTTCGGCAAGTTGCTGGCATGGTTCGTAGACTTGCCCAGATCGTACTGCTCGGACCGACTCTTGATCGGAACTACAGGGAATGTAAGTCGAAGTGGTCTGGGCTGTGAGGACTCTGGGCAAACTGGACCTTCCATCGAATCACGGTCCTGTACGGTGTGGCTTAGGGTCACGATGGAGTGATGAGTCCCCAAACGTGCTGAAAAGCATGTGACGACTATGAGAGGATGGCTAGGTTCTTTCCGCTTACATCCATGTACCGTGCGTATTCGGTTCGGAGCGGATAGGTCTCCCACGGTTTCCCCTATCGTTGACGTCACCTGACAGAACGGGAACCGCCACGGTCGTCAATCCGTAGGACTTGAGTAGAGACTCAGGACGCCGGCGATTCGACCTTCCTTGAGAAGAACACGCGCGATATGGAGGTAACCGCCGAAGCCATCGCGTACTACTACGCGGGGGAGAGGATTGAGGCGCCCATCGGCGCCAACTGTGATAGGAAGATCCGCAAAGTGCGCTTTATATACCGGGAAAATGACGATGAGGTGACCATCGGCTACGAGATAGGCGGCGAATCTAAACAAGGCCCGTCGGAGTTCGTCACATCGGTCTGGTTAGACGAGACGGCGAGTGGAAAATGGAGTGGTTTGCCTCCGATGTCTAGGAGTGTCCGGTAACTTAAGTGTAAACTGGTTATGTGGTACATACCGGAGGAGGTAATCCCTTGAGAACCCCGATGTCCTACAGAAGCGTACCGTTCGACGTCATGGATGAAACCGAGTCACGCCTTAGCATTGCGGTAGTCAATCACGTGCTTTCCCGCGCCCGGGGATTCTGCGAGGGTGCGGCAAGCCCTGCTCCCTTCCTTTGGGACGACGGCGCTCCTTACTTGGAGCTCACTGCGTCTTCTCTAGCGCGGTTCACGAGGAGGCCGGGCACTTCGGCGAGATCGACCCCAATGACCTGAGTGAGTGCGGCCCTGTAGCTGCGCTGTGTCCGACCTGTCACGGAAGGCTCATCACTCCCCTTGGAGGCCGCGGATTCGATGCTCGTCTTCGAAAGACCGTGGAAGATGTGGATGGGCCCTCGCTAAGGGGGATCTCAAGGTAGTCACTGCAGCTGTAATCTCGGACGGAGATGGACGAGTCCTCGTGACCGAACGTGCTCACGGCGAACACAGGGGTATGTGGGAGTTCCCCGGAGGCAAGGTGCGCGACGGTCAGGAGACCCTCGAAAAGTGTATCGCCCGAGAAATCAAAGAAGAGCTTCCCTAGACGTAGTGCAAACCAGGCCTTTTGTGATGGTCGACCACGATTACGGCTCGTTCTTCCTCAGAATGCGTCTTCGTCTGCAAGGTTGACGGGCAGATGAACCTCCGAGACCACTCGGACGCGAAATGGGTGAGACCTGACGAATTCTCTACCGTCAACTTGGCGCCGGCTGACCTTAAGGTGGCGAACAGGCTTATGACGCTTATGGACCCGGAGACAGCTCTCTGGCCCTGATGCCGTTTCTCTGCAGCTCACGAGGGCGCGCAGTTTGACGACACACACGTGTGGAGGTTCTCAAATGGATCTGCGGATTACGGAACATCCGATACTTGATTTCCTCCCCAAGAACAAAGTCAGTTTCCTCTGGAACGGTCAAGAAATGTGGGGCTACGAGGGCGAACCCATCGCCGCGGCCTTGCTGGCCTCCGGAGTCAAGGAGCTTCATACAAGCCTCAAAACGGGTCGTCCCAGGGGGTTCTTTTGCGCCATCGGCAATTGTTCATCCTGTTTGGTGGTGGTCGACGGGGTGCCGAACGTGCGGGCTTGCACAGAGAAGCTAAGGGCCGGGATGCGCGTAGAGCGCCAGGCAGGTGCCGGTCCCGCCCTCGCACCTAGAGCTCCGAGAGTGCCCGGAGATGTCGGGAGGCGCGCGAGCACTAATAGTGTCAAAGGATCTCCAGCCATAAAGACGACTCCCCTCGCGATTGTAGGCGCAGGCCCCGCAGGAGTATGCGCCGCATTGGAGGCTGCATCCTGCGGCGTCAAGGTGACGCTCATCGATAGGGCAGACCGGGTCGGAGGCCAGCTTGTCAAGCAGACACACAAGTTCTTCGGCTGGCACACAGTTTCCGCGGGCACTCGCGGCTTCCTCATAGCCGAAAAGCTGGGGCGGGAGGTATCCGAGTGTCCCAACATTACGTTCGTGCCTTCCACCGAGGTCATCGGGTACTACGGAGACGCCGTCCTCCTACTGGATGGTCCGGACGGGGTAAGCCATCTGAAGTGTGACAAGCTCATCGTGGCAACCGGCGCGGCGGAGAAGACGCTGCTTTTCCCGGGCAACGACCTGCCAGGAGTTTATGGAGCTGGAGCTGTCCAAACGTTGATGAACGTTGACGGAATCAGGCCCGGTCGATCGGTGCTGATGGTCGGGTCGGGAAACATCGGACTCATCGTGAGTTACCAACTGGCGCAAGCTGGGGTGCAGGTAAAAGCCATCGTAGAAGCCCTCCCGAGTATCGGGGGCTATGCCGTCCACGCATCCAAAGTGCGCAGGCTGGGGATTCCGATACTGACGCGACACAGCATAAAGCGGGTTTACGGCTCACGGCAGGTCCAGGGAGCGACCGTTTGGCGGTTGGACTCTAGCTGGAATGGGGTTTCGGGAAGCGAAGTCGACATGGATGTCGACACGGTGTGCCTCGCTACAGGACTGAGCCCTCTTTCCGAATTGCTGTGGCAGTCCGGTGTCAAGATGGTCTACGTCCCTGAACTCGGGGGCTTCGTTCCCGTCCATGATGAGGATATGGAGACCACAGTGGAGGGCGTTTATGCTGCCGGCGATGCCGCCGGGATCGAGGAAGCTTCCACCGCGATGGCCGGGGGCAGGTTGGCGGGGCTTTCCGCGGCAGCAAGTCTGGGCGCTGTCAGTGAGGGTGAGCTGGTGGCAAGAAAGAACGCCATACAGGCTGAACTGAGCGCTCTTCGTTCAGGGCCGGCCAGTGAGAAAGTGGTGAAAGGGTTACTTCAGGTCCGCGCCGCGTGTGCTGGGCAGAGAGCTGCGTCAGAGTGTCAGTGTGCTACATCGGCCGGGCAGCGTGATGCGTCGGCGGAGCAGAGTCGTGTCGTGGCCGAGCAGACTGCCGCAGCCGCAAGTCCTAGCGCTCCGAGGCCAGATAGGCCGACGCCGGACCTATTGCTTTCAGCGGGCATTCCATCAGGGCCCCAGCTGGCAGCGGTAACCCCTCCCGGGGAACGTAGGAGGAAAGGCCCCTGCGCTATGGTTGAATGCTTCCAGCGCATCCCCTGCGATCCGTGCGCCTACAGCTGCCGCTTCGGGGCTTTCAAAGAGTTTGAGGATATCAACGACCTGCCGGCGGTCGATTGGGACAAGTGCACCGGCTGCGGCCTCTGCGTGGCGGCGTGTCCCGGCCTGGCCATTTTCGTGATCGATGAGAGCATTGGGGACGACAAGTGCCGCATCGCAATGCCCTACGAGTTTAGTCCGTTGCCGGAGGCGGGCCAAGAGGTCTCGCTTCTCGATCGGGAAGGTCTGGCTGTTGGGAGAGGGGCGGTCCGCCGTGTCGCGGCCGGACGAAAACCGCAGGGTACCGCCGTAGTTTGGGTGGATGCTCCGCATGAGCTCTCATTGATCGCCCGCGGGTTGAGGGTCCGGCTGGGCCAGTAGCCGGAATGCGAAGGGCTGTGAATGGCGGTCTCGTTCGGTCCAGGTCGTTCGGTTCAGTCCAGCGCGATCCGGCTGCGGGGCCGGTGTTAGGAGGGGTTCTGCAGTGTCTATGCCCAGTTCCAAAACGGACGAGGTCGTAGTCTGCCGCTGCGAAGATGTCACGCTTGGCGAGATCCGCAAGGCCATCCGTGAAGGAGCGACCACGTTCGACGAGATAAGGCGCATCACCAGGGCGGGGATGGGGCCGTGCCAGGGGCGCACTTGTCGGTTGCTGGTAGCGCAAGAACTCGCTCGAGCTAAAGGCATGTCCATCGCCGAGGTCATCCCTTCGACTTTTCGACCGCCCAATAGACCGGTGAAGATGGGTGACTTGGCAAGAGCGTACGAAAAGGTTTTCAGCCACCAAGACCCTCGGGGCGGTGAGGACGAGTGAGGGCATCGGCGGATGTAGTTGTAGTGGGCAGTGGCGTCGTCGGTTCGGCGCTTGCTTACTACCTCCTGAAGCTGGGAATGAGGGATGTCGTCTTGTGCGAGAAGACGACTTTCGCTGACGGGTCCACCGGACGCTGCGGCGCCGGCGTGCGAGAGCAGTGGGGCTCTGTCGGTAACTGCAAGTTGGCGCAAGCGTCCATAGATATGTTCGAGGGACTCCAAGCTGAACTGGGATACGACCACCCACTGGAGTTCAAGCAAAAGGGGTATCTGATGGTCGCCCATACTGAAACAGAGTGGGCGCAAATCCAGAAGAATGTGAGACTCCAAAACTCCTTAGGGATAAACTCGCGGTTGCTTACCCCCGACCAGGCGCTGGAAATTGTCCCGGCACTGAATATACAAGGCATGTACGGGGCCGCCTTCAACGCTCGCGACGGCCACGCCAATCCATTCCACGTCACTCGGGCATACCTGAAGGCGGCCGAGAGGCTAGGTGGCGAGGTCAACTTCTTCACGGAAGTGACCGGCATTCGGGTAGCTCAAGGACGAATCGCCTCGGTTCTTACGGACAGGGGCGAGGTGAAAACGCCCGTGGTTGTGAACGCTGCGGGGCCGTCGGCCGCGAAGATCGGGGAGATGGTCGGCGTGGATTTGCCCCTCTACACGCAAAGGCATCAGATACTGGTGACGGAACCTGTAGGTTGGTTCTTGGATCCCATGATAATGTCGTTTTCCAAGGGCATCTACTGCCAGCAGACCCCTCACGGCTCGCTGGTGATGGGCATGGGCGATCCGAGGGAGCCTAAAGGCTATGATATAGGCCACAGCTGGGAGTTCCTGCACAAGATTTCCAGGGTGATGTGCTCGCTCTTGCCGCTACTGGAGGATGTCCGCGTGGTACGGCAGTGGTCGGGGCTATATACCGTAAGCCCCGACGCGCATCCGATCCTGGGGACTGTGCCCGGACTAGACGGGTACTACCACGCGGTCGGTTTCAGCGGCCACGGCTTCATGCTTGCTCCCATCGTCGGGCAACTCATGGCCGAACTGATTTGCGGTAGAAGGCCGTCCATCGATATCGACGACCTTGATCTCTCGCGATTCGCGAGAGGAGATTACAGAGTCGAGCCATCTGTAGTGTAACGATGTCCTCCTATTGGAAATGCTGAAGCAGTAGGTATGGTTGCATCACTGGTTAAGTGAGGCGACCATCTGGCTTCAGTCAATTCGTTAGGAGGCAACCACAGTGGGAGAGAAGGAAGAGGGCAAGGACGGAAGTTTGCAGGACGGACAGGGTGTCGCCGACGTTTCGCTGAACGAGAACGACCTGCCCAAGAGCATCCAGGAGGATTTCTACGAAGCCAAAGCGTGCATAGAAGCCCAGGCGCCCAACGCCGCGGCGATGATGTGCCGGCGTTTGGTCAGCAGATTGGCGATTTCTAGCGGTGCCAAGGACGACACAACAACCGGCCCCCAACTGGATTACCTCAAAGAGAACCACTTGATAGCCGACGACCTCTACGAAGCTGCACGCATGGTTAAGGCATGGGGAGATGAGGGGGCGCACCCTCCGGACAAAGTCACTATGGAAGAGGCCAAAGCCGCTTTCCAGGTGACTCAAGCGATCCTCCAGGCGATGCAAGACCGCGTAAAGCCGCATGATTAGTCTCGACATAACCTGTGACCCGTAAACCACGCCCCACATACACTGAACTGTCGAACACCCTCAGTCCCAGTACGCGTCCGTCCTGACCCGATTAGCTTCACGTCCCGGCGGAAGGAGGCCTAGGATGGCGGACCTTAGCGTTTGCATGATAGCCAGGGACGAAGAAGACTGCATCGGACCAGCCATTCTGAGCGTCAAAGAAGTCGCTTCAGAGATCGTGGTCGTTGATACTGGATCCCGTGATCGAACCTGCGATGTGGCCTCCAGTCTAGGCGCACGCGTAATAAAGAGAAGGTGGACAGGGGATTTCTCCGCTGCCCGCAACGCATCCCTGGACAATGCGACGTGCGGATGGATTCTGGTCCTTGACGCCGATGAACGGCTCCGACCCGAGTCTAGGCGCCACATCCGCAGAGCCATGCAGAGCGGTGCCGAGGCGTGTCTGGTGAAAATCGTGAACTACGTTGGCGACGGCAGCGAAAAGGAAATCTCGGCTGCTTTGCGCATGTTTCGGAACCGGCCCGACTATCGCTTCACCGGGCTAATCCACGAACAGATAGGACCCTCTGTTCAGAAGATAGCGCCCGAATCCATCTTTGCCACCGAAATCGCGCTAGACCACTTGGGCTACATGGATTCTTTTGTCGAGCGGAAGGCCAAGAAGACTCGCAATTTCGAAATGGCCAAGGAAGCCGTAAGCCGGCAGCCCGACGACGCATTCTGCCGCTTCAACCTTGGCGTCGAGTTGTTCAGGCTGGGGAGGCTGGAGGAAGCCGCATCAGAGTTTGAGCGGTCTGGCCTGGGGCTGGTGGGAAACCCAGCCTGGGGCTGCAAGTTGTACAAGACCTGGGCCACTATCCTGCTCCGCCTACGTGAACCCGAGAAAGCAATCGTCGTTGCAGAGCGCGGGCTCGACCTGTATCCGGGTTTCACAGACCTCTACTACACTGCCGGATTGGCGCATCTGGACTTGGAGCAATATGAACAGGCGAAATCACTTTTCTGTTGTTGCGTGGAAGTGGGAAATGCTCCTGTCCCGCCTTTCGCCGCGGCAGATGCCGGCATCGGAACCTACAAGAGCCGGTTCGCTTTGGGACGAGTAAATCTCTGCCTGGGCAAGACCAGATGCCGCCCGGAGTTCCGAAAAAACTACGAAGCCAACGACCGGTGGATATCTGCCCTGACTCTGATGGGCGGGGCCCTCCGAGCTGGTGGAAAGGAAGAATCTTTCGTCGATTACCTCGCGGGGTTGGCAAAGGGGCCTCTATTTCAGGCGGAAGTGCTGTGCGCGGCCTGGATGTTTGACCGCGCCCTTTTGGCGCTGGAGGAAGCAGGTCCTAGCCCAAAGGCTCAGTATCTGAGGGCATCGGCGCTCCTGGGGGCCGGCAGATTCCATGGGCTCTGCCCTTCTTCGCGAACTGCAGGCGAGCGGCTTGTTTCAGCGGGAAGTCCGCGCCGCGTACCTCTTTTGCCGCGTCTGCCTCGACCTTTCATCCATGGAAGAAGCGGATGACGGCCTGAAAGCGATAAGCGGCTGCTGACTCAGCACTCCTACGTGAAATCCATCCTAGCGTTGGAACGGAGCGCTAAGGAGCGGCCGTCCGGAAGGCGTGCGAAGACGGAACTTCGGCGCCTGCGGAGAGAGGTTCGAAGAGCGGGCTACCGGTGTCTAGCGGTTGTTGGCGGTAGTGGGGAGAAAATCCCCCACTCGGTTGCGTGAGTGGGGATTCCCCGGTTGCGTGGAGATTATCCCCACTGGACTGGGTCAGTGCGGAGATTTTCCCCATTGGTCTGGGTCAATGCGGAGATTGTCCCCACTGGCTTGGGGCAGTGCGGAGATTGTCCCCGCTGGACTGGGTCAGTGCGGAGATTATCCCCATTGGTCTGGGTCAGTGCGGAGATTATCCCCACTGGTCGATCATCGATCCGGGTGGCGGAGTACGCGCTTGGCGACGTAGGCGGTTACCGTGCCTCCCTGGGCGGAACCACCAGGATATAAACGACCGAGGCCATCCACGCTGCGGTACCGAGCGCGGAGGATGCGATCATCCGCATGGTGGGCGGATAGAAGACGTACTGTAGCAGGGTGTTTCGTGATCCGACAAAGCGTACGGTCCATATGAGCGCGGCGAGACCGAAGAGAACCCGCGACTCGGCTCTTCGATAATCCACCCGTCCCAAGAAGAACACGGGGAATAGCATGCTCCACATCGCCGAGAACGGGTTTCCGGCTATGACCAATGCTCCCGCAATGGCGGCGTACATCCAGGTGAGCAGCGCTTTTTGCCTAGCGCATTCACATTGAAAACGGGAACTGGGAGCCTTATCGATTGAGGTGGCCCTGGATTTGTCCGCATAACCGGCGTCTGATCGGTTGCCGTGTTGGCTACCTGGTTGGCCGCCGGCTTGGCTGCCAGCTTGGTTGCGGAGGCCACCACCGTGGAATCGACCGCCGCGGCTTGAAAGCGCCCGGAAACGCAGATAACAGATGAATCCCGTGGAAACCAACGTCGCGAGCATCCACGACAAATGCACGCTCGAGAGGCTATAGTGGAGGAACAGCTGCGGGTTTCCCGCGACATAGGCCGAAGCGAAGGACGCCACCCCTATTGCTCCCAGCCAAATCGCCTCTTTGGCCACGAACCGGAGCATACCTCTCCTTGCGGCGCCCGCGCCAAACCATGAAGCCAGAGCGAGCGCTGCTGCCAGTGTTGGCACAGTCCAGGCGAAGGCCGTCATTGGGAGAGCGCCCAGGAGTTCGTCTCCGGTTATAAGGTAGAGGTTGCTTGAAAATTCCCCAGAGAGAGCATTGGGTTCAGCGCCCGGCCTAGCGTGTAGCTCCATGCTCTTGACGTACCGCTCAACGAAACTGCCTACCATGGACAGCGTCGCAGCGCTGACGTTTTGCAACGCATCTCGATCAGTGTGGATTTCCCTTTGGCTGTTGCCTCCGGCGAAGAATGTTTCACCGGTGAGTCCCGCCATCACTCCGATGGATGGGAGGTTCCGGTCCACGAACGGGCCGGAATCTGTCGGCACATAGACGGTGGTACGTTGGAGCCTAGCCTGCCGGAAGCGGGTGAAGGCGGTGTCGTACGGGCTCGACGCGAGTCCTTGAAACCAATAGGGATGTAAGCCCATGTCGGCGCAGATGGACCGCGCCAAGGCCTGGGTCCAGAGAGGAGACGCGCCGCGAGACGACACAAAGGGGTAGAATCCGACTGTATCGGCATCCGCAAATCCCGTCATATCCAGGGAAATCGCTAACCGGAGATCGAGATTGGCGTGGGTTTCAGCGAAATGGGTGGAACCCCTTAGTCCCACTTCTTCGCCGTCGAAGGAGACGAAGAGATAGGTGTAGTGGTGCTCCTCGGACGTCAACAGGCTAGCGAGTTCCAGCATGCATGCTGTTCCGCTGGCGTTGTCCTCCGCCCCTTGGATTGTGGAGTAGGTGTCTCTGTGAGCGCCGATGAGGATCACCTCATCGCTCTTTCCAGGGCTCTTCGCCACCACGTTGTAGCCGGGGACGGTGTAGGTAAGGGCGGTGATCGGCGAGGCAAAGACCCGGTCGGGGCGCACAGTAGTATCCCTGACAAGGGCGTCGAATGCCTCAATCTCTGCGTCCAGGCCGAGTGATTCGAATCGCTGAAGGACCCACTCGGATGAGAGTCGGGCGCCGGCTGTTCCTACATCCCGGTTGGGGTGCAGGGTAACCAGCGTTTCGAGCAGGGAGTATGCACGGTCGCCAGAGAAGGACTGCGGCCCGTCGTACAGGTCGCGTAGTTCCGGCACCGGTTTCAGCCACGCGGAAGCGAAGAACATCGGTATGGAGAGCGCCGCCACCAAGTATACGGCGATGTACGGAAGGGCCTTGCGAAATCCCATGCGTATCCTCCCAGCAGTCCCCATTTGTTCCTTCCAAACAGGATATGAGTGGAGCGAGCGGAACTTCTCGGTAGAGTGGGGCGTTTCCTGTGACGTACGGTTCTCTTGATCATGTTTATGGTATCCCCGCCCGATTATCATTTAACAACGGGGTTAGGATATGTTATAGTCTTTCAAAGCCGTTGAGGGGGACATATCCCGGCAGGAGTCCAAAGAGAGTCGCCGGACGGTGCGAGGCGACGGCGCAATGCCCGGTAGAGCACTAGTCTCGCGGTGGAACAGATGACTTCCCAGTATACCGCGACGGACGCTCCGTTAGAGGCGTTATGAGGCGGAAAGTAGCCCGTGAGCAGGTCTGCTGTCCGCAAATCAAGGTGGCACCACGAGAGCAGGTCAATCTCGTCCTTGGAGATGGCCTGCTCCTTATTTATGTGCGGGAGGTTTTAGCCATGTTCGACGTAGACATTCTTAAGAAGGACCGGCCGCTGGTCGAAGAGATGTTGAAGAAGAGAGGGGCGGAAGCACCTCTCGATCGCATTCTCGCTCTGGACTCTGACCGGCTCGCGCTGGTGAGGAAGATCAACTCCCTGCGCGAGGAAGGAACCGCATCTCAGACCACGGCAAGAGGTGAAGGCGTGCAAGGACCCGCAGGCCAGGGAGCGGCTTATCGAGTCTAACAGGGCTATCCGCACTGAGGTATCAGAGGCCGAGGCCAAGCTTGCTGAGATCGAGAAGGAACTGCGCGAGTTAGTCATCTGGGTGCCCAACCTGATAGCGCCTGAGGTGCCTTACGGCCCTGACGAGTCGGGCAACGTCGTGGTGCGTTCGTGGGGTGAGCCGCGCGCGTTTGACTTTCCGGTCAAAGACCATGTTGAATTGGGCGAGAAACTGAACATCCTAAGCATGGCCATGGGGGCTAAGACCTGGGGAACCCGGACCTACTACCTCCTGAACGAGGCGGTCTTCCTGGAGTTCGCTCTCGTCAGGTACTATCTTGAACTGCTTACCTCGGAAGGGTTCAAGGCGGTCATCCCTCCGGTAATGGTCAGGTCAGACGTTTTGGAGAACCGGCACTACCCGTTCTTCAAAGACCCAGATCTATCGGATAGAGGGAAGACCTGGGTCTGGTAGGGACCTCCGAGATACCGCTCGCCGCCATGCACGCCGGAGATATCCTTGAGGAACGGACCTCCCCTGAAGTACGCGGGCTATTCCCCCTGCTACAGGACAGAGTTGGGCTCGGGCGGAAGGGACATCCGGGGCCTCATTCGCACCCACCACTTCGAAAAGGTAGAGATGTTCATATTCGACCGCCCCGAGAACTCAGCCAAAACCCATGAGTACATGGTGTCTCTTGAGGAGCGTATCTACCAGGGGCTCGGCATTCCGCACAGGGTTGTCCTGATGTGCACAGAGGACCTTGGACCCGTAGCGTACAAGAAGTACGACCTCGAGTTCTGGAAACCCGCGGATAGTCTCTTCCGCGAAATCACTTCCTGCAGCAACTGCACGGTTCCAAGCTAGGGGCCTAAATATCGGGTATCGCCCCGCTGCGGGCGGAAACCTAGATACGTCCACACCCTAAACGGCACGGCGACTTCGCGGTTGGCAGGACGCTGGTAGCCATTCTGGAGAACTACCAGAACCCCGACGGCTCGGTGACCGTGCCTGAGGTCTTGAGACCGTACATGCCGGGAGGGCAAGCGCGGATAGGGTAGACCACAAGGGCGCAAAAGAGGGTCCCGGTTCTTCGGGACCCTCTTCTTATGTCATATATGCCGGACCCTGTTGCCGCTTTCCATTAACGTTCGCTACGGTCCGCTACCGTCCGTGGCTGTAGCGTGGTCGTCGCACTGCTGTTCCGGCCCTAACCTGTGCGGCGTTAGCCTACAACCTGAACAGCCCGAACTTGACTATCACTGACCCGAACAGGTTCGCGATTAGGCACATCACGGTAATCAAAGTGTTAATGGACGGACCCGCAGTGTCCTTGAACGGGTCTCCGACAGTGTCTCCGACGACGGCGGCCTTGTGTGCCTCAGAGCCTTTTCCGCCGTGAGCGCCGTCCTCGATGAACTTCTTGGCGTTATCCCACAAGCCGCCGGCGTTAGCCATGAACAGAGCGAAGATGATGCCGGTTACGATGGAACCGGCGAGGAATCCTCCAAGGGCCTCCGCTCCTAGGAGCATCCCTACGGCCACCGGCGCGAAAAGCGCCAGAGAGCCGGGGAGCACCAGTTCTCTTAGGGCACCGCGAGTGGCGATATCCACGCAGCGGTTGCTATCGGGCTTAACTTTTCCTTCCACTAGCCCGGGTATCTCCCTAAATTGCCGGCGGATTTCCTCGACCATCATAAACGCGTTGCGCCCCACCGAAAGGATGGTCAGAGCCGAGAAAAACGGCGGCATCATCGAGCCTATGAAAAGGCCCACGACGACGCCGGGGTTCTTCAGGTCAAGGGCCGGGATCCCAACGGTCTCGGAGTACGCCGAGAATAGCGCCAGAACTGTCAAAGCGGCGGCGCCGATGGCGAACCCCTTGGTGATGGCTTTGGCTGTGTTACCCGCGGCATCCAGCTTGTCGCATACGCGGATGGTCTCCTCGCTCTCATGAGCGGCCTCGGCGCACCCCTTGGCGTTGTCGACGATAGGACCGTACGCGTCGGCTGATACGATCATCCCGGTGATCGACAGCATCCCGACCGCGGCTATGGATACGCCGTAGGTCCCGGCGACGCCGAACTTCTCGGCAGTGATCCAAGCCGCTACCATGGCGCCGGCGATGCCGAGGATCGAAGGAACGATGCTAACCAATCCGTAGGAGAAGCCCTCCAGGATGAGGATGGCGGGCCCGGTCTTGGCGCTGCCCGCCGTGTTTTGAACGGCCTTGTTATTGATGTCGGTAAAGTAATCGGAGGTGAACCCCAGGATAATGCCGGCCACCAAACCGGAAACCGTCGGATAAAAGATGCCCCACGGGTTCGGGACGCCGATCAACCGGCTGACCAAGAGAGCGATTCCGGCGAAGGCAAAGGTCGTGGCTAAGGTGCCGGTGTTGAGAGCCTTGCCGGGGTCTCCACCGGAGCCGGTGCGGACGAACATCATTCCGAAGAGCGAGGCCAGGATCCCGCCCGCGCCCAAAAGAAGTGGGTAGATTACAAACTCTTTGGTGTAAAGCACTGAGCCCAGCACCATAACCGCTACTACCGACGCCACGTACGAGTCAAATATGTCAGCCCCGACTCCCGCGACGTCCCCAACGTTGTCGCCCACGTTGTCAGCGATAACGGCGGGGTTACGTGGGTCGTCTTCGTCCAAGTCGAACTCGACTTTGCCCACCAGGTCGGCGCCGATGTCGGCTGTCTTGGTGAAGATTCCGCCGCCCGCCTTAGCTAAGAGGGCCAGTGAGCTGGCACCGAAACTGAAGCCCAGTATCACTTCGGTGTCTTGAAAAATCATGTATAATGCCGTCATACCGATGAGCGCCAGGCCGACCACCGACAGGCCCATCACGCCTCCAGCATAAAACCCTACGGGGAAGGACTTCTGAATCCCCGACCTTGCCGCCCAGGCGACTTTGGCGTTGGCTCGGGTTGCGACGTACATACCCGTGTAGGCCGCGGCCCCAGAGCAGGTGGCTCCCACCAAATACGCGATGGCGCTCTGCCATCCGATGGCGACCGAGATGACTACTGTGATAGCTACCGCGAGCAAAGCCAGCGCTTGGAACAACCGCTTCAGGTACGCGGCGGCTCCGGCCTGAATGGCTTCGGAAAACTCGTTCATCGCGTCGCTTTCAGAAGTCTGCGCCATGACCCAGGAATACAGATAAGCGGCGACCGCCATTGATACGCCGCCTCCTACTAAAGCAGTGATCTCCCAGACCATTCTTGTCCTCCTTAAGGTGAAGAGTTGGGATTCCTCCCATAGTCCAACATCCATCATACTACGTGGGCATTGTGTGTCAAAAGCGGTGGAGTGGCTTGTTACAAGACACATAATTGTGCGATTGTTTACCCTGACCTGCGTCGGGTGGGGAAATTCCCCCGTAGCCTCCTTGTGGCAAACACCCGCTTGGAATACGCTACATATTGAAACACGCTATGCGTAGGTTCGGCGTCAGCGGCCCTCAGTCGTCAAGGGACAAGGCAAGGAACAAGTGACAAGGGAGAAGATGAGTATGTCGAAGCGCGCGGGTTGGAGAGGCCTGATCGAGGAATACAGAGCCCATCTGCCGGTCACCCATGACACCAAGGTCATCACGTTGCTTGAAGGCAACACGCCGATGATCAGGGCCGACGGGCTCGAGAAACTCATGCCCGGCCTCCAGATATACCTCAAGTATGACGGGCTAAATCCCACTGGTTCGTTCAAAGACCGGGGGATGACGATGGCCGTCACGAAAGCGGTGGAAGACGGTTCACATGCCGTCATATGCGCCTCCACCGGGAACACGTCGGCGTCCGCCGCCGCATACGCGGCGAAGGCCGGGATCAAGTGCTTCGTCGTGATACCCAATAACAAGATAGCCATGGGGAAGCTTGCGCAAGCAATTGTGTACGGCGCATCTATCCTACCGGTGAACGGCAACTTCGACGAAGCCCTGGCCATTGTCAGGGACATCGCCGAAAGGCGGCCCGTGACTTTGGTCAACTCGGTCAACCCCTATCGCCTAGAAGGGCAGAAGACGGCGGCTTTCGAGATTTGCGACCATCTCGGCGAGTGTCCTGACTTCCTTTCGATCCCGGTCGGGAACGCCGGGAACATCTCGGCTTACTGGAAAGGGTTCAAGGAGTACAAGAAACTGGGGAAGACCGGCGGACTGCCCAAGCTTCTCGGGTTTCAGGCGGAAGGCGCAGCTCCGATAGTCCGAAACCAAGTGGTGCCAAACCCCGAGACCCTAGCCACAGCTATCGGGATAGGCAACCCCGCCAGTTGGAAGTTGGCGTCCGCCGCGCTGGAGGGAATCCGGGCTCGATTGATATGGTGAGTGACGAAGGAATAGTCGACGCCTATCGCTTACTGGCATCCACCGAAGGGGTGTTCGCTGAGCCGGCGTCCTGCATATCGGTGGCGGGGCTCCTAAGGGCTTACGCCGCCGGCAAGGTGGCTCCGGGAAGCAGAGTTGTCTGCGTCCTGACGGGCATCGGGTTGAAGGATCCGGATGTTGCGTTAGGTCTGGGCGGTTCACTTGAGACGATGGCGGCGGACCGAGAGCTCTTGGAAGCGAAAATCCTGGAGGGCTTGGAAAATGATTAGGGTAAGGGTCCCCTGCACCACCGCCAATATGGGCCCGGGGTTCGACGTAATGGGGACGGCCTTGAACCTCTACAACGAGACCAGGTTTGAAGAGATGGAAGAGGGCGTTTTCGTTTACGAAGGCCACCGGCCCAAACAGGGGATCTCACCTGCCAAGAACCTGATCTACACAAGTTTCGCGGGCACCATGGAGATCTGCGGCCGTTCCGTGAGGGGGCTGAAGATCACCGGACAGGAGCGCGGCATTCCGATCTCCAGAGGGCTGGGAAGCAGTGCGGCGTGTATCGCTTCCGGAGTGCTTGCGGCCAACCGGGCAATGAACGGCGTTCTGTCACAAGATGACGTCATAGAGATCGCGACTCAAATGGAAGGACACCCCGACAACGTGGTCCCCGCCATAGTAGGTGGAATGACTGTCTCGGTTCGAGAAGGGGGCAGGGTTGTATACGCCAAGGTGCCGCTTCCCGAGTCTCTAGCCTTTGTCGCCATAATCCCCGGTTTTCGTCTCAGCACCAAGAAGGCCCGCAGAGTGTTGCCCAGGGGGCACTCCCGAGCCGATTGCGTCCACAACATCGGTCGGGCGGCGCTGCTGGTGGCGTCCCTCGCGTCGGGCGGACTGTCCAATCTCAGGACGGCCACGGGGGATAGGCTTCATCAACCTTATAGGCTCAAGCTCATCCGCGGAGCGCATCGGGTCTTGACCATCGCCAAGAGCCTTGGCTCTCTGGCCGAGTACGTGAGCGGCGCGGGCCCCACATTAATGGCCCTGATAGAAGGTCACGAGAAAGCGGCGTCTTTTGCGGCCACTATGAACGGGGAGTTGACCAGGCTCCCCGGCGGTTGGACTGCTATGCACCTAAGGCCTGACCTTCAAGGAGCCCGGGTCCTTGAGACCTAGGACGTCTAGAGTGACTATCCGGTAGCCAGCATAGACATACGGTCTTCCCCTCATCGGCCCCCAAAGGATATTTCCTATGCGATGAAGAAAGCCAAAGGGCGCGAAAGGGAGGAGGAGACTCTAATGGACGATTTCGCAAAACAGTTAGAGGAACTAAAAAAGCAGCAAGCCGGTTTGAGCCATGCGTTTGCCCAGTTAGCTAAGGCGATAGACGATGTCCACTGGTACAACGTAATGGCCGGAGTGGCCGTGGTCGACAAAGTGCTGTTTCCCGGGCCTCCGCCCAAGAACCCGTTTGCCCAGTCCCCGCAGGACAAAGGGAATCCCCTAAAGATCCACGCGTACACCTTTACTCCGCAAGACGCGGAGCCAGACAAGAAGTACCCCTTGCTGGTTTTCGTGCACGGAGGCGTCCACGCGAACTTCAGCACCGGTTCGGCCCACATCATAAGGGAACTTGTGAAGCAGGGCTACATCGTGATCGCCCCCGACTATAGGGGAAGCACGGGATACGGCGAGCAGTTCTACAAGTTCATCGACTACGGCGGACTTGAGGTCGAGGATGTCTTCTGCGCCCGCAATTTCATGGTTGAGTGTGAGGAAATGGTGGACCCGGACCGTGTCGGCATTTTAGGATGGAGCCACGGCGGTCTCATCACTCTCATGAACATCTTCAACCATCCCGACTCGTACAAGGTGGCCTATGCAGGCGTTCCGGTGAGCGACTTGGTGGCGCGCATGGGCTACAAGGGAGAGGGCTATCATCAGTTGTTCGCGGCTCCTTACCACATTGGCAAGACCGCTGCTGAAGACCCATGGGAGTATAGACGCCGATCACCCGCCCGGCGCCGAGAAGCTCGAACGCCGCTTCTGATTCACACCAACACCAATGATGAAGACGTGAACGTACTTGAGGTTGAACACCTGATTAAGGCCCTTAAGGCCGCAGGCAAGGACTTCGAGTACAAGATCTACGAGAACGAACCCGGCGGCCATGTTTTCAACCGGATGGACAACAGGCTGTCCATAGAGTCCCGCAAAGAGATCTGGGCGTTCTTGACCAAAGTATTTGAACCCGCCCAAACCTCTGGTCTAGTTTCTGGGCGCTAGCTGATCGCTGCCGGCTGAGCCGAGCGCCTAGCCGGCGGTCTCGCTTTCGTGCCTGTGGTCCATCAAACTCTGAGCTATCCTACGGCATTTGACTAGGTATGGACGACACAAAAACAGGATTGGTCCAAACCTCAGACACGTTACTCCGCCCCTCTTTGAAGGTGAACGCAGCCACATAGAGGCCTCCTCTGGTTCGCGATTCGACGGGGGCATGGTCCACCGGAGTTCGCTTCCGGGAGGTCTCGCTACTTCGAAGACCGGACGGAGGTTCTTATCAAGACAGTGAGCTGGGTGCAGCGTCTGCCCGTAACCGGCAAGTAGCGGAAACGGAACTCCAGGGACTCGGCAGACCGCTTTTTCAAGACGCTTCCCTGGGGCTATCCGTCAACTGTGAAGAAGGCCAGGTCTTTGGCTCCCGACACACTGGTTCGCCCCCTGCGTATGGCCTCCCAGACCTTGGTCCGGTCTTGCCCACTGTAATCGGGGACGTAAGCCCAGGTAAAGCCGCGAGCCTGGTTGCATAAGGTTGTGGCTGTCGGAGCCGCCGACGGCTACCGAGAACTCGCCCGTAGCCATCGTATGAGGGAGACCGGTCCTAAGGAGTCCAAACCACGCTTCGACAGTCGTCCGGTCCACGGTACGCCGGCGGTTCATAAGTTCGACGCCGCAAGCCGGCGGCGCTCAATCGCCCCCAAGGGCTTCTGGTCGCGAACGGGTGGGCTATCAGCCCGTAGGAGCGAGGATAGTTGTGGCGAAGGACGGCCTTCACCAGAATCCCGACAAGAGTATTGATCGTCTCTGGATACTGGGGAGACTCGGGTTTCAGCGAGTAAGCCAGATAGTGGCCGCCATCTTGGGCTTGGATTTCCACCGCTGGGAGGATGGGTATCCCGGACTCATACTGAGCTTGATTGCACTGGGCCACATAACCCTCGGGCCCCGACCAATTAGTTACTCCACGGGAGTGGTCTGACATAACCAGGAAGCCGAACCCGTTTTCCTTAGAGTACCGCGCCCTGCCCGAGCGGGATGAGCCACACGTCTGGACTCCATGAGGAGTGGGTATGGCAGTCTCCCCCGTACCAGCCCTCGTGTTTCGGGAGTTCTGACGCCCTGTAGGCGATCCGAAGACTTGTCCTGACCGGTCGACCGTCGATTACAGCCTCAACGGTTACCCGGGCCAAACCGGTCTTTCCAGGCGAGACCTTCAGGGCTGAAATGTCCAATTCAACTCGGCGTACACGCCAGAAGACACAAGGCAGCTCAGTTGGCCTCGTCCTGGCCGTCAAGAACATCCAGTACCTCGGCCCCGTCCATGCCAAGGGCGGACACCCGGGTGTCTACGGTCAATCCGCGTCGGAGCCCAAACAGGTCCAAGGCGCAATTCCGTACGTAGCCCTCGCCTTGGTTTACCCATACGAACAGAGGCACCGAGACCGTCTTGGGAGGCGCGCTGAAGGTTTCGACTACCGGCAGGGCTATGGCCAGCAAACGAGGGAAAAAGACCCATAGAGATCACTCACTTCATCAGTTATCGGCGGGGATCTCTAGATTGTATTCAGAGCGGGTCGCATGTGTCAGCCCAAATAGGAATCGCCCGGTCGTTAATGGCCCCTGGAGAAGGGCGAGCGGTAGGCCGCGCTTTCACACGGCCTACCGACCGTCAACTCGGCGTTACTTTCGGTCCGAGCGAAGCACTCCGGCCTTAGCGAAGTCGTGGTGCGGCATGTCGTAGATGATGATGGAGACCGCTTCCGGGGGGACCTCTAGCGACTTCACGATAGCGTCGGTTACTCCCTTAACCATCTCTCTCTTCTGCTCGACAGTGCGTCCTTCAAGGACGTCGATATGGACTATGGGCATGGGCTATCCTCCTTCTTATGTGTTCTTGTGTTCTAGTCGTCCCGCGTTAGCGGGCTTTTCCTAATTTCGCCAACCTCTCGCGGTGATCCTACCGCACAGGCCCATTCAGAGACCGATCAGTCCGGCTGGGATGCTGCAATCTCAGTAGGCCACAACTTGGCGAATCCGCATCCCTACCAAGCGGTGTACCCTCCGTCCACATATAGGTTTTGTCCTGTGATGAAAGACGAGGCGTCGCTCGCCAAGAATACGACGGCTCCCACCAGTTCGGATGGCTCTCCGAAACGCCCCAAGGCGTGCCTATCTCTAAGCAACTTGTATAAAGCGGGGGCCTCTTCGATGGAAGCGGTCATCTCAGTCTTGATGAACCCGGGGCATATGGCGTTGACCAGTATCCCGTACTTTGCCCACTCACAGGCGAGCGCCCTGGTGAGCACCTGGACCCCGCCTTTGGCAGCGTGATAGGGGCTTGCTCCGATCTCGCTTCCCACTCGCCCAAATATGCTGCCTATGTTTATGATCCTTCCGCCCTTTTCCCGCTGGATCATAGTCCTAGCTACCGCTTGGCTCATGAAGAACAAGCCGCGTAGGTTGACGCCCACGATGCGGTCCCACTCTTCTTCGGTGACATTTTCGGCAGGGTTGACGCCGCCGACACCGGCGTTGTTCACTAGGACATCAACGTAACCGAATTCCTGAACTGCCTTCTCCACTGCGTCCTTTGCATCAGCGGCTTTGGATACGTCGCACCGGACAAAGATGGCGTTTCCTCCCGAGGAGTTGATCTCGTCAACCGTATCTTGGTTCCTGTCGCTCACACCTGTGGCCACTATCTTTGCCCCAAACCCGGAAAGCCCAAGGGCAAGCGCTTTGCCGATCCCTCTTGAGCAGCCGGTGACCAAGGCAACCTTGTCCTTCAATTCAAATATGCTGCAGTCCAACTTCGCGGTTCCTGTCCGTGTAGCCATCTACGGGACGGACACCTCCTTGTGTGGTTTGCGTTAGTTGTTCCCCAACAGGGGTGAGATCTAGCTGTCACCGTAGACGTTTGCGGAGGGGGTCTCCCGATTTGCGGGCAATCTCATCCCTGTGCTATACTGGATTCCGTAGGATCCAATGGTAGCAACTATCGAGAGGAAGTCGTCGGAGTGGGTTTTGGTGAACCCACTTTTTGTGTGTTATCGGGGTGATCTAGGTGAGGCGCAAAGAGATCGAAGATAAGCTCTACGCGGATTTTGTCCCTCTGGTGAAAGCAGAGGGCGCAGAACTTTTGGATGTGGATTTGACGTCGGAGAACAAGGTTTCCTACTTACGAGTCGCCATTTTCCATCCCGACGGAGTGTCCTTGGACCTCTGCGCGACTGTTCAGAGGGTTTTGAGCGATGCCTTGGACAGGGATGATCCCATTGCAGGATCCTACACTCTCGAGGTGTCATCACCTGGACTTGAGCGAACCTTACGGAGGCCCAAGGAGTTCGAGGTTTTCAGAGGGCGCCAAGTCGCGGTGACGCTCTTTAGGGCGGAAAAAGGAAAGAAAGTCTTTGAAGGTAAGCTGTCGGCCTTACGGGCGGAGAAGGCGACAGTCCCGAACAAGTAACCATAGATAACGGTAAAGAGACGCTCACTTTTGACAGAAAGAGCGTCGGAAGCGTGCGCTTGGTGTATCAACCGAAAGCGCAGTAGGAAGGGGGCGGAGGAATGAGCGGCGAGATCCCAATGATCTTGAACCAACTTGAGCGCGAACGTGGTATTGCTGTAGAGGATCTTATTGAGGCTGTGGAAGCGGCCATGCTCTCTGCCTACCGTAAACATTATGGTACAGCGGAGAACGTCCGAGTGCAGTTCGACCGGGGTTCCGGGTCTCCCCGTGTCTTCTCGCGGCGCGAGGTCGTCGAGACGGTGAGTGACCCCAAGCGCGAGATCGCCCTGGAAGAGGCCCTGCGGCTGAACCCTTCACACAAGGTCGGCGATGTCATCGAGCACGAGATTCCCGCTAGGGGATTCGGACGTATCGCTACTCAAACCGCAAAGCAAGTAGTCATGCAGAAGCTCCGTGAAAAAGAGCGTCAGATGGTCTACGACAAGTTCGCCGAGAGAGAGGGCGACGTTGTTACGGGCCAGATCGTTCGCGTCGAGCGAGGCGTAGTCATCGTTGAATTGGGCGGGGTGGAAGGCTATGTCCTTCCCCAAGAGCAAGTCAGAGGCGAGAAGTATCAGGAACGGGACCGTCTCAAAGCCTACGTGTTGGAGGTCCGAAAGACCCCCAAGGGACCTCAGATCCTGTTGTCTAGGACTCATCCCGGGCTTTTGAAGAGGCTTTTTGAACTGGAGGTCCCCGAGATCAGGGACGGAGTAGTCGAGATCCGGGGGATTGCCCGGGAGGCGGGCGCCAGGTCTAAAGTATCGGTTAAAGCGAACTTGCCCGAAGTAGATGCGTTGGGCGCGTGTGTCGGAACTCGAGGGAGCAGGGTTCAGGCAATTGTTCAGGAGCTTCGGGGCGAGCGGATCGACATCATCGAGTGGGATGAGGATCCCAGGGTTTTTGTAGCTAATGCCCTAAACCCGGCAAAAGTCACTCGTGTGGAGGTAATCCCCGAAGAACGCGTCGCACGCGTGACTGTGCCTGACCACCAGCTTTCGTTGGCCATCGGGCGCGATGGGCAAAATGCGAGACTGGCCGCCAAACTCACCGGGCTAAAGGTGGACATCAAAGCCGAAGGCAGCGCCCACGCGTAGTGAAGAGGGGGCACCGCGAAAGCATGTAAACAACCGAAGGAGGTGGGAGCATGCCCAGAAAACTGCCTCAAAGGACCTGTTTGGGTTGCCAAGTGGTGAGACCCAAGAGGGAGATGATCCGAATTATCCGTACTCCCTCGGGTACGGTCGAAGTTGATCCGACGGGAAAGAAGTCCGGCAGAGGCGCTTACGTTTGTCCAAACCTTGAGTGCGTTCTGCTCTTGAGGAAGTCCAAACGTTTGGAGAGGGTTCTGGAGGTTCTCCCGCCTCCTTCCATTTATGACGAGTTAAGAAACGAGATCGAAAATCTATCAGCGGACGTAAGGAGGTGATCCCCGGATGGCGAACCGCATCCGTGTCTATGAGATCGCAAAGGACTTAGGAGTAGACTCCAAGGCCATAATTACGACTCTAAGTGAACTGGGCATGCCGGTAAAAAACCACATGGCCGCTCTGGAGCCTGCTGCGCTTTCAGCCATAAGGGCCAAGTACGGCCCGAAACCCAAAGAAGAGGCCCCGGCCGCTGCAAGCGTCAAGCCTCGCTCGGAAACCGGGCCTGCCACACCCGCGAGTCAGGGAAGACCTGCCTCGTCACAGAGGGCAGTGCCGATTCCCCCGGCAAGACCCAGGCCGGCACAGCCCGCCACCGGGCCGAACACGATACCACCCAGGGATGAACAAAGACCGCCTCAGGTCAGAACAGATGCAAGACAACAGCAGACAAGAAGCGCCCCTCGAGGCGGAGTTGCTCCTTCCAGGGGTCCGGCCCCTCAGAAGGCCGGGTCGACCCAGAGGCAGAACGCTCCACAAGGACGGACCGGAGGCTACCCAAGCCAAGGGGGACCCGGCCGAAGCTCCCAAGGCGGACGTCAGTTTCCACCGCGTTCAGGACCTCGGGGGTTCGATTCCAGGTTCCAGCGGAGGGACTCCAGACCGGCAAAGCCTGACCGCAGCGCGGTTACCGGAGCTCGCAGGGTGACGATCCAGGGCCCGATTCCGGTTAGGGAATTGGCACCTTTGGTGGGCGTCCCCGTAGGCACCATTTTGCGGACTCTAATGTCCTTGGGGACCCTAATTAGCATTAACCAGAGCGTTCCTCCGGAGATAGCCGAAAAAGTGGCCGAGAAGTTGGGCTGCGTAGTGACGGTTAAGGAGCCCGAGAAGAGCCAAGAGCAGATCATTATAGATGAGCTGGAGCGTCCCGATGACCCGGATGCTCTGGTCGCGAGGCCCCCCATCGTGACCGTCATGGGCCACGTGGACCACGGCAAGACGTCTCTACTGGACACTATCAGGCATACAGCCGTCGCGGCAAAAGAAGCCGGCGGCATCACACAGCATATAGGCGCTTCAGTAGTCGAGAGACAAGGCGTGAGGCTGATTTTCTTGGATACCCCCGGCCACGAGGCTTTTACCGCCATGCGTGCCCGAGGAGCTAGAGTGACCGACGTGGCCGTTCTCGTGGTGGCCGCCGACGACGGCGTCATGCCACAAACCATTGAGGCGATTAACCACGCCAAAGCGGCGGGCGTGCCCATCGTGGTTGCCCTCAACAAAATGGACAAACCGGGCGCCAAACCCGACCGCGTGAAGCAGCAGTTGTCAGATGCCGGACGGGTTCCGGAAGACTGGGGCGGCGACACAGTGGTCGTGCCCGTTTCCGCCAAGACCGGCGAAGGGATCGACGACCTGTTCGAGATGATCAACTTGGTCGCGGAGATGCAGGAAATCAAGACAGATCCCACGCGCGCGGGACGCGGTTACATCATCGAGTCTCTGATGGATAAAGGCCGCGGGCCTGTAGCCACGGCACTCATCAAGTCCGGGTCGCTCAGAGTTGGAGATGTGCTCATCACCGATACTACCTGGGGGCGCATCCGCGCCATGTACGATGGGCGAGGGCGTACGGTGAAGAAAGCCAACCCGGCCATTCCGGTGGAAATTATAGGGATGGAGTCGCTTCCTCAAGCAGGTGACCTTTTCGTGGTGGTGCAAGACGAAAAGATCGCCAAGGAGGTTACCGAACGCCGGCAGATCGAAAAGCGGGAACAGGAGATGAACCCCGTCAGCCGCATGACCTTGGAAGACCTTCTTAAGAAAGGCGACCAAGAGGAAAAGCGGGACATGGAAGTCATCGTGAAGGCCGACGTGCAGGGGTCTTTGGAAGCTATCCTGCAAGCGCTCGGCAAGATCAAGGGCGGCGAGGTCGAACTAAAGGTCATCCACTCAGGAGTCGGCGGCATCATTACTTCCGACGTTATCCTTGCCAAGGCCTCCGACGCCACGATCCTTGGGTTTAACGTGAGGCCGGACACGGCAGTTCGTGCTCTAGCGGACTCTGAGCAGATAGAGATCCGCACTTATCGAGTCATTTATGATCTCTTGGACGATATCGACGCCATGTTGAAGGGGCTCGTGAAGCCCAAGATTGAGGAAGTCATCCTCGGCAGGGCGGAAGTCCGACAAACGTTCCACGTCCCTAGGGTGGGCACAGTAGCGGGTTGCTACGTGACCAACGGAAAGGTGTCCAGGCAGGCTGATGTCCGGCTCCTGAGGGATGGCGTGGTCGTGTACGAGGGTAAGATGTCGTCGTTACGCAGGTTCAAAGACGACGTCACAGAGGTGTCGCAAGGTTATGAATGCGGCATTGGACTGGAACGTTACCAGGACCTGAAGCAGGGTGACATCATCGAGGCATATACGACCAAGGAGATCAAACCGTCATAAGTCTTTCCGATGAGGTGGTCTTTGTGGCGCAGAGGCAAGAGCGCGCCGCCGCGCTTATTCAAGAGGTAGTATCGGAATTGTTGTCGCGCAGGGTCAAAGACCCACGCATTGGTTTCGTCAGCATAGTGACGGTGGAAGTGACCCGTGATATTTCGCTGGCGAAGATTCGTGTCAGCGTGATGGGGACAGAAGAGGAAAAGACAAGGACCATGGAAGGACTCAGGAGCGCTCAAGGGTTGATCCGGTCCGAGATCGCCAAAGCCTTGGGGATGCGTCACGCTCCTGAGATCCAGTTCGTTCTTGACCAAGGGATAGAGCACAGCATCCACATATCCAGGCTTCTCAAAGAAGCGCAGGATTCGCAGAACCCAGAGAAGGATAGCGGGGAGCATGAAGGCTAGAGAGGAACCTGCGAACCTTAAGGACTCGGTTTTGGAAGTCGTGAAGGTCATCCGCCGGCACGACAGCTTCGTCCTGCTCGAGCACCAGAAACCCGACGGCGATTGCGTCGGCTCGGGTCTGGCGCTCGTGCAGGCCTTACGAATCCTGGGAAAGCATGCCCTGCTTGTGTCCGATGATTCCCATCCCGCCGTGTACGACTTCCTCCCCGGAAGGCGATTTCACAGCAGGGCGGGATACCTGAAACCCGAAGATTTTTGTCCGCAGGTGGCCATCTTCTTGGATTGCACCGATCCGGAACGGGCGGGCCGGGGTCTGGAGTTTGCCAAGGACAAGGTCTGGGTGAATATCGACCACCACGTCTCCAACTCCTATTTCGGCGTCGTTAACCTCGTGAACCCCAATGCCGCCGCTACGGGCGAATTGGTGTACGACATCATAAACGCTCTGGAAGTGCCGGTAGACAAGGACATCGCCACCTGTCTGTATGTGGCCATAGTCACTGACACCGGAGGGTTTCGGTATCAGAACACCGGCAAGGAGACACATATCCTGGCAGCGGAGCTCTTGGACAAGGGAGTCAACGGTTCGGAGATCTTCGACTTGGTTTACGAGACTAGGACAGTGTCTTCCATCATGCTGCTCGCACGGGCTTTGTCCACCCTGAAGCTATATCACGGCGGCAAGATAGCTGTCGTCAGCCTCACTCAAGAGATGATTAGGGCTTCCGGAGCCTCATCTGACGAGACCGAGGGGATAATCGGATATCCCAGGTCCATATCCGGAGTTGAGGTGTCCTTGTTCTTCAAGGAAGCGGATGAGCCCGGCAAGGTTCACGTGAGCTTCCGCTCTCGCTCAGTGGTGGACGTCGCCGCCGTTGCCCAGTCCTTAGGCGGGGGAGGGCATCCGCGAGCCGCCGGGGCTTTCATTGAGGGGACAATCGAAGAAGTGACCGCCAAAGTAATGTCTCAGTTGGACCAGTTGGATATATGGACGGGTTTCTGAACGTCTTAAAGCCCCCGGGCATTACCTCTCACGACCTGGTCCTCTTTGTCAGGCGTGTTTTTGACGAGGACCGCACAGGACACTTGGGGACGCTCGACCCTTTGGCGGTAGGAGTGCTCCCTTTGGCGCTGGGAACCTACAGACGGTTGTCAGAGTACTTTCTTGGAGAAGACAAGCGGTATTTCGCCGAGTTCAGATTCGGCGTGACTTCGGATACGGGCGATATGGACGGAAATGTGATCGAGACAGACGATGCCCACGCTTACTTGCGATGACGTCCTATCTCGTATACCTGAGTTTACCGGCGTCATTCCGCAGGTTCCGCCCGCCTACTCGGCGCTGAAGGTTAAAGGGCGCAGGCTATATGACTTGGCCCGGGAAGGTGTTTCCGTCCGGATCGAACCTAGAAGCGTCGCAGTGCACGAACTTAAGTTGGTGGGGTGGAAGCCGGGCAGGACTCCGAGAGGGCTCTTTTCTATGAGCGTTGGGCGGGGCACCTACGTGCGGTCCTTGGCATCATCCCTTGGAGAGGCTCTGGGCTGCGGCGCCGTGGTGTCGTATCTCTTGAGGGTCAGTTCAGGGGCGTTTCACCTTCGAGACGCGGTGACTCCCAAAGAGCTCTTAGTAGCTCACAGGGCAGGGGACCGGCGTGTCGGGGTGGTTGACCCGCTAAAAGCGCTCTCAGCCTTTCCCCAGTTTGAAATCATGCCTTACGCGCTAAAGAAGATCATAAACGGAGTGGAACTTATACCGGGAGATTTTGTGGAAGACAGACAAGTGGCTTCCCGAAGGGAAGACCAAGGCACCTTCCTGGCATATGAGAGGGATTCAGTTGGTTTTCCGCGGGTGCTGGCCGTTGTCTACCCCGGAAAGGGCAGGCTCAAGTACGAAAAAGTCCTTACACGCGAGAGTGATACGGTTGCGAATCGTTCAAGGCACTGAAGCAGAGAAGGATGAGCAGGTAGTTGCGGCTCTGGGGGTCTTTGATGGCGTACATACAGGGCACCAAGCGTTGCTTAAAGAGGCCTTGCAGTCTGGGAAATCATTAGGAACGCCCGTATGCGTGGTCACGTTTCATCCGCACCCCAAGAACCTTCTCATGAAGGCAAGGTCCCCTGTCAGTTTGCTTACGCCCAGAGACGAGAAGCGGGAGCTTCTTTCCGACCTCGGACTGGACCTATACTGGGAGATGCCCTTCACCAGGCAATTGGCTCAGACTCCGCCTTTGGATTTCGTCAGGAAATACCTACTGGAGGCCCTCAGGGTAAGCCACGTGGTCTGCGGTTTTAACTTCACCTTCGGTGACAGAGGGCGCGGCACTCCCGCGGACCTGGTGAACTGGGGGAATGAGTACGGCTTCAAAGTTAGCGTTATCCCGCCGCACCTATCTGGAGGCGAGGTGGTCTCCAGCACCAGGATCCGGGCGTACCTGGAATCGGGCAGAGTAGAGCAAGCTTGGGAGTGCCTCGGTAGGCCCTATTGCGTCTACGGGACAGTAGAACATGGCGACGGCAGAGGCCGGGGTATCGGCATTCCTACCTCGAACATCCTTGTTCCGGAGGACAAGATGATCCCCGGAAATGGGGTGTATGCTGCTTTGGTAAGGGCCGGCGGCACGGGGGTATTTTGGAGAGTCAAGCGTTGTAAACATAGGTATCAGGCCGACCTTTGGCGGTAAGGATGTTAGGGTGGAAGTATTCATTCCCGGTTTCTCAGGTGAGCTGTATGGACAGAAGATGCAGGTGTTCTTCGTGAAAAGGTTGAGGGACGAGAGGGTCTTCGACAGCGCCGAAGCTCTTAGGATTCAGGTCCAGGAGGATGTGGCTGCGGCCTTGTCCGACCATAGGCTCAATCCCAGGTGCGGCCAATCGCCTGCGTTTACACTGCCTGGGGCCTATGATAGAATGCTCTAGCCAGAATGTACCTTGACACTCGGGCCTGCGCTCCTCCGGCGCGGTTTCTGGGTTCAGGGCTTATTCACATCATGGAGGTGTTCCAACTTGACTTTAGAAATGGACCGCAAGAAGGCCATCATTGAGCAGTACAAGATCCACGAAAAGGATACGGGTTCACCGGAAGTGCAAATCGCGCTTTTGACCGAGAGGATTAACTACCTGACTGAGCATCTAAAGGCCCACAAGAAAGACCACCACAGCCGCCGCGGTCTTTTGAAAATGGTCGGCCAGCGTCGTGCCCTCCTCAACTATCTTACACGCGAAGCACCTGATCGTTACCGGGCCATAGTGGAGAGACTGGGATTGAGAGGCTAACTGTGGCCGAAGGGAGTGTACTCATTGGAGGGAGTTAGGTCATACGAGTTCGACTTTGGAGGACGCCCGCTTAGGTTAGAGTTCGGGAGAGTTGCCAAACAAGCGAACGGTGCCGTCTTAGCGAAGTACGGCGATACCACAGTTCTGGTGACCGCGACAGTGTCGAAAGTACCCAAGGAGAACTTGGATTTCTTCCCCCTCACTGTAGACGTAGAAGAGCGTTTGTACTCAGTAGGTCGTATCCCGGGTAGCTGGGGACGCAGAGAAGGAAGACCGCCCGAGAAGGCGATCCTTCAAGCGAGGGTTACAGACAGGCCGATTCGGCCGCTTTTCCCGAAGGGGCTTCGAAACGAAGTCCAAATCGTCGTAATGCCTTTGGCTATCGAGCACGACTTTTCACCGGAGATCGTGGGCATGGTAGGGGCCTCTGCGGCTCTGACTGTCAGCGATATCCCGTTCAACGGTCCTATAGCGGGCGTTGAGGTCGGGCTCGTGGACGGCAACTTCGTCATCAACCCCAACGTGCGTGAGACCGAGGCCAGTGAACTGCGCCTCACCGTGGCGGGGACCAAGGACGCCGTCTTGATGGTGGAAGCAGGCGCCAATCAGATACCGGAGGAGCGCATGGTTGACGCCATCATGTTCGGTCATGAGGAGATCAAGAGGCTCTGTGAGTTCCAGCTCAAGATCGCATCGGAAATTGGGAAGCCCAAGCTGGAGTTGCCCGTCTACCTTCCCGACCAGGATGTTCAGGCCAAGGTCCGCGAACTCGCGGTTCCCAAGCTGAGGCAGGCCATTCGGGTCGAAGAGAAGCTATCCAGGGAGTCTGCTCTGGACGATGTCTTCCAGGAAGTGCTGGACCAGGTAGTCGTGGATTTCCCTGAGAAAGAATCCGAGATCGGAACCGCGTTCCACGACGTCCTCAAGGAAGAGGTCCGCAGCATGATCCTTGAGACCGGGAAGAGGCCCGACGGGCGTCAACCGGACGAGATCAGGCAGATCAGTTGCGAAGTCCAGGTGCTTCCGAGGGTTCACGGCTCAGCAATTTTCACCCGGGGACAGACCCAGGTCATGAGCATAGCCACCCTTGGAGCCAAGGGTGACATCCAGGAGTTGGATACTACCGGGGTGGAGGAGTTCAAGAGGTATCTCCATCACTACAACTTCCCGCCTTACTCTGTAGGCGAGACCAGGCCGCTTAGGGGTCCCGGACGCCGGGAGATCGGGCACGGCGCTTTGGCCGAAAGGGCGCTTTTGCCGGTCATTCCCGGGGAAGAGGAGTTCCCCTACACAGTCCGCATCGTCTCGGAAGTATTGGAGTCCAACGGATCCACTTCGATGGCTTCGGTTTGCGGAAGTACCTTGTCTTTGATGGATGCCGGCGTGCCCATCAAGGCGCCGGTCGCCGGAATCGCCATGGGGCTTATCAAGGGGTCCGAAAAGGCTGTTGTGCTGACAGACATTCAGGGGATGGAAGATGCCCTAGGCGACATGGACTTTAAGGTCGCAGGCACCCGGGAAGGCGTAACCGCCCTCCAGATGGATATCAAGATAGCTGGTGTCACCAGGGAGATTCTCGGCACGGCCCTTGAGAGAGCCAAAGCCGCCAGGCTTTTCATCCTGGATAAGATGCTTGCCACCATCCCCGAAGCCCGAGGGAACCTCTCCGAGTACGCTCCCAGGATCCTAGTGGTCAACATAGACCCCGAAAAGATCCGGGACGTAATCGGGCCGGGAGGCAAGACCATCAACAAGATCACCGCCGAGACCGGCGTGAAGATCGACATTGAACAGGACGGCCGCGTGTTCATCGCCGCTCCCGATATGGCCAGCGGAGAAAAGGCCAGGGACATTGTGGAGAACCTGACGCGCGACGTTGAAGTCGGAAGGGTCTATACCGGCAAAGTGACGCGAGTGACCAACTTCGGAGCGTTCGTCGAGATCCTCCCCGGCAAAGAAGGGCTTGTGAGGATAGGCGAGATCGCTGAAGAGCGGCTAAACCGCGTCGAGGACGTCCTGAACATAGGAGATGAAGTGGTCGTCAAGGTGATCGAGATCGACCATATGGGCCGGGTCAACCTATCACGCCGCCAGGCGATGGGTGGAGCTCCGGCACCGCAACGGGATAGGAACGGCGATAGGCCCAGAAGACCTTTTCGCAGAGACGACCGCGGTGGAAAGAACAGCCGCTAAACGATGAGGCTGGGCATTCACATCTCAATAGCAGGCGGAATGGCTAAGATGGCTCAGAACGCCGTCGACCTGGGGTGCGAGGCAGTACAGATCTTCTCCCGCAGCCCCAGGGGCGGCAAGGCCAAGGAGTTTTCGGAGCCGGATGTCGCAGAGATGAAGGCCATCTTCAAGGAACGCGACATCTGGCCCGTAGTGGTGCACGTTCCCTACTTTCTCAACTTGGCTTCCTCCGACGCCGACAAGCTCGGATACTCCAAGGATGTTCTCGTCGAGGACCTGAACCGCGCCGAAACGCTCGGGGCTAGGTACCTGGTGACCCACTTGGGTCACAAAGGAAAAGAAGAGACCCTTGATTCCGTTGAACCCCTCACGAGGGTGGTCCTCAGCCTAGAAGACGTGTTGAGCCGCTATTCGGGGCCGGTGAAGATCCTTTTGGAGAATACCGCAGGGCAGGGACAGGAGGTCGGGACGTCTCTTGAAGCTCTTGCTTCCATCCTTGCCTCCCTCCCTAAGGACAGGGTAGGCGCGTGTCTTGATACCTGTCACGCCTTCGCCGCGGGGTACGACCTTCGGACGCCGGAAGATGTCGACTCGGTATTGGACCTTTTCGACGGCACCATTGGACTGTCGAACCTTGGAGCGGTACACCTGAATGACTGCAAGAGCGAGCTGGGCGGGCATCTGGACCGGCATGAGAGGATAGGTCTGGGTCGAATCGGGACTCCCGGTCTCGCGGCGCTGATCAACAGTTCAAAGCTCCCGCCGGACCTTCCCGGACTTCTTGAGACCCCTTTCGATACCCCGGATGTCGCCAAGGCTAGTGTGGAAGCTGTCAAAAATCTGCGTGCCCCGCACGCTGGTGCTCACGGTTAAACCCCAGGCAGGAGGCTTAAAAATACCTTCCAGAATCCTGTCGTAAAGCTTCCATTCTTGGAGAGCAGATCGTATAATTCGGGAGTAGCGTAACGGAGCGGTTGGGGGGTTTGACGGGATTCATGCCAAGCAGCGAAGAAGAGCTTCACGCTCAAATCGAAGCGCTGCGCGGTGAGCTGAGCAAGCAGATCGGGGATCACTATAGCAGAGAGACGATCCAAGCCGCGGGCGCGACGAGTTCATCCCTGGACCAGTTGATTATCAGGTGGCTCACGATTCAAGCGAAGAAAAAGATACCTCAGGTTATCACGAGATAGCAGGCAAAGAGCCTGCTTTTTGTTTGGCTGGAAGCTGCGTCGCCCGTCTGCTCTGAGCACGCGTTTTTCAGCGCTGTACGCCTTTCTTAGAACCTACCTTTCCCGAACGGGAGCGCCGGCACGATTATCGCCAGGCAGACGGCGAACAGGGCTATTGGGTCCAGAGTCGTTCCCCACAGGTTTGCCTGAATCGGGACGGGCACTTTGAGGAACTCCGCTAGAGCCATCAGGCCGAGGTAGACCCCGCCGGACACTGTGACGAAGTCCTTTATGGCCTGCCCGAGAGGAGAGGAAACTTCCTCGTAACTAGCGGCGCGTTTCCTCATGTTTTGAATCCGGGTTACTCTCAGTCCCATCGAGATGTAAAGGGCCAAGAGAACCAAGGCTGCTATCAGGACTGCCTTCAGCACAGGATGCACCTCCTACTTGTACATATGGCTCTAGTCGCATCTTTATGAGACATAGAGCAACGCCTTTTGGCGAATTCCGCCGAGCCTTTAAGGAGACAATAGTCCGGACATCACGCTTTGGAGGTGCTAGAACTTATGTCCAAGACGGTTCTGGGAGTGTTCGACGATACCCATCAGGCCGAACGTGCAGCCGACGAGCTCCAAAAGAAGGGGTTCGACAAGAAGGAAATATCCATCGTCGCCAGGGAGTCCTCGCGCGGCCGAGAAGGTGGCCGCCGTGACGATGGCGGTTCATCTATCACCGGAGGTGTCGCCACAGGCGGCGCCATAGGTGGAGCCGCGGGGCTGTTGGCGGGTGTAGGCGCATTGGCTATTCCGGGAATCGGTCCCATCGTAGCAGCCGGTCCTATTGCCGCCGCCCTGAGCGGAGCGGTAACCGGTGGAATCGCGGGAGGCCTGATCGACTGGGGTATCCCAGAAGAAGCCGGGCGTCGCTATGAGGAACACGTCAGGTCGGGGAAGATCGTTGCCCTGGTAAAGGCGGATGATGACAAGGTCGAAGAGGCCTCTGAAGTTTTCCGCCAGAACGGAGCCAAGGACGTGGAGTCTCACTAAGATAGCGGATGTCGGATGGCGGTCCTTCGGGACCGCCTTCATTCATTAGTGCCGTTCCAAGGGCAGCGAGAAGGCTTGGCGATTTTGGGTGAACATGGCAGACTGGCACGGATAACCAAGACAGGCTATACTACCTAATTGGTGATAAAAAACATGAGAGAAGTAAGATTGATTCCTCTGGGTGGACTCGGGGAGATAGGGAAGAACCTGATGCTCCTGGAGTGCGGCCCCGACGCCATCGTTATCGATTGCGGCCTGTCTTTTCCTGAAGAGGACATGCCGGGCGTCGATTTGGTGATCCCAGATGTCTCCTACCTAGTAGAGAGGCGAGACCGGATTCGGGCCATTATCCTGACCCACGGGCACGAAGATCACGTGGGCGCGTTGCCCTACGTCTTGAAGGACGTGAACGTGCCGGTCTATGGGACCAGGCTGACTTTGGGGTTGGCCAGACGAAAGATGGATGAGCTGTTCGAAGGCGATTTCGACTTCCGGGTCGTTGCGCCGAGAGACATCGTCAATTTCGGATGCATCCAAGTTCAGTTCTTTAGGGTTACCCATTCGGTCTCGGACGCGGTCGGGCTAATCATCGGCACCCCCGCCGGGACTATTATCCACACCGGCGACTTCAAGTTGGACCAGACTCCCGTGGATGGGGAGACGACTGACTACAGTCTGCTGGCGGAGGCCGGAGAACGCGGCGTCCTTGCTCTTCTGTCTGACAGCACCCATGCCGATCGTCCCGGGTTCACCGAATCGGAGCGGGTTGTGGGCGAATCGTTGTCCGAGGTTTTCTACAGAGCGCAAGGGCGAATCATCCTGACCACGTTCGCCTCAAACGTGCCAAGGATTCAGCAAGTGATTGACGCCGCGTACCGGTACGGTAGAAAAGTGGCAGTTGTCGGGAGAAGCATGGAGACCGTGGTAGAGGTCGCGTTGGCTATGGGGCACTTAAAGGTGCCCATGGGGACCATGATCGACGTTGCCGATGTGGGGAAATACCCTTTGTCGCGTATGGTCGTTATCTCCACCGGAAGCCAAGGAGAGCCCCTGTCGGCGCTTTCCCGAATGGCCGCGGGAGAACATCGGAAAGTCGAGATAGTCGAGGGCGATGTTGTCATCATGGCGGCGTCCCCTGTCCCGGGCAATGAGACTATGGTTTCGCGTGTGGTCGACAACCTGTTCAGGCGTGGCGCCAAGGTCATATACACCCCGGAATCCAAGGTCCACGTGTCCGGGCACGCAAGCCAGGAAGAGCAGAAAATCATGTTGAACCTCACGCGTCCCAAGTTCTTCATCCCGGTGCACGGTGAGTACAGACACCTCATAATTCACGCCGAGTTAGCCGTGGCGACGGGTGTTCCACCCGCCAATGTGCTAATCGGGGAGAACGGTTCCATCTTCCGCCTAACTCCGGAGGAAGGCCAGATAGTGGGCTCCGTGCAGACCAGAGCGGTCATGATCGACGGGGCAGGCATCGGCGAAGTCGGGGACACCGTGCTCAAGGAGCGGCGGTTTATCAGCGAGTCGGGCGCCGTGTTCGTGACGTGCAGTCTATCGGGGGAGACCGGGCAGCTCTTGTGCGAACCGGTTGTGCGCACGGCGGGCTACAGCAGGAACGCCCGGGGCGAGGAGCTTACCTCGGAACTGGCGGCACGCTCGAAGGATTTCCTAAGCACCTTGGCGAGGGAGTCCCTTGCCAGGAAGTCGGTGATTGAGGAGGAACTTGCACTGAGTCTCCAGCGGTACTTGAGGAGCGAGACGGGGCGGCGGCCGCTGGTCACCTGCGTTCTGAACGTGGTGTAGGGTGTTGACGCACGTCAAGCGCGTTTTCCTTGTGATTTTGGATAGCGTGGGCGTCGGGCAGTTGCCTGACGCCCATTTGTATGGGGATGAGGGGTCCGATACTCTGGGGAATTTGGCTAGGCGCCTGGAGTCCGGGTTGACGTTGCCCAATCTGGGTGCTCTCGGCATCGGCAACCTCACTTCCATCCCAGGTACCCCTCCGGCGTCACCTATGGGAGTCTGCTGCAAGATGGCCGAGCGATCGCCCGGCAAGGATACGACCACAGGGCACTGGGAACTCGCGGGGGTCGTGTTGTCAGAGCCGTTCAAAACCTATCCGGATGGCTTTCCGTCGGACATAATCACAGCGTTTGAGCGGCACATCGGCCGGCGGGTACTGGGCAACAAGCCTGCTTCAGGGACTGAGATAATCCAAGAGCTGGGTCCGGAGCACGTCGCCACCGGGCATCCCATCGTCTACACCTCCGCGGACAGCGTTTTTCAGATCGCTTGCCACGAAGAGGTGGTCCCCCTGGAAACCCTCTACGAGTGGTGTCGCATGGCACGCGAGCTGTTCCCGGAGCCGACCGCCCTGGCCAGGGTGATAGCGAGGCCGTTTGTGGGGCCGATGGTCGGGCCATTGGTTGGGCCGATGGTGGGGCCGTCGGTTGGGCCAGCCACCGAGTCGGCAGTCGGGCCGGTCGAACCCCTCTCCAGTTCGTCTGCCAAGACACTCACCACACCCACTAGGTATGTCCGCACTGCCAACCGAAGGGACTTCTCCGTTGCTCCTCCGCGTCCTACTCTGCTGGACTACGCGCAGAGGTCCGGAGTCACCGTCACCGCCATAGGCAAGATCGAGGACATTTTCGCAGGATACGGCATTGACAGAGCCATCCACACCAAGAGCAACAGCGAGGGCGTGGGAGCGGTCCTGCGTGAAATGAGAGGACAAGTGCCTCCAGTTGTGCCTCCCCAGGGCCGTCAACTGGTGATGGCGAACCTGGTGGACTTCGATTCGCTGTACGGTCATCGAAACGACCCTGTCGGGTACGCCCGCGCGCTGATTGAGTTCGATAGCGAAGTACCTTCCCTTCTTGGCGGCTTGGGCCCGGAGGATGTCCTGGTCATTACCGCAGATCACGGATGTGACCCGACAACTCCCAGTACCGATCACTCGCGGGAGTATGTACCTGTGATGATGGCGGGGCATCGTCTGAAGAGAGGACTTACGCTGGCCGAACGACCTTCATTCGCCGATCTTGGCGTTACTGTCGCCGGTCTTCTGGGAGTAGACTACGAAGGAGACGGGACAAGCTTCGCTGAAGAAGTCGTCGAGGATATGTAGGTGACGACCAACGGGCGTCGGGGGACGGCGAGGAAAGCGATGGACTTGGCAAATCTTCCGGTGGTTGCTTTCGAGAGGAAGAAATGTCGGGTTCGCGGGGCGGTGACCGGATAAAACGGAGGCGCCGGGGAGCGAGCGGACAAATCTTCCGGTGAAGTTGCTTTCGAGAGGGGAAGAAATGTCGGGTTCGCGGGGCGACGACCGGACAAAAATGGAGGCGCCTGGAGCGAGCGGACAAATCTTCCGGTGGTCGTTTCCGCGAGTGGAAGAAATGTCGGGTCTCCGCGACGATGACCGGATAAGAACGGAGGCGCTGCGGCGCGGGCGGATAGTATTGGATAGTGGAATGATGAAGTTTCATCAAGGGGGGCCAATCCGATGGCTGACGAGTTCACTCAACACCACATCAAGGCTCGGAATGCCGATATCGCTCGGTATTGCTTTATCCCGGGTGACCACGTCCGCGGTAGGAAGATAGCCGCAAGGTTGGATGGCTCCAGACTCGTGTCCGAAACTCGAGGGTACCTGGTGCACACGGGGACATTCCGCGGAGTCCAGGTGACGGTCTGCTCAACAGGCATGGGCGGGCCACAGGTAGCTATCGCGATGGAGGAGCTTGGCAACATGGGCGCTGATACCTTCATCAGGCTTGGTTCCTCGGGCGGAATATCGCCGCAGACCGGTGTTGGTGATATCGTCATTGCTACTGCGTCCTACCGGGGAGGGGGCACCGGCGATGAGTACCTTCCCAAGCCCTTTCCCGCTGCCGCTCACTTTCAGGTGACTCGGTCGCTGGTTGACGCGGCTGAAGACTTGGGCGTCTCTGCGCACATAGGCCCCGTTGCTTCAGTGGATGCTTTCTATCGCCCGGACAATGACGAGCACAATGAACTCCTTCGTCGCGGCGGGATCATCTCCTTGGAGATGGAAGCCGATACGCAGTTCATCATAGGGCTGTACAGGCGTTTCCGCTGCGGGGCAGCGTTTGTTCTGGACAACGGCCCGCGAACTCCCCAGGTCTCGGTCAAATCGGGAGATCTGAACATCGCTCACCACCAGAAAGACCCGCTATTCGTGAAGGCGGAGGAGACCCTCATAGAAATGGGACTCAACGCGGCAGCCCGCTTGGCGGCAGAGGATTCGGCCAGCGGCTAGCGAGATGGGGCGGTAGATCCTCGTTTTTTCTTACTAGCCCTTCTGCGTACGACTCCCGCAGCTAGCAACTGCTGGTAGCTGTTTTCCTCTTTCTTGCTGGCACTGAGAATTTGCGGTGTTGGTTACTATGCACTCCTCTTCTTCATCCGGGAACCGCCGGCTTCTTTGCCCAGTCTTGCTGAGTGACTGAATTCTACCCGCCGGGGTTGCTCGAATGCGGAAAACATGGACTCCTCAACGACTGGAGTGGGTAGAAAACGGGCTGGCGGCAATCCTGAGTAGCAAGGAGGGTGCCGAATGTACAGACATAGTGGCATGGTCTGGTGGACGTTGGCTAGAATTCTGGTTGTCGCGATCCTAGTCTCGATGGCGGCTGGTTGCTTAGGAGGATGTGAAAGACAGGTTGCCTTCGAGGCCAACGACGAGAACGGAGACCCGCCCGAGGGTGAGTCCAACGACGACGTTGTAGGGGCCACTCCGGACTTTGCAATTACCTCGAACGGTGAAACGGTCACACCCTACGAAAACCTTCTATGGTCCGAAACGTGGACAGACGAGTCAGGATGGGTGTCGGCCGATAACGGGAGCGTCTTGGGTGACCTAGAAGCGGTGTTGAATCAACTCCCGACGATCGTCCTTCGCGAAGATATCGACCTGATTCGCGGAGACAATGTCGTGCTCAAAGGGCTGAGCGTCTATACAGCAACCGACTACGAGCCTTGTATGAAGGGGCCGACAGGAGCCTCATCACAGGGTTACCCGAGGGAACGTACTACTGCAGCACTTGAGATTGAAAAGGCCGGAAGGTACATCGAGTCAGAGGACAAGTGCGAGGTTTCCTGCAGCGAGCATGTATTCCGATTTGTTGTGGATGAATACTCCTACGACAATATGCTTCGCAGCCGCCGGGCTCAGGATGGGATAAGTGTCATGCTCAGGCCGACAGCAAGCCGTGGGGTTGGCGGGTATTATGTTCCGAAGGACCAGGACGCATGGCTTGAGGCTCTTCGGCTGGCAGAGGCATCCGCGACCGACGGGGGATACCTCGACGAAGAAGTGTCGCTGGGGATTTGGATTATGCTTGAGGATGGCCATTGGCAAGTGATGGATAACGGCTGCCTCGTTGGCTACTCGCGGAGTGGCAGTGGCTATCGTCGTATCGAGAAGGAGTACACGGCGGACTTCCTTGCCCTCGTGTCGCCCGTTGCCGAGAAGTACTACGGAACCGGAGTCTTCCGGCCGGATAGGATAGACGGCATAGTGTCTGCGACGCTCACGGTACTTGATGAGACCTACACCGTAACCGACAAAGACTCCTTAGCCGAGCTGGAGACTCTACTCACGGATGTCATCCAGTGTCGAGGCGGCACCAAGTGCCCCTTCGGGGGTATGCTGGACCTGGAACTGCAGTCAGGAGACACGATAACGCTGGCCGTCGCCTCAGACAGTTGCAGAGTATACATGGTTCACGGTGCCTATTTTGAGTACGGGGTTCAGTCCGGAGGCAGCAAGGATAACCGTGAGGTCTACGTGCTGTTTGGGGCCAGCATCAAGTAGGTGCGCTTACTGCCAGATTGTGTTTGCGTGACGCAGACTCCGAGCCATGGTAAGATCTGTCTGGGAGGATAGCCGATGGAGGTGGGATCATGGAGCGGCGCATAAGAGAAGAGCTGGATGTTCTTACTGATTCCATTATCTCAGGACTGTGCCGGTAGAGCGCATATATCTGTTTGGGTCCCACGCCAATGATACCCGAGGCCCTGATTCGGACATTGACCTCTATGTAGTGATGCCTGAGGCAGACGGAATGCGTGAGATCGACGCTATGAGGGCGATTCGTCGGGCGATACGGGACAAGAAGACCGTGTCGGTCGATGTGATTGTAGGCAAGGCGGATTGGTTTGACCAGCGCAGATACGCTCCCACCATCGAGCGGCTGGTCGCCACTGAAGGTGTGCTGCTCTATGGGTAGCGTAACTCAGGCTAGGTTCTCTCCCTCGCGCCGGAAATGCAGTAAACCTTGTAGATAGAAGCTCCAAGTGGGTTCATTCGAGTGTGCCCAGTGGGCGCTCCGCCCGAGGCATCTTCCGCAGATAGGAATGATAGCCCTTGCTGAAGAATCATCCCCATTGGGGTGATTTACATCAGCCTTCGATTCGTACTCGGACCTGCGGGTTCGGGAAAGACCTCATACATAGCAAGGGCCATTGCGGATAGTCTTGCGGCACGTGGGTCGGGCAGCATTCTCTTCATCGTGCCTGACCAAGCCACTTTCCAGATGGAGCGCCTCATCCTGCGCGACCCGCGGCTCAAAGGTTTTGTGGACCTTCAGGTCCTGTCCTTCCGCCGCTTGGCGTGGCGGGTCCTAGAGGAGACCGGCGGGACCTTTCATCCGTTCATCACTCCGGTCGGCAAGAGCATGGCGGTTCAGGCGATTCTTTGGGACAATCGCAAAGACCTAACCGTATTCGCTCCGCTAGTGAACTATCCCGGGTTCCGGGACAACGTCACGGATACCCTTAATGAACTTCATTCCTATGACGTTAGTCCGGACGAGCTGCAGGCGCGGGCGTCCGACATTGAGGCGCCCTTCCTCGAACAGAAGGTCCACGATCTCGGAGTGGTCTACCGCAATTACTTCGCATTCTTGAAGGACCGCTTCTTGGACCCAACGGATTACCTGAACCTCGCCTCAGAGAGGATGGCGTCTTCGTCGCTGGTGAAGGGCGCTTCAGTGTGGGTCGACGGTTTTTCGGGTTTCAATCCCGATGAGTACCGGGCATTGGGAGCGCTTATGGAGACGGCTCGCGAAGTGAACGTGGCTTTATGTATAGACGAGAATGCCGCAGAATCCGCCCTCAGCGAGGATAGTCTGTTCCATCAGACGCGGGAAGCCCTTGAGAAGATCAGGGAGATTGCCTGGAAGAGGGGGGTGCCCGAAGCCCCTGCCGTGATTTTGGGCAAAGATGGTCCTTTACCGAGGTTCGCGTGCTCTGACCTTGCCCTGGTGGAGGCCGGATTGCGCGGAGCGCATGCGCCAAACGAGCCATCCTCCGACGACGGTGTCCAAGTCGTCGCCACCGCCAACCCCTTGGCTGAAGTCGAGTTTGCTGCCAGAGAGATAATCCGCCTGGTGCGGGACTGCGGATACCGCTACCGGGACATCACAGTCGAAACCAGGGAGTTGGATAAGTACTCGGAGTTGGTGTCGCTGGTATTCAGGGATCACGGCGTACCCCACTTCATAGATGAGAAGCGGTCCGTGTCTCATCATCCGTTGGCGGAACTGCTTAGGGCCGCTTTGGCTGTGGTGCTTACATCGTTCTCGTCGGAAGCGGTATTCAGGTACCTGAAGACGGATCTTGTACCAGTGAGCCGTGAAGAAGTCGATATACTGGAGAACTATGTCCTGGCGCATGGAATCAACCATCAGAGGTGGGTGTCCGAGGATTCCTGGCGGTTCGCCAAGCGGTACATGGTGGAAGAGGACCGGGACTATCGGGAGGAGCGCCGTTGCGAGCTGTGCGACAATGTCCGCCGCAAGGCCGTGAAGCATCTCACGGCGTTCTACAGGTCGGTTCTCAGGGATACTGGCGAAGACGATGGCCAGAATCCTGACGACCGCCAGACCCCATGCGCCTCCGACGTTTCATTGGCGCTGTATAGGCTGCTTGTCGACCTGGACGTCCCTGGGACCCTGGAGACATGGCAGAAGGAAGCCGAGGAAGCAGGGGATTTGGCCGAGGCCATGGTCCACGCGGGCATCTGGGACAAGACGATGGAGATAATTGAGCAGGCAGCGGAGATTCTCAAGGACCGTCCATGCGACCTTAAGACCTACGCGCTCTTGCTGGACGCGGGGCTCCATGACATTCGGCTCGGTGTGATACCGCCTTCTTTGGACCAGGTCTTGGTGGGCAACTTGGACCGGTCCCGGCAGCCCGCCTGCAAGGCCACTTTTTTGCTGGGCGCTCTGGCCGGATCATTTCCAAAACGCCAGTCAGAGGACGGGATCTTCACAGACGGAGAGAGAGAGCGGCTGAGGAGCCTCGGAGTAGAAATGAGCCCGGGTTCCCGTCTTCGACAGCTTCACGAGAAGTATTTGGTGTACATTGCGCTGACCAGGCCGAGCCACCGGCTTTACGTCTCATACCCCCTGGGTGACGCCGAAGGTAAAGCTCTCGAACCGTCTCACGTGCTGGGGACTATCCGTAAGATGTTGGGGACCGACCGGAGAGGTTAGTTTCGATGGACCCGCCCGGACGTATGCCGGATGATCTGGATTACGTGCTTCCCGCCAGGGTAATGAGTCTAACCGTCAGGAGGCTGGCGTTAGGTAGGCAAGGGGTCTTCCCGGGACGCGCGTGGGCCGAAGCTCTCAGATACTTGACGGCGCCGGAGCGAGATGCGCGCAGGGCCCCCTTCGGTCAGGGTGCGACCCCGCCGAGCGCAGCACCGTTGCCCAGTGCAATCCCGTCGCCCAGTGCAACCCCGGTGCGTGGCGCGGACACCTCTGCCATCCAACGGGTCCTCCGGTCACTTGACTACCGCAACTTCGTTCCGGCTTTAGGGAAGTCAACAGTGAGAAGCCTTTACGGCTCCGTCTTGAAGACAAGCGTATCCAGGCTGGAGCGGTTCAGCGCTTGCCCCTTCAGCCACTTTGCCGCGGATGGTCTGAGACTCAGGGAGAGGGACATCTACAAACTGGAACCGGCCGACGCTGGGACTTTCCTGCATAACGCGCTGAAGGAATTCGTTACGGAGGTTCAAAGCGGGAGCCGGAACTGGACCGCGCTAACGGACGCGGAAATCGGCGCTGCCGTGTCAACAGTGGTCGAACGGCTTGTTCCACAGGTCCAGGAGGAGATCTTCCTTAGTTCCGCCCGGTATCGTCACGTAGGGAGGGCCCTCGGAAGGATAACCCGTCGCGCGGCGGATGTGTTGACCCAGCACGCCAAGAGAACAGAGTTCAGGCCGGTAGCTCTGGAGGCTCAGTTTGGTCTACAGGGCCGTATTCCGCCTCTTGTGCTGCCTCTTGGGAAACTCGGTCAAGTGACCTTACGAGGGCAGATAGACCGCTTGGACGCGTGCGTTGTCGAGGATACCACCTACCTGCGCATCATCGACTACAAGTCGAGCCCGCGACCGCTTGACCTCACCGACGTCTATGAGGGACTTTCGCTGCAGCTTCTCGTCTATCTCTTGGTGGCTGTGTCTTCGTGGAGGGACATCGTCCCGGATTTCCCACCTGCCTCAAAGGTCGTTCCGGCAGGCGCCCTGTATTTCGTGGTCCGGGACCCCATCATCTCCGCCTCCGGTCCGGTTCCGGAGGAGCATGCCAGAGAAAGCCTCTTGAAGAGCCTGCGCATGTCCGGTCTGGTCGCCGGCGACCGCCAAATAGCGGGTCTTATGGACTCCGAGATGAAGGGGTACTCCCCGATTATCCCGGTCCAGTTCACCAAGGATGCCCTTGGCGCGCGCTCTTCGGTGGTCCCGAAAGACAAGTTCCCGCTCCTTTTGGATTTCGTTAAGGAGAAGGTGCGGGCTCTTGCGGGCCAAGTCCTGAAGGGTCGGGCTGACATCCTTCCGTACCGCAGGGGGCAGAAGAGGGCGTGCACGTATTGCCCGTTCGGGCCGTTGTGCCAGTTCGACGCACTAATCCCGGGGAACTACTACCGGAATCTGAAGACGGTTCCTCCCGAGGTCATATGGAACGAACTCGGAGGACAAGTGTCGGAAGGGGGGACCGGGCAGTGAGCGAAGGACCGAAGTGGACGGCGGAGCAAAGATTGGCGATAGAGACACGCGGCACCAATCTTCTGGTGTCGGCATCCGCCGGAACGGGCAAGACCGCTGTCCTGGTGGAAAGGGTTATTGGCCTCGTGACCGGCGATCCTCCCGTGGACATCGAGCGCTTCCTCGTGGTCACCTTCACCGAGAAAGCGGCCCAGGAGATGAAGGCGAGGGTCCGTGCCGCGCTTGAGAAAAAGATTGCCGAGAGTTCGGAGGATACGCCGCTCAGGCGTCAATTGGACCTCCTCGAAAAAGCGCAAATCTCCACTATTCACGCGTTCTGCTTGCGCATGCTGAGGAGGTTCTTCCACCAAGTCGACTTGGACCCGTCCTTCAGGGTCTTGGATACCGGTGAGGCGGACCTCTTGAAGCAGGATGCCATCGACGAGGTCTTTGAGGACATGTACCAGGCTTCCGACGTGTTCCACGATTTGGTGGACATGTACGGAGGGCGAGGCGTGGACGAAGGACTCAAGGCCACCGTGGCGCGCCTATACGATTTTGCCAGCACACAGCCTTCTATGGACGGTTGGCTTGAAGAGGCGAGAACGAAGGTCCACAGTGCCGCTTGCGTGAGCAGCGAGAGTGGAAACGGCAGCGCGGATGTGGGCCCCGACCCTCGCGGCTCGGTATGGCGGCTTCCCTGGACCAGGTCTCTGCTGAAATCCGCCGTCCGTGACCTAGACCGCGCGCTTCAGTTGGCTCAAGAAGCCCGGGAGATCTGCCTGGAACCGGACGGTCCGTCCGCATATCTAGGAGTAGTCGAAGAAGAAGTAGCAGTCTACTCGAAGGCAAAGGAGCTGGCCGAGAGGCTTTTGGCTAGCGGTGACGAGGGGAACGCTGGCGATGGGAGCGGGGTAGGATGCAGTCCCGAAGGCGACAGTGCCGAGGATGACGTCGGGCCTGATGGCGTCGACAGCCTCCAGAATGGAACTCCGGAACAAGTCGGCGAAGTTCTGCGACAGTTGCTTAACCACGAGTTCGCCCGCATGCCTTCCATCCGTAAACCGGAAAACCCGGTTCTGAAGGAAGAGGCTCAAGACAGGCGCAACGCCGCGAAGGAGCAGTTCCGGAAGATAGGTGACTACGCGTTTATGCGACCGGCGGAGCAGTTGATCCAAGAGCTCACCGCTTTGTCCCCATACCTTGACTGCCTCATCGCTGTGGTCAAGCAGCTGGACGTCAGGTATACCGCGAAGAAGCTCGACCGTGGAGGCTTGGACTTTTCCGACCTCGAAAGGTACTGCCTGCTCGCACTTTCAAAGGATGACGGGGCGGTTGCATCGCAGGTGCGGTCTGAGTTTGACTACGTGTTGGTCGATGAGTACCAGGACACCAACCCCGTCCAAGAGGCGCTGCTTGCGTTAGTGACAAGGGATGGGGATCAAGCCAACCTTTTCACCGTCGGGGATATCAAGCAGAGCATTTACCGCTTCAGACTGGCCGAGCCGCGCATTTTCCTGGAGAGGCACAAGAGGTATGCAGTTGCAGGGGGGCACGGAGGCGCTGAGTCGGGAGGACTACGCGTCGACTTATCCACCAACTTCCGCAGCAGGTCTGAGGTGTTGGATGCCGCCAACTGGGTTTTCGAGCGCATCATGCGGGCAGACCTTGCGGATATCGATTACGACGAGGGACACCGCCTGCGCTTAGGAGCGGGTTATCCCGCCTGCGAAGACGACACGTTCGTGGCCGAACTCCACTTGTTGGAGAGGGAGGTACCCGACCGCGCGGCTTCCTCAAAGGGTGGTGAGCAGGCCAGCGTTGGGCCGGGCGGGACCGAACAGGGCGGGACCGAACAGAGCAGGCCCGAGCAGAGCGAAGACTCGGCACAAGAGACCGATACCTCTTTTTCGGACAGCTCGTCTGCCCTCGAGGACTACGAAGCGGTGGAAAAGGAAGCCTTCGTGGTGGCATCGAGGATCGCCGAGATGGTGAATCCGGGGAACCCGCTGATGTTGTGGGATGCTGGCAAGAAGGCCCTCCGACCGTGTTCGTACAAGGACATCGCCATCTTGATGAGGTCGACCAAGGAACGCGCCAACGCCGTCCTTGAGGCTCTTGGGAGGGCGGGCATCCCGGCTTATGCCGACACCGCCACAGGCTACTTCCAGGCCAGAGAGGTGGAAATAGCCCTCTCGCTCTTGTCCATCATCGACAACCCAAGGCAGGACATCCCTTTAGCTGCCGTATTGCGGTCACCTATTGTCGGGCTGAGCGCCGAAGACCTTGCCACAGTCAGGATTCACGATAGGGAAGGGGATTTCTACGACGCGGTCGTGGCCGCATCTCGCGCAGATAGCACTCAAGCGTCCCCGGATTGCGGGCTTAGTGCGGTCGGCGACTCCCGCCTCTCGGTGCAGCTCAGACAGTTTCTCTCTGACCTCGACCGCTGGAGGACCATGGCGCGCCGGAAGCCTCTAGCTGAAGTCCTTTGGACCATCCTTCGAGAGACCGGTTACGAGGACTACGTCGGCGGCCTGCCGGGAGGAGCGCAACGTCAAGCCAACCTGCGAGTTCTTTGCGATCGGGCGAGGCAATTCGACAGTTTTGGCCACCACGGCCTTTTCCGCTTCTTGCGGTTCATCGAGCGCCTTCAGGAGTCCGATGGGGACCTAGGCGCGGCACGTGCTCTCGGCGAGCAGGAAGACGTCGTGCGGGTGTTGTCCATCCATAAGGCCAAGGGGCTGGAGTTTCCTGTAGTCTTCGTCATGGACCTGGGCAAGAGGTTCAATACCGAGGATTTGCGTCAAGACATCCTGTTCCACCGGGAATTGGGTATCGGCGCGCAGTATTGCGACTTGGTGAACCGGGTCAAGTACCCGTCGCTGGCGCATCAGTCCATCGCCCTGAAACTCAAAGAGGAGAACCTTGCCGAGGAGATGCGGGTCCTTTACGTGGCGCTTACCAGAGCAAAGGAGAAACTGTGTCTGGTTGGGTCGGCGAGGGACCTAGAACGGATGAGGAAGCGCTGGCAGCGTCTAGACATCGCATCTGCCGGGACGTACCTTGATTGGTTGTGCCCGGTCATTCTTACAGGGGAGGCTTCAAGCGGGCAGCGGGACAATTGTGAAGCAGGTGCAGTAGTCGTTGCCAACTCTGATACCGCGCGTTCGGCGCCCTCCGGCGTGCCTCCGTTTTGTGTCCGGTTCTGGGGGACCGAGGATGGCCTTCAGATTCCCTTGCCTCAGGAGACCAGGCTGCAATCAGACTACTCAACGGGCGACCGGGCAGCGGAAGCAAGTCCCCTCAAGAAAATCATGGAGACTCTGGCCGTCGATTCGGACGAAGCGGTCTATAGCGAGGTCAAGCGACGTCTCGAATGGACGTATCCGCTGATCGACCTTACGACGACCCCGGCCAGGATGAGCGTGGGTGAGCTGAAACGCCGGCTAGACACCGAGGAAGAGGACTCCTGGCGCTTCATCCCCCGTCCGAATAGGCGCTTGGCGTTCGATGATGGAAAGGCTCAGAGCGAGGGCATTCGCCGGGGTATCGCGACCCACACGGTTCTGGCGCGGATGAACCTCTTGGCTTCGGGGTCACCTGAAGAGGTACGGGCAGAGGCGGTCCGCTTAGCGGACTTGGGCTTCCTGCAGCCGTCCGAGGTCGATGATGTGGACGTCTCGAGCGTAGCCGCCTTTTTCGCTACGCCCGCAGGGCAGATGATAACCGCCAATCCCGATAAAGTGAGGCGGGAGCTGCCCTTTACCCTCTCCGTTCCAGCCGCCGTTGCAGCAGGACAGACATCCACGCCGCGAGAATCCACTGACGCCGGGGACGAAGTACTCCTCCAGGGGGTCATAGACGTCTTGGTGGAGGATCAGGATGGCTTGACAATCCTTGACTACAAGACCGACGCGTTGAGCAGCGGCCAAATCGGCGATGCCGTAGCCCGGTATTCCCCTCAAGTCGCGTTATACGCCCTAGCGGCCGAAACCATTCTCGGCAAACCGGTCCGAAAAGCCATTATCGCTTTCCTGACGGCGGGCGAGGTTCACGAAGTGGATTGGAGAGGCTATCTCGCGTCGAGAGGGTTGCAGCTCCCGCAGCCTATGGGCTAAGCCGCTGTCTTGCTAACGTTAGCGACGCGCCGTTATCCAGGCTGATGTACAGCGAAGTCCCTTCCTGTGGACCGTCTGGCTGGATGTGGGCGATTTCATCTTCATCCAGGCTAATGCGGCCGCAGGGCCCAGCTAGCAGGAAACTGGAGAAAGGAGCCTGAGCGGGTGCGGGACTGGGCGGAGAAATGGCCTCCACAAGGAATTCCGCTTGGACGCCATCGCTCACGTTGATGGATAGCCAAGCCGGTCCTTGGCGCATGAACGATTCTATAGCGCGATACCTTTGGCCCATACTCCCGGACTCCCTTCGTGTGGCTGTCTCTCACTAGCATCCCCAACACGAAGAGAGGGTACACAAGGCGCGGATTAGCTGCGTACTTAGAAGAGCCCTGCTACAGCAAGCGTTGCGATGGCAGCTAAGAGCGGCAAGACTATACTTCGCGTGCGCAGCGCGGTTACCAGGCACGCGATGTATGCGAAGGCTATCCCGGGTATGCGGGGACCGGTTCTCGCCAGCATCTCCGGCGCTACAAGTGCTGCCAACACAGCAGGTGGGACGTACTCAAGCCAGCGCTTCACCCACCGGGGCACGCGTTCGGCGTCCCGAATCCACAAGATTGGGCTGGCGCGCAGCAGAAATGTGGCGGCGGCCATGATTAAGACCCTCGTTACGTCGCTCATTCGTCACCGAGCCTCCTCTCAGCGGGCCGGCGATGAAGCTTCGCGCTCTCGATGAGCGGTCCGATCAGGCTGGCCGCCAACCCGGCCGCGACTACATTCCAGCCCGGAGGCAGGTACAGCGCCATCACGACGGACAGTGACGCTCCTATCAGGGCCACAACCGCCTTCGGCAAGGTGTCGGTGCAGAGGATCGTGAGGATCAGGAAGACAAGAGGGAAGCAAACCGTCAGGTAATCAACCCATGCGGTGGGGATAACCGGCCCCAGCGCGATGCCCAACCCGGTTCCCAGAACCCAGGGGACGTATATGGCAAGCATGCAGCCTGCCAAGTAGGGAACCGAGACCTGGGCACCTTTTGCTCCGCGAGTTACCGACAACGCATAGGACTCATCGGTCACGCCGAAACCCAGGAGGGTCCGCAACCATGTAGGAATGCGCGGGAGCCTCGCAGCCAAAGAGGCGCTCATAAGAAGGAAACGGGTGCTCAAGAGGGTGGTGGTGAGTAGAAGCGCCGTTGCGTTTTGTCTCCAGAGGCCAAGGGCCGCGAATTGAGCGCTTCCTGAGAAGACCAGGAGGGACATGAGAATAGCCGTCAGGTTTCCCAAACCTGCGGATCCGGCAGTCGCCCCAAAGACTACTCCCAGTGTACCCACCGTCAGGCTGAAGGGCAGAGAGTCGACGATCCCTCTCATCAATTTCACGTTGGCACACGCTCCCCGCCGCCTCAGTTGTTTCACTAATACTTACAGCAGAAGGGGGGATTACAAGCCTCGTAGGGCGAAGACTTGATGGAATCGCGTGAAATGCCTCGCTTGAGATTTCTTGGGCGGAATACCAAAGGAGTGATAGCGATCATGCTTAGGCTTGACCTGCGATGGCGCAGGGTTCTCCTTTGGCTTCTCGTGATATGGGTTTGCCTCTCTTTCTTCGCGATCGGCGAAGTCGCGTACTATGTGCTGCCATCTCATACCAGCAGGTGGGGCGGGCTACGCCGGGTTGTGCTTGAGGCAGATGCCGGCTATAGCCAAGTAAGCATGGGCGGCGTGCCACCATTCACTGAGAAACTCAACTTCAGTGCAGAAGGCACCAGTGGCAATGTGCGGTTCAACGATTTCTTCAGCGTCTGGGAAGGGCAGGCAAACCCGATGGACTTTCCCTCCGATCCGTCTGACGATTCCCGGGAGACAGTGAGAACGATCTCTGTGGGAGACTATCACGTGCGAGTTGTCCTAAGCCATGATGTCTCCTCGCCGGATTCGGCTGAAACTGCAAAGGCTCTGGCCGAATCCAGACGGAGGGCACTTGAGCCCGCGATCCGGAGATACTTGGTAAAACCGGCGAGGATCCCTAGTCTGAGGCTGATACGAAACGATCTTAAGAACCTCATAGATTATACTAGTGGCCCGGTACCGACGCCTTTCGAATCCTATCTCGTCCCCATCTACTTTTCCGTGAGCATCGGGCGCATTCCAAGCCTTCTCTTTGGACTAGTGGTTCTGGTAGTACCTTTCGGCGATTGGTCGGTGTATGGTTCCATCGCGGTGCTTGCGGCAGTGTTGGTCGGATCAGCTGTCTTAACTGAGATCAAGTGGCGCCGCGGTAAGCGGGACCAGCGTTGAAGGGTTCTACTTGAACCGAAGGGAGGGATCAGGCTTGAAGTTTGCAGGATCATTGCGCCTATCGATGCAGGGCGGTGGGCTGATAGACAGCGGTATGCCGCGTGGATACAATGTGATCACGAGGAGGTTTGGGTATGATAAAGACCCTGACTGTTCACGGCAACAGTGCGGCCCTAATAATCGAAAAGCCGATTCTCGAGCTTCTCAATATCTCTGTTGATACGCCGCTTCGAATATCAACTGATGGAAGGAGTCTCATCGTCTCTCCGGCGGATAGCCACGACAGGAGCACTCGCTTTGAGTCTGCGCTTAAGAGAGTCAACAGAGATCATTCTGAGACAATGAAGAAACTGGCGGGCATCGAATGAGGGAAGTGACTTTTCTGACCCTTGCCGAGGCCGTTGAGATACACAACGACATGGTCGGCAAGTATGGGGGTACAGCAGGTGTCAGGGACTACGGCTTGCTCCAAGCAGCGCTTTCGGTACCTTCAGCGACCTTTGTCTTGTCGCTACGGTATCAGGAACACCTGATACTCGTATCGCCCTTCGTACACATGCCTTACTACCACCACGTCTTCACCAACGAGGAAGACCATAGTCCCGGGAGCGTCGCTTAGTAAGTTCCATCTGAACCCGGGACCGCGTATGAACGGGAGCCATGTCCCACACTTTGAGGGTCGAGCTCTTCTCCGAAAGTCTGTCGCTCCAGCCACTCTGAATCATGACAAAGACATCATCGACCAGAGCGACCTGATACTCGCTATGTTCCGAGATGCGAAACACACCCGGGTGTACTCAAATGGCTCAGAGAAGCGCCAATACCTGACAGGGCGCTCCCCGGACACTACCCAGTAGTTTCCTACTTGTATCTGCGAACACAACATCACTATCGCTGAAATGAGTGGAATCCCCGCTAGCACCCATCGGGGAATAGCGGGATGTTTCCCATCGGAGAAAAGGCGGCCGAGTAGCATGATCCCGCCCCATTTCTAGCAGCACGAACAAAGCAGAGTTACGCACGGCCTGGCCGTAGTATCCACCGGCCAACGCTTGCGGGTAGTACGCCGAAGATGGAAGCGCCCGCAACCAGACCATGCATCGCGAGAGCGACGAAGAAGGCAGTCACCTTGGAGCCCGTGCTATTGGCGTCAGTCGAGAATATGAGCGCGGCTGCTGTCCCGACCCCGAAGCATACCGCCGCGAAGAAGACCGCAGACATGCCTTCAGGCGGAAACGGGGCAACAGCGAGAATGGCCAGACATAAGGCAAAGCATCCGAACAGGAGTTCTTTGCTTGCGTACAGGGGCCGCATCAACCAACTGTGGAGCATAGGCGCCTTAGTCTTGGCTAACTCCACTACCCTGTGCATCTGAGAGGCACCTCACTTCTCCTGTTCATCGGTCGACAGCCAGGCGTGTCTTCATCGGTCAGTATTCAACGATGCCGTCCATGTGGTTCTCGTTGTCACCACGACGATAGTCCCGTTCCATGCGCATACTTGTTAGCCCATCTCACCAAAAGCGGCGCCAACCCCAACGGGGCGCCGCTAAACTACTCATGCAGCACAACTGGGCTGTCAGCTTCCCAGACGAGCCAAGGCGAATCCCTGTCCTCCCTTACCAGAAACCAGTACTGCTGCACAGTTCTCTCGGTAAACGGTGCTTCGATATCGTAGTCGACCAGGTACTGAGTGAAAACCACAACCATGTTCTCAGCCACATGTTCGTCTGACCATCCAAGGTTCCTGACGAGTTCGCTTCCAGAGTAATTCTCTCTCATCGCGAGTGTCCGCTCCACCGATACTCGAACCTCGTCGACTGCGAGGACAACGACGGAGTCGAAGCTAAACATGATGCCTCCTGTATGTCCTGCCGGGGGGCGGCTGCTCTCGGCCATAGTGGAAACCCACGCCTCATAGTCATAGTCCCGGACGGCCTCTAGGTGCCTCCTTGCTACACTGTTAGCACCATCGACGTCTCCGATGTTGGCCGCAATCACACTGGGTTCTGTCTCACGGATATCTGTTACGTAAGCCACATACGAGAACCACGGACGGTGGAGAGTGAGCAAGTAGGCCCTATCAAAGATGATCCTACCTTGTGTAACGGTCAATCCATTTGTACCTGCCAGTTGCACCTCGACAGTGAGCTTCTCACCAGGAGATACAGTGATGTCTGACGGATATAGCGCGACTTCCTGCCAGTTCCACCACTTGGGCGGGCGCATGACCCACATGCCCTGGCCTAACACAGTATCTTGCCACGAGAGAGGGAGCGAGTAGTCTAGTCCGGCCAAGTCCAGCGTGAAGTTCCTCGCAGCGTAACTCGCGCTGGCTCCCCAATTTGGTTTCAGCAGCCGCTCTTCGATGGGGTCTCGACCGTAACCTTTTTGAGACTTGGCGCAAATCTCCAAGAGACTTGATTGCATCCACGTTCCGTTATCGTAGTAGGTGAACCGGCTCATGGCAAGATACGCTAATCCCGCGCCCGTCAGCATTAACGCCGCTGTGCTAATGTAAACGATGGTCTTCAGCCAGATTCGCCTGCGCACCGTGGATCCTCCCTCTAAGACTTGCCAAGACTTGATTCGTGGATCATGACCAATAGGATCTGCTACAGCCCTCAGCTTCTCGCCCCATCGCTCGACTGAAAGTGGTCTACCGTCTATGGAGAGGCCCAGAGCCTCTCCCCGCAGACCAACGATCATTGAGGGAAGGTTAATCCAGCCGCATCCCACCGGTCCCCATGCTCGTGCACCGCCAGAAACCATCCTCGCGCTCAAGGCGAAGCTCTCTCTCCATGATAATCCATCCTTCGAGGTTGCCCGTGCCCATGTCCCCGCCTCCCCCGGCCCACCAAGTGACTATGTTGTAATTAACCGGCTTTATGGCATAGGTGCACGAGAAGCCGAAGATCGAGTCGTCACCCTCACGGGTCAGTTTGACCTCAATCTCGAGGACCTTGAAGCCCGTAATGCGGTTGATGTTCTCAGGCGTCATGTTTTCCCAGTACTGCCCGAGTTGGCTCATGAACCCGTACGCGACTTCCTCAAAGCTGCCGTATCCTTCATCGCGAACTTGCACGTTCTCGTAGCTATATTCATACTGGGAGAACTCCATCAGGATGTCGTCTGGGAGCGCCCCTTCGAAAGATTCATCCGTGATGTAGGTGGTAGCCGAGTTCCCATCCACGTACGTGATGTAACCTGTGCCGATGACGAAGATGAGCCTGGGGCCATTCACGTCACCTAGGTAGATGGCGGGACCCGAGGGTAGAACCGTTTCCTCCGCCCTCGCCCAATACTCGCAACGTTGGAACAGGATCCGGTAGCGCGCGAAGTGGCCTTTGTCGTCGCCCATGTTCGTAAGCTGAAAAGCACGGACACTGCGAGGATCGGAGACAATACCAGACTCGTACGTCTCCTGATACCAAATCCGCGTGCCGCCTTCGAAGATGCTCTCGAGGTAGCCCATGGCCTCGGGCTGGACATCGTCATACCTGGCAACCCGGTAGATGCTCCAGATATGTTGCTCGGTCGTGGAGGCGATCCAGATCTCGTCATCCATTAGGTACAGACGCCATCCGCGCTTGTTCACGGCAGCTCTGCTCAGATCGTACCGGTACCGCTCGGTGTATCCGGTGATGTCGGGTATGTTGAAACTAGCTCCAACCGCTGGCTCGAAGGGCATGAAATCATCCCTAAACGTATCCTCATCCACGACTGACGACTCGTAGGTAATCGGTTCGCTGCGCTGGCCGCCATTCTCGTCGGTGATTATGAGCGAGTCTGGCGTGAGGGTGAAGGATATCCGGTACCCATCTTGCGGTAGGAACGAACTGAGAGGGCACATGTACACGAGCTTCTGGAACCTGAAACTGCCGTAGAGGTCATCCGGGCCGTAGAGGTTATCCGGCTTGATTCGCACCGGGTCAATCGCGGGATTCGAGGCACAGGCCGCGATGATAGGGATGCACAGGGCAGCCGCGAGGAAGGTTGCCCACTTCGGTGCAGGCCGAAATCGCAGCACATTCTTGACGCGCGCCGCTATGCCCGTCTCCGCGAAGGTCAGGGGACTCGCTCCGAAGAACCGGTGACCTCCGGCGAACGAAAGCAACGATGTGCTGTATTCCTTTGCGATACCCGTGCCGGTCTGCGCTAGCACTTTCTCGTCGCAGCTCATTTCCATGTCCCTCGTCATGGCATGGAACGCCAGCCAGACAAGCGGGTTGAACCAGTGGACGGTCAGCGCGCCGAAACCGAGCAGCTTGGCCAGATGGTCCTTCCGTTTTACGTGATAGCGCTCGTGCGTTAGTATGTACTCACGCTCGCGTTGGCCCAGGCCGAAGGGGATGTAGATTCGCGGCTTAGCGAAGCCGAGGATGAACGGCGAAGGGATCCGGTCGGATTCATAGACATCACCGCTTACCCTCACGGCGGTAGCCACGCAGCGTCTTAAGCGGATGTAGGTGACGACCCCGTAGATGAGGAGCCCCGCGATGCCGGCGAACCAGACCATGGCCCCGATCCTTATCCAGACTTGCAGAGGATTGACGCTCGTCATCGGGTTTGCTGCCGGCAGGCTGTTGCTGATGATCTCGTTGGCTGCCGGGATGCCTACGGTCACCTTGGGAGTCCCCATGTAACCCACGTCAGCCGGGACGTATTCGAGGGCAATTCCGCCGCCTTGCTGCGCGGCAGTCATGTCGAAAGGTTTCGCGTTGAACATACTCAGGACCGAAGAAAAAGAAACCGGGCAAATCAGGCGGAAGAGGACCACCGACCACAGGGCGTATGAGTACCCCTTTGGCGCCGTCCTGAGCGCCAAGCGGACGAGGAATACCGCGAGGATAACGTAACTCGCCGTGATGCTCATGTTGAGGGTCCTTATGAACAGCGCGTCCACCGCTACTCCTCCTTGTGGGCGTCGATAAGGCGCTTTAGTTCGTCGGCTTCCTTTTCCGAAAGTTTCCTACCGCCGAGAAACGATGCAAGGAACATAGGCAGCGAACCTCCGAAAGCATGCTCCACAAAGCGGTCGCTTTGGCGAGCCTGCACCCGGTCCTTTGGTATTAGTGACGTGACAACCGCATCCTTGTTCCTAACGAAACCTCTTTCGGAGAGTTTTCTCAGGACTGTGTAGGTGGTCGACTTCTTCCAGCCAAGTTTATCTGCGCACAACGTCACGAGTCGTCCTGACGCTACAGGCTCGTTTTCCCATACCACAAGCATGAAGCGGTAGTCGCTTTCACAGAGTTTCAGGTCTTTCATCGCGGGGCCTCCTCGATCGAGCGAGCAGTTGGTCTATAGTTATAAACCAGACCTAGTCTATAGCCATAGACCACCGGTGTCAATAGGTTGGGCTCACGACAAGTACATACACGACTGGCGCGTGCTATGATGCGTATGGTGATTCACCATGAAGAAGTCAAGACGTGAAGCAACCAAAGCCCGTCGGCGCGAAGTGCTTGAGGAGGTCGCTGCGTTTCAACAAAAGCACGGTCTTCGCTCTAGCCCGACTGCGGTAGAAGACGTCCGCGAGATCCGTTCGGAAAGGGCCAGACAACTCATCAACGGCAAGCCGGAGGGGGATTGTGGCTTCTTTGCTAGGATGGGCTCGAACGATGAGGGCTATTGAACTCAGCCCGATCTACTCTGAGTTGGTGCTTCAGGATGAACTCGAAGAGGCCGGCCGGTATCTCTTTCCCCAATGCACGGGATGCGCGGGTACGCAGGACCGTGCCATCCGAAAGCACCTTTCGGAAACGATAGTGGTCGCCTCCCGGGATCTCCTCCCATCCGGCCCTGCGGCAGTAACGTACTAGGTCTCCCCACTTAGGCAAGGTTCAGAACCTCAAGTATCTCTTGAGGTGAGTCGCATATGGCTATCTGAAGCACCGTTGAAAAATGGGCTCTGCGATTGGGAGATCGCAGATACAGCGCCACGTTTGCGGGATCCAAATACTCCTTCGCGTACTCCACTGCTTCGCCGACCGCCTCCCGAATGGCCGACTCCTTCGAATTGGAGTTAACGGCAATATCAAGAGGGTCAAGCACCAGGGTAACGGACCCATCAGTCTCAGTGATGAACCTCGGCTCCAAGCGAGATGACGCTTCGCTCTCCCCGAGTATCATCTTAAGCAAGGCCCGGGACAGAATAACGCTTGCGTCCTCAGTTTTCTTCCTTGGTCGGATAACGGCAGGCGCCAGCCGCTGGACACAGTCAATTAGCTCGGTAAAGTTGCTTCTGGCGTTGCTGAAGTTGTACTCGGTAAGCACTGTCATCCCTCCACCACCTCAAATGATAGCGTATGTGTGCAATATGTACAATATGTACAGTACGCATAACCTGTCCAAGGTGCCGTGTCTATCACCTTCGCCTGGACACTCGCGCTAGGCACGGAGGCGGCAATAGTCGGGCGACGGCATCTGTCAGATGAGCCAGCCCTCCCATCGCCGCCTCGTCAGGCGACGGTGCTTTTCACTAAAAGGTCGCCTTGCCCTTGTGATAACTTTTGGGGGAAGAATCCCTGCTTTGAGATGCCAGAGGATATCGGTGGATGGCCCTGAGCAGCCACTCGATGAGTTCAGAACGTGCGTCAGCGTACCCGAGCCGTGAGGAATACTTGCGAACGAGGGGCTCGAGTCTATCAACCACCTGCCTGATGGCCTCGGCGTCCCCGTGTTTGGCTCTTTCCAGAAGATGCGAGAAGCTCGTGTTACGCATCAGACCAACCTCCGACGATTGGCACATTTTGAGCGCCCGGGCTCCGCGCCAATAGTCTAGCAGGGTAGTGTTGCGGGTCCGCTCCGCTGGTCAGAGGCTTGTTGCGGTTTTCCGTGAGTCTGAGATGTTCTTGCGTCGGTCAGCCAACCAATTGCCGAGTCGAGTCTTAACTTTGGGGCTACTGGTTCTCGAGATCCTTGCTGCCGGACAAGTTGTTCTGAAGTCGCGAGAGGCCGTTTCGGAGGGCAGGTGGTATCCGTGTGCCAATAAGGGAGATGTTTTGGAGTGTGCTTATCGCCTCGTTGATGATAAAACCTCGTATCGTAATGCCGCAAAACACGTTCACGCCTAGTGCCTGGTCGACCACAAAGGCGATTCCGACTACTACGAAGCGCGTTCCCTTCCATGCCCTGCACCTCCTTTCGGGTCTGATTGGCTCAGACATATAGAGGCGAGAGATGTCCTTATTGATAACCACGGTTTGCCAAAAGTTACTAGTATAGACGCGCGCAGACGTAAATGTGTTTCTTCTCAACGCAACAAGGGGCCGGGCTTCCTAACGACGAACTCGCACGAGACCTCACTTGCATGCCTCGTTCAAAACCAGAGAGACCGGGAACCAAATCGAGGCTAGTGAGTCTGTTGGGTGAAGGATCGCCTAACCGATGACGTTTGTGGATTGGGGTGACAGGTATCACATTACTTCAGCCATTTCGACGCGGAGTCCCTTCACAAGACGCGGCCGAGGCGCTTTACGATGCCTACTATGACTCAACCTATCGCCAAGTCGTCGCCGCTTTCGGGGACCCTGATCTGGCGGAAGAAGCAACTCAGGAAGCGTTCGTGAGGGCTTTTGAACAATATGGTTCGTTGCGCGACCAAAGCAAGTTTTCTCCCTGGGTAACGAGCATCGCGCTTAACGTCGCACGCGATTACGTTCGTAGGCGCAGGCATGAGAGTCCAATTAGTGAAAACGCTTGCTCGGTGGCTTCTGAGCAGGACACCGCCGCAGAGGCCTCAGGATATGAGGAGCGATCCCGACTGGTGAGTGCCCTATCTGAGTTGCCGGAAGATTTCAGGGCTACCGTCGTGCTGTTCTATATCAACGGCTTGAGCGTGAAGGCCGTCTCGCAGACGCTAGGCGTAGCCGAAGGGACCGTGAAGTCTCGTCTGTCAAGGGCTAGGCTTCTTCTTAAGAAGACTCTTCTCGGAGAAACCGCGATCGCAGAGGATGGTGACCGTCATGGATACTAGAGACCAGGATACAATCCTTGACAGCCTGATTCGCACAGCAATGATGGCGTCGCTCGACGAGATCCCAGTGCGAGGGAAAGCAGCCGGATGGGAAAAAGTTCGGTCCCGGGTCTACTCAAGCAAGAGAGAGCGACAATCAGTGGCCTGGATCTTAAGGAAGGTTGCTATCATCGCGTGTTGTTTGCTCGTCTCGGTAGGTCTGTTCAAGATCCCCCAGGTCAGGGCTTGGAGTGTCCGCGCGGTCTCCGTAATACTGAGACAACTTCCTAATGAGAGCGATGAGCAACTCCGTCTCCTCACTCAGGACATGAAGGCACTCGCGTTCAAACCGCTGCTGATTCCGTCTGACGACTCGGTGTGGCGCCTCACCGGCTATTCTATTGACAGCCTTGAAACAAAAGATACCCGCCTCATGACCGACTATGTTCGAGAAGATGGTGCGTCCGTATTGCTAAGGCAATGGCCTGCCGGCCTTGTCTCAAGCAGCATGCTTACCTACGACAACAATGATTTCCAGTTCCTAGAGAAGCGCATACGGGACGTAGATGTACGCGTCTTCGTTCATAAGGCCGGCCTCTCCGCGGCTTGGTGGTCCGAATCTGGTCTCTGTTTCCACGCCAGTGGCCTAGTGGATGTTGATAGTCTGGAGAGCTTTATTGAAACGTTGCGGAGTTTCGAAGGAGGCTCATGAAGTGCCTGAGCCGCATGTGATGGCGAAAACCCAGCACAAGCTAACAAGCGGGGTTGGAGCAAGACGGAGGTGATACCCGTGAGAATCAAGCGAGGCGGAGCAGCGGCAGTCTTTGCGCTTACCTTGGTGCTGTTGCTGGCAGCCTGCATGCCTACGATTCCCGAAGAAGAAGTCCCTGATTACGTGAAAGATAGCGTTCCTGATGACGACCCGCATCTGAAGCTGGTGTCCACCAAGTGGAGGGTCTGCGAGGCCGTTGGTGACGGACTGTTTGCGGCGTGTGACCTAAGGTACCGGGTCGGTGGGCTGGAAGGCGCCGAAAACATGGTGGTGGACTATATGTACATCGCCTTATTCCGGAACGAGCAGGTGGAAAACGGTTTTTGGACACAGTACCCCAAAGACCACGGGTTCATGGGCGACATATTCCAAGCGAGTCCGGTGTCGGACGACGGGACTACTGTGCTATATCGTCTGGAAGGAGGCGGTACAGCGTACAACCGAAAAATTGTCAAGATCTTGCTGGTGACGGACATGGACAATGTGTATGAGACGGTTCCGGTAGGCGGTTACTGGCTGATTCAGACCCCTCTCAATGAGAAGAAAGAAGACTGGATTAAGGTCATTGCGATGGATAAGGACGGCGAGGTAGTCGCCACTCTCAACAACCTGAGGTTTGGTCCAAGGACACAGCCCCTAAAATAGATTAGGACGCATCTCGGCAGACTCCCACCTAGGTCTTGCACACGGAACAATTGGGTTATGAGTCGGAAGATGGCCCTCTCGTCTACCTCAAATCATCCAAAGAGGAGGAAGATACCGGTGCCCATGTCGAGGCCCGCCAGGTCACCGTTGTTGACGACCACATCTACTATGGCGGGGTTGACTACAAGACCTTTGAGAGGGCCGTCTATCGCATGAACGCTGGCGGCGGCGACCCTGAGCTAATGGTCGGGAAGGTTGTATCCCGCTTCTACATTGACGGGGACTGGATCTACTATACCGACAAGGGCATATACCGGGCCAAGATGGACGGCACGGCTGTCGAGCAGTTGTGTGACTTCCTCGTCCACACCTATATGATTGTGTCCGACGGTTGGATCTATTGTGTTAGGTACGATGACGGGTGTCTCTACCGCATGAGCACAGACGGCACTGAGATCCAGCAACTCTTCGCTGACTACCGGTGCCAGGGACTCAACGTCGCGAACGGGTGGATCTACTTCGCTACAAAAGCGTCTAGAGGCCAGGACCCGGACGAAACGATTCCGCCTGCTATCCGGAGGATGAGGCTCGACGGCAGCGACGTTCAGGTGCTGGCGACCTTGGGCCAAGACGCCCAGTGCTGGGCCATTTGTGTTGAGGAAGGGTGGGTCCTTTTCGAGACCACATCACCGAGCAGGACCGTTCAGTACGGCGTCGCTTACTCCTTGTACAGAATGAACACTGACGGAAGCGACCTAGAGTTGCTCTCGCAGAGCGAATAACGGCGCGAAGTCTGCCGGGGCGGGCAGACTGGACTATGGGACTGCATAAGAGCCAAGCGGTTTCTGGCGGCCAGCTGCATGGTCCTTCTGCTCGTACCCACCTATATCATGAACGTCACTCGTGCGATGCGCAGTGACTCCAAAGGGTGCGCCCTCCCCACATTGTTCGTGCCCGACGGGCCGGCGAAACCGGCCCAACGGGTGGGTTCAGTTTGGCGAGCATGGTTACCTTCGGATGGCGTGCCCGCCCGAGTTGCCTACGGCACATTAACAAAAATGGGGTTGGTCAAGACGTCGTAAGGCTTACCCCCAGCCCAAAAGACGAACTTGACCACGTAGAAACCATCTTCCAACGGAGCTGCTATGTCGACCACCGTTTCAGTACTCGGATTCAAGAACGTTCTTACTTGACGGTGACGGAGTAGAACGTCTCACTCTCGCGTTCTATCGTGAACCAGAGGCGAGTCTTCCTTGCCGCGCAGGATGTCTTCTGGAGTTACGGCCGTAACGGGGTGACCGACAAAGTCTTTGGCGTTGTACGTGCATATGGCTTCAACACCAGCGTCCATCATCTGTGCGACGATATACAAGTCGAAGATGCGCTGACCGGTGACCTTAGATTCCGCAACTAATGAGTACAGGATACTGAGAGCGGCGGGGGAAGGCTGCAAAACCGGGAATAGGGCCGAGTATCTTTCGACAAGGTTCAGACCCTCGTCAAAAGTTGCGGGTTTTTCCATTCGTCGAGCGTCGGTAATCACAGCGAAAAACTCAAGGAGAATCTGTGGGAAGACGCAGGCCAGAACCGTGCCCGATTCTACTGATTCGATCACTTGTCGTGACGGTCCATGGTGGGGAGCGTTACCCTGGATAGCGTATATGAGAACGTTGGTGTCAACCAAGATCATGGTGATCCCCTGCCCCCGTAGATTTCTTCCCTGGATAAGCGGCCTATGACTTTGCCCTCGCGAACGGGTAGCGCGACTCGGGGTTTTGTTAAGGCGAGAAAGCGCTCAAGCGCCTCCAGGACCAGCTCGTTCTTGGGGCGACCAAGCGCCTTCGCAACCTGATCCAGTCGGGAGACCAAATGTTCCTTGTCGTGAGGGATGTCTATGTTGAGCTGTACTGCGGAGTTCCTCCTAAGCAACTCAGTGCGCGAGTCTCTCACCAGTGCGTCGACGTTGCCTTTCTCTGCCCTATGTCTGATTGCCCGGAGCGTCTCTGTGGCCTCATCTTGCTCCTGTGTCTGGTGTCCTTGGCCAAGTCGCAGCCACTCCATTAAGTCGTTGTGAGAGAACCGCCAGCCTCGCCCCACTTTTTGTGCCGGAATGATGCCCTGTCTCGCATAGGCGCGGATGGTGTACGCCGACAAGTTGAGCATTGCTGCCGCTTGCTTAGGGGTCAGGAATACGTCGTCCACGGGTGACACCTCCTACCGGCATCATACACAGACTGCCAACACGAAGCAATATATAACAACAGATTTCCATATCATTTCGCTGGCGGCGGTCAGTTGTCTATGAGTGGTACGAGGAAAAGGATTTCCTCTTGCAGTATCTGGCGTTGACAGCATATACTGATATCGAGTAATGCTATCAGGCTGTGAGCCCATCTCGGAGGTCATCCCTTGGCAAGTGTTTGTCCATGGGGGTCAGGAGGTGTGAGAGATTGGAAAGAGAGCAGTTTACCGTAAGGGCGCCCAAGGCGCTTGTAGAACTTGTGCGCGAAGAAGCTGTCGCTTACGGGGACTCCATCAATGAGTTGGTTGTATCGGCTATCCAAAAAGAGGTGTCCGTAAGGAGGCAACTCCGCCTCCTGGGTCAGATTGAGAAGGAACGGGCGGCAATGGCTGAGCGCGGCTTGCAGCCCGACTCGACGCCATTGGTAAGACAGATGAGAATGGGGAGCGATCGACATAAATAAACGGACGTACTGCCTAGACACCAGCGTTCTCGTGAAAGCCCTCGTGCCTGAGGAGGGTAGCACCGAGGCACTGGATCTCTTGCGCGAAGCAGTGAGTTCCGGTAGCTGGTTGGTCGCACCCGCCTTTGCTTGGGCCGAAGTCGGAACCGTGTTGCTAAAGAAGATGAAAGCCGGACTCATTACGGAGACTGAGGCTTCGACTGCTTGGGACCGGTTCGCATCGCTATCGATTGACTATCTTCAGGACGCAACCATTCTACACGTGGCCTGGGATGTCTCCCTGCGGTACCAGCTTCCGACGATGTACGATGCCGCGTTCCTCGCGGTCTGCGATAGTGTGGCAGAAGAGTCACGGGGTTCGGTGGAATTTTGGACCGCCGACAGACAACTGGTTCAGGTCCTCGGTTCGTCACCTCCACTGTACCTGAAACAACTAGAGTTGCGTCATAGTCCATGATCCCTACTAGAGGCGAGCACTTCGGGGCCGCGGTACGATTGCCGCAGCCCCAAATCGTTTACGGGAGTCATGACCTCTCTACTCGAAGATCCGCATCCACGGGTCTTCCCCAGCAGCGATAGCATATCTTCCTTGTTCGCGGCAAGGTCTGGTGTCGCCAAGAACTGGAAGTGCCCACTTGACGTCACCGATGGGCAGACGTATGATTTACCCACGCCAGACGCATTCCAACTACGCAAGAAGGGGGGATCCCGGTGGGAGTTCGGGTATCCATTGATGACCGCGGCAGGCTTCCAATACCTGCCGAGACCCGCAGGCAGTTGGGATTTCTCGAGGGAGACACTGTGATGATCGAACCTCTCGGACCCGGTGAGTTTCGTGCCGTTAAGCTGGCGGACGCAGTGAAGAAGGCAAAGGGCATGTACCGCGAGCTGCGAAGTGCGGATGAGAGCGTGGCGGATCAGCTCATCGCAGACCGTAGACGAGAGATGAAGGAGGACCAGGCGCGACGTGGCTAATGCTGTGCTGGATGCCTCAGCCCTTCTCGCTTTCCTGTTTGATGAACATGGAGCGGATGTGGTGACTTGGGCTCTTGGTGAGGGGGCCTGCATCAGTTCAGTGAACTTGTCAGAGGTTTTGTCGGTCCTCGTTGACCGCGGGATCGAGGTAGAAGACGCGCTCAGCGACTTAAGTGATGCCGGTCTACTCGAAGCGATAGAGGTGGTCGACTTTGATCTTGAGGCCGCCTCGGATGCAGCTCGTCTTAGAGGGATTAGCCGGGCATTCGGGTTGTCGCTGGGTGATAGGGCTTGCCTGGCTTTGGCCAAAAGCAGAGACTTGCCTGCGGTCACCGCCGATAAGCGGTGGGCTTCCTTGAAGGGCGTGGAAGTCAGGGTGATTAGGTAGTCAGGCGTGGGAGGGAATTTGATGCGCGTAGGTGTCGATGTTGGCGGTTCACTGACCAAGGTCGCGATAGATGATGATGGAGCCAGGCAGTACCGGCTCCTTGAGTATACAGATCCGGATAGGGTAGCAGCTTCGCTGCCCCAAGCGGCTCCGGTGTACGTTACCGGATGCGGCGCGAGAGATTTGGCGGCGCGTCTTCCATCCCCGGCCGAGGTGCAAGATGAACTGGAGTGCTTCTGCGCGGGCGCCAGGCAGTTGGTCCGAGAGCAAGGGTTGAGCAGCCTTCCCTTCGTGTTGGCCAGCGCGGGGACGGGAACGTCCGTTTTCCACGTTTCTGAAGAAGCCGGCACGAGAGTCACGGGGACCGGCGTCGGTGGAGGAACCATAACAGGCCTGGGGCACTTGCTCTTGTCGACTGGCGATTTCACCGAGATACTGAGCCTTGCGGCTCGAGGCCGGCGACAAACGGTGGACCTTATGGTGAGCGACCTCTACCGGGAAGCTGCCCAATCCCCTGTGTTGAGTGCCCTTACGGCTGCCAACTTCGGACGAGGTGGTCTTACCGGGGGAGGGAAGGCCGACGTCGCGTCGGCTATCGTCCAACTGGTAGTCGAGGTAGTCGCGGTGCTATCCATTCAGGTCGCCAGGACATACAAAGAGTCCACGATAGTCTTGGCGGGGTCACCCAGCGGCCACCCGCATATCCGGGACAGGTTCCTTGAGATTGGGCGACACCTCGGCCACGAGTTCGCCTTCCTCCACCACGGAGCGTTTTGCGGTGCAGTAGGGGCTCTCTTGTCCCCCTCCCGGGTTGCCAGCGATTCCATTTATCCGTAGAGTAATGATGGAATCGCCTCACGCTGATTCCCTTCATTCCGCAGCAGGAGAATGGGAGGTGTGCCGTTGCCGGCCAACCTTGGACCTCAATATCTAGCCGCGGAGGCCCATTACCGGGAGGCAATCACAGACGAAGAGCGTCTGGCCGCTCTCGAAGAGATGATGGCCTATATCCCGAAACATAAAGGCACCGAGAAGATGCAGGCCGACATCAAGCGGCGGATGGCGAAACTGCGCGATGCCATAAAGTCGGGGTCGCGAGGCCCTCGCAGAAAGGACATCTTCCGGATCGACAAGGAAGGCGCCGGCCAGGTCGTGCTGGCGGGCCCCCCACCCGGGCAAGCCTTCGATCGCCACCGTCCTGGTCACCAGCACGCCGAGCATCTTCGTCCCTGCCGCCGACCAGCTGGCCCAGTGGGAGAACGTCCAGATTCAGCTGGTGGACTTGCCGCCTGTATCTCCCGAGTCTGCCCAGACGTGGCTTTGGGCTATCTTGCGGATGTCCGACGGACTGCTCATTACGCTGGATATGGGCGACGACAACGTCTTGTCCGATTATGAAGACCTAATTGCCTTCATGGAGCAGAACAATGTCAAGGTGAAGAACCAAGGCGAGCGGCAGTTCACTGAGAAGCGGGCTATTTGCGCGGCCAACAAGATGGATATGCCCGGAGCCGAGGACCGCCTCTCGCTGCTAAGGGAGATCATTGGGGATACGATGGAAATCGTTCCGTGCTCCGCCCTCACAGGCGATGGCCTTCACGAGCTGGGCGCGAAAATGTTCTTCGATCTATTGGACAAAATCCGTGTGTATACCCGACCGCCGGGGAAAAAGCCCGATTTCACTCAGCCTTTTATCCTTGATCGAGGGATAACCGTACTTGAGGCCGCCCGCGACGTCCACAAGGAAATAGCCGAGAACCTCAAATACGCGAGGGTGTGGGGCAAGGGGGTTTTTGAGGGTCAAATGGTGCCACGCGACCATGTTCTACACGACGGGGACATTGTGGTGTTCTACTCGTAGCGTCCCTTCCACACTGAGGAGAGCCGTATTATGCTAACCAGAGAATTGGTGCTCAGGACCCTGAGAGCGAACCTCGTTCCGGCCCTCCGCGTTATCGTACCCGGCCCCAAGACAGAGTTTCCATTGATTCGTGTGTCTCCCGATGGCGGCCACTCGGTCGTCCCGGATCTCGAAGCCGCCAAGAGCATCCTACCTGATGGCGGCTTTTTCATGGAGATGGCGCAGGTCTCGCGAGTGGCGAAAGTGCGGGTTAGGGGCTTCTCGGCGGAAGTGGTCGCGGGAGAGAGCGCGACGCATGACGGCGCGACCGATTACTTGACAGCCGACGCCGCGGATGCCGGCAAGCTAGGTTCGGGTTCCGCCCTGGACGTCGCGATGCGAGCTGCCTACTGTCTAGGTATGGATAGCGCTGTCGTAACTGTGGGATTCGGTTCCGGTGAGAGCCCCGGGCCGACTGTCCTCGATGTGGCAGCCGTTGCCGAGCGGGAAGCGCCGGGGTCCCAGACTTACGAGGTGGGCGCTCTTGCCTTTTTGGGCGCGGAGGTCGAATACCTCCGTATTGACACCGGTAGGGACGACCCTACGCCGAGCCTCCACAAGGTCTGGTTCTCCATGGATGACTTGGCGCGCGATGGAGGGCTTGGTCTCCCGGCGAGTCTTGTTGCCGAGGCGTTAGCGGCGGGCGACACTTGGGTTTCTTCTCCCTATCCTGAGCTGCGGGCGGCTTTGACTCCCAACGGCGTCTCCTCGGGGTCTTCCTCTTCGGTAGTGAACGGCTCGTCTGTAGACACGCCGTTCTGCTCGAATGTGCCGCTGGCGACCAGACTGGTCTTTAGAGGAGTGCCGACTCCCATGTTTCTCCGCTGCCTTGACCGGACGGTGGCCCTTCTCGGCATGTTTCTATCCCCGGCGAAGGAGTCAAGGGCGAGACACGCGACTCCCGAGGGGGTGTTGGGGGCTGTGCGGCGTCCCTCCGCGTCTGAGTCCTTCGCCATCGTGCAGCGGGCGGCTCCAGGGCGCCTCACCGCACGACGAGACGCTGCCCAACACGTCGGTTCACCGGGAGAAGTGTTCGAGTACCTTTCGGTGCCTTCTCTTCTGTGGTTTCCGGAAGGGTTAGCCGCGACCATGTCTCTCGCGGCGGCCGTGACTTCCCATGCAGAGGACCTCGCCAAGGCCCTGAAGTTGAGAGAGCCGGTGGACTTAGCCGCTAATTTGCGGCGGCAGAAGGCTTACTATGACGCGGACAAAGAGTACTTCAAGGGAGAAATGGAGGCTCTCTCGGCTTTGGTAGCCGGTTTGCCGCAGCCCGAGATCGCCGGGAACTACTCGCCCGACCGTGGATTGCGGGAAGCCCTCCGGGCGGTGTCTCATGACCGCGATTGCGTGAAGGCAGACCTTTTGGATTTGCGCTCTGCGTGGGGCATATCTGAAGGATCCTCACGCACCGGACCCGTAGCATCTCAGCCAGCGAGGTCCACCACCTGCCCCGTGTTCGGGATCATGGCGACTGAAAAGCCGGGAGGCGGGCATGGAAAGGACAAGTTCGGGATCGAAACGGACAGGTTCATGCGGATGCTCCGGATGGCCGAGAGCATGGGTATGCTCGCGTACGTGTTCTTCCCGGATGACGACCACGGAACGGATGGCGCTTCAGGCTACGACTCGGAGGGTGCGTGGCGGTCTAGGCCCCTTATCCCTGCCTGGGTTCACCGCCCGTGGAGCGGGTGGGTACGCCGGATGGCGCCGGTCCCTGACGTCGTCTACGACAGGCACATACCTGAAGTCCTGCCCGATGGTACTACGGATGACGTCGCCGCCCGGTTTTTGGGCAGATTCCCGGACGTCAAGTTCATCAACTCGCTTCCTTTCACCCATGCTTGTCGGGACAAGATGAAAGCGCACAGGATCCTGCTAGACGACCCGGTATGCGCCGCCCATCTTCCTGAGACCATTTTGCTTGCCGATGTGGATTCCGCCGTGCGGTTCATCGCTTCTCACGAGACATCTTTCCTAAAACCCCTGCGCGGAACGGGCAGCAAGGGGCTGACCGTCTTCCGATGCTTCGCTGAGTGTGGGGAAAGCGGTTCGGAGATCCACCTCCGTGTCTCCCAACGGCAACGAGACGGCGACACGGCAGACTTCGAGATCCATGACTGGTCGACTCTCCAATCCCTGCTCCGGTCGATTGTGGTCGGAGAAGGTGGGCGCCTGACTGGCGGTGAACCGCGGTTCGTTCTCCAGGAAGGCATCCGGATGGCTCGCCTACCCGAAGGCACAGGCAGCACCTTTGAAGTCAGAGTGATATATCAGAAGGGAGGACTCGGGAAGTGGCGCAGGACGGGAAGGGTCTGCCGGATCAATCCAGGCTCCGAACGGTTTATCGTACCTGGAAAGGAACTGCACCGTCGCGTCGATGACGTACTCGGGAGCGCCTTTCCCCACAGAGTACCGGATATCAAAGAACGAATCCGCACCCTAGCACGCCGCATTCCTCCGCTGATTGAGGCATCTTCCGGGTATGGCGGCGAGATGTCTATCGACTTGGGCATCGATTACAGCGGCAAGCCCTGGCTCATTGAGGTTAACTCCAAGCCCGCGACTCTATTTAGGGATCTGGGAGCGTTCAGACTCAGGGAGCTATCGTTTCGTCGGGTTTTGAACTTCGCTTCCTCCTTACAGGCGAAAGAGGTCTCCGAGTTGGACTAGCTCAGTATCCCCGCGTGCCTTGGTCTCGGTTTTCAACCCTGAAGTGAAGCCGGATTCACTTGCCAACTCATAAGTTTGCAACTCGTAAGTTGGTTATGTCTGCTTTGGCGGATCCCAGATTCCTCTGCCCCTTCGTCTTTCCGGGAGGAACTACCACAACGGATAAAGAAGATCACTGAGGTCGAGAGCGCTGTGACAGGATTTCCAATTGGGGGGATTGCCCAGTGTATTCGGTCCTAATCCGCGGCGGACGCATTTTGGATGGTACCGGAAACCCGTACTTCCGGGGGGACATAGCGGTAGAAGGCGACACCATAGTCGCCATCGGCAAGGTCCCTAGAGGAGCGAAGGAAGAAGCGCAAGTAGTAATCGACGCTCAGGATTTGATTGCAAGCCCCGGCTTCATAGACATCCACACACACTCAGATAGGACTCTCCTAGACGACGGACGGGCCGAATCCCACATCATGCAGGCGTAACCACTGCGGTCGTAGGCAATTGCGGAGGCCGGCGGCTCCTTTGACCGATGCCACAGCGGCCTTCGTGATCGCCGGTGAGACCTGCGGCGGAGTCTCTCCCCTGGGTGGCGCGGTTACGCCCAGTTCATGAGCCTTGCCGAAGAGCAAGGCATCAGTATGAATATGGCTTTGTTTGGTGGACAGGGGACCATCCGTGGAGCGGTCATGGGTTACGAGGATAGGCCGGCTACGGAAGCCGAGCTGGATGCGATGAAGGATATGGTACGTAAGGCTATGGATGACGGATGCTTGGGGATGAGCACCGGATTGATCGACACGCCGGGATGCTACGCCCAGACGCCTGAAATCGTGGAGTTGGCCAAAGTGGCTGCCGGCTGCGACGGTGTGTACGCGTCCCACGTCCGCGGCGAGAACGACACGCTAATTTCCGCCATCGAGGAAGCGATCGATATCGGACGGAGAGCCGGCGCCCCTGTCCAAATCGCCCACCTCAAGGCAATGGGAACGCACATGTGGGGAAAGTCGGTGGACATCCTCCGCATGATCGATGATGCCAGGAAAGAGGGAGTCGAGGTCACCTTCGACCAGTATCCCTACAACGCTTCAGCTACAGGACTGGCCGCTTCGCTTCCGCCTTGGGCCCAAATCGGCGGTAGAGAGCGTTTCATGGAGCGTTTACGCGACCCGGATACCCGCGCCAAGATGCGGCACGACATGGAAGAGGGCACCGGGGACTGGTTCAGCCTGCTTAGGGGCGTCGGCTGGGAAAACATCATTCTGACCGGGGCGTCCGATCCCCGTTTCGCGGGAAAGTCGGTAGCGGAGATCGCCAAAGAACGCTGTGCCGATCCTTTTGATACCTGCTTTGACATACTCCTGGAGTCCGGAGGGATGGTGGGCTGCGTCTACTTCACTATCGGCGATGAGGACCTGGAAAGGATCATGCGGCACGTAGCAGGGATGGTCGGTTCGGATTCCAGCGCCGTCCCGGCATCTGGCCCGCTGGCGGTCGGTAAGCCGCATCCGCGGTCCTTCGGCACGTTCGTTCGGGTCCTCGGGCACTACGTCCGCGAGAAGAAGGTCATATCCCTGGAGGAAGCTGTCAGGAAGATGACCATGGCGCCCGCGCAGAAAATGAGGCTTTACGATCGAGGACTCTTGCGCCCCGGCATGAAAGCAGACCTTGTCATGTTTGACCCTGATTCAGTGACCGACAAAGCCACGTACATGGAGCCCCGTCAATTCCCCGCAGGCATACATGCGGTTTTCGTCAACGGCAAGCTGACCGTCAAGGACGGAAAGCATCTAGGCGTGATGAATGGAAGGGTTCTAAGGAAAGGCAGGTTTCGGTAGATGAAACTTACAGCATCGCAAGTTACCGAGTTCGAGAAGTACGTGACCGATCTCATGGCAGAACACAAGATGCCGGGGTTGGCGGTGTGGGATCGTCCATGGAGATGATGTCGTCTACAAGAGGGGGTTTGGCGTCAAGACTCCAGTCACGAAGGCGCCTGTCACCACGAGGGACCATCTTTGGTGTCGCCTCTGGTGACAAAACCTTTACCGGGACCGCCATAATGAAAACTGTGTGAGAGTGCGTGTCCGTCCACGACCCGGTGAGGAAGTTTCTTCCTGAGTTCGGAGTCCCCGGAGGCTCGGGAGACCGCATTACTTCCCACCACTGCCTGACCCACACAACCGGGCTCCCGCCACTCCCGTCCTTGGGGTGGGCGATTCGCGATAACACGAAAAAAGAAGTGGAGGTCCTCGGCTCCGGCAGGCGCGTCAAAGACCTCCGACCCCAGGTTCGAGAAGCCCTCACCCGCCGGTGCAACCACGTATTCCCAGCCGGACTACCTACGAACGGGCGATTTCACGGTGTTAGGCGAGCCGGGGCAGTACTGCAGCTACTCAAATGATGCTTACGGAGTGCTAGGGGCCGTCATCGAGAAGGTCAGTGGCGACATGTACGCCAGATACATGGAGCAGAACATTCTAGCGCCTCTTGGCATGAAGCGCAGCAGTTTCAACCTAGAGGAGATCTCAAGGATGGGATGATGTCACCACCTTGTACTACAGGGAAGAGGATGAGGACGAGGACATTCAGTCGTCCAATCAACTGGCAGGGGTGGCACCCGCCCACATGGCTTGCGGGTGGCTAAAATCCTGCGTGGATGACCTATTGAACTATGTCCGGTGGCATGCGTCCGGCGGAGAGTTCGGCAAGTTTGGAGTCTTGTCCAAAGAGAGTCTCGACACGATGGCCTATCCTCATACAGACTACAATAGGGACAAGAAGTACGGGTACGGACTTCGAGTTCAGAACGACTACCACGGAGTGACAATAGTCGATCACAGCGGCGGGTTGAAAGGCGTATCGTCGCAGGTCGGGTGGGTAAAGGGCAAAGGCATTTCGGTGGTCGTATTGTGCAACTTGTCAGGGGCGCCATCCAGCAATGTGCTAGCGGCCGCTTTCAACATGATGCTAGGTTTGCCGTTGGACACTCCTCGCTCGGTCTACCGGCGAGAAGACTGGACCAAGGAACAGCTTCAGGAGCTAACCGGTACATTTAAGTCAGGAGAGGGCGGTCAGACAACCCTGGTCAATGAAGGCGGCAAACTGATGGCTCGGTACGGCAAGGACGGAAAGAGAGCGTACGAGGTCAGACGCGACAGTGAGAATGTCGGCGTGGTGACCGTAAGAGGACAGGATAACGAGATCGTATTCCTAAAGAACGCCGATGGAAAGCTGTGGGCCATTTGCTCTGGGGGACGGATCATCAGGAAGTCCTAGTTCGGATGCGGAGGGGAATCTCATGAAGGCTGTGGTGAAGGCCGGACCGGTGTACGGGGCAGTCTTGAAGGAGGTGCCGGTGCCCGCGCCGGGGCGTGGAGAGGTCCTGGTTAAGGTCAAAGCAACTTCGATTTGCGGTACAGATCACCACATTTACATTTGGAATGAATGGTCACAGAACCGGATCAAGCCTCCCCGAACCATGGGCCACGAGTTCGCGGGAGAGGTAGTCGAAGTTGGACCCGAAGTATTTACGGCGAAGCCGGGAGATTATGTTTCCGCGGAGACTCATGTGGTTTGCGACAGCTGCGTCCAATGCATGTTGGGAGAGAAGCACGTCTGTCAGAACACCAAAATTCTAGGCGTGGACACCGACGGCTGTTTCGCCGACTACGCCGTGGTTCCCGCGTCAAACATATGGATGAACGACCCGGAGATACCGCCGGATATAGCCTCAATCCAAGAACCGTTGGGCAATGCGGTCCACACGGTGATGTCGGGGGAGACTCGCGGAAAGACTTTTGCCGTGTTCGGCTGCGGGCCCATCGGGCTCATGGCCATCGGCGTCGCCAAGGCTTGCGGGGCCTCTCTGGTGGTGGCGGCGGATATCAATGACTACCGACTGGGCCTGGCAAAGGAAATGGGCGCGGACCTGATAGTGAACAGCAAACAAGCCGACCCGGTTCAAGCCATCTTGGACCGGACACGTGGTATCGGCGTGGACGCGGTGCTTGAGATGTCAGGGGCGTCGGTGGTATATGGCCAGATGTTCAAGGTGGTGCGGGCTGGCGGGCGCGTGGTCTTACTGGGACTTCCGGCGAGGCCTCAGACCGTCAACTTCTCCGATGACATCGTCATGCGGGGGATCACCGTCCAGGGGATAACGGGCCGCCGCATTTGGGACACTTGGCTTACCGCCAAGGAACTACTGAAATCCGGTCGCTTGGACCTAAGGCCCCTCATAACGCACCATCTGGATCTCGCTGATTTTGCCCGCGGAATGGACCTCATGACGTCCGGAGACTGCGGCAAGGTAATCCTATATCCTGGAGGCGTGAAGTAATGTCGAAAGTGGACTTTCTGCGAGAAGAACTTGAGTCCCTACGCGAAGCCGGTCTGTTCAACCCGATCCGGACTATCGATGGTCCTCAGGGCGCATATTTCACGGTTGACGGCCGCAGGGTCCTGAACCTGTGCTCCAACAACTATTTGGGGTTCGCCAATCTGCCCGAACTGAAGAAAGCCGCCCAAGAGGCCATTGAGGTATACGGCGTGGGTCCCGGCGCGGTGCGCTCCATATCAGGTACCCAACGGATACACATTGAGTTGGAGGACAAACTGGCCGAGTTCAAACACGCCGAGGCGTGCATTGTGCTTCAAGCAGGCTTTACAGCCAACTTGGCGGTCATTCCGACGGTCACCGGCGAAGGTGACATAATCTTCTCTGACTCCTTGAACCACGCCAGTATCATTGACGGATGCCGCCTATCTAGGGCGCGGATAGTTCGATACGGGCACAACAACGTAGATGATCTTCGCTCCAAGCTGGAGTCCGAGAAAGCCAATGCCCGTCGCATGCTCATCGTTACCGATGGCGTCTTCAGCATGGACGGCGACATCGCTCCCCTCCCGGCTATTGTGGACGTCGCCGACGAGTTCGGAGCCATGGTCATGGTGGATGATGCTCACGGCGAAGGCGTACTAGGCAAGAGCGGGCGGGGCATCGTGAACCACTTTGGGTTGGAGGACAGAGTAGATATTGAGGTCGGGACTCTCTCCAAGGCCTTCGGCGTAATGGGCGGCTATGTGACCGGATCCAAGACCCTTATCGACTATCTGAAGCAGCGCGGCCGGCCCTTCCTGTTCTCAACCGGTCTGACGCCTGCCGATACGGCTGCGGCTATCGCGGCGGTGGATGTCCTCCTGCGAAGCGACGAACGGGTCGTGAAGCTGTGGGATAACGCGGCGTACTTCAGGAAAGGTCTGAACGCGGCGGGATTTGACACCGGAAAGACCGAGACGCCGATTACGCCGGTGATGCTGGGGGACGAGAAGCTAGCCTCCGACTTCTCCAAACTGTACGCCAAAGGCATCTTCGCGTCGGCCATTAAGTACCCGACGGTAGCGAGAGGCAAGGCCCGGATCCGTTGCATGCTTTCGGCTGCGCATGAGAAGGCAGATTTGGACTTTGCGGTGGAGACGTTCGCCGAGGTAGGGAAGAGGCTACTCTAGGTCGGGTGGCGCGCTCTGGAAGTCGCGGGTGACCGCACCCTGAAGACCCCGCGCGTTCGGGGCATCGACGTAGAGGCGCCCCATACCTGTGGGGTAGTCATCAAGGATGGCGTTAATCGCGAGTTCCTGCCTTTCGTAGAGCGCGATGTCGGTTGCTTTTGTGATCCCCGGTCCGTTAACGACCCGTACGTATGGTCGAGCGTTTGACCGGGGGTCTTGTTTTGTCACGACCGCGACGAAACCGCCCCATAGTGACAGGATAGTCCCGGTCGGGTACAATGCCACCTTCTTGAACAGGGCGTCCACCGCGTGGGGGTCAAATCCAATCGACCGTTGCTGTTTCAAGTGGGACTCCACTATATCGGGGAGGATGGCCCTTCTTTGGGGCCTGTCGGAGGTCATCGCTTCGTAGACGTCGGCAACCGCGGTTATCCTGCCGATATCGCTGATTTGGTCGCCGATGACTTGTCTGGGGTAGCCTGACCCGTCCATGCGTTCGTGGTGGTCCAAGGCAGCGTGGGCGGCGACGGCTCCGATGTCGTAGCAGGTGGAAAGCAGGTCCCAACCCTTCTCGACGTGAGTCTGGACGAGGGCGTACTCTTCGACGGTGAGTTTCTCGGGTTTGTTCACGATCTGCTTTGGGATTAGCACTTTGCCGATGTCGTGGAGGAGCGCGCCTGTACCCAGAAGCCTGAGGTCCGCGGTGTTCCAACCCAATGATTCACCGATGGAAATGCTCAAGATACACACGTTGAGGCTGTGGGTGTACGTCTCCTCGTCGTAGGAGCAAAGCGAATAGAGACCCACGGACGCGCGCGGGTTTGCCCTCAAGTCCGCTATGATGAGGTCGATGGCCCCTTTTACGGTGTGGAGGTCCGCGGGCGCTCCCGCCAAAATGCGCTGCGACGCGTTGTCCAGGATCTTCACCGCACTTTGTCGCGTCTCTTCCTGGATGGCGAAGTCCGGTTCGACGTCCTCCATGAGGGGATCATCCACCGCAACGCGGGTGTACCCGCGTTTCTTGAGAGCATCTATGAGGGTGTGGTTCAGCCTCACGCCTTTGGCGAGCATGAGCCTTCCGCCGTCTCCGTGAACGGGCATAGCCAACTGCTGGCCTACCAGACCTCGATGAAGTGCGACTACTCTCAAATGGCACCCTCGCTTAGCGGCGGATCGCCGGTAGTTGGTAACAGTACACTTATCGAAGTAAGTGACGGAGGCATACAGAGGGATCGATGCTTTGGTTGTCGTAGTATAGAACGTTGGTGCATCTTGCTCGCTGGATTGTCGAGGAAGGGGTCCCGGCAAGAGCAACTATCGTTTTGGATCGAGGTCAGGCTAACCAAGTGTTGAACCGGATAAAGAGACTGGGCTTCCAGAGGAATGCCAACCTTTACCTTGCGTCTGTCTCCATGAGTTCTCTGGCGCAGGGCGCTTACGGCGTTATCCAAGGGCTGTACATCCTGGCGATGGGTTTCGATGAGAGCGTTCTCGGGACGATCCTCTCAGCGAGGATGCTTTCCGGCGCTATCGGGGCGCTCCCGGCCGGTATGCTGTCCGACCGTATCGGGCGGAAACCGGTCCTTGTCGCCGCGGGACTTCTCACCACAGTTGGCTATCTTGGGATGGCTGTTTCCTCATCGGCGGGGCTGATGATCCTTTTTTCCTGCATAGTAGGCCTCGCACAAGTGTGCCAGCATACGTCGGGCGCCCCTCTGCTGGCTGAGTCCAGCACCGGGGAGGACCGCGCCAGGCTTTTCGGAGTGAACTTCTCTCTGTCAATGGGAGTCAACATGCTCGGGAGCCTGTTGGGCGGGGTGTTGCCCAGGGGGCTGGCTTCGATAGGGTCTATCGGGGCCTTTAAGGTATCTCTGGCGGTGTTTTCGGTGGTCACCTTCATCGGGGTCGTGCCGGCGCTGAGATTGGTCGAGGCCCGCAAGGACTGCAACGAGAGATCCGGAGAGATGCCTAGGACTTCGTCGCGGGATTCGCATGGTAGCGGGTTCGCAGGATCCGGTAAGTCGCGGAATTGGCGAGATGAACTGGTAGTGAGCTTCGGGAACTCATCAAGACCGCGAGAGAACGCGACGTACAAAACCTGCTCATTTACAGTGTCTTCATAGGCTTTGGCGCAGGGCTGGTCATTCCGTTTTTCAACGTGTTCCTTTCCAACAAACTTCAGGTGGATACGGCCGTAGTCGGCTTGATTCTGTCGTTTAGCCAGGGCGCGACCGCGTTGGCGGCGTTGATGTCCCCGATTCTCGCGCGTAGGTACGGCAAAGTGGCGACTGTGGTGGGGACCCAGATGGCATCCATCCCGTTTCTTTTGATGATAGCCTTACCGCCCAACATCTATGCTGTGGGAACCGCGCTTTTCATGCGGTCGGCGCTGATGAACATGTCCAACCCGATTGCGTCGAACTTCTCCATGGAGATAACCGACGCGACCAAGAGGGGGAAGATGTCCAGTCTGATGCGGATTTCCGACAGCGCGGCCCGAGCGTTTAGCGCCGCCGCGGCCGGTTACATAATGTTGCGATGGAGCTACGAGGCCCCGTACTTTGTGACGTCAGGGTTCTACTTGCTCGCCAGCCTTGTGTACTGGAGGGCCTTTCGCGGTAGAGAGAAGCGAAAAGGATTCAACTCACCTTCCCTCGTATGAGTCAGTGTGTGAATAGAATGACTCGGACTAACTGATACGGAGGGGTAGCCGTGAGGATCCGTTTCGATGCCTTCCTTGGAATCATCCTTTCCCTCGCCCTCTGCGCCACTCCGTCTCTTCTCCCGGGTAGTGTAGCGTTTGCCGCATTTCCTCCGGAGGAAGAGACGCAGAGTCCAGTGCAGGCAACCGCGGAGGTGTTCGACGGTTTTACTATTCACGAAGTCGGTGCGGTCAAGTTGTACTTCAAGCACGATCCCTCGGCGGAGCTGGCCGGCGTTGGGGCAATCATGATGGCCGGCATAGGGGATCAAATGGCCGGCGAGACCCACTGCGCTCACATGGCCGAGCACATGGTCCTGATGCATCCCGTGTCCAACGGCAAGTCCCTCTATTCGCTTGCATCGGCAGACACAAAAGCCGGCACCGTACCCCCCATCAACGGTCACACGAGCCTCGATAGCACCGAGTTTGTCCTCGCTGTATCACGCGAGGACCTTGACACAGCACTACAGATGCTGATAGAGGCCATGTTCGACAGCAGCGTTTCTCCCGGTGCACCCTACGACGCCGAGATCCAGCGGGCTCGGAACGAGTACACCTTTATGACGACCGACGATAGGTCGGCTGGTCTGAACAGGATGAAGTTGAACCTCCTACGCGGGACCGCATACGAGGAGGCCTTTTTCGAGACACCGCTGGATGGCGTCACACCCGAGAAGGTCAGAGGCTTTATCCAGCGCGAGTACTCGCCCGCCCGGTTGTCTATAGTGGTGATTGCAGATTGCGACGAGTCCCATATCGTGGATACCCTGACCGGGCTCCTCGCCCCTTACCCACCTGGACCAGAAGCTGAGCACAGGGCTGTGACCGTTTCGCCCCCTGAGGTCGAGTCCCTCCGTCTGAGCGCTGTTGCCAAGCCCCGTGTGCTGGTGGGCCTCGCGGTAGAAGGAGTGGAAGCGGATGACTACACTGCCCTGAGCACCCTGTGGAAGGTCATCGCCCTCACTGCCCCAACTGAGGGGTTGAACGGCCTGGAGAGAGACCTAGTTCTGACCTTGGTGGATCAATCGCTTCACTATGCGGGTCTAGCGGTCGGATACAACGCAGACCCATCGAGTTCGGAAGAGAGTCTTCGCGAATTGGCGCTGCTTGCTCGTGAAGCGATGAGAGAGCGTCTGGCGGTCCTAGCAGCTGGCGGGATGATTGACGAAGACCTATCTTCAGAGGCCCCTGCGCCCGACCCGAATGTCGAGGGGTTGTTGAGCCAATACCCCCAGATCTACCTGAACGTGAGCACGGTTGTCTCTGCACTCGTGCCCGGGCCTTGAGGGCATCGGCAACCGCCAGGACGCCTATAATCTGGCCGTCGACGGCCACGATCATGGCTGTCTTGGCCTCATCTTCGAGCCGCCTGAGGTCCTCCTCGACACGGTCTGTCGAGATGCCTTCTTCGTTCATCAGCCGCCGGCTTCCCACCAAGACGCTCTTTTCTCCCACGTTCGCGCGCACGCCCTTGCCCGTCGCTGCTTGGAAGTCGGTGACCGGCTTTAGGGCAACGCCCCTGTCATTGGCTCCCCGGGCAATGGCCACCCCAAGCGGGTGCTCAGACCCGGCTTCGACGCTTCCCGCCAGTTCCAGGACGTCGGTCTCGCTGAAGCCGTCCGCGGGGATAACGTCTGTGACCTCGGGTTTCCCTTTGGTGATAGTCCCTGTCTTATCGAACACCACCATGCGAACTTCTTTCATGGTCTGGATCGCTTCGCCCTTGCGGATGAGAACCCCGTTTTCCGCCCCGATGCCGCTGCCGACCATAAGAGCGGTGGGAGTGGCCAGCCCGAGCGCGCAGGGGCACGCGATCACCAGCACGGCTATCATGGCGGCAAGAGCCAGTGTCACCGCTCCGAGCGTCGGATCGACCCACGGCAGCACGCGGCTTGCAGCGAGGAGGACTGCCCGAAACGGACCCGGAATGACCAGCCACATGGTCAGCGTCAAGCCCGCTATGACCAGCACTGTTGGCACGAAGATTCCGGTGACCCTGTCGGCGAACTCCTGGATGGGCACCTTGGTCCCTTGGGCCTCTTCCACGAGTTTAATGACCTGGGCGAGAAAACTATCCTTACCCACCTTGGTGGCTCTCACTTTGATGAGACCGTTCTGGTTGATCGTCGCGCCGATAACCTCGTCGCCGGGGCCTTTCCGTACCGGCATCGACTCTCCCGTGGCCATCGACTCGTCGACCGGGATCTCCTTCTCTTCGCCGTTCTCAATGATCCTCGCGGTCTTGGCGCCCAGTTCAAGAAGCTTTCGAATGGCTTGCGAGGCCCTGCCTTTGGCCGTTTCCTCGATGTATCGCCCGGTCAAATGGAACGACATGATCATGGCGGCGACGCCCGCGTAGTTGGCTATCGGCGCGATGAACATGATGGGGCCGGTGAGGAAAGCGGTTCCGGTCCCGATGGCTATTAGGACGTCCATGTTCGCGCCGCCGTGGGAAACCGCTTTGTATGCGCTCCGGAAAAAACAGCATCTCGGGGAGCATCCAGATGACTATAGGGACCGTGAACAGCCAGGAGCCCAACATCCTGTTCCGGGCCGTTCTCATCTTCTTTGAATCCTCGTCCACGTCTTCTCGAGCCTCTTGGCCTTCTGCTCCCAAGACGTCGTATCCGGTAGACTCGACTACCTTCGCTAACCCCACCTGATCGATCACAGACGGGTCGTATTCAACAGAAGCTCTTTCGGTGGCAAGGTTGACTGCCGCGAATAGCACTCCAGGCGTTCTCTTGAGAGCGCCTTCGACAGTGGAGGCGCAGTTCGCGCAGCTCATACCGCCGACCTTGAGCGTGGCTTTTTCCATTACTGAAGTCCTCCGTTTCCACAGACTCCTCATACTAGGATGTCACTCAAACCATAGGCAGTTACCTTTGGACGATGTACTGCTCCCTTACGGCCTGCATATCGGCGGCGACCAAGTCCACCACCGATTCGATAAGTCCGATGATTGCGTTGTCCTTCACTATCGCATAGGCACCGGGCTCAGTCAGCGCCAACTCGGTTCGTACTACCCCTTTTGAACCGCTGAACGTAGCCACTTCCTTCCCGTTCTCCGCGGAGAAGAGTTGGTAGGTGCCGTCAGGGTTATCAAGACCGGCCACATCCAGAGTCAGGTCCACTTTCAAGTCGCTTTGGACTATGACGATCAACGGCTCGAGTTCCCAGCCTGTACCCTTGAATGAGGCTTGTTGAACGCCACCTTGGATGCTAGCCTTGCTCACGAGCCTCTCGGTTGGCACTATCGTGATGTCGTCGCCGTAGATGCTCTCTCGTGGAGGAGCTCCGTCTACAGCGCAGCAACTTCCACCGCTTGCCGCAGGCGGCGAGACGTCCGGGTTGGAGATGTCGACGGCAGCTAGATCGTCGACTACGCGTATTCGTCCCGAAATCATCCCCATCCAGCAACTGAAGCGAATGTCATCCTGGTTTGGCGTGAACTCAATGACGTTCTCCCCGGACCTAAGGCGCTTCGAGATGTTCAAGGACGGAGCGATGATCTCGCCGTTGCAGGAGTTAATTTGCTCGCCTTTGATCACCCATCTCACAGGGACCCCGCGCTGGACGTATAGAAGGTTCGGCAGGTAACCCCGGCTATCGGCAACCGTCGTCACCGTCTGAACCCCATTCTCAAGCACAGCCTTGGCAACCTGACCCGACGCGGCCGCTCTGTTGCCGGACAGGAAAGATGGAACCGGAATGCCGTAGCCTGCCAAGGTGAGTCCGCGGCCGAACATGACGATGCCCAGACCGACAACTAACGCGCCGCTGAACCGGGCGACGCGTTGAGTAAAGCCGCGGCTTAACAACGTCGAGAGAGCTCCCAAGAGGAGCATGACCGGCACTGTGCCGAGGGCGAAGACAAACATGGCTGAGGCACCCTTGACAAAGCTGCCGGTTCCAAGCGCGTACAGTTGCATGGTCTGTAGAGGACCGCACGGCATGAGACCGTTCAGCAGTCCGACGACGAGCGGGTTGCTGCTTTTTCCGCCGAAATGCTGCCCGTGTAACGAGCCGGGCAAACGCAAGCGGGCCGCTATCTTGCTTAACACTCTGAAACCAGCCATGTTGGCGCCGGTGATGACCATGAACAGACCGGCCAGCAACTTCACGGCTGCCTTCATAAACGGCGTAATCGCGAACACCGATCCGAGCGCGCCCACAACTCCGCCAAGGGCCGTGTACGAGATGACCCGCCCCAGGTTGTACAGGATAGCCGGCCTTAGGGCCTGCCGGCGATTAGCCGTGTTCCCGGAGAGTGTCTGAGAAAGCAGGATGCCGCCGCACATGCCGGCGCAGTGGAGGGATGTAAGCGCGCCAACTGTGAACAGCACGAGAGCGGTAGCCCCGCGTCTTTTAGTTTTGAAGTTATGTCGATACCGCCGTTTCGACCGAGGAGGGCGACGACTCCCACGACGACAAGGACGCCGAGCGCTTGCGAAAACCCGACTGACTTAACATCATATCCGGCGTTCCCGATGGCTTTCTTAATGGATTCACTTGTGCACTTATCCCTGTCGTACCGCACTGTGGCCATGCCGGAAACGTGATCCGCCTTGACGCTGTGGACCCCGGAACGCGGCGCACAGCGGTCTCTATGGTTGACTCACAAGAATGGCAGTGCATCCCGCGGACCCGAATGGTCTCTTCATGTAAACTCATCCAACGCACCTCCCCGCAATCTTCCCGACTGAATCTGATGGGTACGCTCAGACTTTCGACTACTACACAACATAGTATTACGTGGAGTATAATAGCACAAGAGGGTCGAGAGCGAAATGCCTGTTGGAGAACTTATTTCCGATAGGCGCGGTCTCGGGAAGCCCGGGCGAAGGCGACCGGGAACAGAGTGAGAGGGGAGGTGGTCTCGTATGGCGTCAGAAGCGAAGGTAAGCCAAGGGTCGATTCAGAGGCCAAGCCAACGGCCCAAGAAAGATACGTGGTTCAGCAGGTTTCTGGAGAGGTTGGCCGCCGCCAATGAGAAGCAATTTGGAGGGCAAATGCCTGACTGCTGCGGGCGGATGCGCACAGGCAGTAATACTACGATTGATCGTAGCAAACCGGTGCGCTAAAATGGGGTTGAGGTGGGGGAATTGGCGAGAGTTTCAGAGTATAAGCCGCATGGACAAGGGTTGGAAAAGGTCCTCGGAGGTCTGGAATCTAGGATTATGGACTCTGCCTGGGATTTGGGCACTTGCACCGTGCGTGATGTCTATGAGCGCTTAAGGACAGACAAGAACCTAGCGTATACAACGGTAATGACCGTGATGTCACGCCTTGCCTCCAAAGGGCTTCTTGAGAGGAATATGGTTGAAGGTACGTATTTCTATGAGCCTGCGGTGTCAAGAGATGAATTCCGGAAGTCAATAGTGGGCGAAGTTGTTGACAGCCTACTGGAGTCTTTCTCTGATGAGACGATGGCTCATCTGGTTTCCAGAGCAAGCGCACTTGACGCGGACAAGTTGGACAAACTGGCCGAGGTTATCCTCAAGCGTAGAAAGGGTGAGACGGAGTAGTGGCGTTCGAGGCGGCTTCACTAGTGGCGCATCTGGCTTTGGCGTCGTCCATGTCGTTGGCATGGGCGTTTGTCATCATGCGCCTTCTGAAGGTGAGGTCCCCGAGAGTGCGCGCCCTTTTGTATGCCATAACAGTCATCGCTCCCCTCCTTGGCTTCGTAAGCCACCTCCTGATCCGTCACGATTGTGAAGGTCTGGTGAGCGTCGGAAGCCACTTTGCCTGCGCGGCAGGAACATGGCTGGGGACCGGCGGAACGGTCGTGGCTGTTTCTGCCTCGGCTGTTCTCTTGTCCCAGGCGTTGGCGTCATGGGGGGCCATGCATAGAGTCGTGAGTAGGGCAAGGCGCGTGGACGATGTGGAGTGGAACGATCCCGATGCGCCTGCGCGGGTCTGTGACGCTTTGGCTCGTGCGGTCTCTTCGGCCGGAATCCGTATGCCTGATTTTCGCGTGTCTGATAGGCCCGGGGTTTTGTGTACCGTGGGTATCACTGCTCCGGTGATCCTCATGTCAAAGGAGTTCTGCGAGGCTTTTGACCACGGCGAGCTTGCTGCCGCTCTATCTCATGAAGTCGGGCACATAGCCAACCGCGACAACCGGGTCGGGATCGGCGCGGTCCTGATGCGTGCCCTATCCTTCTACTCGCCGGCGGCCCACTACGCGGTCCGCGGATACTTGGACGAGCGGGAGAAGGCCGCCGACGATTACGCGGTGGGACTTACAAAGGATCCGCTGGCTTTGGCGTCTGCCATAGTCAAGGTGGCCAAGGGAGAGGGTGGCGTGACAGGGCCACGGGCGGTCGCCACGATGCTAGCCCGTACCGACACTGTAGTCGATAGGGTTGAGCGGCTTCTGAGCCGGTCAGCCGGCAATACCTCAGGTACCGCGGACAATGGGAGTGACGTGAGCGCTGAGAACGGCGGCATCCGTGGTGAAGCGGTCCGCAGAGCCGGCAGGTGGATGGACTATGCCAAGGGGTCCATTTCCGTCGGCGGGGTTGTCGCCATCGTGCTCGCGTTGTGCTGATGATGCATTAATCATAGGTAAAGGCGGCTCCCAAGAGCCGCCTCTATTCTTGTCTTTCCTCTTGTGCTAGCTCGATAC
>JAXGQX010000049.1:0-10146 GCA_040766225.1 Bacillota bacterium | reverse complement strand
CTTTCGTTGTAGCCCTAGCATTGGCAAACAGGGGATTCTGCCAGTTAGAGCCCTGGTACCAGGACCTGGACTACCATTGGGCTAGGTTGTACATTAGCGTACTTCACAAAGAAGGGGTTACGGACGGCTGGGTCTACTACCAGACTGATAACCCTGTCACCTACTACCGGCCAGACTGGGAGTCAACTCGAGCCCAACTGGCCGTGCTCTTGTGCAAGGTCTTCTCTCTTCCCGCGTCTTCGCCGGCAGTTCCATCGTACCCCGATGTTCCCAGGGGCTACTACTTCCTTCAAAACAAACCGGGCTGGCAGTGGATAGAAGGAGCCTTAAGCGGGGGGATCGCGTTCGTGCCCGCCGGCACCCCCTTCCTGCCCGACAGCCCTATAACCCGCCAAGACGCCGTGGAACTCCTGATCCGTGCCCTTGAACTGTACGAATACGCCATTAGCCTATCCGAAGGAGAAGTAGAATCTCTCCTAAGCTCGTTCCATGATAGCAGCCAAGTAGACTCAGAGCGGCGGCACACCATGGCTTGCGCCATCAAACTGGGGATCATCGACGGTTATGAAGATGACACTCTTCGACCCAAGCAACCAATGTTGAGGTCTGAAGCCGCGACTGTAGTGTATCGTTCGTGTCTCATACGGGTAGAGGCCAACCCATCTTCTTTTTCGCCCGACGGAGACGGCCGAGACGAGACAGTTGCCTTCACCCTGTCTCACCTGAAAAACCGCCAGGTGACTCAATGGCAAATGGTTCTTTGCGACCTGTCCGGGACTGTGGTTCATTCCTTCAACCCGTATGGGGCCGGTGGGCAGCCACCGCCCCAGATTATCTGGGACGGCAGGGGTCAAAACGGCTCCCCCATTCCGGCAGGGCAGTACACCTATCAGGCCTGGGTGAAAGACACTTCCAATAATCAGTTCTTTTCCATTAGGAAACCGATTGAGTTGATTAGGCACACCCTTACCGTCTCATGCGCTCCCCGCCAGTGTACTGATGGTTCTCCTGTGACCGTTACTGCTACCACAAACCCGGCTGCCCGCAAGGTCACAGCTTCCTTCGCTGACGGCGACACCGTAACCCTAATACCGAGCAATGGAGGCACCCGCTGGACGGGAAGCAAAGTTGTCGGCCCGTACTTACCGCCCGGGGAACAGACGGCGCACATATACGCCCAGTTCGACGGGGCCGTTAGGGAAGGAACTACCACCTTCACGAGGGTAAGGGTCCTATGGATTAACCCCAGCGTGAACCCCAACCCGGCCAACGGGGGCCAAACGGTGGCCCTTGACTGCACGGCGTCTCCGGGAGTCACGCAAGTGATGGCGGATGCATTTGGGCAAGAGTACCTCCTCACGCGTCATGACACCGACGGGCATTGGGTCGGGGCGGCTCCGGTCCCTATCCATATCACGGAAGGTGACTATCCGGTCGTCTTTACGGGGATAGACGGCGAGGACCAGATCCAAGAGACCGTGATCCTCAACGTCGGTGCGTCCGTAGCCTCGAGGCTGACCTACGTTCTTACTAAGTAGAGCGGTCCAAGAACCTGCGGACTTCAGCGAGAGAGGAGATCACAGTCTCATACGGGACCATTCGCGAGTGGTCGTTGACCGGCCTAAAACTCACGGCCCCTTGAAGGTAACCGGAAGCCGATCTGGTCTCGCCCTTGGCCATGGCGATTCTTCCGGCCCAGAACAAGGCGTCCGGGTTCTCGGGTTCCCTATTCAGCACATATTGGACTTCGTTTTGGGCAGCCTGCAAGTCGCCGCTCTGCTGATAGATGTCCGCCAGGCTCAGGCGGCAGTCCAAGAAGTCGGGCTTGGCGGACAACGCTTTCTTGTACGAAACGATCGCTTCTTGAAATTCGCCCTTGGCCTTGTGCGCATCGCCCAACGCCATGAGGGCGGCGGGGGACTCTTGAAAAGGGCTTTCGGCCATGTCCTTGCTCGTGGAGGCAGCTTCGACCGCCTCGTCGGGTTGCCCCGAGCGCATCATCGCTTTGGACAGCATAATGCGAAGGTATGGGTCTTTGGGAGAGTGACGTACGGCTTCTCTCAGCAAGGATACTGTTTCTGCGTATTCTCCTTCGGCAAATGACAGACTGGCCAAAGCCCCGTAGGCCTCAGGAGTAGCTTTCTTGGAAGCTACGGCCTGCCGGTATCTGTGGTTGGCTTTCACGTAATCGTGGAAAACCCAGCGGTTCAAATACCCTATGTGCTCGTGGATTATGGAGGGTATCAACACCCTGCCGATGGCTATCCAGGCGACGACCAGGCCGAACGGGATACGTCCGTCCATGCCATAGACGGCCCACGATATTACTCCAATGGCCACGAGCGCCACTAACACGTAGTTCCACCAGTGCTTCAAAGAAGGGCGCGACGGTTCGCGCATGCGCTCACCCCCGCGCCCTAGTATTCCCCATGCGAGCCCCCCTAGAGCGGCTCGGAAACCCTCTTTGCCTTTTCGGTCATAAGCTCCGTATACTTCATGCCCGCGCCTGTGTTCAAGATAAGCACCGGATCGTCGGGTCCGACCAAGCCCATCTCCTTGATGACCAGAGCTGCCTTCACGGCGGCCGCGCCCTCGGGACAAATCAAGGCGCCGTCTTTCTGGGCCGTATCCCGCCAGGTCTCCAGGATTTCCGCGTCCGAAACCGTAAGCGCCGTACCACCCGACGATCGCACGGCGTCCAGAACCAAGAAATCCCCGATAGCCGACGGAACTCTCACGCCGGCGGCGATGGTCTGGGCACCCTGGAAGAACTCGGCTTTGTCTTTCCCTTCCTTGTAGGCGCGCACTATGGGCGCGCAGCCCTCGGCCTGCACGCACACCATCTTGGGTAGTTCTCCCTTAAGCCAGCCCATGGCCTTGAGCTCCAAGAAGGCTTTCCACATGCCGATGAGCCCGACCCCGCCTCCCGTTGGGTATATGACTGCAGCGGGAAGACGGTCCGGAAACTGCTCCCAAATCTCAAGCCCCATGGTCTTCTTGCCCTCGATGCGGTAGGGCTCCTTCAGAGTCGCGGCTTCAAACCAACCGTGCTTCGCCGCGCCTTCACGAACGTACCGTCCCGCGTCTGAGATCAACCCGTCCACCAGGTAGGTATCGGCACCGTAAGCGACGCATTCGGCCTGCGTGGTGGCAGGCGCGTCAGCCGGCATAACTACGACCATTTTTATGCCCGCCCTGGCCGAGTACGCGGACCAAGCGGCTCCCGCGTTTCCCGCCGTGGGCATGGCGATGGCCCTAACCCCCAGTTCCCTTGCCTTGGATACGCCGACGGAAGCCCCTCTGGCCTTGAAGGTTCCCGTAGGATTCATGCCCTCGTCCTTCAGGTACAGGTTCCTAAGCCCGTACTTCTTCCCCATCTCGTTTAGGCGAAAGACCGGCGTTCCGCCCTCGCCCAGACTTACGGTATTCTTCGCATCCAAAACCGGCAGGAGTTCAGCGTATCGCCACAAGCCTTCGGGCCTGTTTTGCCATTGGGACGGTTTCACTTCGGAGACAAGGCGTCCAAGTCGTACCTAACTAGAAGCGGAGTTCCACACTCACACAGGTTGGTGAGCTTCTTGAAATCATACTTCTTCTTACACTTGGGGCATTCAAGCTCAGTTATGTAGCTCCTCACGGTTCTTCGCCAGTCTCCTTTCTAGTGGGCTCTTGCCCTCCCCCAAACTCCTCGAAGTCCGAAGGCCTCTCCAGGGTGATCCTTCCTAGTCCTCCGTCTCTAAACGCCTGGAGCACCGCCTTGCTCGCCCGTTCCACCTCGACCACACCCCCGGACGCGAGAAAGCCCCTTGCCCTTCCATACTCCTCGACGTACTTCGCAGGGTCGGCCACATCCGGTAGTTTTGACGCCAGGTACGATCCCACCTCCTGGACATCGTAAGCGTTCTCCGGGAGCGCCCAGAAGCAGCCAGTTTCATCTTGGCTTCGCCTTTGACTATGGAGGTGTCAAGCACGCCCGGAGTATCGAGGACAGTTACGAAACCTTTCCCTTTCAGCCAATGGCTTCCCCGGGTTAGACCCGGACGAGCCTCGAACGGCGCTTTCTGGCTGCCCAACAACCTGTTCGCCAAAGAAGATTTGCCCACGTTTGGCACTCCAAAAAGCATGTTCGCAGGCGTGCCAGCTCTCCTGCGGGTTGTTTATCTGTGATCCTCTTACGCTCCAAAGTCAGGTAGGCCATGACGTCCCTAAGACCTTGTCCCGTCCTGCAGTCCACCGGAAAAGCCAGTTCACCCCTGTCCGTGAACGCTTTAACCCATCTATCGGTCTCTTGGGGATCTGCGAGATCGGTCTGGTCAGGATGTAGACCCTCCGCTTCTTGCTTTTCAGGGCTCCGCCAGTTTCCTGGTTGTCCACGGAATTCTTGCGTCCGCCAAAAGAAAGACGTCAACCAGGCCTAGGGTCTTCTGACCCGGGAGGCCGGGATGACTCTTTCCACGGGAACGTCTCCTCGCTTTACCTTAGCACTCCTATGCTTTTGAGGGGCCATATCTTAAGGACGGCCTTCCCTTTTAGGTAACTTAGCTCACGGGGCCGAACATCCGGGAATCCTCGCTATTGGTCCGGTTGTCACCCATCACGAAAATGGTGCCTTCGGGGACAGTCGTGACGTTCATGTTGAAGAACCCCGGGTATTGAACGTACGGCTCTTCTTTTAACTGTCCGTTCACGTACACCCGACCGAGCCTCATCTCTATGGTGTCCCCACCCACGGCAATAACCCGCTTGATATAGTCTTTTTCAGGGTTATAGGGGTACTGGAACACAACGATGTCCCCTCGCTTGGGCTCGCCAAAGCGATAAGCGATCTTTAGGACCATGAGGCTCTCATCCGTCCACATGGTCGGCTCCATGGATGGACCGTCAACCAAGAACCGTTCCACCACAAAAGCACGGACCAAGATGGCAATGACAAGCGCTATGAGAACCGTTTCCAGGACATCCCGTAAGGTTTTCATGAGTTAGCGCCTTGCGTCTGCTATCCTCGCGGACTTGCCCGATAGCCCTCTCAGGTAGAACAACTTGGCCCTCCTGACCCGACCCCTGCGGACGATCTCAATACGGTCAATTCGCGGGGAATGGACCGGGAAAGTCCTTTCGATGCCCACTCCGTAGGACACCCTTCGCACAGTAAACGTCTCTCGGAGCCCACCGCTCTGGCGGCGAATGACCACTCCGTCGAAGGCCTGCAGTCTTTCACGGTTTCCTTCCACGACTTTGAAAAACACCTTCACCCGGTCTCCCGGCCCGAACGAAGGCAGGTCCTTGCGAATCTGTGAATCTTCCAGTAGTTTCAAAACGTCCACTCTTACCACTCCTTAGCCGGTTCTTCACAAACGGCGCCTTCCTCTTCGCGGATCTCTTCGAGGAAGCACCTGTCCTCAAAAGTTAGGCAAGCGTCTTCCAGCAAGTCTCGCCGCCTCAAATACGTTCTCCGCAACGCTTCTTTCCTCTGCCAACGCCTGATCTGACCGTAGTCCCCGCTTTGGAGGACGTCGGGAACCTTTATCCCGCGGTACTCCGGGGGTCTTGTGTACTGGGGACATTCTAACAGGCCATCGGAAAAAGAGTCGTCTAGGGCCGAATCGGTGTGCCCCAGCACCCCCGGTATGAACCTGGATATGGCGTCCAGAACCGCCATCGCGGGGATTTCCCCCCCGGTCAGGACGAAGTCTCCGATCGAGATCTCCATATCCGCAATGAGCCTTACCCTCTCATCAAACCCCTCGTAGTGCCCCGCGATCAGCGCTAGCCCGTCTAACTTGGCCAAAGACCTTGCCCTATTCGCGTCAAATCGGACGCCTTGCGGAGTCATGAGGAGGACGTATGGTTTGCGTCCCAAATCCGACTGCACCCACTCCACGGCTTCGTATATGGGTTCCGGCTTCATCACCATGCCGGGACCTCCGCCGTACGGGTAGTCGTCCACCGTCTTGTGAGAGTCGTGGGTGAAGTCCCTGATGTTCACCAAGACCACCGACAATAGACCCTCATCCTGAGCCCTTCTTAGGATGCTGGACCCCAAGACGGACTGAAACATATCAGGAAACAGCGTCAGGACGTAAACCTTCATTATCGGCTACTCCAAGATTTCCACGGTGGCTCTCTTGCCTTCCTTGGCTGCCGCCGCTTGAACCAAAGAGCGGACCGCGTGGATCACCCGGCCCCTCTTCCCTATGATCTTCCCCATGTCCGAGGACGCTACCTTGACCTCGAACATTACTGTTCTGTCGCCTTCCACCTCATTAACGGAAACCTGGTCCGGTTCGTCCACGATGGACTTGGCTATAAAAGACACTAGATCTCTGAGCATATGCGTCCTCCTAGAAGAAGAACCCTTCTTACTTCGCGCCCTTCATCGCCTGGTGCTTAGCCATGACTCCCGCGCGATTTAGGAGAGTCTTCACGGTAGGTGTGGGGGTAGCCCCTCTCCCGAGCCAGAGCAACGCCTTTTCCTCCTGCACCTTATAGGTGGCAGGGTTTGTGGTCGGGTCGTAGAAGCCCAGCTCTTCAATTGCCTCGCTGTCCCTTTGGTTCCTCGAGTCCGAAACCACGATTCGGTAAGATGGGCTCTTCTTTGCTCCCATCCTCTTCAAACGGATCTTTACGGCCAACTTTGCACCTCTCCTTTTGTCTCGTGACTAGCCCAATTGCCTGTGTAGTTAAGGCATCCGGAATTTGCCCGCCTTTTCCATGGACCCCATTTGGAACAGCATCTTCCGCGCCTGAAAGAACTGCTTTAAGAGACGGTTCACGTCTTGCACCTGGGCGCCGCTCCCTCTGGCGATCCGCCGCTTCCTCGACCCGTCGATGATCTCGGGCTTGCGCCTTTCCAGAGGAGTCATGGAGTTGACCATGGCCTCGACGCGGCCCCATTCCTTGGGGTCGACGTCCACGTCCACCTTCATCCTGTTCATGCCGGGTATCATCCTGAGGATGTCTCCGATGGACCCCATTTTCCTGACTTCTTTCATCTGGTCCATGAAGTCTTCAAACGTAAACTCCTTCTTCCGGAGCTTCTTCTCTATAGCCAGGGCTTTGCTTTCGTCGAAAGAAGCCTGAGCCTTCTCGATGAGGCTAAGCATATCGCCCATGCCAAGAATGCGTGAGGCCATCCTGTCCGGGTGGAACACCTGCAAGTCCTCGAGCTTTTCTCCCGCGGAGACGAACTTGATGGGCTTGCCGGTAACCTTGGCTACCGAGAGGGCCGCTCCGCCCCTGGCGTCCGAGTCAATCTTTGTGAGGATTATGCCGGTTATTCCTAGGCCTGATCGAACGCCTCCGCCACTTTGGTGGCTTCCTGACCGGTCATGGCATCGGCCACCAGGAGCTTTCCACCGGCTTTACGGCCTCCTTGATCCTCCTGGCCTCACCCATCATATCCTCGTCAATTTGAAGCCGTCCGGCGGTGTCTATGATGACTACGTCTTGTGCGGCCGAGATTGCCTTCTCCAGCCCCTTCTTGGCAATCACCTCGGGAGGCGTCTCGGTGCCCATGCGAGAAGAAGCCGACTCCCCGCCTTCTCCGACAGGATCTCCAACTGCCGTTGAGCCGCGGGGCGATAGACGTCGCAAGATACCAGGAGCACTCGCCGCCCGCCCTTCTTTAGAAGAAGCGCGAGCTTGCCTGCGGCGGTCGTCTTGCCCGAACCTTGCAGCCCGAACAGAGCGACTACCGCGGGAGGGTCGCCCGAAAGGTTAATGGGTTTCGTCCGTCCGCCCAGAAGCCCGATGAGCTCTTCGTTGACTATCTTGATGACTTGTTGAGCCGGCGTCAGGCTCTCCAGAACGTCCGACTCCATACATCTAGTCTTCACAACCGCGATAAACTCTCTGGCAACTTTGAAGTTGACGTCGGCCTCTAGGAGGGAAAGCCTCACTTCTCGTAGGGACTCGTCCACGTCTCTCTCAGAGAGTTTGCCTTTGCCCCGAAGCTTCTTGAAGACCCCGGCAAGACGCGAGGTCAAGTTCTCAAACTCCATACTCCGGCTCACCTCCCGAAACTGCGTCCTCTAATAGATTTATGGCCCGTTCTCTCGCGTCCTTCCAGTTGTCCTCTCCCATGCCCGAAAGGAGCTTCAAGAGCTCTCGAAACCTATCCCGGTAAGCGTCCGTCTTGAAGACCAGGCCGAGTTTTTTCTCCAAAGCCAGAAGGGCCTTCTCCGCGCGCTTTAGCGCATCTTCGCATGCCTGCCTGGAAATGCCCAAGGACTCTGAGATCTCGCTAAGCGACAAGTCCTCGTCCAGTTTCAGTCTCATGACTTGGTGCTGCCTGGGAGGTAATAGATCCTCATAGGCGTCCATAAGGACGCCCAGACGGTGGACCTTTTCTGGAGGCCAATGGGTTCCTTGGCTCACGGGCAGCCCTCTCTGTCTTGGTCGAGACCTTTACACCCGTGAATGCTACACCATCGGTCTTCAGCAGTCAACTGAAATTCCAGCCGCAACTGGGCCGGAAATGGACCTGGGGCCCGCCGCTACCTTACTGCCGGGTGTCGAACAATGCCTTGGCGAACGACCCGGGCTCAAAGTCTCTTAGGTCTTCCACGCCCTCACCAACGCCTACGAGTTTCACTGGGATGCCCAGGTCCTTGGCGATAGCCACGGCGATGCCTCCCTTGGAGGTCCCGTCTAGTTTGGTGACGCAGATCCCCGTGACGTTAGCAAACTCCGTAAAGACCTTGGCTTGAAGGAGACCGTTCTGCCCGGTTGTGCCGTCGACAACCAAGATGACTTCGTGAGGGGCTTCGGGTATCTCTCGCCCAATCACCCTCATCACTTTGCGTAGCTCTTCCATGAGGTTCTTCTTGGTCTGAAGCCTTCCGGCCGTATCCACCAGGACCACGTCGACCTTCCGGGCCATGGCCGATCGTATGGCGTCAAAAGCCACTGCGCCCGGATCCGACCCCTCCTGGTGACTCACCATCGTTGCCCCCGACCGCTTTGCCCAGACCGCCAACTGGTCTGTGGCGGCTGCCCGAAAGGTGTCGGCGGCGGCGACGATCACGCTTTTCCCTTCCGCTGTGAACCGCTTGGCCAGTTTTCCGATGGTTGTGGTCTTGCCCGAACCGTTGACGCCTACCATCACGTAGACCGTCGGACCGGAAGGGGCTGTCTTAAGGGGAACGTGCACTTCCGTAAAGATGTCCTCCACTACGGAAGCCAACACGGAGAAGAGGTCTTCCTCGCTGCGGATGGCGTTCTTTCTGCTCTCTTCTTGGACTTGGTCCCGTATGGCCATCGCGGCGGTAACGCCTATGTCCGCTTCGATCAAGGCTTCCTCAAGCATGTCAAGAAAATCAGACGTAAGTCTACCGGGAGAAAACACCCCGAGCACTTTTTCCCTAAGGCTAACCGAGGTCTTTTTCAGGCCCTCCCGAAACTTTCCCAAAAAACTCATGTCCGTTACCTCGCTCTTCGTCTCACCGGTTTTCCAGGCGCATCCCGAAGATCCGGGACACTCCGGGTTCCGGCATAGTTACCCCGTAAAGTAGGTCCGCGTGCTCCATTGTCACCTTCTGATGGGTGATCACGAGGAACTGGGTATCTCTAGAGTACCTCCTAAGGAACTGCCCGAACCTTAGCACATTGGCTTCGTCCAAAGCGGTGTCGACCTCGTCCAACACGATGAGAGGCGACGGCTTCACCGAGAGTATGGCAAATATCAGGGCGATCCCGCAAAGCGACCTCTCCCCGCCGGAAAGCAAGTTCAGGTGCTTTTGCCTTCTGCCCGGAGGTTCCGCCGCAACTTCCACCCCAAGGGTGTCCTCCACAAGGGAAAGACTTGCGGTTCCGCCGCCAAAAAGGTCGCTGAACACCTCGCTGAAACTCTCCGACACCAGCTTGAAAGTCTCCATGAAACGAGACTGAATTTCCTTCTCCACCAGTTCCTTGGCCAGGTTGATCTCGTCTATGGCTTGAAGGATGTCTTCCTTTTCCAAGTTGATGATGTCGATCCTGTCAGAGATCTCCGAGTGTTCCTCTTCGGCCTTGAGGTTCACGCCTCCTAGGGCCCTTAAGGCAGTCTCAATCTCCTCCATCTTCTGCGCTCCCGCCGACCTCGAAATCCTTTGATGATAGACGTCGTCAGGATCGTCCAGTCCGAACTCGGTAGCGATGTAGTCTCTT
>JAXGQX010000048.1:0-10483 GCA_040766225.1 Bacillota bacterium | reverse complement strand
AATCGCACTCTGAAACGCGCTCTGACCGATCCTGCCGTCGTGGACGGAATCGGAAACGCCTACTCGGATGAGATCCTGCACAGGGCCAGGCTCTCCCCATTCGCGCTTACCGGAAGCCTCGATACAGAGGAAATCGTGAGGCTCCACGCGGCGTCCAAAGAAGTGCTGTCTGAGTGGATAGTCCGGCTTCGGGCGCAGGCGGGCTCCAATATTCCTGAGAAAGTAACCGCTTTCCATCCCGAGATGGCTGTCCACGGCAAGTACGGGCAACCTTGCCCTGCCTGCGGTTCGCCGGTCCAACGGATCGTTTACGCCGAAAATGAGGCAAACTACTGCCCCGTGTGCCAAACCGGAGGGAAGGTGCTGGCTGACCGCTCGCTGTCGCGGCTCCTGAAGAACGACTGGCCGAAGACCATAGAAGATCTCGAACGATTGCGGCCCAGGGCACCAGGAAAGGAATAGTCAGAGTGACCGACCAAACAGAGAGCCGGCTTGGCTCCAGGCGGGAGCGCAAACCGCGGTACGGGAGGCAGGAGCGACAGCGAGAGCATGGGCGGCAACACACCTGCCTGGTCATCCACGGATTCGCGGGCGGCGTTCACGACGTTTCGCCCATCGCGGAGTTCCTCTCAAGCAGAGGCTGCACCGTGAAGTGTTCCAGCCTGCCGGGCCACACCGGAGTGAATGCTGACCTGGCCGAAGCAGGCTATCGCGATTGGCTCGAATCCGTGGAACGCGACCTTGAAAGCCTCATGGCGGACGACCGTGAAGACTTAGCCCGACCCAGACTCGTCACCATCGTCGGGTTCTCAATGGGAAGCCTCTTGGCCGCGAACCTCGCGGTCAGGCACCCGGTTGACGCATTGGTCCTGCTCAACACCCCTATCTACTGCGGCAACGCCAAGAGAGCGGCGCTCAACGTCATCCGGGACGTGAAGACCCGTAACCTGTCGAACATCAGGCGCTACTCCCGACGCCTCGTGCACCATCCGCCGGCGCGGGCCTTATTCAACTTCCGTGCGCTTCTTCAGAAAACCAAACCTCTCTTTTCCAAGGTGACATGCCCTGTTTTCATCGGTCAATCACATGAAGGACGACACAGTGCAGCCTAGAAGCGCGGACTTTGTCTTCGAGCACGTCGTCCACGCACAAAGCAGTCCGAGCTATCCCAACTCGGGACACGTCATCTGCCATGAGCCGGACGTCCACTACATGCTGGCGGACGTGTGGCGGTTTCTTCAGCTACTCTAGTCGTTCGTCCGGCGCGACTTCTACCTGAGGAACAGAATTGACGTGCTCGACACAGCAAGTGTTCGTCGTACTGTGACTCCAGTCGATGGCAGGTGCTTCCGTCTCGCCTGCAGAATAGGATGAGGTGAGGGAATTTCAACCCTAGGAGGTTCTTGATGCATATCAGACGGGTACTGCCGCTTACCCTGATCCCATTCCTGTGGGGATACATTCCGACAGCCTTCGTCCAATCAGCCTGGATAGACGCCTTCTACTTCCGGTTCATCAACGCATGGGAAACTGCTTTTCTCCTTTTTTGGGGGTGGGTCGGGTTCTGCTGCGGCCGCTTGCCGGAGAAACCTCTCAAGAGCATCCTTATGGGAAACGCGACGTGGCTTTTCTCCCTCGGGCTGTACGTATGGCAGTTCCAGCTGCTAGATAGCGTGCAGAGAAGCCCTGGCCTACTGTCGCTGATTCCGCAGCTGTTTCCCTTTGGGGTCTATCCACCGTGTCTAGGATGATGACCCTGTTCACCCGCAGTATAAGTCAGAATTGGGTCTTCGTGTTCTCCTACCTGTTTATGCTGGGCATCTTTCTAATCGGCTTCTATCTGGGACGAAGCCGGCAGACGACGTAGGGTTCCAGCGCCCCGCTCGGCAAGCACACAACGTAAGCCAGACGTAAGCCGCCTGACCCTTCCTTTCCTCTCGTTGAGCGCCTCATAAGCGGGCATTCCGCATTTTTAGGTCAATGCTGTGGGGAAACTGAACTTTGCACCTTCAGGACCTCCGGGAGGAAACGGTATGAGTACACGCTCAGGAAGCGCCACGAGGGCTCTTACGCCCGACCTCGCCAGCAATCTCGAGGCGATCAAGTCGGAGTTCAGCGGCGCGCCGGACCTTTCTGTCCGCGAACTGCTCATCGGCAAGAGAGAGCCTAAGAGAGCCGCGGTCATCTTCCTAAAGAGCATGGTTAGCCTGGAAACGGTAATGAGGTCTGTAGTCCAGGCGCTCACCGTCGAGTCTTCAGACCTGATCCCGGACGACTCCAGAAGCCACGATTTCCTGGAGTTGGTGAGCCTGCGGCTTCCCGCGGCAAGCGAGGTCCACCGCTTGCACTCATTTGATGAAGTAGTCGACTCGATCCTAAGAGGAGAAACCGCGCTGCTTGTGGATGGTACCGGCGATGCCATCAGCATCGAAGCCGCGGATCCCCCGGCCCGAAACCCTCAGGTGCCGATATCCGAAGCCACCATCCTCGGCCCGCAACTAGGTTTCACAGAGTCCCTTGCTACGAACGTCGCCATGATCCGTACACGGCTGAGAAGTTCGAACCTGACGATAGAAAGACTGGTGATCGGGAGACAGTCCAGGACCGAAGTTCGGCTGCTGTACGTCAAGAACGTGGCTCCAAAGGAAATAGTCGCCGAGCTCCGGAGACGCCTGAATCAGATCGACACCGACATGATCCTAGATGTCGGGATGATCCGCGACCTGATCACGGAACGACCCAACTCCCCCTTTGTCATGGCCCGGCTTACGGAGCGCCCCGACACCGTTGCCTCCGAACTCAACCACGGATGGACGGTCATCCTGGTGGACGGCTCACCCTTTGCCATGTTACAGCCGTCTCAGTTTTTCACCCTAATCGAAACCTCTGAAGACTACTACATGCAACCCATACTAGCGACAGTTCTAAGGCTGCTCAGGCTCGTCGCCTACGTGTTCTCAAGTATAGCGAGTCCGCTATACGTGGCGGTGGTCAACTACCATCACGAACTCGTTCCGCTTCCGCTATTGCTCAACATCGCGGCAACCCAAGAAGGCGTACCTTTTCCCCTTCCGGTGACTGCGTTCGGTACAGAAATCGTGCTGGACATTGTACGCGAAGCAGGCGTGCGGTTACCCCAGCAGTTCGGCCCGGCAGTCAGCATTGTCGGCGCTCTGGTGCTCGGTCAGTCGGCTATTCAGGCAGGCTTCGTCCCCCCGGGTCTCATCATAGTGGTGATGTTCGCTACAATCGCGTCTTTCGCCGTGCCGAGAGCGGAGAAGGCGCTGGCTTACCGCCTGATAAGGTTCCCGCTATTGTTGCTAGCCTCGGTGCTCGGTCTCCCCGGCTTAATGCTGGGCGTGTTGGCGGTCATGTATCATGTGGCGTCTCTGAAGATACTGGGAGTACCCTACTTCCAGCTATACACACCCGGAAATGTTCCCAGGTTGGCCAGGAAGCTCATACTTGCCCCGGCTAAGTTGCGGCCGAAAACCAGACCCTTGGGCCACAATAACAGGTTTTCCCGCGGGCCTCTGCCGAAGCCTAAAGACCCCAAAGACAACGCTCGGGACGGAGACGCTCAATGAAGGAGGGGCTGATCAGTTCCAGACAGCTGCTTCTCATAGGAGTGATTTCTAGAGTAGCGGCTATACTGGTCATACTCCCCGTAGTCCACTTCGGCGGCGCGCTGCAAGACGCCTGGATCGCCGTGATTGTTTCGACAGTCCTGAGTTGTCTCTTGGCATCGCTCAGCGCGGGAGTGGTCATGGCGTTCCCAAAAAAGAGCTTCGGGCATATCGCTAACACCGTACTAGGACGTCTCCTCGGCACGACCGCCACATTCATACTGGCGCTTAGCCTGTACGTGTTGTGCCTAGCCAGAATCCGTACCGTATCTCTGGTCATCATCACTCAGTTCATGCCCAAAACACCCGGGTGGGCTTTGGCAGTGCCTATCTTGCTCGTATCTCTATACGGCGCGCTGTGCGGACCGGATACCATCGGTCGCGCAGCCGAGATGATCATCACGGTCTTGGCGATCATCGTGATAGGCGGGTGCGTTTTGGCCTACATATCAGGCGCGACGCCCGCCACCGGGCTCAAACCGATACTCGGCAACGGCCTGAAACCGGTGTTGGTGGCATCAGTGTCCCCTGTCTTCACGGGAGCGGTAACGGGTTCTTTGGTTCTGGCCTTTGGGAGATTCACCCGAGAGACCCGGCAGCTCCGAAAAAGCATCGTCGGAAGCCTCTTGATATCCGGCGCTATACTTCTTGTGATAACAATCATCGTGCTAACTACCCTGGGTCCGGGTCAGGCGGAGGCAAGCATCACTCCGCTTCTGACTGTCGCGGGCTCGATTCACATTTCCAGCCTCATAGAGAGAGCGGACCTGCTCTTGCTTGCTGCGTGGATGCTAGGAGTGACATTCGATGTTACAGCGCTTCTGCTGTCTTCATCCATACTAATAGGCGACTCACTAAACCTCTCGTACAAGACCGTCGCTGTAGCGTTGTTCCTGATAGGAGCGGTCCCGGTGTCCCACCGGTTCACAGACGTCTTCATGATAACCTCGTTTCAATCTCCCCAAGTGACCGGACCCTGGACCCTTGTGGTCTTCGTCGGAGTTGTCGGGGTAGTGTACATCGCGTCGCTGTTCACGAAAAGAGGCGGATCTAGACGGTGAAGAGGCTCCTCACGATAACGTTGGTTTTCGCTCTGCTCTCTACTCTTCTGGCGTCCGGATGCTGGGACTGGGAGGAAATGGACGAGATCGGTATAGTCGGTTCGATTGGCCTAGACAAAGGGGAAGAAGGAAGGGTCGTCGTATCACTCGAGGTCATCAACCCGAACGCCTTGGCTGTGGGCGTCGGCGGAAGCGCGGGCGCATCCAAAGTAGTGGCGGTGGTTTTGCGGGATGAAGCCGATACTATCCCTGCAGCCGTATCCAACGCTCAGCGCCGTATCCCGCGACTGCTCACTACGGGACAAGTCAACACCATCATTTGCGGCCAGCCGTTGGCGCGCCAAGGCATCGGTCCGTACCTTGACTATCTGGTCCGTGTGGCCGGTATCCGCGGGTCGGCCCTTATCGCCACTTGCGACACCGGCGCGGGGCTCTTGCAGCGCTCTTACCTAAACCCCATCCCATCCCGCACCCTATACGGCCTCGCCCAATCCGCGGTCGCCGGCGGACAGACCATCATAACCACATTGAACGAGTTCGCCGTGATGCTCACGCAGCCGGGCATCGAACCGGTAACCATGCATACCGTCGGGAGGCAAACCAAGGACGTGCAAGTGAAGAAACAAGGAGAAGAGGTCAAACAGACGGAAAAAGCTGTCTCACGAGAGCAACCTACCTCTGTGGAGGAATCGATAGAAGGTGTACTGCCGGATGACTCCCCTATCTTTGATCCCTTCAAGGAGTCGGGAACCGGCGAACTCCTGCCGGCGGTGACCATCGATATAGGGATAGCCGCCTATCGCGACGACAAACTTGTGGGCCTCCTAGACGATAGGGAAGCCCGGGGATTCTTGTGGATCAACGGCGATCTCGAGCAGACGGCCGTCGAGGTCCCAGACCCTACCGGCTCAGGCAAGATGGTGGGCCTTAAGGTTATCCGTGCATCGTCCTCCATCAAGCCCCACTTTGCCGAAGGGGGCTCCACGGACCGAGACCCCAGCGCGGGCTTAAGTTTCAGCGTAGAGATACATGTGGACGCGGAGATATCTCAAGCTGACCTGGACCTCGACTTCAGAGACATGAAATTGGTGTCAGCTTTGGAGGACTCCCTTCGTTCCCTCGTAATGAGAGAAGCACTGGCCACGCTGAATAGAGTCCAGACAGAGTTCCATTCAGACATCTACGGTTTCGGCCACGAAGTATACAGGGCCAAACCCCGCCTGTGGGAGGAACTGGAGTCAAGATGGAATGACGAGGTGTTCCCTAGCTTGGACGTTCAATTGGATGTGGAGCCTCGAGTCAGAGCCCCGGGAGCAGCCTACGGCATAGGTAACTGGTAGTCGGGTGATGGTCTACAACTACTTCTTCACACCCAAGTACGCGGCCCGGACCTCGGCATTCTGCAAAACCTCCAGCCCCGGTCCTTCGAGCACCACTCTGCCCGCGTTCATAACGTACGCCCGGTCGGCCATCTCCAAGGCTTTGAACGCATTCTGCTCGGCCAACAAGACGGTGGTCCCCTGGTCTCGGATGCGCAGGATCGCCCGAAACACCTCGGAAGTCAATGTCGGGGCCAGCCCTAGCGAGGGTTCGTCAAATAGCAGGAGGCGTGGCCTAGCCATCATCGCCCTGCCGATGGCCAGCATCTGCTGTTCGCCACCGCTGAGAGTGCCCGCGTACTGCCCCATTCTCTTCTCCAGGATCGGGAACAGCTCGAAAATGGACTCCATGTCGCCTTTGACTTGGGGTCCCCACTTCCGGAGGTACGCTCCGATGACCAGGTTCTCGCGGACCGTCAGGTTATCGAACAGCCTCCTGCGCTCGGGAACCAACGAAATGCCCTGGCTGGCGACCCAATCAGGCACGGGCCTAAGGGGAGCTCCTCGAAGCAGGATCCTGCCCTCCCTCGGCCTGTTCACCCCCATGATGGTCCACATCAACGTGGACTTGCCCGCCCCGTTGGGGCCGATGATGGAAACTACCTGGCCCTCGTCGACTGACAGGGAAACCCGGTGGAGGGCCTGCACACGGCCGTATAGAACCGAGACGTTATCTATGCTGAGCAATGGCGTACTCCTCCCCCAGGTAAGCTTCTATTACCTTGGCGTCCGCTTGGACCTCGTCGGGCGACCCCTCCATGAGCTTCTCCCCGAAGTTCATCACGACGATCCTGTGGCAGAGGCTCATAACCACGTCCATGTGGTGCTCGATCAAGAGGACGGTAAGGTTGTGCCTCTCTGTGAGAGTCTCGATCAGCCTGACCAACTCCATGGATTCCTCCGGGTTCATGCCGGCGGCGGGCTCGTCGAGGAGCAACAGCTTCGGCTCCAAGGCCAGAGCCCTCGCCAACTCGAGTTTCCGCTGGAGTCCGTAGGGCAGAGCGGAAGCCCGCTCGTGGGCCCGCCTCTCCAGACCCACTTCGGCTAGGTAGGACAACGCGGTCTCTTGGATGAACCTCTCTTCTCTCCTGACCCTGCCGGTTCGTGTCAAGGCTTGGGCGAAGCCGTACTTGGCGTGCCGGTAGAGCACCGTGGTCACGTTGTCGATGACGCCCAAGTTGGCGAAGAGACGGATATTCTGGAAAGTCCGGGCGATCCCCGAGTTGACGATCTGCGGCGGAGTCATCGATGTCAGGTCCCTGTCTCCAAACCGCGCTGAGCCTGAGGTGGGGCGGTAAAACCCCGTCATCAGGTTGAAGACCGTGGTCTTCCCCGCTCCGTTGGGGCCGATCAGCCCCAGTATCTCCCCTTCATCAATGCCGAACGAGAGATCGTTAACGGCGACCACACCTCCAAATGCCTTAGTCAGTCCAACGCACTCAGCTAGCCGGGCCACGTTTTCGACCTCCTCTAAGACGAGACACAACCGAGGACACGCTCGCCCAGTTCAAGTCGCGGTACCCCATCAACCCTTGCGGACGGAAGACCATTATAAGCACCAGGATCAAGCCGTTTATGACCAGTCTCCAGATCTGCGCCGCCCTCAGAAGTTCCGGAGCCACTGTGAAAAGGAAAGCGGCCAGGGCAGGCCCGGTTAGGCTGCCGGTCCCCCCGCAGACCACGGCCGCCGTTATCTGAGTGGACTGGACCATGGTGAACATCACGGGCTGGATGAAGGCGAGATAATGGGCGTAAAGCCCTCCGGCCAAGCCGGCGCAGCCCGCGGAGAACACCAGCGAGATCATCCTCGTTCTGAGGAGATGGATCCCGCTCATTTCCGCAGCCACTGCGTCCTCCCTGACGGCGACCGCGTTCCTCCCATACACCGACGTCAGCATGTTTCGAGCGAGGGCCAAGACCAGGGCCATCATGGCCGCCGCAACCGGAAGCGTCGTATGCTGGGGTATGCCCGGGAGTCCCCGCGCCCCTTGAGTGATTTTCAGGTTTTCCAGGATGACACGGGTGGCCTCACCCATTCCAATTGTGGCGATTGCGAAGTAGTCCCCCCGAAGTCTTGTGCGAAGGGTTGGATATCCGACGACTGCCGCAACCAAAGCGCCGGCAGCTGCCCCTGCCGCGAGGGATACGGGGTACGGAGTACGAACGAAAACGGTGAGGATAGCTGCGGTATACGCCCCAACCGCCATGAACGCGGCGTGCCCCAGAGAAAAGAGTCCGGTAAACCCCGTGAACACCGCCAGACCGGTGGCCGCGATGATGTTGATCATGGCGACGGTCAACACGCCCCTGATGTACATTGGCCTCTCCCCCGTTAGGTCATCTCTTAGCCGCGTACCCACTCAGTACCAGACATTCCCGCGTCAGGCCGCGCGTGGCCGGTCGGTCTAGATCTTCTCCTCGACGTACTTGCCCATCAGTCCGTTTGGCAATAGCAGGAGCACTGCGACCAGCATTCCGAAACTGAACACGTCCCTGATGATGGACGAAACGTACACGGAGACGAAGGTCTCCAGAAGCCCAAGCAGGATACCTCCGACCACCGCGCCGGGGAGACTTCCCAGTCCGCCGATAACGGCCGCTACGTATGCTTTGTTGGTTATCCACCCCATGGTCGGATAGGCCATGTACTTCATGCCCAAGAAGATGCCGGAGAGCCCCGCCAAAGCCCCCGCTATGATAAAGACCAGGCCGACGACCCTGTCCAGGCGAATGCCGAAGACCGAGGCGACGGTCATGTCGAAAGAACACGCCCGGATAGCCATCCCGGGTTTTGTATTCTGGAGAAACAGGTGCAGGCCGTATATAGCCAACGTGGAGAACACCAGAGCGAAAAGGTCCAGTATGCCAATGGATGCCCCTCCTATCTTGACGATGCTCCTGCCGAGTATGTCCGGATAGGAATAGAAGTGGGCCCCCAAAGTGGCGTAGACCAAGTTCTCCAGCAAGATAGACACGCCCATGGCGCTTATCATGAAATACAAAGGCTTGGCCTTCCTCATCCGTAGCGGCCTGTAGGCGAGCCACTCGTTTGAGACACCCAAAAAGGCGCCGGCCAGCATTGAACCCGTAAGGGCCACGGAAAACGGCGCACCGAGCTTCGTCAGGATGAAGTAGCCTGCGTACGCCCCCAACATGATCACCGATCCGTGCGCGAAGTTGGAGAAGTTCAGGATGGAAAACACCAAGGAGTAGCCAACCGCCATCAGCGCGTAGATCCCGCCGATGGCAAGCCCCGTGATAGCGGTCTGTAAGAGCATGACGGTTTCCCCTTTTCTGCCGGGATGCCGGGGGCTCAGGCCCGGACCGCCGCGCGTGTGCGGCCCGGAGCCTCCGCCCGTCTACTGGGTCTAGTCGGCCTACTCAGTCACGTACGTCTCGACGAATATGAACTGACCATCTTTGATCTGCTGGATCACGGCCGGCTTGTTCAGGGGGTTATGGGTCTCCGGGTCGAAGTTCATCACTCCGGTGAGAGCCTGGAGGCCCGAAATCTTCTCTATCTCTTGGGCGATCTTATCTCCGTCGGTAGAACCTGCCTTCTCGATGGCCTCTTTCAGCACGATCAACGCGTCGATAGCCATTACCGGGTTTGGCAAGGTCGGCTCGCTGTTGAACTTGGCTTTGTAGTCCTTGATGAAGTCCTGGATGTTCGGGTCTTCCATGGAAGCCAGGTTAACGAAGTACCCGCCTTCAACTGCGGCTCCGCCCAGTTCGATGATGTCTGGGCTGCCCCAGTTGTCGCCGCCCATGAACTTGCCTTCGTAGCCTAGGTCGCGCGCCTGCTTCATCGCCAACGCGGCTTCCTTCTGGGCTACCGGCAGGAACATGACGTCAGGATTGGCCGCGTGGAGTTTCCCCAGCATCGCCCTGTAGTCAAGTTCGCCGGAACGGAAGGCCTCGTTGCCGACGATGGTGCCTCCCATTTTCTCGAAAGCCTCCGTGAAGTATTGGGCCAACCAGGACGAGTAGTCGGACCCTACGTCGTACATCACGGCAGCGGTCTTCGCCTCTAGTTTGGTTGAAGCGAACTGCGCCGCCACGGTACCCTGGAACGGGTCAATGAAGCACACCCTGAAGGTGTGTGGCCTTACCGCTCCGTCCTTCACCGTCACCTCGGGGTTCGTGGCGGTAGTCCCGATCAAGGGAATCTTGGCAGGCTCCGTCACAGCGGTCATAGCGATGGTAACACCGCTCTGAGCAGCTCCGATGATGGCAACCACTCCGTCCTGCTCGATCATCCTCTTCGCTACGTTTACCGCCTCTACTGAGTCGGCCCTGGTGTCATAGGTGACGATTTTGATTTCCTTGCCGTCGATGCCGCCTTTGTCGTTCAGTTTCTCAACCCACAGCTCCAGTGCCTTGCTCTCTGACTGGCCCCATATGGACGCGTCACCGG
>JAXGQX010000047.1:0-10592 GCA_040766225.1 Bacillota bacterium | reverse complement strand
CAGAAGATACGGGTCGCTCAGCGACGCATCGCCCGTCGCCGGGTCCACCGTCACAGTACGGAGGAACAGCCTACGTACGTACCGGAGGTCGGCCTTTCCCTCCGAGTTCTCCGCGTAGCTCTCTTCCACCGTAGTGTAGGCCAGGTAGTAGACACCGTCTATTTCCGACATTTCCAAGTTCTCTATCCTGCGCGGAGTAAGGCTGTCGCTAGTGAGAGAGACGGTCGTGGTCTTCAAGATGTTACCGGCAGCGTCTCGCGCCACTATGTTGAGATCGCTCTTTCGTCCGTACAGCGTGTTCTGCGTCCTTTGGTACTCCACCATGAACGCTCCCACGTTCTTGTACGAAACGGTGCCCTCGCCGCCGTAGAGAGACTTGATGTAGGCCTTGTATTCGGCGTTGGCAGCTTCCCCGCCGTCCGCGAAGTGGGTCGTGGACGCGTAGAAGAGCACGCTGCCATCGCCCGCTCCCTCGGGCAGGAAGACATGGCCGACCGTTCCGCCCTCATAGGCATCTCCGCCTACTATGGCGGCAGCGGTAAAGGTTTCCGCGTCGGGACCCGACGGATCAAAACTCGCCGCCTTAACGACCGTGTTCTTGGCGGATACCGCCATCAGCGTGCGCACGTAGTCTTGGAGCAGCGAGAAGTAGTTCTTCCAGGCAACATAGGCGTCGTAAGCCGCTTTGTCGTCCAGGTAATCGTTGTATGCGACCCAATCGTCCACATTTTGCTGATAGGCCGCATACTCTTCAAGGTATGCCCGGTAGGCTTCCCATGCCTGGTACAGATCTAAGGCCGCTTGATAGGCTTGCTGCGCCGCCTCCACAGTCTCGTAAGGAGGCACGGGCGTCTGGGTCCCTCCGTCGTCGACGTAGTAATCCCCCTCGTTCGGCGGAGTCGTGATCTCTTCCCCGCCGGGCCGGTCAACTTCATCGGGCTCCGTCAGGGTCTCGGTCGGCTGCGTAACCGCCACCGGTTCGTCGGGGACGGGGAACAACGTGGTATTTCCGTAGTTGCCCTCGTCCATGAGTGTCTCGCCATCGGTCCCAATAGGTACGGGATACACGCTGCTGTCCGGCTCTACTGGCGCCGTCGTCGGCGCCGCGTATCCGGTCCAGACTACCTGGACCCGGCCGTCGCCGTCGACCCACGCATTGAACTCCAAGTCGCCGGTACCGTCGTCATCGCCGGCGGCATCCACGTCAACGGGGATAAAGCCGCCGGGTTCTCCAGTTAAGGGATGAACCAGTCCGTAGTTGGCGCCGCCGGTATCGGTAACCTGGATCTTGCTCATCACCAGCATGGAGCTATCAACGGTGCTGTTGATTCCGCTATCGGGCCTGCTTACGGTATAGAAGAGGTAGTTGTCGTCGCCTACGGTCACCACTTGGTAGGTGTAGCCCGTGCTGAGGCCATCCGCCAGGGTGAAGGCATCTCCCGACGAGTTGTAGCCGGAAATCTGGAAGGGCGCGCCGGTAGAGTCATAGGCCAGAGGATCGATCTCGCCTTCCACAGCAGGACCGTATGTCCTCTGAGTGGCGTAGTTGCTCTTTGGCAAGCTGACCGTCACAGGGGTATTGTCACTATCCTCTAGAGGGAACATCTCTCCAAACACCCCAAGAGACGAGTAACCGTGCATCCACGGGGTCTCGGGCTGGCCCTCTCCTCCGCGGTTGCGCTCGTAGTTCAGGATGTACTGGATGGCCTCTTTCTCGATGTTGAAGAAGAGTGCCACGACCCTGAAACCGATCCCCAGTTTCAGCTCGAACTCGTCGAAAGTGAAAGGCCTGTACCTCTCCTCCACCTCATCGTATTCGCCGAAGCTCATGGCCATGGAAATGGCCAATTTGGCAAACAGCTCGAACTTCAAGAGCTCTACGCCCACGCCCGCGCCCACTTCGACAAACGCGGCTGGGGCGAGCCTCATACCGTTCCAGTAAGTGTCGGCTTGGGCTTTGGCGATGGGAACGATGCCTCTTATCCTGGTATTCTCTTGCACTGAAGTGAAGCGGACCGGAAGCGGAGTCTCCAAAGTGAACCCGGATTGATTGGTAAGCTGGAGCATCACGGGGGTTCCGTCGACCGTCGAAGTGATGTACCCCCCCGAACCCCAACCGCCCGTTCCACCGTTGGCCTCCTCATCCCAGACCTCCACCAGTATCTTTCCTTCGAAATAGACGTTGTAGATCTTGGACAAGGCGTCAAATTCGAGGGTCTTCCCCGTTGTGCCCGTGATTTCAATTCCGTTGTCCTGCCAATTGCCCTTTGGCCTAACGCCCGGGTCTCTGGTGAAATCCTTCAGGTCTAGCTTGGCCTGAGACTCGACGACCTTCTGGACTACCTTAAGCCCTGTGGAAAGCTCCAAAGAAACGCCTGCCTTGATATACACGTACACGATAGGCACAGGCGTAAACCGGTACTGATATCTGTATTCGAGGGCTGCCGCCGCGCTGATGGCGAATTGGGAAAAGTGGAACTTATTGGTTATCTGGCTGTAACTGAAAGTAAAGCCTATGGCCATGGAGAAGCTCACAGAGAAGCTGGACGATGACATGGCGCCCGGGTCAACTTCTTTTTGGCCCGGTTGGCTTCCCGGCTTGCTGGGATTGGCTTTCTCGTCTTGAGCGGCCTTTAAAGATTCATCTGCCAAAAGCTGTCCCCACTGTCTCGTGAAAAAGTTCTTGAACTTCGTGACGTTTTCCTCATTAGCCGTCTTTGGGTTGGACCACTCGGAAGTGGGGGTATTCTTGCCGTCCTTCTTATGCTGGAATCCGCCCAGCGGCATTCCGATGGCAAAGCCGATGTCCGTGCCGTCCAGGATGATGGTCAGGTAATCGGTCAAACCGAGCTCAATAGTAGGTAATTCTACGCCAGAGTCTACTCCGAACTCGCCGTAGTCGCCCTTCTCTTTGGAACTCGCCTCTCCGTCAGGCGACTGGGCGGCGGGCTTCATTTGAGCCAGATGATCGCCGCTTGGGAACAGGCTTATCTCCGCCCTCTCAAAGGACTCGGGGACAGGCGTTTTCTTGGCAGCCATAAGAGATGCGGTATCCATGAGGACGCCTTGGTTGTCTGTAGGTTGTTGCTGCACCGCCACGGCAAAGGTGTCCAAGCCCGTGAGAGAGCCGAGGTAACCGTTAAGTTGGGCTAACCGCCCTCCTCGTAGTTGTATTTCTTCCTGCCGCCGTCATCTTCGATCCCCACAACCTTGGCGATTTGCGTTTGAACCCGACGGACGCTCTGGAATTCAGCGGTAAGATCCGGGTTCTCGAAATCGTACATGAGGTGTCCCCTGAAGTCGGGATCCCAGGTGTAGTACGGAGCGTCGGGATCGCTTGAGCGCTTCAGCGGGCTATGGTCGCCGCCGGCGTTGAAGCACACCTTGTGCTGAGAGACTCTGCCGCAGCGCCGTACATCAGGTGGTTATCCGCCGAGTACGGTTCCACTTCCAGGGTCTCATCGGTACCCGCGCCCTGGCGGATGGTGAGCTCGCCACTTTCCACAAAGCGGTAGTCCCTCTGCTCTCGGGTAAGGGTCTGGGGATTGGACGAACCGGTGGTGAGGGCGGTCAGGACTTGGGCGCGGTCTCCTTCAGACCCGCCCGGCGGCACCACGAGGCACCGTGGCGTCATGGTGTACTCGATGCCGATGAAGTGGTCCCTGTATCCGACGATGGCCCCGTCTTCCCACACCGGGACAGGGGCGAACATGGATTCTTCGTATAGGCCCGGCTTGAAATAGCCGACAGTCTGGTCTTTTGTATCGTCGACTATGAACACCTTCAGGTCTTTATCAAAGTACCCGTCCAACTTGCCGTTTCCGTTGGCGTCCAGGTACACGCACACGTCTGATATGCTCGCCGTCATCACGCTCTGAGATGTAAGGTAATCCTTGTTGTAGTACTTAAACGAGAGCTCGGAACGAGAAAGAGCAGCGATGGGTATCTGTATCGTCTCGTCCCCTTTATAGGTCGCGCCATCAAAGAGGATGATATCCTCGGGCGACAGGTTGAAGTTCACCGAGTAGAGGTTCCTAACCCCGCTCGCGAGCTTAACCTTGGTCCCGCTAAGCTGGATTTCGTTTACCTGCTTTAGGGTATGGGTTTCTGTCTGGGCCCTGAACTCCACTGACTGGACGATATCTCCGGTGCTGCCTCCGACAGTGTTGTTTACGGCAGACACGACGGCTCGCTGGACGCCGAGGCCCAAACCACTGTGACTCACCCTGAACATGGAGTACGCCTCAGAAATCCTGTTCGGGTCGATGTTTATGCCGTCATCTAGGCGTGGGACCGATGGCGCCAGTTCCAGCACAATGTCCTGGACGCGGTCAAGAACCACGTTAATCACGTAATTTGACGTGAGATCTCCCGCGCTTATGCCTGCCCACAACAACTGAAGCTCGCGAACCTCCCCGTTGCTTCCCGCCCGGCCTTGAGCTACCACTGTCTCGGTGCCGTCCGGGTTCTTCCTGGTCAAGTAGATGCTGGCGCCGAGACTTGATGTCTCCGCGTGCTTGAAACTGGCGCTGGCCGCGGTGCTTACCTGGAGGGTGGAGCCCACATAGAGCTTGCCGGAAGTGTTCACTCCGCCCTGGCCTTCCTTGATGCTTACCACTGGCTTGAGTCGCGTGTATAGGTCGGAGTCGGGCGGCACTACTGTAACGTTGGAAGGCAGCCCGTTCTCATACACCACGTTGGCGTCGTTGGCGGTATACACCCGTAGGTACATGTTCCCCGACAAGGTCCTGCGCTTGAACGCCAGGTACCGAAGGGCCGCTTCGGCATATCCCTCGGTGCTGTAGGTCGTGCCGGGTTTGGCGGGCTTGTACCCTTTGCAGCCAAACTCGTACAACTGCAAGTAGAAGAGGCCGTGGGATCCCGAGCCCATACTCAGGGGCACCGTGCCGGTGTAGTTCGAGTCACGGCGCATGGTGTAATAGTGGTCCATGTCGTCCGCCGCATGCTCGGTATCGATGGGATACAGGGATGTGACGAAATTCGGATTCGAACAATACATTTGGGGCCACAGCACGTAGTCCTTCCCGTAGTTCATGCGGTGTTGGCCCCTGAAGTCGTACTTGAACTCGCTATACAGCTGAAACATGTTTGGGACGAGGAGCTCGGAAAGAGCCTCAACCTGGGAGTATAGTCCGTAGGTCTGGGTGCCGTCGATGGCCTTGGGAGGGGGCCCTACATAAGACATCCATCCCACCCGGCCAAAGCCGTTGATGTCATAGCCCGACAGGTGGTTGTAGGGGTCGTCCTGGGCGTACCAGTCCCTCCAGTACTTCGTATTGTAGTCTACACCGCTTCTTGCGAAGCTCACGATTCCAAACTCGTGAGACAGAGGAGCCAGATCTCCGTCATCAGAGGGACGTACGATGGTCCCCACAAGGCCTTGGGAGCGGGGTTCTTCTGGAACCTGAGCCCCGGAGGCCACGGTCTCCGGCCCCACGAGTCCGGTTTCCAGTTCACGGACGTCTGCCGAAACGTCGACGGACTCTGCATCGTACAGCTCGGTGGCCAGATTGGGGCCGGCCTGGACTATGCCGCTGTTGTAGAGGGATATGACCGCTTTATCTTGGCCGAACGCCGCCAGTCCGTCTCCCCCACCCAGGAGGTTCGACAGCTCCACGGTGAAGTACTTGTCCTCTGTAGAGACCTTTCCGTCATCTATCAGAGGTACCTGGATTTCCATCTCATCGAAGTCCGCGAAGAAGACCAAGGTTCCTTCAGCGTAAGAGTAGTCGGTACCGGCAACAGCGGTGCCGTCCACGGTCTTCCACGTAAACGACACGGGGAACGAAGTGTCGCCGGTGCGCCGGATCATGATAGAGGCGGTGCCCTTGGATTTGTCCGCCCGGATGGACGGCACGACAAAACCAACTTCGGTCGATGTGGGGTCACCAGACTCAACTATGTGCATCGCCAGGGTGTTGGCCGCATCGTACAGCGAACCGCCGAGGCATCCAACTATGGTGAAGGTGCCGAACTTGTCCGGCTCGACGACATCGTCTTCCGGCGCGGTGAGGATGATCTCCTTTGCCCACTCTCCGTCGGCGAAAGTGAGCTCAAACTCGTAAGATGCGAACTCGTCGGGGGAGTCCATGGGCAGTACGCTGAAAATCTGCTCGGGCTCCTGGAGGAGGAGCTCGGCGTAGTCGCTTTCGCTTATGTATTCGCCTAGGTCTTCTTCAGCCCGGACATACACGTCGCCGGATGCGGTGTTGCTTCCGTAGGCTAGTCCGTCTAATGTATAAACGCACATGTAGTCGTATGTATCGCCCGGGTAGTGCTCGGAATCCACCACGAAGTCCCTGGCCAGAGCGCCTTTGACAACGCCCCAGCTACCGTCACTCCAGGCGTACCACTGATACCCGTCCGCCGACTCTATGTTCGGTGACAGCGTGTAGGTGCCGTCGCCGTTATCTGTGACCTCGATAGAGACCGGGACTTCCGGCTCCAAGGGCTCGGGGTCCTTCCCCAACGGCTGATACTTGGCGATCGGGAGCGGGTCTTCGACCTCTATCACCACGTCATCATTTCCCGCGAAGCGGTGGAAAATCGTGTACTCGGTTTCGCTCAGTCGGGCGTACGCCGGGACGTAAATGATGCGCGCGGTGGCCCGTCCCTTGGTCCGCCGAGACGATAGACAGTGATCCTCTGAGATTCGCCCCCTCGTCAAGAGTGACTTGACTGTTGGAGAAGGCGAAGGTCCCGTAAGGGAAAGCTTCTTCCCAGGAGGCATCGACGGACACTTGGTTTCCGTCTTTGTCTACTATGGTAAGGCCTCCCTCAGACCGGTTTGCGTAGTAGGCAAGGACCTCCACCGGCAAAACTGAGAAGACCATGACGAACAAGAGCAGGACACTGACGGTTTTTATGTACTTACGGTTCATTTCGCCACCCCCGAGCAGGCTTGTGGGTATCAGGGCCGCCGCAACCACATTGGGCAGTTAGTGGGCCAAGGGGACATAAGAGGCCCCCATGACTATCATTGTGGCAAATCGGTCTTTTCGGTAGTTACTTTTCGCCTTCAAAAAGTCACGCCTTAGGCACTTTGGGCGCTCTTAACACACGTAGTGCTCTCAGCACTTCGAGCGCTTCGGTTCGCTTCGATTACTTCGATTCACCTGGAGCCCTAAGGGAAGACGTATCTGGCTAGTTCGTCCCGGCTGGATATCTGTAGTTTCGAGTAGATTTCCTGCATTATGTTCTTGAGCCTTCCCACTGAAATCCGGTACCGCTTCGCGATTTCCGCATAGGGGACTCGCTGCGCCACAAGACCGGCCAGGTGGTATTCCCGCAACGAGAGTATGAGGGTGATGTTGTCCTTGGTGAACTGGTTATGAAAGGCGATCCAGTTCTTCCACGTGCGCTTCCATTGATCTATGACCGCGTCGTAATAACCGGGGAACTCCTGCTTGAGGCACTCTTCCAGCATGCCGCCGAAGGCGGTCACAAGTTCCGAAAAAGGAGTGATGAAGCCGTGGGGCAGGGCGATTCCCATGGCCTCCACCAACCAGCGGCGGGCCTCATCATCGCGCCCGAGATAACGGCATGCGATGGCGCACATTAGCCGTAGGTAGATGTCGCTGTGCGCGAGATTTGGCCAGGACGAGCAGACGGACAGCGCAGTCTCAGCCACCGCAAGCGTCGCTTCAAAATTGGCCATGCAGCTGAAATACTTCGCTCGCAGGTATAGACCGTTCGGCCTGGCTAGAGGCGGTAGGGCGTTCAGATCTCCCGTCTTGAGCCAATCGGGCGCCATGCTCGGTGCGATGACGCTCACTGCGACAGTGGCAAGACACATCTCCGCGAAGGCGGACACATACCCATGACCGGTTCTGGCGTAGTTCTTCAAGTAGGTTTCTATCTCAGTGTAGGTGCGAGAATCCCCAGCGCTGATGGCCCCCACAATGCCGGCCTGACAGGAGCGCAGCCTCAGCGCTTCGTCCCCATGGGCCTTGCGATAGCAGTCGACTGTCCGTTGGAAATCGCCCCGGAGATATGCCAGTTCCCCCTCATATATGAGGCGCAGCCCGTCATCGGGCATAGCGTCCAAAATGGCGTCGGGGTTGTGGGCCGGCATGGGCAAGGCGGTGGAAGAGAGCACGTATGACAGCTTGGCTTCCAGTGACTCTCTGGCTAGCTTCCTCTCTTTGCGCAGGTCGATGGGTCTTTCCGCGTCAACCGGGACCATCCACAGCCTCCCGTACTTCCGAGCGCCCGGTGCATGCGCCGCCTGATCAAGAGCCGCTGGACCTGCCTATGGGAGACGCCCCACCTTTCGCACGCTTCCCTGACGATATGTACTCCAACCAGAACCATCCTCTGCTTTAAACTGACAGTTCCTACGATTCACCCTAGTCGTCCGAACGACATTTTGTAAAGCGAAAAAAGTGGCACTTTGTGGATCGGCGCATACGAAATTTGTGGGATATGGCACAAACCGCGTCCTTGTTGTATGATGCCGCGTGGTTCGGCTCGAGGGGAGGGGCGACGCCCTGAACTCGGGTTGATGCAGCAAGTGTGGCGTCTCTTGCAATGCATTGGCCCGGCCCCGCTGGCGTTTGCATCAATCTGCCCGGAAGGAGCGGTGTTACGTGGTTGAAAGTGTTACAGGGTTTGGGGAGGAGAGTTGGCGTCGTCGCCATCGTTATCCATGACCGCCAGCAGGCGGCCGCCAAAGTCAATGAGTTGCTCTCCGAGTACGGCGACATCATAGTCGGCAGGATGGGAGTCCCGTACCGGGACCGAGGGTATCGGTGATCGCCCTGATTGTGGACGGCAACACTGACGTCCTCGGCGCCATGACCGGCAAACTGGGCGGAGTCCCGGGAGTGGCTGTCCGGTCGGCACTAACAGATAGCAAGGTTGTAGGCATTGAAGCGCTCGAAGCACTGAAGCGGAGCGATAATATGAAAATCAAAACTTCAAGACGTGGTTAGAACCGGCCTCTTAGCGGGGTTGGCAATTGCTCTGCAGGTGATGACCCCTCCCCAGCCTGTCACAGGACCTGGGATCAACGCAGTCCTGTTCGTGGCAAGCCTCTATGTCGGTCCGCTATCCGGCGCGTTTGTCGGCCTCATCACTCCTTGGGTTGCCTTTACGATGGGCATCACTAAGCTGGCGCCGGCGGTCCCCGTTATCATGGCAGGCAACGTTACGCTGGCTCTCGTCACGGGGTACTTGGCCAAATACAACCGCTACGCTGCCATGATCGCCGCCAGTGTGCTGAAGTTCGGTGTCATGACGTTAGGCATCCGGTACCTGATATCGACGGGGACCAAGATACCCGCGGTGGCATACACCTCTCTCACGATAACCCAGTTGTTCACGGCACTGGGAGGAGCAGCGGTCGCAGCCATCATATTGGCGGCATTGTCTAGGGCAGTTAAGCAGCGGGGATAGTACACCCGAGTAAGGAAATCAACCCAATTCCTTGTATACTTCATGAGAGATGTGATATTATGCCAACAAGTAAGGAAACGCGCGACACGATTCGCAAAAGAGGGGCCGAGTCAATGAGGGGAGTCGCCTCCACAATCACGTCGAAAGGGCAGATCACTTTGCCTGCAGAAGTCCGGCGGTATATGGACCTCAAAGAGGGCGACCGCATCTTGTTCGTGCGGGATGCGGAGAGAGTCACTATTGAGAAACTCCCGCTGAACACACCATCAGAAGAGGTATTCGGCTCCCTATCTAGGCCCGGTTCAGGCACGGCTGATCTTGAGGACGCTAGAGCGAGAGCACGATCATCCAGGGCGGCACGCCATTATCCAGAAAACAAGAAAAGCCCAGATGCGGGGCGAGAGCCTTGAGAGCGCAAAAGTCCGCAATGGTAAGCAGTGACCGAGCTGGCAAGACAACACCAGCCAGCCTCAGAACTCATTGGCTGGATACCAACGTAATCCTAAGGTTTCTACTTAACGACCACGATGATCACAGTCCAAAGGCCAGAGCCCTGATAAAACGCGCCGAGTCCGGCGAACTCACGTTGAAAGTCCCTACCCACATCCTTTGTGAAGCAGTCTATGTTCTGGAGGGACTCGGCCATTCCAGGGCATCCATCTGTGATGCGCTGACCAGGTTTGGCTCCATCCGGGGTATCGCACTCGATGAACCTATCCCTTCCTTCACCGCGTTGATTCGCTACAGAGATCTCAACGTGGACTTTTCGGACGCCCTGCTTTACTCCATTGCAGCTCATCGCGGAGACAGGGTGTGGACCTTCAACAAGAAGCACTTCCAGAGGATGGGCCCCATTTGGCAGGAACCGTAGATGTGACATCCCACTAGACCTCCGTGTTCAGACTCTTTCCCCGTAGCTACATAGCCTCTTTTGCCGGGCAGGATACACTGAGTTGGCAACGAGTCCCCGGCGCGGACCCGTAAGTTCGTGACGAATGAACCACCCATCCGTCTAAATGGATGAGGGAGGTGTGTAGGCGATTGATGGGAAAATCGGGGCCAGGGAATCCTGCGGCCACCCCTGATAACCAAGTGCGGGCATGGTGCGAAGAAACTTGGCCCGCTGTCTACAGATATGTCTACCGGCTCGTCCAGAACCGCGAGGAAGCGGAAGA
>JAXGQX010000046.1:0-11390 GCA_040766225.1 Bacillota bacterium | reverse complement strand
TTGCCCACCGCGAGTGCCTAGAAAATCCCCACTGAGATGTGGCAGTGCGGAGAACATCCGCGTTGCTCACCGCGAGTGCGTAGAAAATCCCCACTGAGATGTGGCAGTGCGGAGAATGTCCGCCTTGCCCAAGGCGACGGCAAGACAGCTCACCAAGAACCAACTCAAAGGGCGCAGCGTAAGATGAACTCAGTTCCAGCTCAACTCCAGCTCAGTCCCAATCTAGTCCTATGGTGGCCGTGTACACGGTACCGTCGACCAGGCCGAAACTTTCAGGGGGATAGAACGCGATGAGTGAAACCTACCACGACCAGGACCGCTGCAAGAACCGTTGCGACGGACCGCAACAGAAGTTCTTGGACGCGGCAGTTGCCGTCCTTCTCTTGTGCGGGTTCTTCCACGTGACCGAAGTAGCCGTTCATAGGGATGAAATAGACCTCAGGCTGGAATTGGAGAATTGCCGAAGTGATAGAGAAACCGAAGGGTGTGGGGCGTAAAGGACACACAGCCCGACACTTGGACCTCCGGATGGCGATGCGAGTGCGCATGACACACGTGGTTACTAGGTCAACTCGCTCGGGTCTCTCAGACTCACGCGCTCCTGAGCAGCTCTCGCAGTCTTTTTGAATGTCATCAACTGGATGCCCTCAGTCGAATATCCTCGGCTGGACGACTCCAGTCGAACGCCGTCAGTCGGCTGCGGTCAGCAGGATACCCTCAGTTGGATATCCTCAGTTGTGCGCCTCCGGTCGGACGCCGTCAGTCGGCTGCCGTCAGCTGGATGCCCTCGGTTGAACATCCTCGGTTGGACGACTCCAGTCGGACGCCGTCAGTCGACTGCCGTCAGCAGGCTGCCCTCAGTTGGATATCCTCAGTTGTGCGCCTCCGGTCGGATGCCGTCAGTCGGATGCCGTCAGTTCGACGTCAGCGGCACTCTCGCAGGGATGGCTAGGGCCAGCCGCCGCTCGACATCGGCCCAGTTAACCAGGTTCCACCAACTATCCAGGTACTGCGCCCTTTTGTTCTGATAGTCAAGGTAGTAAGCGTGCTCCCAGACGTCGGCGACCAGTATCGGGGTTGACCCCCACTGGGTTAGGTCTTCGTGCTTCTCCGCTTGGAGGATTTCCACCCTCTGCCATGCGGGATTCCAGACCAAGACGCCCCAGCCCGACCCGTGAACTTGCTGCGCTGTAGCCGTGAACTGTTTTCGGAAGGCGTCGAAGCTGGAGAAAACATACTCGATGTACTGGAGAAGCCGAGGACTCGGCCCCGGTGACGACCCTGGAGGCCCCATGTTCGTCCAATAGATGCTGTGTAGGATATGGCCCGACCCGTTGAACGCCAGCTCTCGCGCCCAGTACCGGGCCAACTCGAAGTCGCCCTTCTCTCGGGCTTGCCGGAGGGCTACCTCGGCCCTGTTTAGCCCGTCGACATAGCCTTGGTGGTGGATGTCGTGGTGAAGGTGCAGCGTCCGGCTGCTGATAACCGGTTCCAGGGCATCGTACTGATAGGGCAACGGAGGCAACCTATGACCTCCGATGGGAATGGGACTCAAGGTTATCACCGAAGACGTAGCCGCAAAGGTCGCAGGGGAAGTCGCCGAAGGCGGCGGCAACGACGTCATCGATGAGGTCCCCGACGAAGCTGCCGACGATGACGCCGGGGTCGCAGGGGTAGTCGCCGACGAAGGCGCCGGAGGTTCACTCGAAGCGTTCGGCGACGAAGGTGCCATAGTCATAGGATCACGTCCTCTCAAGTGCTTTTCGCACAAATGCCTCCGGCGCAGCTCCTGTCGGCACATGGGCTTTCTGACGCAAGCACTCTCCGCGCTTGTGCTTCCGGCGCGAGCCCTCCCGGCGCAAGCACTCTCGTCAAGAGCACCGTCGGCGTCAGAGCCGTCCGGGCCTCGTCTTCGATGGGAGGCCCGGTCACTCGGAACAGTCTATGCACCTAGAGAGGACTCTGTCCTATGCGAACTTGCCCCTTCCGGCGACCTCCCATACATCTTCGACCACCGTCTTCGACCACGCCGTTTCGCACAGCGTAGAACACGTCGTGAAGGTTCACCGTCGTGCAAAAGTCGGCCTCACCTAACCTCGTCAGGAGACCCCAGGTCGTTGTCAAAACTGCCTGCCTGCAACTCATCGACCCCTCCGGTCACGGCGACCATGCTCCTCACCGGGAGCCGGGTGGTCGCATCCTCTTGGATCGCGCCGAGAATCTCCTCCAGAAGATCATCCATGGTCGCAAGGCCCACCGGGCGGTCTCCGTCCATGACTACGGCAAAGTGGACGCGAGCTTTCCGCATCTTCGACAACAGGTCCAGCACCGTCTCCGTATGGGAAGCGAAGAACGGAGGGCGCATGATAGCGGTAACTTTGGCGCTGGACTTCTCCGACCTCAACGCCCGCATCACGTCTTTCACGTAGACGATGCCCAGCACTTCCGCACTACCGGAAGCGACAACCGGTATTCTGCTGAACCGGTGCTGTCCGAAACCGTCCAGTACCTCGGCTAAGCTGGTGTCAGGGCTAAGGACGAACGCCTTGGATAGAGGCGTCATTACATCGGAGACGCGCGTGTCAGACGAATCCAGCACACCGACGATAACCTCGGAATCCTCCTTGTTAACGCCGCCCTCGTCCCCGACCAAGTCGAGAGCCAGCCTCACGGCGCTGTCAGACTCGGCGGCCACACCCTCGTTCTTTGGAGCCAGGGTCTTGGCCAATAGAGACGGGAGATAGGACAGCACTACCGAAGCGGGCGTAAGCCATCTAGCAACCGTCGCAAGGGGAACTGCGACGATCAATGCGGTCTCAGTGGGATTCTCCGCCGCGTAGTTCTTTGGGACCAACTCAGAGAACAGAAACACCACCGCGGTTGTGGCCAAGGACACTGCCGCCAGACCCCCGGTGCCGGTTATGCCGTAGAGCGCCGCGATTGACGCCGACATGACCGACGCCAACACGGTGAACACGTTGGTCCCAATCAGGAGCGCCGAGACGGTGTTCTCTCTGTTTTCCACTAGAGATACCAGGGTGCCGGCCTTCCTGTCGCCCGACGCCCAGAGTCCCAGGATAGCCAATTTATCCATACCCAAATAGGCAGTTTCAGAACCCGAGAAAAAGCCGATGGCGAAGAATGATAGGACTAAAAGCGTCGCCCTCGCGGCTACGTCCAGTAACGGTACGTCCTCCATCTATTCAGTTACCTCTCCCTCTGGTCGCTCCAACTTCTCTATGAGAAGTTTTCTGATTCTAGGGCCCTTTACATCTTTAACGAGAATCCTTATGGGCGGCTCGGGCAGGGTCAATACATCACCCGGATTCGGGACCCTGTCCAGGGCCTTCATCACGATGCCCGCCACGGTGTCCATATCTTCGGAATCAATCTCGATGCCCGTGTAATCCTCCAAGTCGACTAGGCTCATCCGCCCGGGGATTTCCCACGAATTGTCGGAAATCGCGACCGGGTCCGATTCGCGGACGTCGTATTCGTCGCGGATCTCGCCTACTATTTCCTCAACCAGGTCTTCTAAAGTAACCAAGCCGGAAACGCCATCGTACTCGTCTACCACGATGCTCATGTGGATGCCGCCCTGTTTCATCTCTTGCAGGAGGCTCCTGACGTTCTTGGTTTCCGGAACGAAATGGGGCGGGATAGCGAACTCCTTGGCAGCTCTCTTAGAAAGGGCTTCCTGCCAACCGCCCGGCCGTTCGGCGCTGCCGGCGTAAACCATCAAGTCTTTGATGTTGACGATTCCGCTTATGTTATCTCTGGTATCCACAAAGATGGGTACCCTAGACAGCCCGTATCTCAGCATCAGATTGAGCGCGTCCAGAGCGTTCCTGTCCTCTTGCAGCGCGATCATGTCCGGGCGCGGGACCATCACCTCGGTCACCACAACGTCCCGGCTGTCGATAACGCCGTGGATCATCTCCTTCTCATCGTTTCGGATGGCTCCAGATGTCTCGCCTAGGTCCACAGCGGCGATGAGCCTGGCCTCGTTTAGCTCCTCCGCCCTGCTCTTCACGCTAGGGAGGGCCCATGCGAACCCCGACGCCAGCTTCTCGGCGACGAAGGCAAAGGGCCTCATGATGAAGCCGAGAGCAGCCAAGACCGGGGTCACCTTCACCAGGAGGGATTCGGGGTTTGCGGTGCCTATCAGTTTGGGCGTAATCTCCCCGAATATGACGAGTGCTACGGTGCCTCCCAAAGTGGCGATGAACTCCACTATGTTTCGGGATAGGCTCAGATGGGCCAAGGCGATCGCTGCCACGATGGAAGCAAACATGATGTTGACCAGGGTGTTCCCAAGAAGAAGACTGGAGAGCACCGGCTTCGGATCCTCCTTAAGCCGAAGAGCTTTCTTGAGACCCTTATGGTGTGCGAAAGCGCTCTTCAGCTTGATAAAGTCCGAAGAAAACAGAACGCTCTCAGAACAGGAGAATGTAGCGGAAAATACTAAGCAGATAAGGGCGGCAATTATGGCCGTACTACCCCCGGGGTCGTCCACTCACCATCACCTTCCGGCTATCGTAAAGACAAAAGCCACGTGCTCCAAACAGTATATACCAAACGGACAACCATCTCAAAGAGTCCCGGAACACAATACATCATCGGCAACTTCCTTATCATACATATTCGTCAGGTTGTGTCTCATGTCCTTCTCATACGATCCCGCTGACCGTTTTCGTGCATGTAGTAGAGGCTCCCAAGTCGGGATAGGCATGTTGGCCGCGGCGGAGTCGGTCTTCCGGTTGGCCCAGAGAGGCTCCCGGTCTAGATGGGTGTGTTGACTCAGACCTCGATACAATATACGATCTGGGTACAAAGGTAAGAGGTAGCAACAGATGGCATTCGATCTAGCGGTAGGTTAACCCGGTAGTCAGTTATCCGTAGATATGCGTCCCGAGCTGTTAGGCACCGGACTTCCGTTCTGCGCTGAATCCTCTTTCCAAGGAGCGGGGGAACCATTCGTAGGGGCTAATCCTGCCTAGTCAGGTAGGGCTACTTCATCAGCCCGAGCCCGTCAGCTAACCTCGTAAGCGTTGGTGAGGGAGCCCTTGCTACGCAAGAGCGTCGTACGGACGGAGGCACTCCAGAGTCCTCCTCCAAAGGCCCTGCTTCACCGTGGGGCACTCCCTCTTGGTCCGGTAGTACGCAATCGCAGTAGGCCCGTACCGGCAGTCGGTCCCATTCCGGCGTCCGACTATGTGCCTTAATGCCGTCTGCTTTGCCACACCCAACTGCGCCAGATTAGAGAGAACAAGGAGGGGGCATGTTTGATGTCGCGCAGAAACAAGCTGTTGGTAGTTCTTCTCATGGTGGTCATGGCGTTTGTACTGGCGGTGCCCGCCTGCTCCACTGCGGAGCCTGAACCAGAACCCGAGGGTACGCCGCTTTCCGTGGTCATCGACTGCGAGGCAAACCGCAAGGACGAAGCCGAAGCGGTGGCCGCGCAACTCCGCCAGATCGGTATCCAGGCGGAAGCGCGCATTTGGGAATGGAGCGCCATGAAGGCCGAGTTCATGGCCGGCAACAGGCAAATGTACATGACGGACTGGGGCAGCGCGTACTTCGATCCGTTTGACCTGGTAATACCCAAACTCAGGACCGGGGACCGGGGCAACTACTCCTTCTACTCCAACGCGGAGTTTGACGCGCTCCTGGACCAAGCCACAATCACCACCGACGATACTGCCCGCAAAGATCTCTACTACGAGGCCCAAGACATGCTGTATGAGGATGCCCCGTGGGTCTTCGGTTACTACCTTAAGGAGACCGCCGCGGCATCGGCCAAGGTGGGCAACTGGCAGGTCGCCATGGACTCTCGCATAAACCTGCATGACGTCACTTTGGAAGGCAGCGACACCATCACCGTTGGACTGGGGATCGACAAGATCATCACCCTCGATCCGGGGAATTACAGGGATAGGGACACGGAGACCGTCATCAGGAACATATTTGACGCTCTCGTCACAAGGACGTGGGACGGGAACGTGGTGCCCGAAATAGCGGAGTCATGGGAATCCCCCGATCCGCAAACATATCTCGTGAGAATCCGTGACGGCGTGAAGTTCCACAACGGCGAGACGCTCACTACCGATGACGTGGTCTTCACGTTCAACCGCGTCTTGGCGGAAAACGGGATCGGCGGGCTGACGTCGCCGAGAAAGGGCCTCTTGGGACCCCTTCAGTCCGTTGAGAAGGTGGACGAGAAGACCGTCAAGTTCACTCTGCAAACGCCCTTCCCCGTCTTCATGCAGGCCCTATGCCACTTCCAAATCGTGCCCAAGGCATATGTGGAAGAAGTGGGCGATGAAGAGTTCGCCTCCAAGCCGATAGGCACAGGTCCGTACAAGCTCGTGGAAGCCAAACTCAACGAGCAGGTGGTTATGGAGAAGTTCGAAGACTATTATGGCGGCTCGCCGGACATCACACCTGTCGGCACCGCCAAGATTAAGACGGCCATTTTCAGGATGATGCCTGACCCCGCTACTCGAGTCGCCGCGCTTAAAGCGGGCGAAATCCAAATTGCGGACAAACTTCCGCCGGACATGGCAAAAGGCCTTCAGGGCGACTCCACCGTCAAAGTGCAGTCAGTGCCCGGCACCCGGGTTTACGGCATAGAGCTCTGTCTGACTAAGCCGCCTTTCGACGACGTCCGGGTAAGGCAGGCCCTGAACTATGCCGTTGATTGGGACGCCATCCTGAACTCCATCTACGAGGGCCACGGAGAAAGGGTAGCGACCGCGTTCCTTCCCAGCGGTTTCGGTTTCAACCCCAACCTGAAACCCTACGAGTACAACCCGGAAAAGGCTGTCGAACTGCTGCGGGCAGCGGGAATACGAGCTGAACTAACCGAGTGACGGACGCAACTGGATCTGGTGCCTGGGCAAGCTCCCGCGGAGCACGCGGTCCGAGGGCCGGCCGCGGAGCTTCCCCCACCGAATCCGTTCACATTAGCGAAGGAGACTGGTGAGTTTGCGCGGGATCAAGGTCTTGGAGAGAGCGCTGGCCGCGCTTCCGATTATGATTGGCGTATGTGTGGTGGTCTTCCTCTTCATGAGGCTAATCCCCGGGGATCCGGTGGATATCATGCTCGGTGAAGCCTCCAACGTGACGCAGGAGGAAATCGATACCCTAAGGTCTCAGTTTGACCTGGACCAACCGATCCACGTCCAGTTGGCAAACTACTTGTCCAGAGTGGTCAAGGGAGACCTGGGATACTCAATCACCCGGTCAGCGGATGTTTCCGGCCTGATAGCGGAAGCCCTTCCCGCCACGGTGGAACTGGCGTTAGCGGCAATACTGTTCGCGCTGGCGGTCGCTGTCCCCATCGGGATCATCTCGGCAGTCAAGCACAACTCCATCGCTGACAGAGCGAGCATGGCGGGCGCTTTCGTAGGCATCTCCATGCCGGCGTTTTGGCTCGGCATCGTGCTCATCCTCGTTTTCGCCGTGAACCTGAAATGGTTGCCGACATCGGGCAGAGCCCCGTACGGATTTGCCCCTCAGCACGTCACGGGGCTCTACGTTCTAGACTCGATTCTGACGGGAAACGGCCAAGCCCTAAAGGCGAGCCTCAGACACCTAATCTTGCCCGCGGTTGCGCTTGGAGCCGCCCCGGCCGCCATCATCACCAGGGTCGTGAGGTCCAGCATGCTAGAGGTCCTTCGCAAGGATTACGTGACGTTCGCCAGGGCGAAAGGCGTCCGCGAGTTCGCAGTCGTTATCCGGCACGCGTTCCGAAACGCCCTTATACCCACGGTGACCATCACAGGTCTGGAAGTGGGCAGTCTCCTTGGAGGAAACATGATCGTCGAGACCATATTTGGTTGGCCCGGGATGGGGAGGCTTGTCGTGGACGGCATTTTCAGCAGGGACTACTCGCTGGTGCAGGGGTCAGTCATGGTGTACGCCTTCACTTTCGTCTTGGTGAACCTCGTGTCGGACGTCCTGTACACGTGGCTTAACCCCAAGATCGGGGTCGGTGAGAGCTCATGAGCACGAGAATCGCGCTCATGAAGTTACGATTCCGTCTGTGGCACGCCAGCGCGAGCTCCCTTAGTCGCCGCTTACGGAAGAACAACTTGGCGGTTCTGGGGTTCTTCTTGGTGCTCTTGTTCATAGCTGCCGCGGTATTCGCGCCGGCCATAACCAGGATCCCTCCGGACCGCATGAACCTGGCCGATCGTTTCGCGCCTCCATCCTTAAGAGGCAAGTATCTCTTGGGCGCGGACCATCTCGGGCGGGACGTATTCTCTCGGATCGTCTACGGCGCTCGCGTATCCATACTGGTGGGGGTTATAACCGTTTCCATCTCCATGCTGATAGGAGAGCACCTTGGGCGTCCTGGCGGGCTACTACGGAGGGTCTTGGACGCCTCCCTTTCAAGGTTCAGCGAGATCTTGCTGGCGTTCCCATACTTGATATTCGCCATTGGCGCGATGGCCATGATGGGCCCCGGCTTCTGGAACCTCATCTGGGCCTTGTGCTTCAAGGGTTGGGTCGAGTTCTTCAGACTGGCCAGGGCAGGCGTAATGGCGGAAAAGACCTGCAGTACGTGGACTCGGCCAGAGTCCTGGGCCGTTCGGACGCCGCAATTATGCTCTCCGAGATACTGCCCAACATGATAAATCCGCTCATCGTAGTCGGGACATTGAGGATGGGCACCATGATGGTCATGGAAGCATCCCTCAGTTTCCTGGGGATAGGTATCCCCCGAGGATCCCTGCTTGGGGGTCTATGATCCAGGACGGATACCGGTTCATCATCGACCACTGGCATCTCTCGGCGTTGCCCGGGCTGTTCTTGGTGGTCCTTGTCCTATCGGTCAACCTCTTCGGGGAGGCCCTGCGAGAGGCACTGAACCCAGATTTGAAGACGTTCTAGATAGTCTCAGGTAGTAGGAGGTGTTCAGTATGAACCTCTTGGAGTCCAAAGAAGTTCTGAAAATAGCGGACCTGCGGGTGCAATACCCAACCGACCGGGGCACAGTTCGAGCGGTTAGGGGCTGGACCTCACGGTCCATGAAGGCGAAATCCTGGGCTTGGTCGGGGAGTCCGGCTGTGGCAAGAGCGCCGCTCTGCTCGCGGTGATGGGTCTTCTCCCCTATCCGGGCAGAATCGCCGGAGGAAAGGTGCTGCTTAACGGCAAGGACATGGCCACTTTCGACGGTCGCCAAATGAGATCGGCGCGGGGCGCAGCAGTTTCCATGGTGTTCCAAGACCCAATGTCCACGCTGAACCCGTCACACAAGATAGGTGCCCAGCTAAAAGAGGCTTTGCTGGTGCACGGGTTGTGGCGTCACAAGGACCGAAAGTCGGGCAGAGAGAATCTGGCATCCCTTCTTGCCGAGGTGGGTATCCCTTCGCCCGAGACTGTCCTAGACCAGTATCCTCACCAGTTGAGCGGGGGATGCAACAGCGCGTAATGATAGCTATCGCTTTGGCGTGCAGGCCTTCCCTGATCCTTGCTGACGAACCCACCACTGCATTGGACGTGACCATCGAAGCGCAGATCCTGGACCTCTTGCGCAAGATCAACAGGGAGAACGGGACCGCTATCGTACTGGTAACCCACAACCTTGCTGTGGCATCCCAGTTTTGCGACAGGATCGCCGTCATGTACGCCGGACAAATCGTAGAAGAGGGGCCCGTGAGGGACGTGTTGAGCGCGCCCCTTCATCCGTACACACAAGGGCTCCTGGAGTGCATACCCAAGTTCAGCAAGGGCTCGCGGCTAACGCCCATCCCAGGAAACGTGCCGGACCTCATCGGCCAGAGGATGGGTTGCTCCTTCTACGGAAGATGCAAACACAGGGCGAGAGGATGCCAGGACCCAGACAGGCAAGAGCTCCTTCCGGTCGGCGGTGGAAGAGGGGTGCGCTGCTGGCGCTGGACTGCCATCGTAGCCAGAGAAGAAGTTCAGGAAGAGGCCGAAGAATTGGCGGTGGATAGCGATAGGGACTGAGATGACTAGGCCGCTCCTTCAAGCGATCGGCATAAGAAAATACTTTACCACCCGACCAAGCGTGTTGGAGCGTCGGCTGGGAGGCGCCAAAACACGGACGACCAAAGCCGTGGATGGAGTCGACCTGGAAGTCGGACACGGCGAAACACTAGGTCTGGTCGGAGAATCTGGCTGTGGCAAGACCACGCTAGGAAGAATCATTGCGGGGCTGTATGCGCCAACCGAGGGGGTCGTTCTGTTTGACGGCCAACGATTGGACGGCGTCGGGAATGGAAGGGGCGCCGGCAACGGCAGAGCCACCATGCAGATGGTCTTCCAGAACCCTTACGCGTCGCTGAACCCGCGCCACACAGTAAGACACATCATCGGCGTGGCGCTGTCCGCTAAGGGCGTCCCGCTTCCTGATCAAGAAGCTGCGACCGTGAGACTCCTTGAGCGCGTGGGATTGCGCTCAGACCACCTCGACCAGTATCCGAGCCAGTTCAGCGGCGGGCAACGCCAGAGAATCGCCATCGCCCGCGCTCTGGCCACAGATCCGTCCTTCATAGTCGCGGATGAACCGGTCTCCGCCCTGGACGTCTCCGTGCAAGCCCAGATACTCAACTTGCTCGAGGACCTGCAGTCCGAGTACGGCCTGGCCTACCTCCTCATTTCCCACGATTTGGCCGTGGTGCATCACGCAAGCCACAGGATCGCCGTCATGTACCTGGGAAAGATGGCGGAAACGGGCCCTACGGAGACCATCTTCCAGAACCCGCTTCACCCGTACACGCAGGCGCTTCTCTCCTCGATTCCGAGGATCGACGGGTATTCGTCCGAACGGATCATTCTCTCGGGGTCCGTAGCCACCGCAGTCGATCCGCCTCCGGGTTGCCGGTTTAGGGCGCGGTGCCCATTCGCCGATGCCGTCTGCGCTGAGGAATCGCCGGAACCGTACCAGGCTACCGATTCGTCGGAGCACCTGGTCTGGTGCCATAAACGATAGCGCCCCTCCGACGGCAGCTTTCGCATCCGCTAGGTCGCCGGTCTCTCGCACTAGGCCGCCGGTTTGCGCGCTGAAAGGTGTAGTCAAAGACCGGGGAGAATGGGACTAAATGCGCACAATAGGCATGCGGCGAACGACACTAGCCCTAGAGGAGAAAACCATGGCTGACTTTTTCGGCAAGAAGGACCTGGGAGACGGCTTGGTACTGAGATGGTGCACGCCGGCGGACGCTTCGAAACTGGTCGACTTCCATGAGCGGATACAGGGTCAGGGTGCATGGACCCGTGTCCTTTGCGACGGAAACCACCCGACCACGAACGCAAGCTGTTTCACTGTTGTGGAGGATGCCGAAACGGGCGAAGTGGCGTCATCAATGTGCTACATCCCCCAGGTCTGGACATACGGGGGTATCCCCCTTAGGACCGCT